>NZ_AFWT01000033.1 GCF_000224065.1 Thiorhodococcus drewsii AZ1
GCTCCGGCCGAGGATGAGACCTCGCCCATACTGGATTCGCCAGCGCTCGATCTGACTGCGGTGCACGCCGAGACTACGGGCCACCTCCGCGACCCCGCGCCCTTGCTCCTCCACGAGCTTGACTGCTTCACGCTTGAAATCTTCTGTGTACTGACGTCTGCTTTGCTTCGCCATGCTTCACCTCGCTTTCGGTCGGCATTATGCCGCTTGGCAAGGTGTCCGTTTTCATTGAACCACTACAGGACTTGCCGCTCGACGCCAGGCGATGCGCGACGCGATTGCTGATCTTCCCAGTCCCGATGATCTCCATACCGATTTCTACGACCGCACGCGTATGGCCGATTGGGTCAACGAGTATCCAGGGGAGGTCTTGTGGGTCAGACAGCAGCTCGGTCAAACGCTTGCAGGATGGCGCCCTTACGGCAACTGGTCGCACGCGCCCGACGACGCGAATAGCGTATACATCATCGATGAGACCGCCCGGCTGAGGGATCAAACGCATCCGCAAGACGGGATGATCTCGATCATCGACGGAATCACTCGCTTGCGCTCTAGACTCGCCGCTCCTGGCGGTATCGTCAGGCTGACCGGCCTTTCCGGAACCGGAAAGACGCGCCTGCTCGAAGCGCTCTTCGATCCAAACATCGGCGAGCAGCCGCTCGATCCCTCGCTCGCCATCTACGCCGATATCGGGCACGAGTCTCCGGAGCCACGGCCCAGCCAGCTTGCCACGCAGCTCACAGCCGAGGGCCGGCGCGCCATCCTCTTGATGGACAACTGCCCCAGCGCGACCCACGATGCCATCGCACAGCAGTGCCAGTCGAGCCCCGTCCTGAGTCTCATCACGGTCGACTTGGACATCCAAGACGACATAACGGAAGGAACGGATGTATTTCGCTTATTGAACGCATCCGAATCGGTCATCAAAGGGTTGCTTGACCAACGGTATCCTGCTCTTCCCGAGCCTGTTCGGTGGCGCATCGCCGTTTTTTCCGGCGGCAATGCACGGGTCGCTTTGCTGATCGCCCACTCCGTCTCACCGGATACCAACCTGGCCGATCTGGGAAATGAAGGCATGTTCCGCCGGTTGTTCCATCAAAGGAATCAAGCCGATGCAGGGCTCCTTCAGGCAGCTGAGGCATTGGCCTTGGTCTACTCGTTCGACGGTGAAACCCTGGATAGCGATCAGACGGAAATCACCCTGCTCGCTGGCCTCGCCGGGCTCGATTCAAGGACGCTGTACCGGTCGGTCGCCGAACTGAAACGCCGCGACATCATCCAATGTCGCGGACGCTGGCGGGCAATCCTGCCCCAGCCGCTTGCGAACTGGCTCGCAAAGCGTGCCCTAGAGAACCAGCCAGCGCTCGGAATTGCCGATCGATTCTGGTCTTACGGTAACCCACGCTTGCTTAGGTCGTTCGCGCATCGACTGAGTTATTTGCACGACTCCCCTGAGGCGCGCCGAATTGCAGAGGCGTGGCTGAGCGCCACTGGACCGCTGGTCCGGCTCCGGGAGATCGCCTCGTCGAGCATCGACCCTCGCCATGACTTGATCGAATACATGGCCGCCGTGAACCCTACTGCGGTTCTAAGCGCCTTCGACCAG
Organism: Thiorhodococcus drewsii AZ1; assembly: GCF_000224065.1. GTDB lineage: Bacteria > Pseudomonadota > Gammaproteobacteria > Chromatiales > Chromatiaceae > Imhoffiella > Imhoffiella drewsii. The sequence goes on from NZ_AFWT01000033.1 coordinate 1,607, forward strand.
TTCACGATGAACGCCAGCCTTGATGAGCTTGGCCCACAAAGTTGTTGGCACTGCAAGCCGTGGGTGTTCTTGCTACGAAAGATCGCCTGGTTCCCGGAACTGTTCCAGACCGCGGTTCGCGTCTTGGTCCGCTTTGTTTGGGCTGGGCGCGATACGCATGGAGCGCTAACGAACGCCAACCAGCTCGAGGAACTGTTCTGGTTGAGACTATCGGGGACGAAGGCCGATGCCTCGCAGCGTCTGGCTGCTCTCGAAGAGCTGCTCTTCAGCGCAGACGAGCCCGCTCAAGAGCTCGGGATGATCGCCCTTCGCGGGATGTTGAGGAGCGGATATTTCTCGGGAAGCGTCGACTGCGGTTTCGGCGGATACCCAATCGACGAGGGATGGCAGCCAGCCGACGCGACCGAGCGTCGCGACTGGTACTTGGGTGCACTTGCGATCGCCAAGCGATTAGCCTTCGCGGATTCACCGCGTCGCGCCGAAGCGCGCAAGGCTATTGCCGATCACTTCAGGGATCTCTGGTGCTTTGAAGCCCTGTTCGACGAGCTTGAAGCGCTCGCCCAGGAAATCAACGCTCAAGACTATTGGCCAGAAGGCTGGCTGGCCGTCAGGCATACCATCGCCTTGGATGCCGATCGAATGGATGCGACTTTGCTCGATCGGCTGCGAAAGCTGGAAGAGCGTTTGGTGCCAACCGACCGATGGGCGCGGTTCCGGGCCTATGTGATGCAGCCACTTCACAAGATCCTCGATACCGAGCATGGCGATGACGCTGATGGATATGCGCAAGCGTCTGAGGCAGCCGTCGAAGAGGCGAGACAGTTGGGACGAGAGATCGCAGAGACACAGGACTTCCCGGCCTCTGTCTGGAACGACCTATTCAGTCCAGCGGCTCATCAAGCGAGCTGGGTCGGGGAAGGATACGCAGAGGCGGTTGCGGCTATCTCGGAAGGATGGGCCTCTCTCGTCGAGCGCTACGGCGCAAGCAAACAAGACAGCAGAAACTCAGCACTAATGGGGGGCTTTCTTCGGAAGAGTGCCGAGATGGACAGGACCAGCGTCGAACGCTTCCTCGACGAGGCGGTCTCCGATCCTGTGCTCGGTCCAGTCTTCCCTTTTCTGCAGTTGCAGGCTGGTATCGAGGGAGGCGCGGTTCGGCGTCTCATTGAGTCCGCTGAGGGTGGTCTAGCCCAACCACGAGCCTATTGGGGGCTCGTCTTCGGCAGGACAACAGAGAACATCCCTGCTGAGGATTTGGCTCGCCTCATTCTGAGCATCGCAAGCTCGACGGATGGGCTCGCGATCGCCGGGAACATTTTATGCCACCACTTTCGCCATAAGCATGAAGACGAACTGTCATGGGATACATCGTTACTTGAATGTGGCCGGAAACTTCTTAGAGAGCATCCGCTCGATCAACAGGACGACACGGCGATCTACCACCTCACCGAGATCGCGAAGGTTTGTCTGCCCGGTGAGGAAGGAGTCCAGGATGCGCACCAGGCCAGTCGACGCATCTTGGAGATGACGACTGACCGCTACAGAGACTGGCGCACCCTGCGGCCTTTGGTCTCGATTCTACTTGAGCTGCATCCGCTGACCGTACTCGATTGCTGGCTTGGCGGCCGCGATGATCCCAGATGGCTTCAATGGATGAGCTCTTCTGGCCACCTCGACCGCAACAACCCACTCAGCAAAGTGCCGACAGCGATCCTGTTGGACTGGGCACACGCAGCCCCCGAGACGCGCTTTCCACGACTAGCTACTGTTGTCACTGCATTCGAGAAAGTCGATGGGATTGCCAATTTTTCCCAGACAACGCTTTCACTCCTGCAAGAGGCACCGGATCGTTCAGCAGTCCTAGAAGCGCTGGCACCACAGTTTCGCCCCAACAGCTTTGGCTCACGGGCGGACCTCCTTGAGGAGCGACGGTCTCTCATACTGCCATTCCTCGATGATGAAGATGTATGGGTTGCCGGAGCTGCACTCGAGATCGAAAGGACGTTGCAGGATGAAATCGCCTTCGAGCGCGAACGCGAGGGTAATAGGGATGAGCGTTTCGAATAACCCTCGCTTAGCGCCTCAACGTCGACGACCTCACGTTGACCGTCAACCGTCTGACTTCGCGATTATTCCATGAAAATGCATGGTTCACGCCGCAGACGCCAATTTGGTGACCGCTCTCCAGCAGAATCCTGTCGTTTCAGTGCCAAACCGGAGTGATAGCTGTCAGGATGGAGCTGACAGATAGCCCGGAAGGCCGGGTGACCGATACTGGGACCCTACTGCCCCAGATCAGTCACCCAGCAGTGACTGCTTTCAGGCCGAGCCGCTTCGTCAACCGCCGACCATGCTTCTGTTTCCCTTCCTGAAAATGAGGAAACAGACGATGAAGACCAACACGACAACATCCCAAGCAGCACATGAGCCGTGGAACAAGGGCAAGCTGATTGGCCAGAAGCCGCCGTTGAAGCTGCACGAGATCTGGACCGTCCGAACGCAGCTTCGCATGGCAGGGAAGACGCGGGAACTGGCGTTGTTCAACCTGGCAATCGACAGCAAGCTGCGCGGGTGCGATCTGGTCAGTCTGCGGGTCCGCGACATCGCCCATGGCAATCATGTTGTCTCCCGGGCGAGCGTTGTTCAGCACAAGACTCAGGAGCCCGTGCGCTTCGAGCTGACGGAGCAGACGCGCGAGGCCGTGGAGGATTGGATCAAGAAAGCGACGTTGTCCTCCACAGACTTTCTCTTCCCGAGTCGGCAAAGTGGTTCGCCACACGTGTCCGCCCGTCAGTACGCGCGCATCGTGAAGCAGTGGATCGAGCTCATGGGAGGTGATCCCCAGGAGTACGGAACGCACTCGTTGCGCCGGACCAAGGCGACGTTGATCTATCGACAGACCAAGAACTTGCGGGCCGTCCAGTTGCTCCTCGGGCATCGGAAAATCGAAAGCACCGTGCGCTACCTTGGAGTGGAGGTGGATGACGCTCTCGACATTGCCGAGCACATTGAGTGCTGAAGACGAGGCAGGCGCTCAGCGAAGGCTGGGCGCGTCTCGGAAGTCTATTCATGGGTGCCTGCGAAGAGCTGATCCTTAAGTCGGGTCCTTGAGTATCTCTTCCAGGGTCGCACACTCTAGGACGCGATCGGCCCAGACCTCGAGCGCGTCCTCGCCCGCCTGCTCGAGGTGCGCCTCGGCCCAGGCCGGCAGTGCACCGAAGCGCCGGATCAGCAACCGGCGCAATAGCTTGGCCTCGCCCTCCGAGACACCCTGTTGTTTCCACTCCTCGGTCCAGGTCTTCACCCGTTCGGCCAACATGGCACGCATCTCCTGAAGATCGTTGACGTTCGGTAGCTCGGCGCCTGGAACCCGCGCCGGTAGCAGCACGCGCTTGAGCCAGACCACGAAGGCACGGCGCAGGCTATCCTGCTCGGGGGCGGCCAGCCACTCGATCAGACTCGCCAGCACCCGCTCGATATCCTCGGGGCGGCGACTGTTCTCGAGTCGGAACAGGGCGGCGGCGATATTGCGCTGCCCGGCCAGCGCGGTGTCCGCGAGCCGCTGCTCGTCCAGCAGCAGGTATCGGAACTGCGGTTGCCAGCGGCGCAGTTGCTGGGGAAGGTCCGGCTCGATCAGCTCATCGAGACTCGTCTTGGCCCACCAGGACTTCTCACCATTGTAGAGGACGATCGGCAGGACCGGCGGCAGCGGGTCGCCGGCCGGGATCTCGCCGGCTGCGGCCAGATCCTGATAGAGCAGTCCGACATAGGTCAAGAGCCGCACCGTCATGAAGCGATCGACCGTCGACTGGAACTCCAGCAGCAGATAGACGTAGACCCAGCGATCGCCCCAGCGCAGCCGCCAGATCATGTCGTCCTCGCGCTCGCGCAGGTCGTGACTGATTCCAATCTCGCTGACGCGTTGCAGTGTGGTGAAGTCCAACTGCTCGACCCAGTCCTCCTGCACGAAGCCACGGATCAGGTCCGCCACCAGGTCGCGATGCGAAAACAGGAGCTTGTAGGATGGATCGTGGTCGGCCATCAGGGGCGAGTGGAGTGTTTTCAGCGTGACTAAACCATACCGGAATCACACCCAGATGACAGCGATTGTGCAACGAAAAGAACCTCAAATCTGCCCCGCAGCGATCGCTCAGATGTCTGCGCCCGCGCCGACCGGCTCATTGCGCGGCTGAGTACGATGCAGGGCACGGTCGCGCTCTTCTCGTATGGTCAGTTCGGCGCGGCCCTCGCCGTGCGTTGGATCGGCCTGGCGCTGGTCGAAGGCCAGCATTTCACCCTGCACCCGGCGTCGATCAGCATGCTAGGCTGCGACGCACACCATCCGGATCAGCGCACGATCGAGCTGTGGAACGAATGCTGTCACTATCACAGGAAACCGCTATGAGCCACTACCAAATTGCCGTCATTGTCGGCAGCCTTCGCCGCGATTCCTTCAACCGCAAGCTGGCGGATGCCATCGCGAAACTGGCGCCACCGTCGTTTTCATTCAGCCAGGTGCAGATCGGCGACCTACCGCTTTACAACCAGGACGATGACGCGAGCCCGGCCGCGTCCGTCACGCGGCTGAAGACCGAGATCGCGGCGGCTCAGGGTCTGCTGTTCGTCACGCCCGAATACAACCGTTCGATCCCCGGCGTGCTCAAGAACGCGATCGATCATGCCTCGCGCCCCTATGGTCAGAGCGCTTGGGCGGGCAAACCGGCTGGGGTGCTGGGCGTCTCGGTCGGCGCCATGGGCACCGCCCTGGCGCAACAGCATCTGCGCAACATTCTCGCCTATCTGGATGTGCCAACCCTGGGCCAACCGGAAGCCTTCATCCAGGCCAAGGACGGGTTGTTCGATGAGGCCGGCAACATCGGCGTGGACAGCCGAGATTTCCTGCAGGGCTGGATGGACCGCTATGTCGCCTGGGTCACCAGGCACGCGGCCTGATCGCGACGCCATGACAGGGTCGCGACACCACAAGGAACGCCACCGCACGGACCGCATCGGCTGGCTGCGGGCCGCCGTGCTCGGTGCGAACGACGGCATCGTCTCGACCGCCAGTCTGCTGGTCGGCGTGGCGGCGGCCAATGCCAGTCACGCCGACATTCTGCTGACCGGGGTTGCGGGTTTGGTGGCCGGCGCCATGTCGATGGCCGCTGGCGAGTATGTCTCGGTCCATTCACAGGCCGACACCGAGAAGGCCGACCTGGCGCGCGAGCGCACGGAGTTGGAGCAGAATCCACCCGCCGAACGCCGTGAACTCGCGGCCATCTATGTCAACCGGGGACTTGAGCCGAACCTTGCAGCGCAAGTGGCGGAGCAACTGATGGCGCACGATGCCCTCGCCGCCCATGCGCGCGACGAGCTCGGCATCTCCGAGACCCTCAGCGCACGGCCGATTCAGGCCGCCCTGGCGTCGGCCGCCAGTTTCGCGGTCGGCGCGGCGCTGCCGCTGGCCGTCACGGCAGTGGCACCCGAGCACATCCTGATTCCCTGGGTGTCGGGTGCCTCTCTCGCCTTCCTCGCCCTGTTGGGCGCCATCGCCGCTCGGGTTGGTGGTGCCAGCATGCTGGTCGGCGCCTCGCGGGTCACCTTCTGGGGAGCGCTGGCGATGGCCATCACGGCCGGTGTAGGTTCAGTGTTCGGTGGCGCTGTTTGATGCAGTTTCGGTTTCTGGTGCAGACGTTGTCATCGCGCACTCAATAGCGCCCACCGGACGCCCACAAATAATTACGCAGCTCGGCGTCTTCGAGGCGCAGGCGCGCCAATGTTGCGTGGGTGATGAGCACGAAGGCACGCATCACTTTGTAGAGTAAACGGGGATGATCGTCCTCCATGGCCTCCAAGGCGGCGGACTCCAAGGTCATAACCCTGCTGTCACCGACCGAGCGCAGCCCAAAGACATACGCCGAACCGTCGATGAAGCTACGTGTCCCCACGCATTCACCGACGTGCATCTGGTAGAGGATGTCCTCTTTACCGCCAGCCTGGTCCCGATAGCATTGCATGGCACCCGCCGCTTGCAGGAACAGGGTCTGGCACAGATCCCCTTCGGCGACCAGCACCTCACCATCGCACAGCGTCGTCACACCCATCCGGTCCGCGAGCGCCTGCGTTTCGCCATCATCGAGTTCGGCCGCCAGGAGGGAGCGGCGAAGCGCTTCCAACTTATCGTTTTCATTCATCGAACCTGTGTCCTCTGGTGGCAAGGGGAAGAGGACATGACGGACATCCCCCGCCTGCGCATCCTCGGCCAGAGGATGTTCATGCATGCAGCGTCATGCCAATGAGTCCAGGGCCAGCGTGAAATGCATCGATCGATGCCCGCGCACATGGAATGCGATAGCCGACCCCACCAGGAAGAATAGGCACAGGACCGAGAGCGGTCGGTACGGTTGCGCACGTAGCCATGAAATTCGTTGGCTTGGTGCGAGACCGAACAGCCTGGCGAACCCGTGTGGGTTCGCTATGACTCGTGCATCTGCGCGTGCGCACGTTGACCGATGAGTTGGTGCAGCTGCGGCGACTGGCTCCAGGATCACCTGACCGGTCGTAGCTAGTCTCAATCGACATCTACCAAACGCCTTCGAGGCTTTTCCTCTGATGTGCTCAGTGGCATGACGGTGTAGATACCCTCAAGATCGAGACCTATATCGCGTTCCGCGTCTTTGCTTTTTTGGCACGATGTCGGTTGAACCGACTCCCTGGACAACAGCGCTACGATGGAGACGCATACGCATGAGCGCTCGTACACGAAGAATCTTGACGCTTGGCACGGTCGCACTCGTGGGACTCGCCCTGCTCGGCGTTGCTTACGCATTTCTTATGTTCAACAACGCTGCTACTCAGCTTTCGGAGGCCAATGCGCGTCAGATTCGCTCCTATCGCCTGGCGAGCGAGCTCAGGCAAAGCTCCGACGACTTGACTCGGCTTGCGCGCACTTATGTTGTCACCGGCGATCCCGCCTACGAGCAGCAATATCTGAGCATTCTCGCCATTAGGAACGGAGAGGCGCCGCGCCCGAAAAGCTATTACCGGGTCTATTGGGATTTCGTTGCCGCTGGCGATCCTAAGCCTCGTCCAGACAGCGACGTCACCATGCCTTTGCAGGAATTGATGCGCGAGAACGGCTTCACCGAGGAGGAATTCGCCAAGCTTGCAGAGGCTCAGGCCAACTCCGATGGGTTGGTCGGCTTGGAAGTGCGTGCGATGAAAGCCGTCAAGGGGCTGTTCGCGGATGCTTCGGGAAACTACAACGTGCGCCGCGAGCCTGACACCCAACTGGCCCGGGAGCTTCTGCACAGCAAGCAGTATCACATCTACAAGGCCGATATCATGAGGCCTTTGGACGAATTTTACGTCTTGATGGAGAAGCGCACCGCCCGAGCGGTAGCCGCAGCCGAGGGGCAGCTGACAACCGCGAAGAATGCCTTCGTCGGGGCGCTACTGCTCGTAGTCGCCTTGGTTGCGGTCCTGATCTGGCTTGGCCAGCAACAGGTGCGCGCCGTGCTCGGCGGCCGTTTGAATAGCGTCCACGATATCCTTCATCGAATTGCTGACGGCGATCTCACCGTGAATGCGGGAGCGGCGCCGAAGGGTAGCATGCTCGAGGCGATCGGCCTAATGGCCGCTTCTATCCGGGCCATGGTTCAAGAGCTCGGCGATCGCTCGCGTCGCCTGGCCGAGAGCGGTGGCCAGATCACCACGAACTCGCGGGAAGTCGCCGACGCGGCCCAGCAACAGTCGGACGCAACAGCGACCATGGCCGCCGCGATCGAGCAGATGACCGCCAGTATCAGTCATATTTCCGAGAGTGCGAGAGAAACCGAAAGCGGCGCCGACACATCGGCGACGCTCGCCGAGGAGGGCACTGCGCAAGTACAAATGGCGAGCAGTCAGATCAAGGAGATCGCCTCGACCGTACAGGACGCATCAGAACGTGTTCGGAAGCTCGAAGACCGGGCCAAACAGATCTCCTCGATTACGAACGTCATCAAGGACATCGCCGGTCAAACCAATCTGCTCGCACTCAATGCCGCCATCGAAGCCGCACGCGCCGGTGAGCAGGGACGCGGCTTCGCCGTGGTAGCGGACGAGGTGCGTGAGCTCGCCGGGCGCACCTCGTCGGCCACCGTCGAAATCGAAGAGATGATTGCAGGCATCCAGTCGGATACAGGCACCGTGGTCGAGGTCATGGACACCGCCTTGCCACAAGTTGAGCGAGGCGTAGAGGCGGCCGACGGTGCGGCAAGCGTGCTGCGTCAGATCAAGGAAGGCGCGGAAGCCGCGCTCGCGCGCATTCGTGAGGTCGCCGACGCCACCCGCGAGCAAAGCAGTGCCAGCAACAATATCGCCCAAAAGGTCGAGCAAATTGCTCAAATGGTTGAAGAGACCAGTGCATCCACACGTGCTACGGCTGAGACGGCCCAAGAGCTCGAGGAGCTTGCGGGCGAGCTGCGGGCGATGGTTGCGCGTTTTCGCTGCTGAGCGTGCCGAATGCGACGGTGGACTCGGTGGCCGCGCGGGTCGGCTACGGCACACCCTACGCGTTGATCCTCGCCTTCAGGCGGGTGCGCGGCATCAGGCCACGCGAGCATCGCGCCAGGTGAGGTTTAAATCGACGACGTTGTACAACATCCGTCCGTTTTCGATCCCCACCGTCTCGCCGACGGATTCGCCTGAAAAGCCATCGCATGCATCACCGGATCGGAGGGTTTCGGCGGAATTCACCGGATCGGCCAGGGCATTCCAACAGCGTGAGCGACGAGTCGGCGGGGGTTTGGCGGGCTCGAGTGCCTCGAGCATGAAGTCGAACAGGTGCTCCCAGGAGGTGAACAGCATGTCGTGCGTAAGCGCGCGCAAGTGCTCGAAGAAGGTTCGCCGCGAGGGCAGGTGTTGGCGCACCGCGCGGTATCGTGGGTCAAGCAGATCAAGCACCGTATGGGCGAGGAAGGCGAGCAGGATGAGCGTTGCGAGCAGCGCGGCCAGGTGCGCTGGTCTGGCTCAAGCGTGTTCTGCTGCCGGCTCGGGTTCCAGGCGCCGAACTACCAAACGTCAACGATCTTCAGGAGATGCGTGCCATGTTGGCCGAACGGGTGAAAATCTGGACCGAGGAGTGGAAACAACAGGGTGTCTCGGAGGGCGAGGCCAAGCTGCTGCGCCGGCAGTTGGTTCGACGCTTTGGTGTACTACCGCCCTGGGCCGAAGCGCATCTTGAGCAGGCGAGCGAGGATGAGCTCGAGGTCTGGGCCGATCGCGTCCTGGAGTGTGCGACCTTGGAAGAGGTACTCAAAGACCCGGCTTGAGTGTTAGCTCTTCGCAGGCCGAAGCCGCATTGCTGCGGCATACACATCTATTCTGCCAGGGGGAGCGCTCGCCGAGCGCACGCATGGGAACCGGATCCGTTGGCCGTTGCCGTCAATTGCCTTGACCCGATCGACCTTGTGTCACTTGACGATCAAACGACCTTACATCCTGCGGGCACTCGGTCTGAACGAGCGCCAGTGCAGCGTCAAAATCGTATGCATCGATCTGTTCAATGAGGAGTTCAAAGCCATTCCCTAGGATTTCGCGGAGCTTTGAAGCCTGTCTGTCGCAGAGTTCCCGCGCGGCTGGATTGGACTCAGTGAGCAGTATGGTGAGCGATTCCAGGAGATCGGATGCGGTCATTGCCTCAGGGGCGTCAGTGGTTATCAAGTCGCCATTGGTGCTCGGCAATGCTCTCGACAGATCCACGAACGCTTGTCTCATCTGTTGAATTAAAGCCTCCCACGGTGCTGCGCCCAAACCCTGCGCGTCACGTAACATGGTATCGAGACGGCTCGCAGCCTCTGCCAATGCCGTCGCACCAAGGGTGCCCGCAGCGCCTTTCAGGTCATGGACAAGGTGGTGCGCCGCTTCCCTATCGCTCGTGTGCAGGTATGTGGTCAAGCGTTCGGGAGTTTCGCCGTAGTTGAGGACAAAGCGCCGTATGAGTGCTACATATTTAGCTGTTTTGCCACTCATCATCGCGAGTCCGCGGTTCAGGTCGAAGCCGGGCAGCATCGCCAGTCGATCGAGGCCACTTGCGGCGAGTTGTGCGCTTGGGGCGCTCGAGGGTTCGACTGGCTGGCAGGGTTCAGCCTTCGGTTCCCGTGACAGCCACAGCAGCAGTGCCGCATAGAGGACCGCCGGTTCCACGGGTTTGGCGACGAAATCCTGCATGCCAACCGCAAGACAGGCCTGGCGGTCCTCACTGAAGGCATTGGCGGTCATCGCGAGGATGGGGCGTTCAGCCCACCCGGGCAGCGCGCGTATGGCTCGTGTCGCGGCCAAACCGTCCATGCGGGGCATCTGTACGTCCATCAGGATCAACGCATAGTCACGCGTGCCGGCCTTCTCCACGGCTTCGACACCGTCTTCGGCAGTCTCCACTATGAGCCCAGTGGAGCTCAGCAGTTCCAGGGCAACCTCTCGATTGATAGGGTTATCTTCCGCTAGCAGGATCCTGACTCCGGTATGGAGTCGGCGCAACTCGGCCTCAGCCGCTTTCGGCGGGCTTGGCCGCGCCGGTTTGCACCCTTGGCCATGTTCGAGCCAGGCGGTCAACCAAAAGAGGCTGCCCTTGCCCGGTGTGCTTTCGACACCAGCCTTGCCGCCCATCTGTTCGGCCAAGTGACGAGTGATCGCCAGCCCCAAACCGGTACCGCCATAGCAGCGGGTGGTGGAGGCATCCGCCTGCTCGAAGGAGCGGAAGAGTCCACCCACCGCGTCGGCAGGAATACCGATCCCGGTGTCCTCGACCTCGAGGCGCAGATACAAGCGCGTGCCTTGTTCCTCCAGCAGCCGGGCACGCAAGACGATGCGGCCCCGCTCGGTGAACTTGACCGCGTTGCCGGCATAGTTGAGCAACGCCTGACGCAACCGATTGCTATCCCCGCGCAGCCAGGATGGCACTCCGTCGGTCACCAGGAGGACTTCGAGTCCCTTGGCGTCGGCTTCCAACAAGATCAGAGAACGCACCTGGTCCAGCATCTCTTCCAGAGCGAAATCGACGGGTTCCAGCTGCATCTTTCCGGCTTCGATCTTGGAGAGATCCAAGACGTCATTGATGACGGTCAGGAGGTGCTGAGCAGCGATTTCGATCTTACCCAGCCGCTCCTTTTGGGCTGGCGTGGGCGTCTCGCGCTGTAGCAGATGGGTCAAACCCAGAATGGCGTTCATGGGAGTGCGGATCTCGTGGCTCATATTGGCCAGGAAGGTGCTTTTGGCCCGCGTGGCGGTCTCGGCCCGGGCGCGTTCTTGGGCTAGCTCGGTGGTACGATCGGTCACGCGCCGCTCCAGATCGGCGTTGAGACGATCGATTTCCTGGCGCGCTTGGATGCGCTCGGTAATGTCGCTGCCGACGGCGAGGATCTCGTTCAACTCACCTTGCGTATCACGTAACGCCTTGTTGGTCCAGGTCATCCAGACTCGGCGGCCATCGCGGCAGAGGTTTTCGTTGACGTTGTTGCGGTAGCGTTCCGGGTACGTCAGGATGTCTTGGACCAGCCCGCTGAGATCAGTCCCGCTGGATTCCTGGCCCGGAACCAGGATGCTGATGTGACATTTGCCGACGACTTCCTCGGCGGTCCAGCCGAAGAATTGCTGGGCGAACTCGTTGAAGAAGGTGATGGTGCCATCACGAGCCCAGCGGATGATGGCGCTGTTGGCGCTCTGCACCAGTTCGCGGTAGCGGCGTTCGCTCTCCTGGAGAGCATCGCTGGCAGCTCGACGCTCTGTAACATCTAGGAAAGAGCCGATGAGCTGTTCGACCTTGCCACAACTGTCGCGCAGGAAGACGGTGTCACGGGACAGACACCAGATCCAGCGGCTGTCTGCAGTTTTAAAGCGGTACTCGACTTCCAATGTCTCGCCGTCCTTGGCGTGTGCGACTCGCTCGATATGTTCCGCGATCCGCGCGGAATCGTCCGGATGGAAGAGCGCTTCAAAGGCGCTCTTGCTCGTCGCTTCCTGCTGCTGCTGACTGTAGCCAGTTAAGCGCGAGTACTGGGGGTTGATATAGATATTATGCCCCTGCTCGAGATCATAGATGTAGAGCCCATTAAGCGATGCTTCGAGGATCCGCTGGGCGAAGGCCTCGCTTTGCCGTAGGTGCTCTTCCGCCTGCTTGCGCTCGGTGATGTCGGTACACGCCTCCACGATCGCCTGGACCGCTCCGCTCTCGTCGCGATACAGCGAGCATTGTGCGTCGATGATCAGCACCCGGCCGTCGGCGCACACCTGGGTCAGCTCGCTACGCCATACGCCACGGGCTTCAAGCTGCGCGCGCATGTCGACGAGCGGTTCGCTAGAGTCGGTTTGCAGTAGCGCGTGGACGTTTCGTCCAAGTGCGTCCTGTTCCGTCCAGCCATAGAGCAACTCCGCGCCGTGGTTCCAGAAGATGATTCGCTCTAGAAGGTCTAGACCGATCACGGGCGCCGCCCGGCTGAGCAAATTCGTCTGCCACTCGAGCATTTGGTTGCGCGTGCGCAGTGTCTCCTCGGCCTGCTTGAGATCGGTGATGTCGGGGAAGGTGACCACTACCCCTGCAAGTGCTCCGCTGAGATCGCGATAGGGACGGATGCGGCGCAGATACCAGCATTTGGACTGGCCCTGGGTCTCGCGATCGGTGATCGAAGTGCCACTGAGTACCTGGCGACAGTCCTTGACGAGCTCCGGGTCGTCGAACTGACGTACCAGATCCTCCACCGGGCGTCCAATGTCCGAGGGGATAATCCGCATCAGATGCGCGCAAGCCGGCGTGTAGCGACGGATGCAAAGCTCTGCGTCCAGTAGCAGGGTAGCCGTCTCGGTACTGGTGAGCAGGTTGCCGAGGTCACTGTTCAGCGTCTTGACCTCGCTGATCTTGGCCTCCAGCTCGGCGTTGGAGGTGGCGAGCTCCTCGTTGACCGATTGCAGCTCCTCCCGGGAGCTCTCCAACTCCTCGTTGCCGGATTGCAGCTCCTCGTTCATCGCCATCATTTCCTCGTTGGCGGCCGCCATGTCCTCGCTGGAGAAGCGGGACTGCTCGAGGGTTCGCACCAGATCCTCCCGGGTGGCGCGGAGTTCATGCTCCAACTGACGGATGAGCCAGTCATCCCGCTCCGCCCCGACGCACGCCTGCGCGCCCTGGGAACCACATTCGGGGCTGAAGCACACGAGCAGCGAGACCAGGCGGCCGTCATTCAGGATCGGCGTCACCTCGATGCGGGTACCCGGACTGGCTTCAGTCGGGAACTCGGTCTCGAGCGCATAAGCCACCGCTCTGACATGCTCACGCTCCGCTCGGCCCAGAACCGACTGCAGTGACAGGCTCAGGGCGGGTGCGGCCAGCTTCAGCAGGTTGTGCGAGGCGGTTCCGGACGGTACTGTCAGATAAGGCGACGAACGACCAGTGACACACAGGATCTCATAGTGTGCATCGACGAGAATCTGGACCGGACCATACTCCTCGATCTGTTGGCGATAGAGCCGCTCGCGGCCAAGCTGGTCGATCGTATTTTCCGTGTGCGTGCTGTCGGTGGGGCGTTGCAGCGTCGGAAGAATGGTGATGGGAAGACGTGGTGCGGGGCGCGGTGCCGTGTCGAGCTGGCGGAAGATACGCCAGGGCTGTGAGAGGGTTTCGAAATGGTGGTTGGCGGCGCCGAGGCTCTCAGAGCTGCCCAGGAAGAGGCAGCCGCCGGGATTGAGCACGTAGCGGAAAAGGTCGATCAGCTTTGACTGGGTGTCGGGATTCAAATAGATGAGCAGGTTGCGGCAGACCACCAAGTCCAAGCGTGAAAAGGGCGGGTCGCTGATCAGATTGTGTGATGCAAAAACGATATGCTCGCGTACCTCTTTAATGATCCGCAGGCCATCCAGGTCTTCGGTGAAGAATCGGGCCTTACGCCCTGGCGACATCTCGGTCAAGGCGGACGCTTCGTAGTGTCCTATCCGCGCCAACGCAAGTGCAGCCTCATCGACATCGGTAGCAAAGATCTGTGGACGTGCTCCATCGGGATTGTCGTCGAGACACTCAAGCAGGAGTATTGCGATGGAATAGACCTCCTCACCGGTGGAGCAGCCAGCCACCCAGACACGCAGCATCTCACCGTTGGTTTTGGTCTCACAAAGCGGCTGGATGACCTTGCTCGCCAGCGTCTCGAAAGCCTCTGGATCGCGGAAGAATTCGGTCACACCGATTAGCAGGTCCTTGGACAGACTGGTCAGCGCGTCGGGATCCTGCTCCAGGATCTGGAGATAGCCGTGCAGGCTGCGGCAGCGGCTCAGTTCGAGGCGGCGCTTGATGCGCCGCCGCAGGGTGGCGGGCTTGTACCCGCTGAAATCCTGCTGGGTGCGATCGTGGATCAGGGCGAGGATGGTTTCGAAGACCCGCTCCTCTTCTTCGGGCGTTGCGCTCACGGGCGTCGCCGTGCTGGGCACCTTGTCCTGGCCCCAGGCACAAAGGGCGGCGGCGATCGCGCCTGGTTCCAGCACTAGGTCGGCCTGACCGGCTTTGACGACGCTCTCCGGCATGCCGGAATAGCTGGCACTACCCGGAGTCTGGACGATGACCAGACCGCCGATCTGCTTGAGGAGCACCGCACCCTGCGTCCCGTCATCGAGTGTCCCGGATAGGACCACCAGGGCCGCGCGTGGTCCTCGCTCCCGCGCAAGAACCGTGCAGAAAGCGTCGATGGGCTTAAATACTTTGCTTCTTCCGACCGGTGGTGAAAGCCTGAACACATTCCCCGCTAAATCCAGTCTTCCTTCAGAAGGGATGACATAGATCTGATCCGGTACCAGCCGGGAGCCGTCACCGACAGGGACCACGGGCATCCGGGTCCAATGCGCGATGAGATTCGACAAATGGCTATCGTGCCCGCTTTTACGATGTTGAATGACGACATAGGCGATCCCGCCGTCACTGGGTAGGTTTATGAGCAGTTCCTGGATGGCTGTCAATGAACCGGCCGAGCCACCGATGATGGCGACCTTGAAAGAGGGATTGTCGTGATTCGGGGAGACGATTTTGGGGTCCGTTGCCACTGCGTTTCTCTGAGAATCTAATGTCTCACTCCATGTTGGAGCAGTCGTGCGCACTCCACATCGTCGCGATTTCAAAGTTACGCCGCTTGACCTGCTGTGGACAAGTATGGAACTGATCTGAATGCGACCGTCGCCAATACCTCGTCGGGCAGCGTGTTGCGCAAGCTCCGTTCTGTCGACTCAAATGCCGATTGCCCGACCCGAAATCAGAATTATCTTTCTATATTATTGTTTTATTAGGGAAAGTCGCGTGAGTTATGTGAACGCCCTCTAAGCGGAGAGTGTTGCGTCAACCCTTGTGATACCCGGTAGGGACATCCTGCTGTCACCGGGACTTATGGAATGGCGACAACCGGTTTTTCGCTCGGGTTTGTCCCGCTTCTAGGATTCGATTTGGCTCTGCGCACCTCTCTTCTATAGCCACTTCGAAGAACGAATGACCGGACGGCGTGCCGGATGCGCTCTGCATATCGCCTCCTCTCGATTTCTCCCGTTCCCGCACAACGCGTTCAGACGTGGCAGTACAGTGCGCTAGACTGCCCGTCGTAGCCACTCCTCCACTTCTCGAGCTGGCAACGGCCGGCTGAAGTAATAGCCCTGCGCTTGTTCACAGCCGAGGCGGCGCAGTTGCGTGAGTTGTGCGGCGGTCTCTACCCCTTCGGCGATCACCGAAAAGTCCAGGTGTCGGCCGAGCGCAAGGATGGTCTGGACGATGGCGGCCTGCCTGGGCTGCTCGGGGGCGGCCCGGACGAAACTCTGGTCGATCTTCAGGCAGCACACCGGGAAGGCATTGAGATAGTGCAAACTCGAGTAGCCGGTGCCGAAGTCGTCTAGGGTCAGGCGCACGCCGAGGGTGCGCAGCGCCTGAAGGGTCTCCAGCGTCTCATCGGTCTCTTCGAGGAGACTGTTCTCGGTGATCTCGAGCTCAATCAGACTTGGATCGAGGGTGCCGTCGGCGAGCAGCGTGTTCAGCTGGGCGATCAGCGCACGGCGGCGCTCGGAATGACGAAACTGCTGGGCGGAGAGATTGACGGCCACCGGCAGCAGGGGCAGCCGCGCCCGAGACCAGGCCGAAAGCTGTGCGCCGACAGCCCGCAGCACCCAGGCGCCAAGATCTTCGATCAGGCCGTTCCGCTCGGCGAGCGGGACGAAGGCGTCCGCGCCGAGCAGCCCGTGGGTGGGATGTGCCCAGCGCACCAGTGCCTCGAGCCCGATCGCCCGTCCACTTGCGAGGGTGACCTGCGGCTGGTAGTGCAGACACAGACCCTCGCCCGCGAGCACCGCACGCAGCTGCTGCTCGAGCGTTATCGCCCGACGCGCCTCTCGTTGCATATCCTCTGTGAAGAACTGGTAGCGGTTGCGTCCACTCTGCTTGGCGCGGTACATGGCCGTGTCGGCGCAGGAGATCAGGGTGCTGGCCTCTGTGCCATGGTCCGGAAAGAGGCTGATGCCGAGGCTGCAGCTGATGCTGAGCTCCTGGCCCTCAAGGTGTAGCGGCGCATTGAGGCGCGCGATGAGTTTTGCGGCAAGATGAGCGGTGCCCTCGGTGCCAGTCTCGGGCAGTATCAGCATGAACTCATCACCTCCAGGGCGGGCAACGGTATCGACGGTGCGCACGCAGGCGCTCATCCGCCGCGCCACCTCCACCAGCAGCGCGTCGCCGGCCGCGTGGCCGAGCGAGTCGTTGATCTGTTTGAAAAAATCGAGATCGAGCACAATCACCGCCAGACATTCTTGCTGACGCTTCGCCCGGGTGAGGGCGGTGGCGAGTCGCTCCTCGAGCAGGCGTCGGTTCGGCAGTCCGGTGAGCGGGTCGTAGAAGGCGAGCTGGCGGATCCGCTCCTCGGCACGCTTCTGCTCGGTGATGTCGTGGATGGTGACGATCCCGAGGCGCAGCCGCCCCGTCACGTCGCGCACCGGCGTGCCGCCGTAGCTGCCAATGAAGCTCTGTCCAGTATCGTGCCGGCGCACCCACAGCTCGTGGTGGCTGAAGATCTCGCCGCGGCAAGCGCGCGAGAGCGGCCAGCTCTCGGGCGGCTGCAACTCGCCGGCCAGATCGCAAACCTCGAAGATGTTAGGAAACTCGGCGAGTGCGTGCAGCGCCTCGCCCTGGTGGGTGAATCCATGCAGGCGCTGGGCGGCGGGATTCATATCGAGCACCATCCCCTCTGGGGTGGCGATGACCAGTCCCTCGGTCATGCCCTGCAGGATCGCCTCGCGGGTGTCGTGCGCCTCGCGCAGGGCCTCTTCCATGTCCTTGCGTGCGGTGATGTCGAGATTGATGCCGACCCAGGACTCGATCGCTGCGCCGTCATGAACGGGCCGGCCAATCGCGAGCACGTGTCGCCATGCCCCGTCGCGATCCCGGAAGTGGTGCTCTTGCTCGAAATCCTCGCCGCTTTGAATGCATCGCAGCCAGTGCGTCTTGGTCGGTTCGACGTCCTCGGGCGGCAGCAAGTGCAGCCAGCCGAACTCCTGTACCTCCTGCAGGGTCATGCCGACCATCTCGAGAAAGGACTGGCTGGCATAGGTGCAGCGTCCCGTGGGATCGGTCGTCCAGACGCCGTAGGGGATGGCCTCGCCGACGGTGCGATAGCGCTGCTCGCTCTCCTGGAGTGCCTGCTCGGCATGCTTGCGCGCCGTAATGTCGAGCCATGTCAGGAGCACGAGATCTTCATCCCCGATGGTCAATCGATCGCCCGAGAGCAGGAATATCATGGGTTCTCCGGACCGTGTCAGCAGCGTCTGTTCTCTATCACGCACCGACCCCTCGCGCGCGAGTTCCTGCATGAATCGGGCGCGCTCTTGGGTCGAGGGCCACACGCTCAGGCTCAGCGACGAATGCCCGATGAGTTCCTCGCGGCGGAAGCCGAAGAGCGTCAGCCAGGTCTCGTTCACGTCGAGGATCAGCCCGTCGGCGAACCGTGAGAGGGTCAGCGCTGCAGGGTTGGCGCTGAACGCTTGGGCGAAGCGCGCCTCGGAGAGCCGCAGCGCCTGCTCGGCGGATTTGCGTTCGCTGACGTCCCGGATCACGCTGATCAAGGTCTCCGTCTCCCCGATCAAGGCTCCCTGAGAGCTCACCTCGGCAAAAAAGGTGCTGCCGTCGCGGCGGCGGTGCAGCGTCTCGAACAGCAGCCCGTGCGTATCCGCTTGCGCCATCTCCGACAGGGTCATGGGCTGCGTCTGCGGGACGCGCAGGTCATGGATGGTCAGGGACAGGAACTCCTCACGATCGTAGCCGTAGGCTTGCAGTGCCGCCTCGTTGGCCTCCAGCAGCTGGCCATCGTCGCGGCGCAAGAAGAGGATGATGTCGCGACTATGGCGGGCAAGCAGTTCGAAGCGGCGCAGCGCCGCCTCGGCCTGCTCGGCGCGATGCCGGGTCGCGAAGTTGTCGAGCGCGAGCCCCAAATCATTCGCCAGATCCTCGAGTAGGGCGACGCTCTCTGCATCGAAGCGCCCGGGCTCGCCGCTCTCGACCACCAGCACCGTCTGCGTGTCCTGCTGACTGGGCACCGGCAGCAGGACGCAGGCCTCGATCCCGGCCTCGAGCAGGTACGCGCTCCAGGGAGAGGTCCGAGGATCGCTACGCACCGCGTTGCAGACGAGGACCCGGCCCTCGTGTGCCGCCTGCAAGTCCTGCCCGAGCAGGCGCTGTACCTCACTCAGCGCGGGCTGCGTTGCGCAGCAGGGATCGCCCAGGTCCGGCTCGGTGAGCGCCACGAGCCGCCCCGACTCGGGCTCCAGCCGTCCCATCCAAACCTGCTGAAAATCGCCATCTTCGACGATCAGATGGCAGGCTTCCTGCCACACCTTGGACATGCTCGGGCTGCGCACGATCGCAGCATCGATCCGGGCGCGCAGTCGGTGCAGTCGGCTGAGGCGGGCGATGTGCCGCTCGGCGGCGCGCCGTTCGCCGATGTCGCGCACGATCTCCTGATAGAGCACCTCACCCTGATGCTCGAGCCGACGCACACTGCACTCGACCGGAAAGGGAGTGCCGTCACAGCGGCGGTGCAGGCCCTCGTAGACCAGGGATGGATGCTGCACTAGCTGCTCCCAGCTGGGAGCAAGACGCTCGGTTTCCCCAGGTGCGCGCAGGTCCTCTAGACGCAGGTCAAGGAAGTCCTCGCGGCTGTAGCCGTAGAGCGCGAGCGCGCGCTCGTTCGCCTCCTGCACGCGCCCGCCGGCATCGAAGAGCAGGATGGCATCGTTGGCGTAGCGGGTGAGGAAATCGAAGCGCTCGGCGAGGCGCTGCTGCTGCAGGTCGCGCGCGAGGCGCTCGGCGCGCTGAGCCGCGTGCTGGCCGCGCCACCACTGCCACAGCAGGAGTCCGGCGGCGCTGAGCACGCCGCTCAGCATGAGAGCGCTGAGCCGCGTGACTTGTCGTAGCGTGGCATAGGCCTCGTGGCTATCGAGCTTGGTCACCATCAGCCAAGGAGTGCCTTCGAGCGGGGTCAAGACGGCCAAGACCGGCACGCCGCGGTAGTCGCTTCCCTCCACCACACCCTTTCGGCCCCGCAGCCCCTGTGCGGCCGGCAGCTCGGGAGCATCGAGCGGATGGGTGAGCTGTAGCGCCGTTCGCGCGCGATGGCGCAGCTCGTTGAGGAAGAGAACCCGTTCTCCTTCGCGGCGCACGAGCAGTGTCTCGCCGCTCGGGCTCGATGTGGGCCAGCGCTGGATCAGGGGGTAAAGAAAGTCTTGGGGGTCGATATGGGCATAGAGTACTGGCTGGGCGGCCGGCGTCGGTAGCGCGATCGCGGTGAAGAGTCCAAGCGCGATTGCGCCGTTCGGTTGCCGGTGGAAATCATCGAGCTGCACGCCCGGCGTTCGCGCGCGTTCGGTAAGGTGCCGGTCCTCCCCCGGCGGTTCTGCTTCTCCAACGCTGAGCAGGGGCTGCCCGCGCGTGTCCAAGAGCAACACAGACCGGAAGTGATGGCTCTCCCTTAGATGCTCCAGGCGTGCGCGTAGCGCCTGTTCTGACGTGCTTTGCTCGGATGCGTCCACACCGTTGAGCATCTTCTGCAAAATCGTATGAAAGGTCTGGCTGACGGCCAAAGCCTCCAATGCACCTCGGCGCTCACGTAACCAACCCTGAATCTCCTCGGCCTTGTAAGCGGCGATGAGCTCGAGCTGCTCGTGTGTATCGGCCCGAAGGTCCTGGCGCAGCACACCGTAGATGCCGCCAATGGTCAGAGTAATTCCCACCACGACGAGCAGTAAGACAATCAGTAGTCGACCACCCTTTGGACGACGGGTGGATAAGACACGATTAGCGAGCGAGGGCATCTGCGGCTCCGGGTGAGGACAGCCTAACCTGAGGGCGGTCGCGTGGTTTGCTCCATGTCGAGCACGCAAAGTCATCTCAAGCCATAATAGTAGTTGTCTTTTCGCGCTGCAGATTGATCGACATGGCATAACGTACACAGATTAGAGGCTTATATGCCCGCCCTTCATCGTGCGGTCCCGGCCCCTCAACGCCGCCTCCACTCCCACGGCGCCACCGATTTGGGGTCGCTCCAAAGACCGCGCCTTTGTCCACGGGCGTCGCGCTCGGCGGCCTCCTAGAGGCGCCGGTCCATGTCTGATTGCTCGTTCGCGTACTTGCGATACCACCAGCACATGCCGTCCTCGACCAACCCGAGGTTCACGTCCTGGTCACCGTCGATGATCCGCACAACCTGTCCTGTCAGCGTGCCGGACGCCCAATTCGGGGCGGACGGAATGATCAACAACAGCAAAGCGATGGCGACGCGCGCCCTTGTTGCCTTTTCAGCATGACACCACCTCGCGGTCTTACCTGACTGGACATCGGGAAGCACGAGACCAGGCAGGCGCTTGCTCACCTAGGCGGCCCTCCTCCGGCCAACGGTTACGGATCATCGGCTCCACTGCGTCCATCTTGGCATCTGGCCGCTCGCACATCACAGAGGCTATCGAGTGTTCAGCACGTTTCGGCCATGTCGGTAGGCTTCGGCGAGTGACGCTGCCTGAGCTTTCACACAGCCAACGCGCAGCAGGATAGCCTCCAGCGTCGTGTCGCTCAGACGCACGCGCCGAGCATGACAGTGCCGCACAAAGCGATAGAAGCGCCTGGCGTCGTTGGGATGCGACATGCTTCCGTCAGCGACACTGAGAAAGCTCGCCAGCAGTTGCGCTGCTTTCGGGGGAAGCTCGGGGAGAGCGTCTCGCGAGACCATCATCTTCCACATGGGTTTGTACCCTCAAGGTTTTCGGTTTCTTCATACGCGCTCAATTTCTCAGCCGTCTCGTGGCTGGTCCGCTAATCACGTTTGTCGAAAACCTCAGCTTGCCCGCAAGACCACGCTGGCGTCAGTTAATCCAGGTTATGGTTTTCTCGGCTCCCCCTTGACGCGCGCAAGACACTCGGGGTTGCTCGTTGGCGAGCAGCGGTCTCTCTTAGTGGAATGCGCGGCGTTCATGACAGAATCACGGCGTCACTCGGCACTTCCGGGTGCCGAGTCAAATCACGCACAGGAGCGCCGCAAGGAATGGCCGCCACGAATCACTGCAAGCCACTTTTCAACCGACACCTGTTGGAAGAGGCGCGCCGCGCCTTTGTCCCGGCGCTCGACGAGGAGCAGCGGCGCATCGCCGCGAGCTGGGCGGCGAGTGCCGCCAACGGGTCGCTGCTGGGTCAGAAGGAGAAGCCCCTCCAGGGCCAGTTTCTCAGCCAGGTCCTCGATCGCTTGCTTGGCTACCACCAGATCGTCGGCAGCGACGGCATCCATCACATGGAGCCCGAGACCAGCTCCAAAGCGGTCAAGGGCTATCGTCCGCCGGACGCGCGGCTCGGCTGGTATGGCCAGGACATCGACCGCACGCGCGCTGTGCTCGAGCTCAAAGCTCCTGGAGCGAACCTCGATGCCAAGCAGGGCGCCGCCTATGGGCGCCTGACGCCGGTCGAGCAAGCCTTCGGCTACGCCGCCAAGGTGGACGGGTGCCGCTGGGTATTGGTGAGCAACTTCATCGAGCTGCGGCTCTACCGCACCGATCGGGGGCAGGGCTACTGTCGGCGCTTCGCGCTCGCCGATCTGGCCGACGCCGAGCACCTGCGCACCTTCCTCTTTCTACTCACGCGCGAGAGCCTCTTCGGGACCACGCTGGACACCGACAGCCCGGTTGAGCGCCTTGCCACCCACACCTATGCCGAAGAGGACCGCATCAGCAAGGCGTTCTACGTCTTCTACCGTGACCTGCGCGCGAACCTCTTCGACCACCTGCGCCGCGACAATCCGGCCCCGGCCGGACAAGCCGCCGAGGCGCACGGTGTCCGCCTGCTCGAGCTGACGCAGAAGATCCTCGACCGCTGCCTGTTCATCTGCTTCTGCGAGGACACCGGACTCTTGCCGCCTAAGATCCTCACGCAGGCCCTGACCGCCAAGAGTGAGGGATTCGTTCAGGTCTCACGCTGGCAACAGCTCTGCGGCCTGTTCCGCGCCGTCGACCTGGGGCATCCGCCCATGAAGATCAACGGCTACAACGGCGGACTGTTTGCGGCGGATGCTGACCTCGAGGCGCTGCAAGTCAGCGATATCTGCCTCGATGGCATCGAGAAGCTGGCCGGCTACGACTTCGAGACCGACCTCAATGTCAACATCCTCGGCCATATCTTCGAGCAGTCGATCAGCGACCTCGAGGCCCTCCGTGCCGAAATCCACGGCACGACTGCGGACAAGCAGCGCTCGCGCCGCAAGCGCGACGGCATCTTCTACACCCCGGAGTTGATCACGCGCTTCATGGTGTCGCGCACCATCGGCGGCTGGCTCACCGAGCGCCTGGCCGAGATCGAGGCCCGCCACCGCACCGGCAAGCCCGGTCCCATGTCGAACGAGACCCGCCTCAAGGTGTGGGTCGACTACCTCGACGTGCTCGGTCGCATCAAGGTGCTCGACCTCGCCTGCGGCTCGGGCGCCTTCCTGGTCGCGGCCTTCGACGAGCTGCTCGCCCGCTACGAGCAGGCCAATCGCGCGATCGCCGAGCTTCAGGGCACCCCCATGCAGCTCGGGCTGTTCGACCTCGATCGCCAGATCCTTCAGGAGAACCTCTTCGGCGTCGACCTCAATCCCGAGTCGGTCGAGATCACCAAGCTGAGTCTCTGGCTCAAGACTGCACGGCGGGACAAGCCGCTCAACAACCTCGACGCCAACATCCGTTGCGGAAATTCGCTCATCGAGCCGCCGGCTTCGGGCGCGTCCTCGAACCTCGCGGAGGCCTTCGCGAGCTTGCTGGACGTGCATCGCGCCTTCGATTGGCGCAGTGTCTTTCCCCAGGTCTTCGCGCAAGGCGGCTTCGATATCGCCATCGGCAACCCGCCCTACGTCCGGCAAGAAGTGCTTGGCCCTATCAAGCCCTACCTGGCCCAGCGCTACGCCAGCTATCACGGTGTTGCCGACCTCTACGTCTACTTCTACGAGCGCGGCCTGGAGCTGCTCGCGCCGCAGGGCAAGCTCAGCTTCATTGTCACCAACAAGTGGCTGCGTGCCGGCTACGGCGAACCGCTTCGCCGGCACTTCGCCGAGCGGGCGCAGCTCGAAGAGATCCTCGACTTCGGCCATGCGCCCATCTTCGAGGACGCCGATACCTTCCCCTGCATCATCGTCGCGCACCGCAAGCCCCTGGAGCCCGCGCCGGAGCCTGCGACGGTCCAGGTCTGCCCGGTCCCGCGTGACCGCTCCACCGAGCTGTCCCTGGACACCTACGTGCATGAGCATGGCTACCCCGTCCCCTGGAGCCGCTACGACGCCGAGCCTTGGAGCCTGGAGCCGCCCGAGGTGGACGGCCTGATGGGAAAACTCCGCGAACGCGGTGTTCCGCTCAGCGAAATCCTTGGCGCCAAGCCCATGTACGGGATCAAGACTGGCCTCAACGAGGCTTTCTTGATCGACGATGCTGCGCGCGCTGAGCTGATCCGCCAGGACCCAGGCTGTGCCGACATCATCAAGCCCTACCTGCGCGGCCAGGACATCAAGCGCTGGACGTCGGACTGGCAAGGGCTCTGGATGATCGTCCTGAAGTCGAGTCAGACCTTTGCCTGGCCTTGGCACGATGCAGGGGAAAACGCCGAGGCGGTTTTCGCCCAGACCTATCCGAGCCTACATGCGCACATGAAGACCTTCGAGGAGCGTCTCCGCCGACGCCAGGACAAGGGGCGATATTGGTGGGAATTGCGATCGTGCGACTACTACGAGGCGTTCGATCAGCCAAAGATCGTTTACCAGGTGATCCAGTTTCACCCGCAGTTTGCTCTCGATCTAACTGGCCTGTTTGGAAACGACAAGACATTCCTGCTGCCGACCTCAGATCATTACCTGCTTGCCGTCCTCAACGCTCCGCTCTTGTGGTGGCACAACTGGCGTTATTTGCCTCACATGAAGGATGAGGCCCTGAACCCGGCCGGATTCCGCATGGAAACACTCCCGATCGCCGAGCCGAGTCCCGAGATCCGCCGGGAGGTAGAGGAAGGCGCGAGCGCCGCGATCGAGCTGACGCGCGCTTCTCAGCACGCATCACGCGAGCTGCTCACCTGGCTGCGCGTGGAGCTCGACGTGGAAAAGCCAGGGCAGCGTCTCGAGTCCTTCGCCGAACTGACCGCCGACGAGTTCGCGGCCGAGGTTCGCAAACGCCGCCCGAAAGGGGCACCCCGCTTGACGCCAAAGATCGTCACCGAGCTGGCCGACACCCACCGGCAGTACGCGACGGCGGAGACGGCACGGGCGGCGCAGCGGCGCGCCATCGAGCGTCGTCTGTCGGATCTGGTCATCCAGGCGTACCGGCTCACCGACGACGAGATCGATCTGCTCTGGCGAACGGCTCCACCGCGCATGCCGCTGTCAGGCGGCTGAGTGTTCGAGCCCGTTGGTCAGGTCCTGGTTGGCAGGACGCGTGGCACTCGGTCCCCTCTGCGCTACGCTGGGCGCAGGCTGGATCGAAGCCTGCTGCCCACCTTGGCAAACCCGGACGGGACGATCTTCACCACACGTCTTACCGAGCATTTGAGCGTCCGTTCCTGAGACGACGATCGGCAGTGGGCACCGCGTGTCAGGCACGGGAATCGGAGGCTTCGTCTCCACGGACGATTTGCAGCGCCTCAAGCAACGCGCCCGGCACATCAAGCGCGAGCAGGGCATTCCCCATCACGAGGCCATCGAAGCCGTCGCGCGCTCTGTCCATTTTGACAACTGGCAGCAGGTTGTCGTCGCCCATGAGGCCATGCTTCCGACCGAAACTGCGGCACGCGAAGGCGTCGTGTTCGCGATGGATTTCAAGGACGCAGAAGTTTGCCAAGGCAGGCCGATCGAGCTTCCTGACGGCCGCTATGTCGAAGACGAGCTGCTTGGGCTGTTCTTCGAGGAGTGCGTGTATCAGCTCGCGCGCGATGAGTCCGATGAGGAAGACGGCAGGCCGGGGCATGAGCACTTCAGCGAGGAGGAGCTGCGGGAATTCGTCGAGGAAGCGCTTTTTGAGCTGGTCTTCTATCGCTACGAGGGAGATCGCCTGCCGACCTCAGCGGATGAGATCGCCCAGCAGGTGGCCGGGGAGTGCTTCTTCGGTCCACAGTACATTTGGATCGCGGGGCAGCTACAGGATCGATTTAGCTCGCCCTGAGTGCTCACGCTGTTTCTGACGGCGTTCACAACTGGATGTTGTGTCTGTTAGTACAGCAATTCGCTATATCTCGTGCTCTTGGACCTTGAAGGTGCTTAAGGTCCCGACTAAATTTCAGGGTCAAGGGCACTCCGGTCCTGCCTGCCGCGGAGGCAAAGTCCAGGAGTATGAGGGTTTGACTGAGCAGTTTTCCGAAATGCCGACTCAGTCTGCAAAGGTTCACGCGGCGAGCATTGCAGCAGGCTCCCTGATGTGGATGGGAGCAATCGGTCAACTTCGTATGGAGAACTTCTCATGCAACCGATTCTCTTCTCGATCGCACAGATCGACGCCTTCCGAGATGTGGCTTACCGTATCCGGGGTAGACCCAACAGTCGTGTCACCAGCCGCCACTTCCGCGTAGACCCAGCGTCTGCGACCAGCTGAGGTCTGCTAACCTCCTTGGTTCGAAGCGTTGGTCACCTTGCTGACGCGACCGTCTCTTCGACGCGGGAAGGAGTCAGTCGAGCCTGTGGAGGGAGCGACAAGTCACGACCCGAAGCGGTCACCCGAGCTTTCATCCCGAATGTCCGGTTTGCCTCCCTGAACCGCCGGTCGGCAATCTCGAGGACGTGACGCCTCGATCCGGATAGTGGAAAGCCCCTGCACTCTCCATTTCATGGATGGGGATCCTGGGGTCATTGCCGTTTCAGAATCTTGCGATGCGTCCGCCTGGTGGTGCGAAGCAGCCGCTTGCGTCAACTGATGGCGGCTTTGCAGGGTCCGGCCGATGCCCTCTCTCATCCTTCAATTGAGCTGTTTCAGAGTCTTCTTGTTGGTGCTTTCAGCCTTCGAAACCAACTGAGACAAGGTGATTTCAAATCCCAAGCCAGCAAGAAAACTGACGACGACGGCTGAGAGGTGTTGGAAGCGCAAGGCGTTTGTAATAGGCGTGCCAAGGCTGATCAGTGAGTTATCCCCGACCATGAGCGGAAGCAGGTACAGCAGGCCCAGGAAGAATCCCCCAAAAAGCCCCAGTAAGAGCGGGGTCCAGCGCGCGTATTGCGGCGCGCTTGGCGTCAGCATTCTCGCGGCAGCACCCAGGGCACCGGCGAGCGAGAGACTCCCCAGGAGGAGGGTAACATTGGTTTTGTCGACAAGGCCGTGGGCGAATGAGGCAACGATCAGGCCGAACATCCCAAGGAAGAGCAGCAAGGCCACTGTGATGTCTGTCAGGCGGCGTCGGTCGGCGACCTTTGCCGTTTCCAACTGCGCCAATCGCTGCTGCAGCTCAATTCGCTTCGTCTCTTCAGCGCGCTCGCGCGCCTGAAATTGCTCGTGTTGTCTGGTGAGCGAGGAGACGCATTCGGTGGCTGACGCTGGTCGCCAGCCCACCATCGCATCCAGATCGGTCTCGGCCATGCACTCCGGCCGAAGCTTTATGTAACGCCAGAGCTTGCAGGCAGCGCCGCCAAACGACTCGAGCGCCAAGATCGGCAAGTGCCGAGACAAGATGAGATGGCCAGCGATCAAGGTCGACGACGCCCCGCCCAGAATCAGCGCGGCGTCGACCTCAAGTAGGGACCGATAGAAGGAGACTTCCCAGTCGTCGGACGGGTCGATCACATCACGGAAGACGTCGGGGGTCTGGGTCCGCTCGGCGAATCGACAGGTCGATCCCTGCGGGTAGTAGCACAGCACTGAGCCCGTTTCGGCGGCACCACTGGCGACGTAGCCTCGCACCACGTCTGCTTCGATAAAGTCGGGTCTCTCGGAATAGACGGCTAGCCGCCAGCCGCCTTTGGCCAGTGCCTCTCCCAAGGCTTTGCAAGCCCAACGGGCCTCCGCTTCCTTGTCACCCGTGATCTCTTTGCGTGCGCTGCCGATGATCGCGACGATGGGGCGATTTGCTATCGACGATAGTGCCATGTAGTCCCTGGTCTCCTGCCGAGAGTCAACCGCATTGTGCATTCTCCGGCCAAACGCTTACTCTGCGAGTGGCCCCAATGGGCGGTTCATTTGTGTGGGAATGATAACCGAGCCTTTGGACGCTAGCTGATGACAATGATCTATCTCTCCTCCACATACCAGGATCTTAAAGACCATCGCAAGGCGGTCTTCGATGCGCTGCGCCAGTCCGGCTATCAGGTCATCGCGATGGAGGACTATGTAGCCACGGACGAGCGGCCGGTCGACAAGTGCCTGAAGGATGTCGATTGCGCCGACATTTACGTGGGCCTCTTCGCCTTCCGCTATGGCTATGTTCCGCCAGCCGAGCACGGGAACCCCGATGGACGATCCATCACCGAGCTCGAATATCGGCGTGCTGCAGCAAATCCGAAGACGCATACCCTGGTCTTCTTGGCGGATGACAAGGCACCCTGGCCAATGACGTCCACCGACGGGTGGACGGGCGATGGCCAAGGAGGTGCTCGCGTTCGTTCCC
This sequence comes from Thiorhodococcus drewsii AZ1, assembly GCF_000224065.1. GTDB lineage: Bacteria > Pseudomonadota > Gammaproteobacteria > Chromatiales > Chromatiaceae > Imhoffiella > Imhoffiella drewsii. The sequence continues at coordinate 29,712 of NZ_AFWT01000033.1, forward strand.
TGCGGGATGAGTTGGGGCGGGAGAGACTCGCCAGCTTCTTTTCCAGCCCACATGAGCTGGCGAGCAAAGTCCAGTCGGCGGTCATTCAGATCCGGCCGCCCAGAGGATCGGGCGAGCATGATTCGGGCGAGGCGCCTAGCTTGCCGACGTGGGATCTGAGCAAGCATGGTTCCCCATACCCTGGCCTGCTGCACTTCAACCGCCGCTATGCGCCGGTCTTCTTCGGCCGCGAGCTCGAAATCGGCGACGTCCTCGACCGCCTGCGCCTGCCGGAGGCTCGGTTCCTGATCGTCAGCGGCGATTCAGGCAGCGGCAAGTCCTCTCTGGTGGACGCCGGCGTCCTGCCGCGGCTCGAGCAGCAGGGGCTGGCGGATGCCGCGCGTGTCCAGACCGCACGCCTGGCCCCGAGCCGGGGCAGTGACCCCTTCGATGCCCTGCTTCGCGTCCTGCACGGACTGTGCGAGCGCGCGGGACTCGACGCCTACCAGCTCGCCCAGGGGCTTGCCGAGGATCACGAGGACCTTGCCGTCATCCTCGAGCGCCTGCTCCACGGCGGGTTGCAAGCCGATCTGCTGGTGCTCTTTCTCGATCAGATGGAGGAGCTTTTCGTCGCTGACGGCACCATGGCGGTCCGCTTCCTCTCCGGTCTTCACCAATCGGCGCACAGCCTGCCGCTGCGCGTCATCGCCACCATCCGCAGCGACTTTCTGCACCATTGCTACCGCCACACGGAGATGCTCCAGGTCCTGCGTGGCCCGGGGCATTACCCGCTCGGGCGAGTCGCTCCCTATCGCCTCCATGACTTGATCCTGCGCCCGGCCCAATGCGCCGGCGTCTCCGTGCCCGATGGCCTCGTCCGAAGGCTCGTCGACGATCTGGGGACCGAGCCAGGTAACCTCCCGCTACTGGCCTTCGCCCTACGACGGTTGTTCGACGCCCGGGAGGATCGTCAGATGACGCTCGACGCCTATGACGCCATGGGCGGCCTCGAGGGCGCCATCGCCGAGCACGCCGACGACGTGGAGCGGGGGCTGGCTTCCGCCATGGACCCATCGATTTTGGAGCTGCGGCTATCGGACCTCTTCCGCTGCCTGGTGCGGGTCGATGGCGAGGGGTCGGTGACACGCCGCCGCGTCTCGGTCGAACCCTTGCCCGAGGCGGTGCGCCCGATTGCCGAGGCACTGATCCGGCAGCGCCTGCTCGCCGCCGAAGGCGAAGGGCCGGATGCGATCGTATCGGTCGCCCATGAGCGGCTGTTCGGCGCCTGGCCGGCCCTGGCGCGCTGGATCGCCGGGCATCAGGACGATCTGCGCCTGGTCCACCAGGCCGAGCTGGAGGCATTGGAATGGCGGCGTCAAGCCTACGACCTGCGCTATCTGTGGCACACCGAGCGCTTGCGGCGTTTGCAAGCCGCCATCGGAGAGCCGCAGTCCGGCCACATCAGTGACGTCCTGCGAGACTTTGCCTGGCCCCAATGGACCCTTATCCCTCGCCTGGACGATCTAGGTCTGGATCAAACGACCCGTGTGGCGATTGGGGATCTGCTAACCGAATTGGGTGATCCTCGGCCCGGCATCGGTGTGCGGGAAGACGGCACACCAGACATCGATTGGGTCGAGATCCCCGGCGGCACCGTGACCTTGAAGGACGACGGCGGTACCGCCGAGGTCGCACCCTTCCGGATCGCCCGCTACCTCGTCACCAACGCACAGTTCGACGCCTTCCTCAGCGCTGATGACGGTTACAGCCAAACAGAATGGTGGGAGGAGATGCCGGCCGACGCCAAGACGGGCTCAGAGGCACCAAGTTGGTCCGAGCCGAATCGCCCACGCGAGACGGTCTCCTGGTACGAAGCGGTTGCCTTCTGCCGCTGGCTCTCGCACCGCCTCGCGCTCGACATCCGTCTGCCCAGCGAATTCGAGTGGCAGCAGGCCGCGACCGGAGGAGATCCAAGCAACCTCTATCCCTGGGGGCCGGAATGGGACAGCACGCGCTGCAACACAGCCGAATCGGGACTTGGCTGCACGACCGCCGTGGGACTCTATCCGGCGGGTGCCAGCGTCCAGGGCGTGCTCGATCTGGCGGGCAACCTGTGGGAATGGTGCGCGAGCAAGCGAAAGGATTCGATCGATCTGACGATCGACTCGTCAGGTGAGTCCCGCGTGTTACGCGGCGGCTCCTGGCGCGACTACCGGGGCCTCGCGCGCGCAGACCTCCGCTACGACCGTCGTCCCGTCGACCGCTTCGGCCGCTACGGCTTTCGGGTGTTGTGGTGCTCCCCCATTCGCTGAGCACTGACTTCGCTGATCTCTGACCGCGCGCAGCGCGGTTACGGGCATGTTGCAGCCTTCTGTCGCTTCGGGAGCCCCTCGACGTGCCCCTTCACCAAACGAATCGGCGCAGCAGATGCTCCCGCAGGCCCCACGAGTCCGCGTAGCGCACATGATTGATCCAGCCCTGGACGCTGGCGTCGAATTCACCGAAGCTGATGTGCCCGGCACGCCAGCACGTAGGTTGGGCCGACGCAGGAGGCCCAACGCTCCACGCCACCCGTGGACCTGGTCCATCGACCCAACCCTACATCTCAACCCGCAAATCACGACGACTGCCTCGGCTCCCCATAACATAACCCTCGCCAAAATCTCCCGCATAACCCCAATCGGCGTCGAGCCATCCCCGGCGAACGAATGTGTGGAACGACGAGAATGGCCAGTCGACGACGCGCGACACGTACCCGTGCTTGACCGGATTCCAATGGACGTAGTCGACATGCCGTTCGAGATCCCTTTCATCGCGGATGAGATGCTCCCAATAGCGACGCTGCCAGACGCCCCGTTCTCTGCGGCTCGATCGACTAGCCGAGACGCGCTCCCCCGACGGAATGCGCCGCGAGAAGCCGCCCTTTATCTGGTTCCACCGCATCGGATACTCCGAATCACCCGGCGGGAGTATCCAGACCGCATGCATGTGCTCTGGCAAGACGACCCAGGCGATGATCTCGAATGGATGTGCCTGCCTCACATGGCGCACCGCCGCGCGTAGGGCCGCAATGTGATCAATGAGCAGACGAGCGTTTCGATCCGCGAGGTTGACGGTGAAGAAATAGGTGGCTCCGCCAATCAAGGTGCGACGGTATCTCATGGTCGTTTTGCTTGTTGCGAGCTCCTGGCTGCTCGTTAGGTCTCCTGCGTTGGCCCGATCATCAGAGGTTTAGGCAACCGCCATGTTGGGCTTCGTACCTCAGCCCAACCTACGAGCTGGATTCGGGCGGTCGATCCGTTGTCGCGGGTGCACGCCGGGGATGTCGTCCGTAGCGAGGCCGCTTCGCGGCCTCGCAAGCCGTCGCTGACGCGACGGCCCAGTGGGCAGAGGATCAGTGCTCAGCGGATGGGGGAGCACCACAACACCCGAAAGCCGATGCCGCCGCTGCGGTAGCCGGGAAGATTGACGTTGCGGTAGACCGCGCGCGCGAGGTCCTGGTCGAGGTACCAGGAGCCGCCGCGCAACACGCGGATCCCACCGAGGTCGCTCGAAGCACTGTCTTGACACCATTCCACGACGTTACCGGCGAGGTCCTCGAAGCCGAGCTCACGCTGGCGGGCGCGCGGGAACAACCCCACGGGAGAGGTTATGCCTAATTTGGATTCTATGGTGTTGCAGATCCCGTCCTCCCAAGCCTCGCCCCAAGGGTAGGCGTGTCCCTCAGCGCCACGGGCCGCTGCCTCCCATTCCCGCGCCGTCGGCAAGCGTCCGCCCGCCCAGCGGCAACAGGCATCCGCTTCCCAGAATGAGACACCAACCACCGGCTGGTTGGGTCCGTTGAGCCGGCCGTTACGCCAATACCTCGGCTCGCTCACGCCCTCTCGCCCCTTCCACTGCCAGCCGTCGTCGGACCACCAGCGTTGGTCCTGATAACCGCTGTCCTCGATGAAGAGGCGGTATTGGCTGTTGGTGACCGGATAGCGGCCGAGCCAGAAGGGCTGCGCGATCTCCTGATGGCCGTTTTGGTCGGCGTAGCGTCCGGCCGGGACCTCGATCGCACCCTGCGCACGCCAGTCGGGATCGCGCAGATCACCGAGGCGCGGGTCGCCAACCAGGCCCAGGATCAGACCGAGCCGGTGCCGATCCTGGAGCGGGATCTCGTCCTCGATCGCACTCAGCGCCAAGTGCGTGTAGCGCTCCCTGAGATCGAGCAGGTTCAGCGCCTTGCGGACCAGGATCTCGATCCAGTCCGCGCAAAGCACGGCAGGGGCGGGATTGGTGCGCACCGCCGCGCGGTTCTGGGTGGCGAGCAGGGCCTTGGCCGACTCCAGCGCCCATTGCTCGCCGTTGCGCTCGAGCATGCGCCCGAACAGGAAGCAGAGGGTGAGGCGCCATTCGGAAACGGATGAGCGGACGGCAACGAGGGACTCGAACCAGTCGTGCTCGCGGCGGGTGCGGGCGAGATGCTCGGCGGCGAGGAACTCCTGAAAGCTCAGGTGGTAGAAACCGGCCTTGCCGCCGCTGCGGCCGAGCAGCAGCCCGGAATGGGCCAAGAGCTCGTCACGCCGCTGGGCGGCGGCGGTGCTGCCGGCCTCGGTGGCGGGGTTGACCTCCGCGTAGTCGGCGAGGATCCGCTCGACCTCCTCCAGCGTCACGGCCGCCTCCGGGGCGGAGCGGCGCCTCTGGATGCTGGACCCCGTGTGCATCCCGAGCGCGATGGCGCCCAACCGCCCGCGCACGGCGGCTCGCTCATGGTCGGCATCCCGATAGCGGTTGAAGAGGACGTTGTTGACGATCTTGTCGTAGAGATCGTGCCGATCCTGCGGCAGGCGCCGACCCTCACCGTAGCGCACGCACAAGGCCGTGAGGAGCATGGGGTTGCGTTTCAGCTCGGCCAGGTCTGGGCGTCCGGCGAGATGCTCGACCAATCCGTCGGCCTTCTCCATGCCTTGCTGCGGATCGGCGGCGGCGTACCAGCGGCGGATGAAGAGCTGCTGCAGGTCGTCGTCCAGCTCCGCCAGCGGGGCATCGGGAAGGCCCAGTCGCTGGGCGTCCTCGGGGCGCAGACCGTAGGGGCGACTGGTGAGCAGGAGCCGGTTGCCGAGCCTGGTCCAGGTCTCGCGACCACTGCTCAGGGCATCGAGCAGGCAGGCACGCGGACAGGTCCGGTGCGCCGGTGCGCTGGACACGACTGGAACCTCATCGACACCGTCGAAGATGAGCAGGCACCGGCCCGTGTCCATGAGTGCCGATAGGTCTTCGACGGGGAGGCGTCCGCAAGAGCGCTCGGCAAGCCAGTGGCCGAGCGTGTCGATCAGCGTCGCGGGCGCCAAATGCCGGACATCCGCCGCGAGAGGCATCGACGGCCAGAAGTCGCACAGCGGGACGAGGACGGGCAGCCGGCCGCGCAAGGACTCCGGGTAGCTCTCGCGATAGCTGTCCGGCGCGGTAATGGGATGCTCGGGCAGGGCCTCCGAGGCGGTGACCAGGGTCAGCCAGCGGCAGAAGGTCGACTTGCCGGCCCCGGGATCACCTGGCACGTAGAGGGATTCATCCGCCACACGGGCGAGCAGCAGCTCGAATCGCGCCCGCTCTTCCTCCTTGCGCGAGGGGGGGCCTGCTTGCTCCTCGCGGCGAGGCGGCGTGATGGCCGGAACATAGACCTGACTGAGATGCGTCGGGTGCTGCGTCTGGGCCTCGAGACCCAGCAGCTCGATGCATTCGTACTGCCTGCGCAGCCAGTCGAGATAGGACACGGGGATTGGTGGCGGTCCAGCGTTCATGGTTGACGGCACCCTGACTGCGGTCGCTTGACGTTCCTGCCAGGTCTTCAATGCACGCTCGACTTCGAGCTTGAGATCTTCCTTGGTGCGGAAGGTGCGACGCAGGCCGCGGGAGTTGAGCCAGGCGTTGAATGCACTGAGCCCTTTGATGCATTGACGCGTGGCTTTCAGGACGCGTTCGGCCGCTGCGTCATCCTCCAACGTCAAGGCACGCTTGAGGTCGGCCTCATCCTTCTGGTTTTCCGGCCAGTCGGCTGAGTCATCGAGCACGAAGGCCAGAACATCTTTGCCGTGCTTCACAGCCTCCTCGCATTCGAGCCAGGTGATGCTTTTGCCGTCCGGATTGCGGTTGGCATCCTCCGGCACCCAGCCGAAGCGATGGGCGAGGATGACGACCAGCACATCGGCCCGCCGAACATGCTCCAGACAAGCATCCAGCGGCGGGTGGTCTTCTGCGGTCCAGTTCTCCTGCATGTCCGCGAGGACTTTGGCGCCGTGCGCGGCCATGGAGACCTCTGTCCGGAAGACAGCGAGATCCAGGTTTGTCGACGAGATGAAGGCGGTCGGCATCGACGTCAGCATTTCCTTGGTGTCACGGATAGGACACTCTAGCACTCACAGGAGATCGCGGCAGGTAGGCGGCTACGGCGGGCGACCGGGCGCAGTCGCACCATCGATCCAAAAAACGCGGAATCTTGATCATCAGCGCAGATGACCGAATCCGATTGATCGTCACGTTTCTTCAGGGTATGAGGACTAGACAGCGAACGTCTGGTCATGGGGCGGAAGGTCCGCCGGGGTAGGCATCGTGAGTGGCCGCTTCCCCGTGCTTACCTGCCGCTGGAGCGGTTCGGCTCAGTGACCTCTTCTGGGACAGAACCGTCAGTGGCAGAAGGACGCCGAGTTTCCGCTCCTGGAACTCAGCCTTCACACCCTTCGGTGGAAGCGACAGTGTAGCGGGCGTGTCGCTCCACGCCGGAAAGCGCTCGCGGCACGCTGACACCCTTGCCATTGAGGCGCATGTGCAATCGTATCGCGCTACAGGCGACGAGGACACGATCGGTACCGCTCAAGCCGACGGTGAGGCTGTTGGTGGCGGACTCGAAAGCCTCATCAATGAGGAGCTGCTCTTCTCGGTTGGGGTTGTCGCCGTTGGCGGCCAGCTCGGCGATGGCAAGCAGGAATGTCAGGTACTGGCTGTTGCGCGCGTTCAGCTCATCGCCGACGTGATCGCGTAGGGCGTTCAGATCATCCATTAGCGATTCCTCCACTCCCACGGCCTGGACTAGACTGGAAGTGGACTTCATTGCGCGAGACTGCGGTGGCGTCCGTCAACGTTAAGAGGAGATTGCCATGCTCCAAATCTATTCCCTTCGGATCGCAACCCTCTCCGCCCTCGGCGCGTTGTCGGTCCTGTGCGGGGCCGCATGGGCTGAACAAGCGCCTGCGGTGGGTGCAGCAGCGACGCTTGAGGTGAAGGTGCTTGAGGCCCAGGTGGCGCCAGACTCGGGACAAGGGGAGCGCGACGCGGTGCTCTACCAGATGCAGGTCATCTCGGTGCTGCGTTCCACCATCCCGGTGAAGCCCGGAGACACCATCGTCGTGCGCTCCCACGCCTTGAGCAAAGAGGCGCTGGATCAGGGTCTCAGGCCCCTTGGCTGGATCGGGACCGCCTATCTCAACCCAGACCCCAATGCCTCTGGCCCCGAGGCACGTTGGCAGTTCGTCATTGCCAACGGCACCGGCCTTGAGGATCTTCCGCCCACGCCTCCTTCGGTCAAGTGGATCGAGTATCCTCGCGAGGGCGCCAAGTGAGTTGGCGCCTCCTCGGGCCTTGGGCCGCCCCTTCGCGCTGGGGTCTGGCCTGCTCAGGCTCGTGCTCCAGTGCGAGAGCCCGCGCCGCCGCGCCACATTCAGTCCCTTAAAGCCCACGCGGATGTTTGCAGACCGTTGGCAGGTCGCGACAGCTAGCGGCATCTCTGCAATCGCGCAATCTCTGATCGGAGACTGTCATCCTGTCGGCCCTTATGGCGAAATCGAACGATGCGGAACCTGTCTTTGCAGAAAGTAAAAGGCCGCCAGCACCTCGTGCCCGCACTCGGCTCATCCGGCATGGGTGAAACCATCGGCACGAGCAAGTGGGCGGAGCGATGATCGAGCGACTGACCTCCCTCTTCATCGAAGAAAAGGCCCATAGCGGGCTGGGCAACCCGACGCTACTGTCCGGCGTGCGGCATGCACCGCTGCGGTGGCTCGCGTGATCGCACGCGCGCTGGTCCGACTGATTGCGCTGAGCACGCTGGCGGTGACGATCAGCGCCTGCGCCAACGAGGTACCAGCGACCCCGGGTCTCGCCGATGCCATCCCGATCTCCTACGAACGTCACCGGCTGTCCGCCCGGGGCGAGGACATCGATCGCGTCGGTCGACTGATCTATCGCGGTGGTCTTGAACTCTCCTCGCCGGATCCACGCTTCGGAGGTTGGTCCGGACTCATCGTCAGCGCCGACGGCAAGCGGTTGCTCTCCCAATCAGACGAGGCGCATTGGCTCCGCGCCGACATCGTGTATGACCGCCATGGCGATCTGGCCGGCGTAACGCATGCCGAACTGGCCGACATGCTCGATCTCGATGGCCAGACGATGCCGAAGTCGCGTGGCGACGCGGAGGGCCTGGCCGCGCTGTCGCCCGCAGGTCCCGACGGGCCGGTGCTGGTCAGCTTCGAACGGAAGGCGCGTGTGTGGCGTTACGAGACCGGGCGCGCTCTCGATGCGCTGCCCGAGCCGGTGGCGATGCCCAAGGGGGTTGCTGTCGGCGACAACAATCAGGGCCTGGAAGGACTGACCCGATTCGACGCCCACACCCTCTTCGCCGTCATTGAGTCCCCGCACGACGACAGCCCTGACCTGGACGCCTGGCTGGTGTGCTATCCAACGCCGAAGTCCTGCGCCCAGGCTGGCATGCTGCATGTCGCCTTCCATCCGCCCTATCACATCTCCGATGCCGCGATGGGGCCAGACGGCACGCATCTCTACCTTCTGGAGCGCCGCTTTCTTGGGCTGTTCTCGGGGCTCGTCATCGCCTTGCGCGAGGTCGATGCGGCCGCCGTGAAGCCCGGCGCACGCCTGGATGGCCAGGAGATCGCCCAATTCGACATGAGCGAGGCGATCGACAATTTCGAAGGCGTCTCTTTGCGCCGCGACGCCGACGGCAAGACCTATGTCTATCTGATCTCGGACGACAATTATGACCCGATGCTGCAGCGCACCCTGCTTCTGATGTTCGAGCTGGAGCCGGCGGGAGACAACTGATCGTCCGCCCTTCGTTGTCATAGCCGCCACCTTGCGAATGACGGAGTATGGCCGACTTTAGCCTGTCTGCTGCGCCGATCTCTGCGGTTGTGATCTGATGGAACGGTCGTTTTTTCGGACTTGTTGCGGGCTACTTATCTCTGGCCTCGCCATGCTGACACTGAGTCCTGCAGTGCTAGCGCAGCGATCCGATAGACGAACCCGCTCGACGTGTGCGAAAGCGTCCAGCTTCGAGCTGGAATGCAGGGGCTTCCGCTGACGATCTTTCTGAATGCCGGTCAGGCTCTATGTCGCTTTTGGGTCAATCGCCAGAGTCAGCGAACTCCATCAGTCTTCGAACAGATCCCGATGGCTCTTGAGCGGATCCTCTGGATCTGGAAAGGGTTTCCAGAATGGGTCCATGGGAACCCTTGCGCGCCGAGGTGCAGATGGGCTTGCCGCTCCTGGTGCTCGACGGGTCCACAGGAGACATGCGAGGGCCGTGAGCAGCATCCCGAGCGGGCCGGCGACGAAAAACGACAGCAGGACAACGATCCAGTGGATCGGCTTCCAGCCCGCTTGTTCATGGTCTGTTGGCATGTGCATCCCAGATGGCCGCTGAAGTGGAAGTCGCGCACCAGGAGAGCATAGTCCAGAGGGCAATGATCTCAGGCAACCGCGAAACCCGGTTCCCCGCGCGTCGAGTACCCGCTGTCGCTTGACCAGAGATTAGCCTGGTCGATGTAACGCCCGATGTCGGCGGGCGGCGGGCTTCACGGATGGAGTTCGATGGGTGGAGCTCATCGAGCTGGAATCGACGCGGGTGCGCGCGATAGGTCTGAGACGGATGCGGCAAGGACTGGACGATCTCCCTGCCGAATCGTCGTCAGTGTGTCTATGACCCGCGCATAGTCGATCTGGGCTGCGTTGTCTCCGACGCCATCATGGTAGCTGAGATTCGAGGCATCCTTCGGCAAGCCGGCCCAGATCCGCGATAGGTTGTAGGCAAAGCTGTCGTCGTCGAGGCGTCCGGAGGCCCAGTCGTTGATGCCTGCATCGCGAGCAAGCGTCAGTGCGAGGCGGTCCTGTAGGGCCGGAGTAAAGGGCTCTGATCCGCTGAGCTGCAGGCGCTGCGTCAGATCGGCGAGCGTGTCGGCAAGAAACTGATAGCGTCCGATTGCTGAGCCGCCATTTCCTTGCGCTAGCAATTGACTCTGTAGCGCCTGTACTTCGCTGACGGTCAGCGCTGAGAGGATCACCTGGTCTTGATCGGCGTGGCGGTACCAGGCGTTGTAGTTCCCGTGGGATTCTGGGGCCGCGATCAAGTCCAAGACGTTTCCTAGTGCACCTCCGGTAACGCTCAGGTGTTGGAGCGGGAGTCCGCCGAGTTGGGCCGCTGCGTGGAGGCTAGCGTTTTTTTTTCCGTCGTCGCCTGCGGCGGATGACGAATTTGGAAGGGTGACTGCGGCTGGGGGTAGCAGGTGCTCTCCGAGCTGCCCTACAGGCACTGCAGGTTCGACCGGCTCTTCTATCTGGTGCGTTTGGTTGTAGGCGCCGATCAGGCGCAGATCACTGTCGTCTCGAGCGGTCACTGCGCGTTCGATCAGGGTGGCGATCTGTTCTCCGGTCGCGACCGACGGCGCTTCCCCGATCACTGTCGTGCGGGCTGTCTGCTGGGCTTCACTCGGGGCGAAGGCGAACAGGGTGGTTTGAGACGCTGTTCGGTAAAGGTCTGTCTGCGCAGCCGTCAGCCCATAGCCAGCAATCTCGTCGAGGCGCGCCTCGACCATCGTCTGGCGGGCGTGCGTCCAACCTTGCGCCCCACCTGCTGCGGTTTCGCCGGCCGTTCGGGCTGCTTCCCAGCCAGAGCCGCTCAAGAGGGTTTGGCCATAGGCCAGGGCTGCTGCGGCACTCGCCGACGCCTGTCCGACTAGGCCCATGACTCCAGCTTGAGCGAGGGCGCCCGACTCACCCAGTTGGATCATCAATCCACCGACGTGCTCTTGGACGGTGCGCGCGGCGGGTGCCGGCAGTTGGACCCGTTGGTCGATCGTCTTCAGGAGCTCGGCTTGCCGTTGCGCACGCAGCCGATTGACTTGGACGGTTCCCTGGTCCGCAACCGACTGACGCGCTCCAGCCGCGAAGGTCTCCACCTGCTCCGGGCCTGTCGTCACCTGGGCGATGGTCCCATCTGCATTGACTCGCAGGCTGCTCAAGCCCGTACTGACTCGGTCCTGGCTATCGTGCAAGCCTGCGGCGGTGACAGCCGTCCGCACGCTCCCCAGTGCTGGCGTCGTGTTGGCAAGAGTGGCATTGACCCGTGGGTCGAGTCCCTCGGGGACGTTCACCCCGAGCAGGCCGGAATAGATGCGCATTGCCGCCGTTTCTGCCCGCTGCCGCTCTGTCGGTGTCATGGTCTGCGTGCGTGCACCCCCATAGAAGCCCAGCAGCAGTCCCATGCCGGCGATGGCGCGGGCCTGCACGGGATCGCCCACCACGCCACCGGCGAGCAGTCCGTCGGTTTGGCGCGCGGCATCGCCCGAGAGGCCGAAACGATCGATCGCTTGCTCCAGTCGGCTCATCGTCGCGGGTTGTCTGAGCAGCATCGCCGAGGTCTCGATGGCACTGAAGCTGGCGTCCGTGCCGACCGAGCGGGCGAAGGTCGCTGCCTGCTCGTACGAGTGCGTCGTACTCAGGACATTCTGGGCGCTTCGCGTCAACTGTGACGTGTCGTTTTGCGTGAGTCCCTCGGCGTACGATTCCCCATGGCTGCGCGAGATGTCGGCTGCCAAGCCTTCGGTGAAGGCGGCTTTCAGCTGTTGGTCTGTGGATGCCTTTTGAGCAATGGCTTGGGCGACTTCGGAAGCCTGACTGTCTGTGACGCCGTATTTCTGGCTGATCTGACTGGCGAGGTCTCCTCCGAGGCGCGCCTGTGTCGCACCCGCCATGGCCCCTTTGAGTCCGGCACTGAGCAGGGTGCTCAGCCCCTCCTGGCTAAGACCGGACTCACTGAATCGTCGTGACAATTCCTCCGCGCTTGCGGCGACCGCCGCATCCGCCCGGCTATAGGACGCATCGAACTTCTGCCCCAACGCATACTGCGTCGCCGTCTGCTGATTCGCCGCCGCCGACTGCGCGAATGCCTGCCCGAAGGTGCGCTGAAAACTCTCCTGCGCCTGCTCGGCACTGAGCTCGGCCGAGCGCAGCGTCGCCTGCGCCGACTGCCCGGCCTTGAACGACCAGACCATCCCTTGCGCACCAGGGGCATGGGTTCCGCCGAGCGCGGTGGTCTGCATCAGTGGCCCGACGGTGCTGGCTGCACTCGGCTGCACCACGTCCGGCGCGGTCAGCCGCTCATTAACGTGGTCGCCGCTTTGCAGCCGCCCGGCCAGATGAGTGGCGGTGATGGCGCTGCCATAGATGAGCATCAGACTGATCGCCGGGGTCGAGGCGATCAGCATCCCCGCGGTCCCCAGGTAGCTCTGCAGCAGTAGATCGCTCTCGTAGAGCGCCCGAAACGACGGCAGCACCGCGCTGTTTTGATCCGCCAGCGCCTCAAACGCCCGCTGGGCGGTCAGGATCAGATAGAGATTGGAGACCGCCAGGATTGGCATCCACAGCTGGATCCAGAGCCCAAAGATCAGATACTTCCCGACCATGGAGATCCCGATCGGCCCCAGTCCGATGACGAAGGCCATGAAGGGGCCGATGGCGAAGATGAAGCCCTCGAAGTAGACCATCATCGGCTTCATGATGGCGACGAAGAGGTTCTGCTCGGTCGCCCACTGACTGTTACGCTGCTGGATCGCCTGACTGGTCTGGGTTGCCGCTGCCTGATCGCCCAGGTTGCGGTAGTGCTGCACCACCCCCTTCTCGAACATCGGCAGTAGGGCGGCCATGACCATGTACTGCTGGGCATCGACCGCGTCACGAGCCAAGGCCGTGAGTGCACCATTGACCCGGGTGTCGACCGCAGCCGCCTCGGTCCCGAGCTTGGCCGCCAGGGCCTGCCGGAATTTGGGCAGGAACTGGCGATTGGTGTAGCTGCGCAACCGGCTGTAGGCATCCACGCAAGGCAGGAGTTCACGGGTGGTCCCAAGCTGGATCTCGGTCGTCCCGGTCACGATCGGCGTCTGCAGCGCCGCGTCCATATCCGTCGCCTTGAGAATGGCATCCATGCTTGCCCCATTGATCTGGCGGTCCACGCCATAGAGCACGCAGTCGGCCACATAGTTGATCCAGGACTGCTCGACGTCCGCACCCTCGGTCGGGCTGTTGGCATCCCCCGTCGTCAGACGCGACAGGGCGGTCTTGCGCACCGTTGCCAGTACCTGCAGGGCATCGACATAGCCGTGCTCGGTCAGGGGCGGCGTGGTGAAGACCTGCTCGAACAGCCGTGTCACCCCATAGCCCAGGTTTGACACCGCCGACCCCACGACCGCCGGACCTAGAGGGACGTTGTCGACCACTCGCGCGGTGCCCGAGTAGGCCCCCTCGATGGTCACCGAGACCGTCGGTACGAACAGCAGGGCATAGAGCAGGAAGGACACCAGCATCCCCTGAAAGCGGATGCCCTGCGCCCCCTGGGTCAGCCCCTGGAAGGCGATGATCAGCACTCCGATCAGAAAGCCGATGGCGACGAACTGCAGGAAGTCCGCCGAGCCGAACAACATGGCCACGGCATTGAGCACCTGCTGGAGAAAGACCGGATCGCCGATCGAGTAGAGGGTCCACATCTCAGCATGCTCCTTGGCCGGGCACCCATTGGCTCAGTCCGCGCAAGGGATCTTCACTCATGGCCCGGCTCCGCATCGCCCTGGCCCTCGGTTGCCTGCATCACGTCCAGATAGCTGGGGGCTTGATAGAGCGCGAGTAGATTGCGGTAGCTCTCCAGCAACTCGTTGGGATTGCCGTAGCGGGCGGCGAGGGTGTCGTACTCGGTCCAGATGTCCTCGCGCACCGCCGCTAGATGCTGCATCAGCATCGTGGCATGGGTGTGCTGCAGGGTGCCGCTCGCCACACGCACACTGCTCAGCATGTCGCGCACCAGGACCTGGACCAGCTCGATGGCGATGATGGGTGCGGCACGCTCGGCGAAGGCGAGCGCCATGCCCGGCTCCTGGCGGGCGAGGGTGCGGATGGCTCCACCCAGGCCCCAAGGCACCTGCTCCATGAAGCCCTGCTCCTCGGCCGAGAGGGTCTCTATCCCGAGCTTGAACTTCTGCACCAGTCCCGCGTCGCCGGCATCGCCGATCAGCAAGGCACTCACGCGCGGGATCAATCCCTCCAGGGTCACAGTGTCCTGCGTCGGCTCGCGACACTCCGAGAGCGATGCGCAGCGCCAGATCAGGACTTGCTGCAGATCGCCCTCGCCACTGCCATAGAGCAGGTCGCTGACCGTCAGGGTGGCCTCCAGGTAGGTGGTCGACAGGCTCTTGCCGCCGTCATCGCTGGTCTCCAAGCCGCCACCCGCTGAGCCCACGATGAGGCTCCCGGTGAGGCTCATCAGCGCTTCCAACAGGGCCTTGTCGCCGTGGCTGTACCAGCTCTGCACCGAATGATCGGTCAGCGCCTTCCACACCAGATTGCCCTCGAACTGCTTGGCGGCCGCCGCCGGGACTTGCTCGTAGACCGTCTCCAACGGACCCTTGCCCGTCACCGTCGAGCGGTTCTCGAACACGTCGCCGATCTCATAGAGGTCGGCCATCAGACTCGCCTCGCCATAGCGCTTGCCGGTCAGGGCCGAGGCAGCATCGTTCACCAGACCCTGGGCGAGCTGACAGGAGTTGGCTGAAAGGGCATTGATCTGGGCGACCTTCTTCTGCAACTGCTCGATGATCTCCGCCGCCGAGGGGGCCATGGTGGTCAGCGCCAACTGGAAGGCATAGCCCGCGGCATTCGAGGCGATCGAGCGCAGCAGGTTGGTGAACTGCTCGACGTTGATGAAGGAGAAGGAGCCGCCGAAGAGGTCGATGCCCCCGCAGCCGGCCTCGTAGGAGGGCGGGACGATGGAGATCGGATGCACATTGGTGATGCGGTTGCGCGAGACGATCGAGCCGCCCGAAAGCACGCCCCGACGCTGCCCCAAGTGCGCGGAGGGCTCGGTGACATTGACCAGGGTGCCGAAGAGGCTGTCCATTTCATCGCTCAGGTCGGCCTGGGCGGGGAGGGCGGTGCAAAGGGCGACCGTCAGGGCTAGCTTCGGCCAAGGTCGGTCAGGACGATGAGTCGGCATTGGACGCCTCGCTTAGGGCACGATGAGCGGATCGGCAGCACTGGCCTTGCCCGCGGCCAGGCCTCCTCGCGCGCGTTCACGCAACAGCGCGAGGAAGTCCGTCGGGTCCTCGGGCACTTCCGCTGGGAATGCATCGGACGCATCCACCGAGAGCGCGGCCACTAGCGGGCGGGTGCGGTCGTAGCTGTCTGCATCGATCCAGCCCGCCTCATGGGCGGCGAGCAGGATGCGCTGCTCAAGATCCGTCAGGGACAGCAGCCCTTGCGCGAGCGGGACGATCCCATCCGGCGGCCGCACCAGGAAGAGCGCCGGGGTCGAGACGACCCTGAGGCGCTGCGCCTGTCCGGCATCCGGGCGGAAGTCGGGGAAGGCCCCGCCGGGCAGCGGTCGGCCATCCAGCGCGATGGCCTGGATGGCGAAGCCCTGGCGCTGCGCGAGGAGCCGCAGCACTGGCGCCTGGGCTGCGCAATAGGGACAGTCCGAGCGGTAGAAGAGCCAGATCCCGGCCTCTTTGGCCAACGTCTGGAGGACCTGGTCGCGCTGCTCGCCGGCCACGCGGTTGAGCAGGTTGGCGTAGTTGCCGACCGGGCGGCGGGTGGTCTCGTCGAGGTAGGGATCGGCCTGCACCACGCGCTGAAAGCTTTCGGTGAAGCGCGATGCCTTGTCGAGGGCGAGCTTCTGCAAATAGAGGTAGAGCGCGACCCGGGTCGGACTGGGGTCGTCGATCGCCTGGAGCCGGTAGTCCTCCAGATGGGCGCGCAGCCAGGCCGCTGAGAGCGGCGCTGATCCTGAGGATGCGATCTTGCCGGCCGGTGTTTCCGAAGACGGCGTGGGAGGTGGCTCCTTCTTTGATTCCGGCTCTGGCTCCGTTGGCGTGGGGGGCGGTACAGAAGGCTCAGTCTGATACCAGAACCATCCCTCGGCCTGACGCTCGTAGAACCGGGCGAGTTCTGCCGCCACCAGATGAGGCGCGTTCGTCAGCGCCAAGACAAGTAGCACCGGTCTGCACCGACGGGGCCAGAAATTAGGCGCAACGTGGGACATGATTTGGCGTCCCTTGCGTGCGTCGTGACTGGCGCAGCGGCGCGGTGTGCGCCGCCACCTGCGCGGGCGTCGAGAGGGTCACCGGATACCAAAGGGGTCGCTTGTAGGTGTGGTTGCGGCGCTTGGCGATCGGCAGCCGGAGCATCTGCCCGTCGGTGAGATACACCAGCGGACTGCGGGCGACGAAGGCGATCTGACCGCGCGTTTGAAGGCGGCCGAGCGCCTCAATGCCGGCGTCCGAGACGCCTTCCCAGAGCACGACCTGCCCATTCAGGGGGCAGGAGTGCTTGCCGGCGAAGCCCTCAATGCGCTGACATCGCTCGATAAGGTCGAGAATCGCCTGCCGCATGGGCTATCGACTCCTATTGGTCATTGAGGATATCGATTGGGAATGGGCTCCGGATGCCACCCCGTGTAGACGCACGGAGGCGGTCGCGCCGAGTGCCTCACGCTCGCGCTCCTCGCGCAGACTGAGCGCACGGCAGACCTGACGAACACTCACCTTGGCCGCCAGGGCGGTCTCCAGATAGCGCTCCGCCAAATCCAGATCGACGAGGTGGTCCCAGTGGGCCAGGATGGTCTCCTCCTCGGTCACGGTGGGATTGGGTGGGCGCCCGCCGTTAGGGAACTCCTCATCCAGGTGAAGCATCCGGCGCTGACTGCGATATTGCTGCGGGATCCAGCCATAGAGCCGGCTCATCAGGTGTCGCGGCGCGCCGTGCACCAGGAGACGCTGCTGGATTTCCTGGCTGCGCTTGTGATCGACGACGCGGCGAAGGGCTAGCTCGAGCTGAACGTGATCGATCTGGATGTCGATCCGGATGAAGTGCGGACTCAGGGTCGTCAGGACATGGAAGTCCAGGAGCGACAGCTCTTCCAATACGCGAATCTCATCCCAATCGAGCCCAAGTCGAAGCGCGCACTCATAGTCTGCTTCGTGGAATTGTTGGGTCATCCTCTGTAAGAGGAGAATGGTGATGTCTTGATTTTCCATTTAAGCCTCTTTGCGTGCATGCATGGCGCTCAATCGACCGTAAGTGGCTTGTTTGAGCGCAGACCATCGAATAAAGACCGGTGAATCATGAAGGGATGCGGAGCATGATTATTTTGTGAACGGTTAATTGCACGTTTACCGTTTTTGATGGATCGGATCAGGTCTTCGATGCATCCGAATACGGTCCTCTGCGCCATCGGTGACTCGGTTGGCACGTCATTCCGTGTCAGGATCGCTGTCCGTCTCGCCTGATAAGTCCTCGTCGCTTACGGTCACGATCTCGCGGGAGGCGGTGTCGACCGCGTCACGCTGACCCCGTCGCTTCGCCTCGTCATAGGCGTAGCGATGCAGCTCGATGAAGCTCTGGGCGGCGCGCCCGAGGCGGTTGCGCCAGGTGACTTCGATCTCCGTACGCTCCTTGCTGGAGAGCAGACCCGACAGCCAGAGGGTGTCGATCGCGATCATCACCTGGTCGAGTTCGAGGATCAGATGGGTATAGGCGCCGATGTGGGGCGAGGCGATCTGTACCTTGAGATCGACCGGATGGGTGTAGCGGGGACGTGCCTTCAGCAGGTCGTGCCGCTCGAGTTCGAGCTGCCAGTGCTCGCGGTCGGCGAGGATGGCCGCGCTGAGCTCCTCAAGCCGCTGGGTGATCACCGTCTCGAACTGATCGGCTTCCTCATCGGTCGCGACGATCCGCAGGATGACGTCGATACCGTAGAGGGCGGTCATGGTAGGGCGGAACTGTCGGAGGCTGACGAGCCGACGTGCATACTCGCTGTGAATGCGGATCTGGCGATCAAACACCGGGCGGCTGTGACGATAGGCGCGGGTGGAGCGACCGGATGCTGCGGCCTTGACCGCTGCAGTCGGCTGACGGGGATCGGCGTCCGAGGGCGGGGGCGGCGCTGAAGTGGTCGTCTCTTCGCTGGGGTCGATAGCCATCGCGGGATTCTCCTCCGAGCTGAGGGGCGGCCGACCGAGCCGCCGCGCTGCGGCGATCTGGTCAGTCGAGTGTCGAGGATGTGCACTGCAATGAGTCTTGCGCAGTGGGACGCTGCCGCGCAATGAAGAACGGTTAATCCGAAGTGACCGTTTATGACGATGAACGGTTGCAGTGAAATTAACCGTTATTGCGCCAGAAAAATGAAAAGGCTGGATAGACTCGTGCATTGATTGAACCTCTGATGGTCGATTGATCGGATGAATCATTTATGCGCATGCTCCATTCATCATTCATTCTGTTCCTGGTCCTGTTCTGCTCGGTCGCCGCGACGGCGCAGGATCACCCGCCGATTCGGCTGGTCGCCGCCGCGCCCACGTCAGCCGCGACGCCTGCATCGCTCGTATCCGTTGTCACGGGGACCGCGCCGGCGTTGAGGGCAGGTGCGGATGCCTCGGGCTTCCTGGATGGCACCGTCTGGACGGACGTTGCGCGTCGTCACGGACTCGACCCCCGACTGCTTTACGGTGTCGCCTTGCAAGAGACGCGTCATCGCGTCGGGCCGCACACCTCCGCACCCTGGCCCTACACCCTGCGCGGACCCAAAGGTCCAGAGTTCCATCGGTCTCGCCAGGCCGCCGTGCGAGCGCTTCGGCAGCTCATGGCCCGCCATCGCCCTCAGGCGATCGATGTCGGTCTGATGCAAATCAATCTGCATTGGCACGGCGACAAGGTGGCGGATCCGGTCCAGTTGCTCGATGCCCACACCAACCTCGAAATCGCTGCCGAGATCCTTGTCGAGGCCATCCAATCCGCGCCGGGTGACCTCGAGCTGGGCGTTGGCCGATATCACCATTGGAAGAACGCCGCCATTGCGCGTGCTTACGGACGTCGCGTGCTGCGGATGGTGCGGGCCATGACCGCGCATGGATGAGCGAGCACGGCTGGCCGATTGCGGCCCCGAGCCACCCGTGGATCCATAGCGTCTAGTCATCGCGTGGTCCGGCATCGATCTGGATCAGCCCCCGCAGACGCCCGCTCACCGGATCCTGGGTGTGCATGGCCGCGTAGAGCAGCCCAACCGGAACGAGCTGCACGCCGAATCCCGGGGTGACGTCGAGCAGCAGCACCCGGTCGCTCGCCGGCTCATAGCCGCCGATGGGCGAGAAATGCCCGAGCGACACGCCATGAATCGGAGCCCGGTCGAAGTTCACGATCAGCCGGCGTCCAGGTGTGCTCAGGGATTCCAGGAGGGCGCGAAACTCCGGTTCGCTCAGATCACGTCGCACCCGCACTGGCCCGATCCCGGTCGACTCGGCCAGCGCCGCCACCTCATCGAGCGTCATGCCCGTCACCAGCATCCGTAGCCACTGCGCCGTGTCGCCCTGAAAGAGGTCGCGCTCGTGCTCGAGCGGTCGGTCCAGTGAATGGAGGACGTTGCGCAGACTCGCCGGTCCACACGAGGACCAATGCGCCTGCGTCTGGAAATCCCGCAGAAAGGCCTGAGCCACCGGCGTCTGTCGGATCGCCGTCAGCGCCGGACCGTCGTTCGTCACCCCGGGCGCAAAACGCTCCGGGTGCGGCGCCACCAGCGTCCGCCCGTACCCGCTCAGGCCACCCAGGATGGCGAGTAGCAGAACCAGTCCAAGCGCCCATCGGCGGACGCGCCGAGGTCGACGCGCTGCTTCGATCGATACCGAGGATGTTGTGTTGTTCATCAGGTGTGTCTCCAGACGGGGCGGTGGCTGGGAGCCAGGATCAAGGTCTGAAATCCACACTAGCCAGGCGTGAGCGGCTTGCCTAGGCGTCTTTGACGCCACTTGCTGCAGCGTTGGCGGAACAATTGGCGTCTTTGACGCCTTGTGTACCTGATGCGCATCGCTATGCTGACCAGGAATGCACGAACACAGGGCTAAATTCATGATTGCGCAAAGGGTTCTGCGTCCTCGCCGCCCGTTCCGACTGGCCTCTGATGAGCACAGGGCGGTACCTGATCTTGACACATTCAGGATCTCACCCATTCGCGTCCTGATTGCGGAGGACGAGGCCCTGCTGCGCACGGCGGTCGCGGAACTGTTGCCGCAGGTCGCCGGCGCGGCGGTGGAAATCGTCAGCGCCTGTGCCACTCGCAGCCAGATGCTGCGCGATACGCGGGCCTTGCAGCCGGATGTCGTTCTGCTGGATTTGCGCATGCCCGATCGCGACGGCCTGCTCTGCACCCTAGGAGGGGCGGAGACCATCGCCGCACTGCAGCGCCAATGGACCGAGGTGCGTGTCATCTGTCTCAGCGTTCACGCCCAGCCTGACCTCGTGCGCGCCTGTCTGGACGCCGGGGCGGCGGGCTATCTGGGCAAAGGGGTCTTGCCGGAGGAGTTGTGGCGGGCGGTGCGCTGCGTCGCCTTGGGAGGACGCTATGTGGAGCCGATGCTCCAGGCGCGGCTCGACCTGCACCTCGCGGGTGCCGAGGCCACCGTCCGCTCGCAGCTGCTGGCGGGGCGTCGCGGCGATGTCCTGCGCCTCCTGCTGGAGGGGCATTCGTCCGCCGAGATCGCCGCGACGCTGCCGATCACCAAGAAATACGTCGACAAGAAGATCGCCGAGATCAAGGCGCTCCTCGGCGTCGACACAACCATCCGGATCTATCGCCTCTGTCGCGCGCTCGGCCTCGTCGACGATGAGCCCGGAGGAGGAATCGCGTCATGACCGCCGCAGGCACCAAGGCCATCTACGACCCGGATCTGGCGCTCGCCCGCGCAGGTGGGCGCGCCGATATCCGCGACGGGATGCTGATCGGCCTGCTCGATCTGCTGGACGACCCAACGCGCGGCGGTCTGCTGCTCGATGTGGAGTGCTACGACCGCGAGAGCGCCGCCTGCCGCGAGGCGGCGCATCGCGCGATCGGCGTCGCGCGGCAGGC
>NZ_AFWT01000032.1 GCF_000224065.1 Thiorhodococcus drewsii AZ1
ATGACATGCACGCCCTGCTCATGGAGTTCCTGTGCTTGATGATAGAGCTTGCACAGCGTGCGGACCTCCTCGCGAAAGGCCGCCTCGTCAGGAATCTTGAGATTGAGCCAGTAGCGGGTCCGATGCGGCTTGAGGTCGGCCTGATTTTAAAATACGGCCGATTGTCGTGGCCGAAATGGTTGGCGCAATGCCGCGCTGGATCGTCTCGCGCACCAGATCCTTGCGCGTCCAGTGGGTCAAGGGAGGGGGTGGTGTTTCGCAGGCCAGGGCGATGATCTGGCAGATCTGCTCGGGCGTGAAATCGCCTGGAGCCCCGGAGCGCGGACGATCGGCCAGCACCGCTTCGATCACCGCGCGCAGGCGCTTGGGCTGATCCGTTGCGGCGGCCAAGCGGTCATGGGCGTCGAGCCAACGTCGGCGCCATTGACCGACGCCGTCTTCGTTTATCCTGATAATTTCAGATCTGTGGTACTAGTACCTGATGAGATCGAAGGCCAACCACTGCTCTACCGCTGGCAGCCGGGCCCGCGCGACCGCTGCCACATAGCCGGGCTCGGGGATGCAGTTCAGGACCTGAGGCGCGACGGCATCCGGCGCACGCGGGCGGAAGAGTCCGCGTCCGTCGCACTTGGCATCCGCCTCCAGCGCGGTCCAGTTGCGATAGAAGCGCTCCAGCCGTTCGGCCTCGGGAAGCTGGGCGAGCGACTCCGCGACCTCGGGGCTGAACATGCGCCGGGCGATCGCCTGGATGTCGTTCCGCGGGTGGATCCATTCGCAGTCCACGCCGATTTCGGAGTCGGGCCCATTTCCTGCGCCAACCGCCACCAGTGCCAAATCACCCGTCGTCGTCAGGTTGAAGGCGATGGGATGCCCCGACGAGTCGACGAACGGCTTGCCGGCCGGGCCGTGGCCGAAACGGATGGAGCCAGGGTCCGTGTCGAGATAGCGGCCGAGGATCAGCCGCAGTCCGGCCTGAGCACGGATGTAGCGCTCGCGATAGGGCTGGTGCCGCATCCGTTCGGCGCGCGCACGCTGACGCTCGCCGAGCAGGCGCAGACAGGTGTTCAAATCCATGCCGGTCTCGTCGGCGCGGATGCGCCACAGATGGATCGCGTTGGCCGCGAGGGCAGGGGGTGTGTCGGTCGTCATCCAGCGTATCGATTCGTTCATTGCTTTTCGTATCGTATATATCGACTACTCTCATCTGTGCTGCCTCGGCGCTTCTCGAGAGAGGAACGCCTCGTCACGCATCCATTCCAATGATCGCGTTCCCATTCAAGGTCACAGCATGGGGGTGTATATGAAGTCCACAGCAACCCGGTCTCTGCGGGTCAGGATCCTCTCGGTGCTCACCATGGTCGCCGTCTTGTTTGCCGGCGTCTCGACGCCGCTCCTCGCCGATGACACCCTCGTTTTCGGCACGCTTCCCATCACCAAGCCGACCAAGCTGCTGCAACGTTACAAGGGATTGGTGCAGTATTACGAGGAGGTGCTGGGTCAGCCGGTCCGATTCGAGATCGGCAAGGACTACCAGGACGCGATCCAGAAGTTTCAGTCCGGTCACTACGATTTCGGACTGCTCGGTCCCTCGCCCTATGTGATGGCGACCGAGACGAGCTCGCTCGGCAAGGACAACTTCAAGCTGATCGGCACGCTCGAAACGGGTGGCAAGCCCTATTACAACGCGGTCGTGATCGCTGCGATCGACGATACCGACATTCAATCCCTCCAGGATCTCGAAGGCAAGACGTTCGCCTTCGGCTCGCGTCTGTCGACCCTGTCCTGCTATCTGCCGGCCGACATGCTGATCCAGGCCGGCGTGTTGGACAAGCTCGCCAGCTACGATTTCATCGGCAAGCACGACGCGGTCGCCAATGCCGTCGCCCTCGGGCGCTTCGACGCGGGCGGCATCAAGGAGGGCGTCTACAAGAAGTTCGAGGACAGGATCCGGATCGTCGAGAAATCCCAGCCGGTCTGGGACTTTTTGATCCTGGCCCACAAGGACATGCCTGAGGATCTGTTCGAGCGTATCAAGACGGCGACGCTGGATCTGAAGGACCCCGCCATCCTCGACAAGGTCAAGCCCAACTGCAGCGGTTTCGTCGCGACCGAGGACGCCAACTACGACAACCTGCGCGCGATCATGAAGCGCGTGGACGACAGGCTCGGCGCGCCCGAGCTGTGACGTGAAGAGGGTGGATGCATCGTGAAGAATCTACGCCTTGGGAGTCTCGCGTTCCGGTTTCTGGCCTCGATCCTGGGGATCACGGTCCTGGTGCTGCTGCTGGCCATGAGCCTGCTCCAGGTCCAGGCGCGGCAATCGAGCGAGCGGCAAACCGAGATCGCGCGGGACGCCCTGGGCGTGGAGCGGCAGGAATCCGAGCGGCTCCTGAGCCGAGCGCTCGAAACCAAGGCCGAGCTTCTGGGACGCTTCATGGCCCGAACCGCCCCCGATGTGCTGCTCACCTTCGATCTCGACCTGATCGGGCGCTACCAGCGCGAGGCCGCGTCCGATCCGGATATCGCCTATGCGCTCTATCTGGACGCCGATGGCGAGACCATGACCGAGACCCAGGACCGACCCAAGGACGCGATCGAAAGCCGCTACCCGGTCGAGGCGGACGGGGATCTGCTCGGCTATGTGCTGATCGGGCTGGATCCGAGCCGCATGGTCGCCGCGAAGCGGATCGCGAACGCACGGATCGCGGAGGCTATCGAGGGCGCCAATCGACTCAGCAAGACCAGCCAGACCCAGTTCCTGACGACCCTCGCGCTCGTCTCGATCGGACTGGTGACCCTGCTGGGACTGCTGTTCGGCTATATGTTCCTGCGCCAGGTGATCCGCCCGATCAAGGACACCACGACCCTGATCGAGCGTCTCGCCCATGGCGAGGGTGATCTCAGCCAGCGGCTTCCGGTGAGCGGCGACAGCGAGATCGACCGGCTGCGCCAGGCCATGAACCACTTCATGGAACGCCTCCAGGACATGGTGCGTACCATCGTCCATCAGATGCAGGAGTTGACGCTCGTCTCCGGCACCCTGAACGACACGGCTGCGACCCTGGTAAGAGACATGGAGACCGAGCGCTCCCACACCCAGCAGGTGACGGACGGGGTGGAACAGATGGTGGAGACCATCCGGCAGGTCGCGCTCAATAGCAGCAAGGCCGCCGAAGCCGCCAGGTCCGGGGAGGACAAGGCCAGGGACGGTCAGTCGATCGTGTCGAGTACCACCCAGGGCATCCGGGTGCTGTCTGCCGAGGTGTCCTCATCGTCCGAGGTCATCGGACGTCTGGAGGACTTGAGCGGGCGCATCGGCTCGGTGCTGGACGCCATCAACAACATCTCGGCCCGAACCAATCTGCTCGCCCTCAACGCCGCGATCGAGGCGGCGCGCGCGGGCGAGCACGGACGTGGATTCGCCGTGGTCGCGGGCGAGGTGCGCGCCCTGGCCGGCCGTACCCAACAGTCGACCGAGGAGGTGCGCCAGATCGTCGAGCAGCTGACTCAGGGCAGTCAGGATGCCGCTTCGGCCATGGGGCGCAGCCTGACCCAGGCCGAAACCAGCGTGTCTCAGTCCGAGCAGGCGAACGCGGCGCTCGAGGCCATTCTCGCGGCCGTGGGGACCATCAACGCCATGAGCGACGAGATCGCCTCGGCGGTAGAGGGACAGGCCAAGGTCGCCGAACAGGTGAGCCGACAGATCACCGAAATCGAAGGTCTCCGGGAGCGGACGACCATGACTGCGCAACAGGCCAGGGAGACCAGCAATGACCTGTCCGCCTTGGCCACCAGCCTCGATTCCATGGTGGGACGTTTCCGCGTCTGAGCTTTGACCCCAATCGTCATATTCTTATAATCTGATCCCCCGCAATCTTGAGTCGAGTCGCTCGTGACGGTGCTGGACCATTCCTCTGTCGAGGCGCTTGTCGAGGTGATCTGCCAGAAGGGCTGCCTTCAGGTACGACGCGATATCGCCGTGCTGGAATCCGGAGCCGATCTCCCCGAGACGCTTGGACTCGACCCATCGGAGCGACAGGCACTGCTGCGCGAACTGAAGGACATCATGGCCGTCTACGGCGAAAGCTGCCGTCTCGATTGACCAAACCCTTCGCCGCGCGTCAGGATTCGCCGACCCGTGCGGGAACCGCCCGCGATCCCCGATCATCCCCACTTCGCTGCCCTTGAACCTGAGCACCGCGTTCCAAGGCACCCATTCATTCGGATATCAGTAGCCCCATGCCCAATCTCATCGAGACGATCAGTCAGGAACTCTCGGCCCGTCCGGCCCAAGTCGAGGCGGCCGTCCGGCTGCTCGACGAAGGCGCCACCGTGCCCTTCATCGCCCGCTACCGCAAGGAGGTCACCGGCGGTCTCGACGACATCCAGTTGCGTCATCTCGAAGAACGGCTCGGCTATCTGCGTGAACTGGGCGAGCGCCGCGTGGCGGTGCTCAAGAGCATCGAGGAGCAGGGCAAGCTGACACCCGAGCTCCAGGCCGAGATCGCATCCGCCGACACCAAGCAGCGTCTAGAGGATCTCTATCTCCCCTATAAGCCGAAACGCCGCACCAAGGCCCAGATCGCCCGCGAGGCGGGGCTGGAGCCCCTGGCCGATGCGCTGCTGGCCGATCCCACCCAGACGCCCGACTCGGCCGCCGCCGAGTTCGTGGATGCGGCCAAGGGCGTGGCCGATACGGCTGCGGCACTGGAGGGCGCGCGCCAGATCCTGATGGAGCGCTTCGCCGAGGACCCGGAGCTGACCGGCCGGCTGCGCGACCATCTGTGGGAGCAGGGCATCCTGATCTCCAAGGTGATGGACGGCAAGGAGCAGGAGGGCAACAAGTTCTCGGACTATTTCGACTATCGCGAGGCCATCGCCAAGATCCCCTCGCATCGCGCGCTGGCGCTGTTCCGCGGACGCAACCAGGGCGTGCTGAGCCTGGAGCTGCTGGCGGGCGAGGGCGAGGATCCGGACGCGGTCTGCCGGGGCATGGTCGCCTCCCGCTTCGAGATCCGGCATGACGGCCGTCCGGCCGACGACTGGCTGGCCGAGACGGTGCGCAAGACCTGGCGCATCAAGCTCATGACCCGGCTCGATCTGGAGCTGAAGAACCGTCTGATGGAGGCGGCCGAGGAGGAGGCGATCCGCGTCTTCGGCCTCAATCTCAAGGCCCTGTTGCTCGCCGCGCCCGCCGGGCGTCTGCCGACACTTGGGTTGGATCCGGGTCTGCGCACCGGGGTCAAGGTCGCTGTGGTCGATGCCACGGGCAAGGTGGCCGCGACCGACACCATCTATCCGCACGTACCCAAGAATCAGTGGGACGCATCGATCGCCCGGCTTGCCGTCTTGGCCAAGACGCACGCGGTCAAGCTGATCAGCATCGGCAACGGCACCGCCTCGCGCGAGACGGACAAGCTCGCCCGCGAGCTGATCCAGCGCCATCCCGAACTGGGTCTGCGCTCCCTGGTGGTGAGCGAGGCGGGCGCCTCGGTCTACTCGGCCTCGGAGTTCGCCTCCAAGGAGCTTCCCGGGATGGACGTCTCGCTGCGCGGCGCCGTCTCCATCGCCCGCCGGCTGCAGGACCCGCTCGCCGAGCTGGTCAAGATCGAGCCCAAGGCGATCGGCGTCGGCCAGTACCAGCACGACGTCAACCAGACTCGACTGGCCCGTACCCTCGATGCCGTGGTCGAGGACTGCGTGAACGCCGTGGGTGTGGATCTGAACACCGCCTCGGTGCCCCTGCTGACCCAGGTCTCCGGGCTCAACCGCACCCTGGCCGAGAACATCGTCCAGTTCCGCGAGACCAACGGCGCCTTTGCCAACCGCAAGAAGCTGATGGGGGTGTCTCGCTTCGGCGAGAAGGCCTTCCAGCTGAGCGCCGGATTCCTGCGCGTGCCGGACGGGGACGAGCCGCTCGACGGCTCGGCGGTGCATCCCGAGGCCTATCCGGTGGTGCGTCGCATCGCCGAGTTCACCGGCAAGGATATCCGCAGTCTGATCGGCGACTCGGCCACGCTGCGCCGGCTCGATCCGCAGCAGTTCACCGACGAGCGCTTCGGTCTGCCGACGGTCAAGGACATCCTCTCAGAGCTGGAGAAGCCGGGCCGGGATCCGCGCCCCGAGTTCAAGACCGCCCAGTTCAAGGAGGGTGTCGAAACGCTGAAGGATCTCAAACCGGACATGATTTTGGAGGGCACGGTCACCAACGTCACCAATTTCGGCGCCTTCGTCGATATCGGCGTCCATCAGGACGGGTTGGTGCACATCTCGGTGTTGGTGGACCGTTTCGTCAAGGATCCGCACGAGGTCGTCAAATCGGGCGATTTGGTCAAGGTCAAGGTGTTGGAGGTCGACCTGGAGCGCAAGCGTATCGCGCTCAGCATGCGTCTGGGCGAGTCCGCACCGCGCGGCGCGCCTAGCAGTGAGCGATCCGAGCGTCCTCAGGGGCGCTCCGGGAAGCCGCCATCCCAGAATCGGCCCGGCCGTGATCGGGGCAAGCCGACGACGGCTCCGGCGCCCGCTGGAGGCGCCATGGCCGACGCCTTCTCCAAGGCCAAGCGACGCTGACCATGGAACGGGCGCAGGTGGTGAGGCACCAGGGAAGGGTACCCGATCCTCTGTCCGCTCGGCTCTATGTCGCAGCCTCACCGATCCACGGTCGAGGCTGCTTTGCGCGCATAGGCTTCGAGTTGGGCGAGCTGATCGGCACCTTTATCGGGCCGCTAGTGGATGAGGACGGCCCCCATGTGCTCTGGGTGTGTGACGCCGAGAGTGGCGATGTCATTGGACGCATCGGGACCAATCTGCTGCGCTGGGTCAATCACAGCGACGATCCCAATGCCGAATTCGATGGCTTCGACCTCTATGCCCGGCGCGCCATCGTTCGGGACGAGGAGATCACCTGCGACTACGGGGCCGGCGGCGATTGATGTGTCATCTGTTACTCCATCTAAATGCATATTATGCCAGTTCAGCATATCCAGACATCAACCCAATAACAAATCACACACGTTAAACAAAACTTTAAAACACCTCTAAAAACAGGAGGCCACCATGCAAGAGCGTCCAGAGATAAAGACCGCCATTCCAAAGCGCCGCTATGGCATCGGGAAGCATACGGCCGTGCTGCTCGGCGATATCGAGACCGATACGCCAATCTTCTATCGCTATATCCTGGCCTTCGTTCCGCAAGGGCAGACCGAGCCTGTGCTCTATGTCTGCGCCGAGCAGACGCCGCCCGCCGAGCGCGCCGACGGAGCCTATAGGCTGCGCGTGATCGGCGAGCTGATGTCGGATCTGCTGGACACCAGCGATGGCTGGGGTGATATCGACAGTTTTGCCGATCAGGGACTTAAGGTCGGAGTCCAGATGTTGGGCCTGGATGAGGCGCAAGTGACGCGGCTTATGTAGCCGCAGATCATTCCAGTGCGAGGATGAAGTTCCACTGCGCTTGGGTGAGCGGCATGATCGAGAGCCGATTGCCTTTGCGGACCAGTGGCAGATCCTCCAGCGGACCATCGGCGTACTGCTTGAGCTCGGTAAGCGTGATAGTACGTTTGAGATGGCGTATATAGCGCACGTCGACCAGATACCAGCGCGGGCGATCCGGGTCGCTCTTGGGATCGAAATACGTGGCCTCTGGATCGAATGCGGTGGGATCCGGGCGGGGCGGGCTCGCGACCTCGGCGAGGCCGACCACACCTGGCGCTTTGCAGTTGGAGTGATAGAAGAAGATGCGATCGCCTGGACGCATGTCGTCGCGCAGCATGTTGCGCGCCTGATAATTTCGGACGCCGTCCCAGGGCTCGGTCCGATCCGGGCGCGCAGCCAGATCGTCGATACCGAAGGTTTCGGGTTCCGATTTGAAGAGCCAATGGTTCATAGCATCGAATGGAAGTCGCAATGTCGATGTTTGGGACAAGATGATGAGTGATCTCTGCCGAGTGCGTCCAGTGGGTTCGCTGCCTGCTCGATAGTTGTCGAGACGCGTTAAGATCAGGGTGTTTTAAAGGACCTATGGGGGTGGGGCCATTGTGTGGACGGGCATGGTTCTCCACGGACGTGGTTCATGTTTCAGTTTAGTGGGGGCGGTCGATGTTTTGGCGACGAGAGCGGTCGAGCGTTGAAATCGAGTCGGGCGGTCAGGAGATCGATGCGCTCAAGGCGATGAAAGTGGCTGGGGAGATCGGCGCTTTTCCCGGACTGTCGAATCAGGATCTGACGCGACTGTTCAAGCTCGCCGAATTGACGAAGCTTTCCTCCGGGCAGCGTTTGTTCGAAAGTGGCGACCGGGCGAAGCAGGTCTATCTGCTGCTCACTGGCTGCGTGCAGGTCAAACAGGTGTCGGCGACCTTTGTCGAGGAATTCGGTCCAGGCGACTGGATCTGCAACCAGGATTTGGCAAAACCGACGCGCCACGAGGCGACGGCCATCGCCCGTGCCTCGACCTTGCTGCTGATTCTCGACGCCCAGGTGCTAACGGCGGTCGGTGATGAGCTGACGGGGTATCTGCACCGTCTCATGGAGCAATCCAATCGCGAACGTCTGACGCGTTTGCGGCACGCGGTCGACGCCTTTGCCTCCCGGCAGGAATCCTTCATCGATCTGCTCTTCGACGCCCGCACTCGGTCCAGCGGTGGTTTCGCTCAGTCGCCGGCCGTCAAACAGCTGTTCAGCAAGGTGAAGGCGCTGCCGGTCTCCAGTATCACGCTGCTCAACAAGATGCTCGACGAGCGGACGACCAAGAACGAAATCGTTGAGCTGGTCACCATGGACCCCTCTCTGACCAGTACCTTGCTGCGGGTGGTGAACAGCCCGCTGTTCGGCTTCAGCCACAAGATCACCAACGTCAGTCATGCCATCGTCCTGATGGGCCACAACACGGTCTATCAGGTCATCATGTCCGAGAGCATGCGTCAGAGCCTTCCCGACACGCCGTTCTTCGATGAGCTCCATCGACGCGCGATCGAGGTCTCACGGATCGCATTCGTGCTGTCAGAATCGCTAAAGGTCGCCAGGCCGGCCGAGGTGGCGACCTTGGGCGTCCTGTACGACATTGGGTTAGTCGTTATCGAGTTGCTCAAGACCTACAACGCGGGGCTCAGCGAACTGTTCGACACACTGGATTCGGCCGCGATGGGTTCCGAACTGATGCGTAGCTGGAACTTGCCCGACATCCTCTGTAAGAGTATCGCCTACAGCCTCTATCCTGAATTTACGCCTCCACACAGGGTCCCGGTCGAGGTGCGTGCCAATGTGGCTGCGCTCTACCTGGCACGCTGTTGCTACCAGGAACTTCATGCCGATGCAGAGGCCCCGCCGCGACCATTTATCGCGGACTATCTGAGCGCGCTCGGCTATCCCGATCTGACGCTGGATGAGTTGCTGCGACAGCGCGTGCTGCCGAAGCTGCGTGCGCAATTGCAGGATCTGCCGGCCGAGATGGCGGGTCGGGTGAAGGTGGCGCGCCGCTGAAACGTGCGGCGGCTGATACGCCTATGAGTGCAATCCTGAGTGCGGTCCAGTCGATCGCTCTAAGCGATCGGCTTGGCCGCAGCGTTGTGGGTCGGTCGCCTATTCGGGCTGCTGATTCGTTGTTGCGTCTTCGACCGGCAATTCGATCCATCCCTTGGACAGATAATGCTTGCGCATGATGTCGTTGGCGAAAATAGGGTAGATCAACAGGGACAGGCCCAAGGTCACGATGGCGAACAGGATCCAGCCCAGTACATGCCACCAGACGCCCTTGACGGCGAAGTAGACGAATCCAAACAAAAACACCCACAGCCACGCCATCGATGAGACCTCTTGGATCGCCCCGGTCGATGGATTCTGGAATTTCATCATCAGTGTCTCCCATGAGCACTCAAGTGCTCGTCTTGCCTGCAGCCTGGCGCCCACAGTCGGGATTGAGCGCCATTGGTTTGGTTGAATTCTGTCGAGGCCGGCCGCTCCGCATGCCGTCGCGGTATGTCCTGGCTCGCCGAAGGTGCTCGCGTTCGGTCTCTTCGATTGCACGCTTGGTTGCGCGACGGGGCACGATACTCAAGTCGCTGTTCGAGTTCCACTCCGCGAGGAGATCTGACGTGCGCCATGGACGTTGTTTGCGTCGAGGCGCGTCGGGGGAGCAGCGATGTCTGCAGCTTGTCCGCGAAGTTGACTGCTGATGCGGGGGCGTGTTGCGTTGAAACGAAACGCGGGGGGCGATCGAGGGGGTCCCTGGCTGTCGTGGCTGATACGAACTGGCTGGGGGAGGGTCTTGCTGGCTGAAAGAAACGGTTCTCGAATCAGGATGTCACGGGCTCGGCGGCCGCTTCAAGAAGGGCGGGGGCGATCTCCGATACCCAGGACGTTAGGCGCTCATCGGTGAGGTCGGCCTGGTTGTCGAGGTCGAGGACCAAGCCGCAGAAATTGCCGTCGCCGAGATCGGCGCGCGATAGCTCATATTCGTAGCCATCGGTTGGCCAAGCCCCGACGATTTGGGCGCCGCGCGACTCGATCTCGTCATGGAACATGCCGAGCGCGTCGACGAATTCGCTCGAATAGCCTTCCTGGTCTCCAAGACCATAGAACGCAACGACTTTGTTGGAAAAATCCACCTTGTCCAGCTCGGGCAGAAAGTCCTCAACCGATTGAGGATATTCGCCGACCCCGAGGGTTGGGGTGCCGAAGATGAGCGCCTCGTAGCCATCGATGAGTTCGGCGGTCGCCTTCTCGAAATTGCAGATGTCGACGACGCCTTCCTCGAAGTGCTTGCGCTGGATTTTCTTGGCGATCTTGCGCGTGTTGCCTGTGTCTGTGGCGAAGAACAGTCCGATTTTCTTCATGGGTCACCTCTTCCGGTTGGAGTGCATGAGGGAACGATGGTGTGGCAATGCGATGCCGGTATTTCGTTCGGATTGATAATTATTATCAATTATAAATGCGTCCATATCGCCGATCAATCATTGCGTCGGGCTCTGTCGAGCCCCTCCCGAACGGGGAACCGGCACCCTGCACCGGCGTCGAAGCAAAGACGTCGAATTCGCCCAGGCCCTCCATTCCGCGTTTGCCGGTGTCGTGGTGGCTCTTGCGATCCGACTAGGTTCGCGCCACTCTGGCGCGCTTCTTGTCACCTCGGGAGATCTCCCCTTGTTTCGTTCCTTCTTTCCGCGGCCCGGGCTCTTCTTTTGGAGTGCCCTCGGCTGGGCAACCCTGTGCATTCTGGTCTGGTATCTGTTCGGTGAAGCCCTGGGTGCGTTGCTGGGGTTTCCGCCCTCGGCGGAAGACGCGCCGCCGGTTATCGGTATCGGCTATTTCGTCACGCCCCAGTTCATCTGGTTTTACGTCTATTACGCGCTGGCGACGGTGCTGTTCGCGCTGTTCTGGTTTCGCTTCGATCCGCATCCCTGGCGCTGGTGGTCGATCCTTGGTTCCTCGCTGATCCTCTTCTCGACCTATTTCTCGGTCCAGGTCTCGGTCGCGATCAACGAGTGGCGGCGTCCCTTCTTCGATGCGGTGCAGAATGCGCTCTCGGGCTCGAGCGAGGTCACATCCGCCGAGCTGTTCTCGCTGCTGGTCGACTTCGGTGAGATTGCCTTCGTCGCTATCCTGGTCGTGGTGGCGACCAGCTTTTTCGTCAGCCACTACGTCTTCCGCTGGCGCACGGCGATGAACGATTACTATGTCGCCCGCTGGGAGGAGGTGCGCACGATCGAGGGTGCCGCTCAGCGTATCCAGGAGGACACCATGCGCTTCGCCGACATCGTCGAGACGCTCGGGGTCAAGATCGTCGATTCGGTGATGACCCTCTTCGCCTTCCTGCCGGTGCTCTTTGCGCTTTCGGCCTATGTCAGCGAATTGCCCATTGTGGGCGAGATTCCGGCCCCGCTCTTCACCGCAGCCCTGTTGTGGTCGATCTTCGGTACTGGGGTGCTCGCACTGGCGGGAATCAAGCTGCCGGGGCTCTATTTCCGCAATCAGCGGGTCGAGGCGGCCTATCGAAAGGAATTGGTCTACGGCGAGGATGATGCGAGCCGGGCCCAGCCGCCGACGCTGGCGATGCTCTTCACCAACGTTCGCAAAAACTATTTCCGACTCTATTTCCATTACTTCTATTTCAACATCGCCCGCTACACCTATCTGCAGGCGGACAACATCTTCGTCTATCTGATCTTGGTGCCCACCATCGCGGCGGGCAAGGTGACCTTCGGTATCCTGCAGCAGATCCTGACCGCCTTCGGCCAGGTGTCCTCGTCCTTCCAGTACCTGGTGAATTCCTGGACGACCATCGTCGAGCTTCAATCCATCCACAAACGCCTTGCGGCATTCGAGGCGGCGTTCGAGAAGCGTCCGATTATCGAACCGTCCGAGCTTTCGTCCGACGTTACCCCAAGCGGCGCCGACTGAGTGCGTGCTGACTGGATCGTCAGGTCAGTCCCTGACGATCCAGCGCCCAGGCGACATGCTCACGGACGAGCGCGCTGGGATGCGAGGCATGGACCCGAAGGGTCGCAGAAACCTCCGGGGCGGAACCGGCGTTGCCGAGCGCGACGGCGATGTTTCGCAGCCAGCGCAGATGTCCGATACGGCGGATCGCCGAGCCTTCGGTGCGTTTGAGGAAGGTCGCCTCGTCCCAGCCGAAGAGCTCGATCAGCGTTACCGTGTCCAGTCCGGCGCGGGGCAGGAAATCGGTTTCGCGTGTGGGTTGGGCGAAGCGATTCCAGGGGCAGACCAATTGGCAGTCGTCGCAGCCATAGATGCGGTTGCCGATGAGAGGGCGCAGCGCCTCGGGGATACCACCCTGGTGCTCGATGGTGAGATAGGAGACGCAGCGTCGGGCGTCGAGTTGATAGGGTGCGATGATCGCCTGGGTCGGGCAGATGTCGATGCAGGCCTGGCAACGGCCGCAATGGCTCCCTTGGGAGTGGTCGATGGGGAGCGCGAGGTCGGTGTAGATCTCGCCCAGAAAGAACCAGGATCCGGCTTGTGAGTTGATGAGATTGGTGTGCTTGCCCATCCAGCCGAGCCCGGCTTTCTCGGCCAGCGGTTTCTCCAGCACAGGCGCCGAATCGACGAAGACCCGGCAGGCCGTCGGAGCGATGGCGTCTTGGATCCGCTCGGCCAAATGTTGCAGACGTCGACGGATGAGCTTGTGATAGTCCCGCCCGAGCGCGTAACGAGAGATGAAGGCGGTCGCGGAATCGGCGAGAATCTGTCGGGTCGTTTCAGGCGTCTCCGGAAGATAGTCCATCCGCACCGAGATCACCCGCAATGTTCCAGGCACCAGCTCGGCTGGGCGTGAGCGTTTGGTGCCATGCCGGGCCATGTATTCCATGTCTCCATGGCGTCCCGAGGCGATCCATTCCATCAGGCGGCCCTCGGCCGTGGTCAAATCTGTGTCGGTGATGCCGACCTGCTGGAATCCCAGTTCATGTCCCCATGCCTTGATGCGCTCGGAGAGCCATTGGTTCGGGTGGGTATCCATTGCACCGTATGGGGAATTTTTTTGATGGGGGTTCATAATCTAGGAATCCCGCTCCGCCCAGATGGCGGCTATTGGATGGCTTTGCGGAGACATGGAGACATGATGATCGCTAATATTCCCGATCGGGACAGACTTCCACATGCGCTCTATCGTGCCGAGCAGGTTCGCGCGCTCGACCGACTTGCGATCGATGAGCAGGGCATTCCCGGCCGCGAACTGATGGAGCGTGCCGGCCGCGCGCTGTATCGGTTGATGCGAGCGCGCTGGTCCCAGGCGCGTCGGCCGGTCGTTCTCTCCGGTGTCGGCAATAATGGCGGCGACGGTTATGTGGTCGCCAGGCTTGCGCTGGAGGATGGGCTCTTGGTTCGGGTCCTGCAACTGGGCGACCCGGATCGGCTGACTGGAGATGCTGCCTCGGCGCACGCTGATTATTGCAGTGCGGGTGGTCTGGTCGAGCCCTTTTGTGGCGCGCCGCTGAGGGCGGATCTGGTGATCGACGCCTTGCTTGGAACCGGGCTGGAACGCCCCGTCGAAGGGGTGTGGGCTACAGCCATTGCGGCTATCAATGAGCAGCACGCGCCTGTCGTCGCGGTCGATATCCCTTCCGGGCTGCATTCCGATACCGGTCAGGTCATGGGTGTCGCGGTGCGGGCGACGGCAACACTCAGCTTCATCGGCTTGAAGCAAGGGTTGTTCATTGGGGAGGGTCCCCAGTATCGCGGTGACTGCGTCTTTAGTGGATTGGAGATCCCGGCACTGATCTATGCCCGTGAGCGACTCTCGATGCGGCGTATCGATTGGCCTCAGCAGTGCACCATGATTGCGCCGCGTTCACAGACGACGCACAAGGGCGATTGCGGACATATCCTCGTCGTCGGAGGGGCGCCTGGTATGTCCGGTGCCGCTCGGCTGGCGGGCGAGGCGGCCTTGCGGAGTGGGGCGGGTCTGGTCACTGTCGCGACCCATCTCGAGCATGCTCGCTGGCTGAATCTGACCCGGCCGGAGCTGATGGTCGCGGGCGTCGAGAGTCCAGCGGATCTGGTACCTCTAATCGAGCGCGCCGATGTCGTTGCGCTTGGCCCCGGACTGGGGCGCTCCGGCTGGGGGCTGGATTTATGGCGCGCGATCAAAGAGGTTGCACGACCATTGGTGGTCGACGCAGACGCCCTCAATGCCTTGGCGTCCGAGCCGCTGGCGCGGGAGGACTGGATACTGACCCCGCATCCCGGAGAGGCCGGTCGCCTGCTCGGTATGGGTACGGTGGAGATCCAGGCCGATCGGCTGGCCGCCGTCCAGGCTCTCCAGTCGCGCTATGGCGGGATCGCCGTGCTCAAGGGGGCTGGGACCCTCATTCAGGGCGATCCATCGCGTCCGCCAGCCGTCTGCAGCGACGGTAACCCAGGGATGGCTACGGCGGGATCCGGCGATGTTCTCACCGGCGTTTTGGCGGCGCTGATCGGGCAGGGGCTCGATCTTGAGTCCGCAGCCCTGGCTGGTGTCTGTTTGCACGCGGCGGCGGGCGATAGGGCCGCTCGGGAGGGCGAGCGGGGTATGGTCGCGGGTGATATCGTCGCGGCACTACGTGCCGTTGCCAATCGAATCGAGGTCAATTGATGGAAATCCTTCTTGCCGATCCAGAGTCGCAGATGGCGTTCGGGGCAGGTCTTGCGGCCTGTCTGTCGCCCCCCTTCGTGCTGTATCTCGAAGGTGATCTGGGGACCGGCAAGACGACCCTGACACGCGGATGTCTGCGCGGGCTTGGTCATGAGGGTGCGGTGCGCAGTCCGACCTATACGCTGATCGAGCCCTACGCACTTCCGGCCATGCGGCTCTATCATCTGGATCTCTACCGCCTGGGCGACCCGGAGGAACTCGAATATCTGGGATTGCGCGATCTCATGGAAGCGGATGCGGTCTGGGTCGTCGAATGGCCGGATCGTGGCGTGGGTATGCTGCCGCCCGCCGATCTTCGGATCCTCATCGACCATCATCCCGAGGGCCGCCGGCTCGCGCTGCGGGCTGAAAGTCATATCGGAGAATCGCTCTTGGCCCGTCTGAGCGCGCATCATCTCCCTGCGCGTCGGGATACGAGGGATTGCCCCAATTGACGATTGGAAATAAAACCATGCCCCGTGGCTCAGTTGCGACACGGCTTGATGCGGAGGGCGAGAAACGGAGGCTAATACTAGGTTTTGGCTTGGAAAAATCCGTTTTAAACTGCTATCTTTGATGCAACGACTAGAACGAAAACCGGCACCGGGGAGCGCGCGTGAACAGATTGTTTGTACTCCTTCTGCTACTGATTTCCTTGCCCGCCTCTGCGGCTCAGGTGGCGGTCGAGTGTAAGCATGCCTCGACGGATGGAGGCAGGACGCGGCTCACGCTGGCGGTATCCGGCTCGATATCGCACCAGATCTTCACGCTAGACTCGCCAGACCGGGTCGTCATCGATATCGAGAGGGCGCGACTCTCGGGCTCGCTTCCGAAGGCCGCGACCACAGACCCGACTTTGGTCGGGCTGCGGAGCGGGGTCCGCAACGACGATGACCTGCGTATCGTCGTGGATCTCAAGCATCCGGTTCGGGTGAAGAGTTTCATTGCTTCGGCCGCCAACGGACGCGGTCAGGAGTTGATCGTGGATCTCCTCTCGGAGCGTTTGAGCGGCGCGCCGGTGCATGGGGCAAGCGCCTCTGATTCCCCGAGGGCGCTCTCGGTATCGAGGATCCCGCACTCACGAGCGGCTATCGTGGCGATCGATGCCGGTCACGGCGGTGATGATCCGGGCGCGATCGGCGCTACCGGGACCAAGGAGAAGGACGTGACGCTCGCCATTGCGCGCAAACTGCAGCGGCTCGTCGAGCGCGAGCCGGGGATGCGGGCGGTGATGATCCGCAATAAAGACGAGTACATCGGATTGCGCAAGCGCATCCTCAAGGCGCGCGAGAATAACGCGGACATCTTCATCTCTATCCATGCGGACGCCTACAACAACCCGAACGCGCATGGGTCTTCCGTCTACACCCTGTCCCAGGGCGCCGCGAGCAGCGAGGCGGCCAACTGGCTCGCCAATCGAGAGAATAGCGCGGACCTGGTCGGCGGCATCGATCTGTCATCGAGCGACGAGATGCTGGCGAGCGTGCTTTTGGACATGACCCAGAACGCCACCTTCGAACACAGCGCTGAGGCCGCCAATGCCGTGTTGTCCTATCTGCGCAGAATCGGGGCTGTCCACAAGGGCTATGTCCAGCACGCCGGTTTCGTGGTTCTCAAATCGCCGGATATTCCCTCGATGCTCGTCGAGACGGCCTTCATTTCCAACCAGGAGGAAGAGCGGCGGCTCAAAAGCAGTGCGCACCAGCAGCGTCTCGCCAAGGCCATCCTCGCCGGAGTCAAATCCTATTTTCGTAAATATCCTCCGCAGCGTCTTGTCACCGCCTCGGTCTCGCGTTCGGTGAAGACTCGCTCCGCTCCGAGCTATACCGCGAGCGTCGCGTCCTCCGGGGGGCGCGAGTATGTCATCAGCCGGGGCGACACCCTTTCGGGTATCGCCAAGCGATATCGCGTGAGCCTCCGCTCGCTGCGCGCCGAGAATGGCCTGAAGGACGGTGATTTCATTCGGGCAGGAGAGGTGCTCGCCATTCCGGCCGGTTCCTGATCCCCGCTCGACGCTCTACTCGGTTCGACTGGCGCCCGCCCAGTGGCAGACTTGCCCTGGGCGGGCGCTTCTGATTCCATGCCCGACATCATGTCCAATCCAATCCGTATTCTCGCCGATCACCTCGTCAATCAGATTGCTGCGGGGGAGGTGGTCGAGCGCCCGGCCGCTGTCATCAAGGAATTGATCGAAAATAGCCTGGACGCCGGCTGCGGCCAGATCGAGATCGACATCGAGCAGGGGGGCGTCAAGCGACTGCGCGTCCGCGACGACGGATGTGGCATCCCTCGGGAACAGCTCGAGCTGGCGCTCTCGCGGCACGCGACCAGCAAGGTGGCCGAGCTGGCCGATCTCGAAGCGGTCGCGACCTTGGGGTTTCGCGGCGAGGCGCTGCCAAGCATTGCCTCGGTGAGTCGGCTGACTTTAACCTCGCGTGCCGAGGAGGACGCCGAGAACGCCTGGGAGGTGAGCGTCGGCGCAGATGGTCGCCTGATTTCGCCACGTCCGGCGGCACATCCTCGGGGCACCAGCGTCGATGTTCGGGATCTCTTCTTCAATACACCGGCACGGCGAAAATTCCTGCGCACGGAGAAGACCGAGTTCGATCATATCGAGCAGGTGGTGCGGCGGGTCGCGCTCGCGCGTCCCGAGATCGGGATCCAGTTGCGTCACAACGGCAAGGGCGTTCTGAGTCTCGGCGCGTCCGGCGGTGATGAGGCCAGGGTTCTGGAGCGGCTCGACCGTCTGCTCGGCAAGGGCTTCGGCGAGCAGTCCCTGGCGGTGGACGAGTCGGCCGTGGATCTGCGCCTCTACGGCTGGGTGATGCGTCCGGCCTTTTCGCGCAGTCAGCCAGACCAGCAGTTTTTTTACGTCAACGGTCGCATGGTCCGGGACAAGCTGGTGACCCATGCGGTGCGCCAGGCCTTCAGCGATGTCCTGCATCATGCACGACATCCGGCCTATGTGCTGTTTCTGCAGACGCCATCACGTCTGGTCGACGTCAACGTGCACCCGGCCAAGCACGAGGTCCGTTTCCGCGAATCGCGGCAGGTGCACGACTTCATCTATCGGGCGCTGCATCGGCGCCTGTCGCAGGGCACGTTGGGCTCAGAGGAGGAGCCGGCAGATGCGTCCCCGCGCGTGGAACACTCGGAAACGCCAGGCGAGCCGCTGTTCGAGCCAACCTCCGGCGGTGCGTCCGCCGTCACGACACCACGTCCCCGAACGGGGGCACGATCCGGGGCATTCGCACCGAACGACAGGGTTCGGGATTCGCGCCAGAACTATCAGTCCGATCTGGCCTTTCAGCGCCCGCCCCCGAACGAACGCATCCTGGCGTCTGCCACCGAACCACGCGGGGAGGTGGGTGCGGAGCCAGAGCCTGAGTCGGAAGCAGCGCCGCGCCAGTCGATGCCGCCGCTCGGCTTCGCACTGGGCCAGCTCAATGGGGTCTATTTGCTCGCTCAGGCCGTCGATGGGCTCATCCTGGTGGACATTCATGCCGCGCATGAACGCATCGGTTACGAGCGACTCAAACGCGCCTGGAAGACGGACGATGTCGTCCGTCAGCCGTTGCTGGTTCCCGTCTCGGTGCAGGTTGCACCGAGAGAGGCCGAGCTGTTCGAGGCTCATGCTGAATCCATCGCGCGCCTGGGGCTGGTGGTGGACCGGATCGATGCCGGTTCGCTGGTGGTGCGCGAGGTGCCTGCGCTGCTGCGTCAGGCGGACATGGAGCGGATGCTGCGCGACCTGATCGCCGATCTGTCAGAGCACGGACGCAGCACGCGTCTGGAAGAGGCGATCGACGCCGTGCTGGCGACTCTGGCCTGTCATACCTCGGTACGCGCCAATCGGCGTCTCACGCTCGACGAGATGAACGGCCTACTGCGCGAGATGGAGCGGGTCGAACGGATCGACCAGTGTAATCATGGCCGTCCGACCTGGGTCAAGTTGACCCATGAGGAGTTGGATCGGCTCTTTCTGCGTGGCCGTTGAGTTCCTTTGCTGTTCCGGCGATCACTGCTTTTGACCATGACCCGGGAACTCGCCCCGGTCTCCGCTGACCAACCTCCGCGCCATAGGCGCGACGCGCAGGATCAATGAGACAGATGCAAGAAACTCGCGACCCGCGCCCTCTGGCGATCCTGATTATGGGGCCGACTGCCTCCGGCAAGACCGATCTGGCCGTCGGATTGGTGGAGCAGTTGCCATGCGAGATCGTGAGCGTGGATTCGGCCATGATCTATCGCGGTATGGACATCGGCACGGCCAAGCCGGATCGAGCGACGCTCGATCGCGCGCCGCATCGTCTGATCGATATACTGGATCCGTCCGAGTCCTATTCGACTGCGGCCTTTCGCGAGGATGCCTTGCGGGCGATGGAGGAGATCAGCGCCGCCGGTCACATCCCGCTCCTCGTGGGAGGCACCATGCTCTATTTCCGCGCCTTGCAGCAAGGGCTGGCGACGCTGCCGAGTGCGGATCCCGAAACGCGACAGCGATTGATGGACGAAGCCGCGCATCTTGGCTGGTCGGTCATGCACGAACGGCTGCGGGCGGTGGATCCGGTGAGCGCAAGCCAGATTCATCCCAATGATCCTCAACGCATTCAGCGTGCGCTGGAGGTCCATCGGCTGACGGGGCGAGCGATGAGCGACCTGATTCGGGAGGCGGCCGAGTCCGAGCCTTTTCCGTATCGGGTGCTGAAATTGGTGCGCTGCCCGAGTGAACGCTCCACTTTGCACCTTCGGATCGAACGGCGCTTCCGTTCAATGGTCGATGAGGGCTTGGTCGAGGAGGTCGAGACGCTCTGGCGTCGCGGCGATCTTCACGAGGACCTGCCTTCGATGCGTTGTGTCGGCTATCGACAGGTCTTGAAATATCTGTCGGGTGAGTACAACTGGGATGAAATGCTGCACCGCGGCATCGTCGCGTCGAGACAACTGGCGAAGCGGCAGCTGACCTGGCTGCGGGCGGAGCGCGACAGTCACTGGCTGGATGAAGGTGAGGATCCATTGGAGCGGTCGATGCATCTCTGGAGTATCTTCGTCGAGGGTCGAGGATCGTCGCGCCTGCTTGCCGCAAATCGGGCGGATTGCAAATGACTATGGTGTCAGAGGTTACTTTCAACGAAACTAATGGTGTCTCTTTCGGTGGGTTTGTCCGTCCCGGCTGCGACCCATCCAAACCCGGCGTGTTTTCCACAGGGAATCCACGAAGGTTTCTAGCCGGGCATACATGCTTGACAACAACAACAAGGAGCCAATCCCATGTCTAAGGGACAAAGCTTACAAGACCCCTTTCTCAATGCTCTGCGTAAAGAGCGCGTTCCTGTCTCCATCTTTTTGGTGAACGGGATCAAGTTGCAGGGCCAGATCGAATCATTCGACCAGTTCGTTGTGTTGCTTAAGAACAACGTGAGTCAAATGATCTATAAACATGCCATTTCGACCGTGGTGCCCGCGCGCAACGTCAAGTTGCCGGCCGCCGATAATGACATGCCCGAGCCTGGCAATAGTTGAACGAGCAACCTGGCACCAATTCAACAGCCACCACACCCGGTCGCGATGCGACCCTCGTCTTCGAGCGTCCGAAGGTTGGCGAACGGGCCGTGCTGGTCCATTTGGACATGGGTGGGGGTGCTGCCGCACCAGACGAGCGGGAAGAGTTCCGCCTGCTTGCGTCCGCAGCGGGCGCCGAGGTTCTCGGCACGCTTGGCGGCAGCCGTTCGGCTCCGGATTCGCGACTCTTCATCGGTAGCGGCAAGGCCGATGAACTGAAGATGTTCGTCGAGGCCAATGAGGCCGATCTCGTCATCTTCAATCATACTCTATCGCCGGCCCAGGAGCGTAATCTCGAACGTCTGCTCCAGTGCCGGGTTCTGGACCGATCTGGGCTCATTCTGGATATCTTCGCCCAGCGTGCGCGCTCGTTCGAAGGCAAGCTGCAGGTCGAGTTGGCGCAGCTTCGGCATCTCTCGACTCGGCTCGTGCGCGGCTGGACCCATCTGGAGCGCCAGAAGGGCGGTATCGGTCTGCGCGGTCCGGGCGAAACCCAGCTCGAAACGGACCGACGCCTGCTCGGCACGCGCGTGGCGATGCTCGAACGGCGCCTGTCACGGATCGAGGGACAGCGCGCCCAGGGACGCAAGGCACGCGCCAAGGCCGAGCTACCGGTGGTTTCGCTCGTGGGCTATACGAACGCGGGCAAGTCGACGCTCTTCAATCGTTTGACTCAGGCTGGTGTGTTCCAGGCCGATCAGCTCTTCGCCACGCTCGATCCGACCCTGCGTCGCCTGGAGTTGCCCACGGGCGATCGGGTGGTGGTGGCGGACACGGTGGGCTTCGTCAGCCAGTTGCCCCACGAGTTGGTCGCTGCCTTTCGCTCGACCCTGGAGGAGACGCGCAACGCCGCGCTGCTGCTGCACGTGATCGATACGGCTGCGCCGCATCGTGCGCGGCTGATCGAGGATGTCGAGGATGTCCTGGCCGAGATCGGTAGCCACGAGATTCCGCGCCTGGAGGTCTTCAATAAGATCGATCTGCTGGGGGAAGAAGCGCCTCGGCTGGAGCGGGACTCCGAGGGGCGCCCGATTCGCGTCTGGCTGTCGGCTCAAAGCGGTCTGGGCATCGATCTGTTGCTTCAGGCACTCGCCGAGCTGACCGGGGGCGAGCGCGTGCGCAGTCGCATTCATCTGGATCCAAGCGAGGGAAAGCGGCGGGCCTGGCTCTATCGGCACGCCCAGATCCTTTCCGATCAGGCGGCCGACACGGGCGGCTGGGATCTCGAGCTGATGATCGGACGGATCGATCTCGATCGTCTGTGCGCGCATGATCGCGAACTGGGGCAGCGCCTCGGCGCGGCCTCCTGATTCGGAGGCCGGTTTGCCGAGAGTCGATCGGTCACTTACAATCAATCGCTCATCAGGCTCCCATTGCCCATATTTATCCTGTCCGAGCTTGATATCGACAACCGGCGTCGGCACTGTTTGCGTCGAAATGCATCCGGCGCTGCGGTCTGATCGCCGCGCCATTCATCGCGAATGGGCGGCGTCATACTCGACTTGGTCATCCCCGGACGACTTCCCAAACCCCAACATAAACAGACGGAGAAGCTATGGCCTGGAATGAGCCAGGTGGCGGCAACAAAGACCCTTGGAGCGGAAGACCAGGTGGCGATCAGGGACCACCCGATCTCGATGAGGTCGTGCGTAAGCTCCAGGAGCGTCTAGGCGGATTGTTCGGGGGCGGCAAGCCTTCGGGCGACGGTCCATCGAATGGGGGAGGGCAGTTCAGCTCCAAAGCGATCGGTGTCGTTCTTCTGATCCTTTTGCTCGTGTGGCTCGCCTCGGGCATCTATATCGTCGAGCCCGCAGAGCGGGGCGTCGTGATGCGTTTCGGCAAGTACGTCGATACCACGGGTCCCGGACCCCATTGGCATATGCCTCTCCCGCTGGAGACCGTGATCAAGGTGAATGTCGATGAGATCTCGACGATCACCCATCGGGCCGCGATGCTGACCCAGGACGAGAACATCGTCGAGGTCGAGCTGACCGTCCAGTCCCGTATCCAAGATGCGGCCGACTATCTGTTCCAGGATCAGGATCCCGAACGCACCCTCAACGACGCAACCGTCACCGTCGTGCGTGTCACCATCGGTCAGAGCAAGCTGGATTACGTCATGACCGAGGGCCGTAGCGCCGTTGCGGTCACCATCAAGCAACGTATTCAGAAGCTTCTGGACCGGTACAAGACAGGGCTTATCGTCACCAGCGTGAATATGCAGCCGGCCAAGCCGCCGGAGCAGGTTAAGGCGGCCTTCGATGATGCCATCAAGGCACGTGA
This sequence comes from Thiorhodococcus drewsii AZ1, assembly GCF_000224065.1. Lineage (GTDB taxonomy): Bacteria > Pseudomonadota > Gammaproteobacteria > Chromatiales > Chromatiaceae > Imhoffiella > Imhoffiella drewsii. The sequence goes on from NZ_AFWT01000032.1 coordinate 22,967, forward strand.
GGATAAGGAACGTCTGGAGAACCAGGCCGAGGCCTATTCCAACGAGGTCCTTCCGCATGCCCGAGGAAAAGCGGCACGCATCCTGGCCGACGCCAAGGCGTATCGCGACAAGAGCATCGCCGAGGCCGAGGGTGAGAGCGCCCGTTTCGAGGCGATTCTGACCGAATATGCCAAGGCCCCGGCCGTTACCAGGGAGCGTCTCTATCTCGAAACCATGGAGCAGGTGATGAGCAGTAACGGCAAGGTGTTGCTGGATGTTCAGGACGGAGGCAACAGCCTGATCTACCTACCGATCGATCAACTGATGAAGCAGCAGCCTCAGACCAAGACACAATCGGGTAATGGCAATCAGGAGCCGTCGACCGCCGCGACGGTCCCCGAGAAGACCCCCACGCCGCCGCAACGGGTGGTGGATCGTGACCGGAGGGCCCGTTGATGAACCAGACAAAGCTTCTCAAGACGCTCGTTCCGCTGGGTCTGGGTGTGTTGGTGCTCTTTTTCTCGACCTTCACCTTCGTCGTCAAGGAATACGAGATCGCGCTCAAGCTGCGCCTGGGTGAGATCGTTTCCGACGACTATCCGCCTGGAATCCACTTCAAGATCCCGGTGCTGAATCAGATCCGTAAATTCGATCGCCGCATTCAGACGCTGGATTCTCAGCCTGAGCGCTTCCTGACGGTCGAGAAGAAGGACGTGATCGTGGACTCCTACGCCAAATGGCGTATCAAGAGTGCCGCTCAGTTCCTGCGATCGACGGCTGGCATCAGCGCGCGGACGAGCCGTCTGCTGTCCGAGCGGATCAATACCAGTCTGCGCGACGAGTTCGGTAAGCGCACGATCCAGGAGGTGGTTTCGGACGACCGTCTGGCCTTGATGGAACTGCTGACCCGTGAGGTGAACGCCAATGCCGGCGACCTGGGGGTCGAGGTGATCGACGTGCGGGTGAAGAAGATCGATTTGCCCCCGGAGGTCAGCGAGTCGGTCTATCAGCGGATGCGCGCCGAACGTGAGCGGGTTGCGCGCGACCTGCGTGCCAAGGGCGGTGAAGCGGCCGAGCGCATTCGTGCCGACGCGGATCGTCAGCGTACCGTCATCATCGCGGAGGCCTACAAGCAGTCCGAGGAATTGCGGGGCGAAGGTGATGCCAAGGCAGCCGATATCTATGCCAAGGCTTACAGTCGCGATCCGGAATTCTATTCCTTCTATCGGAGCCTGAGCGCCTATCGCGAAACCTTCGGCAAGGGCGGGAATCTCATGCTGCTCGAACCCGACTCCGAGTTCTTCCGCTTCTTCCGCGAGGCGTCCGGGCAACCCTGATCGAGATGATCGGGGAATCGTCCGGTATCTACCGCCTCGATATCCTTGTGGCACTCGAAATCCCCTTCGGGGGATTTCGAGGTTGGACAAACACCCGTCTGTCTGAAAAGATAACGCCCTTTGGCCGATCTCGGCCCGCGTCCCGGAGCCGGGCGATCCACTCTCGCGGAATTCACCCATACCGTGCATGACATCCTGGTAGCCCTGTCGCTGGTGCTCGTGATCGAGGGCATCTGGCCCTTCTTGAGCCCAGGCAGCTTTCGGCGTGCGCTTGTGCTCATGGCGATGGAAGGCGAGCGTCCATTGCGGAGCGCCGGGCTCGTCAGCATGCTTGTCGGCTTGGCGCTGCTGTACTGGGTGAACTGATTCGTTTTTTGGCGAATCGATTAGGATGGACGTGGATGAGACATTCCAGCCGCGTGGAAACGGCGACTGGGTCCGCGCGAGCGGCTCGGTGAACGAACGACCTGGTGAACTGAAAAAACGACCGATGAACGAGGAACGGTGGCTGTTACCAGCCGGCATCGAAGAGGTATTGCCGCCCGAGGCTCAGATCATAGAGTCCCTGCGGCGTGATCTGCTGGATCTCTACGCGGGATGGGGCTATGAGTTGGTTATTCCGCCCTTCATCGACTATCTGGAGTCGTTGCTGACCGGAACCGGTCAGGATCTCGACCTTCAGACCTTCAAGCTAATCGATCAGCTGACCGGTCGGCTCCTCGGCGTTCGCGCGGACATGACCCCGCAGGTCGCTCGGATGGACGCGCATCATTTGCGTCGAGACGTGCCGACCCGCCTCTGCTATCTGGGCACCGTGTTGCACACGCGTCCGGACGGCTTTGCCAGTACCCGCAGCCCGTTGCAGATCGGCGCCGAGATCTACGGTCACGCAGGGATCGAGAGCGACGCCGAAATCCTCCAGTTGGTCATGCTGACGCTGCGCACTGCAGGGATCACCGAGAGCTATCTCGATCTGGGGCATGTCGGAATCTATCGCGGGCTCGCCTGTCAGGCTGGGCTCGACGCCGCTCAGGAGCACGCGCTTTTCGGCGCGCTGCAGCGCAAGGCGGTCCCCGAGATCGAGTCTTTGATCGGCCGTTTCGGTCTCAGTGGGCCGATCGCGGACATGCTGGCCTCCCTCGCCGAACTCAATGGCGCGGACGCACTCGTCCGAGCCGAAGAGGCATTGCGCGCAGCGGATCGTCCGGTCCGCGAGGCGCTCGACTATCTACGCGGGTTGGCGGAAGAGTTGCATCGCTGGCTGCCCGAGGTCGGGGTCCACTACGATCTCGCCGAGCTGCGCGGATACAGATACAAGACCGGCGTCGTGTTTGCCGCCTTCGTTCCCGACTGGGGATTGGAGATCGCCCGCGGCGGACGCTACGACGACATCGGGCAGGTCTTCGGACGTGCCCGACCGGCGGTCGGATTCAGTACCGACCTCAAGGGCCTGCTCCGACACGGCAAGCGTCTGGAGGAGCGGGTACAAGACAGCGGACGAATTCTGGCGCCCTGGTCATCCGATCCGGCACTGCGCGAAGCGGTCGAGCGGCTGCGCGCATCCGGACGCATCGTGATCAATGCCTTGCCAGGATTCGAACAGGATCCACGCCAACTCGGTTGCCAGCAGCAGCTGGTATCCCGTGATGGACGGTGGGAACCACACGATATCGACACTATCGATAACCAGTAGGAAGCGTGACTGATGGGCAACAACGTCGTTGTAATTGGCTCCCAATGGGGGGATGAGGGCAAAGGTAAGGTGGTCGATCTTCTGACCGACCGTGCCGCCGCCGTGGTGAGATTTCAGGGTGGTCACAATGCTGGCCACACTCTCGTCATCGACGGTGCCAAAACCGTCCTGCATCTCGTCCCCTCAGGTATCCTGCGCGACGGTGTGCGCTGTCTCATCGGCAATGGCGTGGTTCTCTCGCCCCAGGCGCTCTTTGAAGAGCTCGACATGCTCGAAAAGGCCGGGGTTCCGGCGCGCGAGCGTCTCGGAATCAGTGCCGCCTGTCCGCTCATCCTGCCCTATCACATCGCGCTCGATCTGGCGCGCGAGCGCGCCCGCGGATCCAAGGCGATCGGCACCACCGGTCGCGGGATCGGTCCAGCCTACGAGGACAAGACCTCGCGGCGTGGCATCCGTCTCGGCGAGCTGCTGGATGCCGAGCATTTCGCCGAGCGATTGCGCGAGGTGCTCGAATACCACAACTTCGCGCTCGAGCATTATTACAAAACCGATCCGGTCGACTACGCGGCCGTCCTGGACGAGGCGTTGATCCATGCCGAGGCCTTGCGTCCGCTCGTCGTCGATGTGCCCGGACTCCTGCACGATCTGCGTCAGCAGGGCAAAGACATGCTCTTCGAAGGTGCCCAGGGCTCGCTGCTCGACATCGATCACGGGACCTATCCCTACGTCACCTCCTCGACCACGACCGCTGGCGGTGCCGCCAGTGGCAGCGGTATCGGGCCGCGTGATCTCGATTATGTGCTCGGTATCGTCAAGGCCTACACGACGCGAGTCGGTGCGGGGCCGTTTCCGACCGAACTCATGGACGCGGACGGCGACCGGCTGGGCACGCGCGGTGCCGAATTTGGTGCCACCACCGGCCGTAAGCGTCGTTGCGGTTGGCTCGACATGGTCGCCTTGAATCGCTCCTTTGCGATCAACAGCGTGACCGGCATCTGCATCACCAAGCTCGACGTGCTGGATGGCCTGGAGACCGTGAAGATCTGCACCAGCTACATGCTGGATGGCCAGGAGGTGACGGCCCCTCCGGTTGGCGCGGACACCTTCGAGCGTTGCGAGCCCAAGTACATCGAATGCCCCGGCTGGCAGGAATCCACTGCTGGGATCACGTCGCTCGACGAACTGCCGGCGAACGCGCGCGCCTATCTGGAGACGATCGAACAGCTGAGCGGTCTCCCGATCGATATCATCTCCACCGGCCCAGATCGCGCCGAAACGCTCGTCAGACGCCATCCCTTCGACGTCTGATTCAGTTCCCCGAGGAAAGGCTCCCCGCCTTTCCTCGGTATCGCAAAATCCGAGACGCTGCTGGCCATGCGTGCTCGGCTGTCCTTGACAGCTCCAAGCTTATTTTCTCGCCTATTCGGTCGATGTCGCGCAATCGGTGTCGGCGCCCGCCCTGGATCCAAGAACGCCTTCCCTTTGTCTGGGATTTCCGTGTTCTGATGAAAACCTTTCGTGTTCGAAGCTGGCATTGGTATAGTTCCAACGATTATGGAACACGCTGCCCAGTATTTCGTGAGGCCGTTAGCAGATTCTTCATCTGTCTGCATCGGGGGCTTTTGATCAAGGATTCGATTCCCAGTTTATATTGGGTTTGATCGCTCAGTCTTTTGATTTTGGAGAGATTCTATGCCTTGTTTCAAAACCCGCTTCAGTGTCGTCTTGACTGGTATGCTTCTGATCCATACGGCCGTCATGGCCGAGGAGGTGCCGGAAAACGTCACCAAAATCGCTCCTCTATTGCTGGAGTGGGGCTCGGATCCCATTCTGGTCGAGGCCGTTCAGGCACAGAACGCACTCGGCCGAACACTCGATGAGATCAAGCGAATCGATGCCGAATGGATCCAGGCGAGCGAGCCGACACCCTTCATGATCGAGATGCAGAGCAACGCGACAGCAAAAGAACTCAAGAGACTCGAACAGAGCCAACCCTATTTCGTCGAGCTATTCCTTATGGACGATCAGGGGGCCAATGTCGCCATGACCAATCAGACATCCGATTTCTGGCAGGGTGATGAGGCCAAGTTCACCAAGACGTTTGACGGTGGAAAGGGTGCGCTCCATGTCGGAGATGTGAAATTCGACAGCAGCGCCCAGTCGTATCTGGTCCAGGTCTCGGTTCCGGTCATGGATTCTGGACAGGCGATCGGTGCGCTCACCATCGGTATCGACTTGGATCGGCTCGAACAGGAATCTCGTTAAGGACGGTTGATGCGCCATTAGGAGCAGACACATGCAATGGTTTCATAACCTTTCCTTACGATACAAACTAACGATTCCGCTTGCTCTCGTCGTTTTCCTGTTCGTCCTCTTTGTGTGGATGGTCCTGTTGCGGGTCGGTTGGTTAGGCGAGCAGGTTTCTGAGTTGGTCCGCTCGGATATTCCGGTCGTCAAAAACCTCCTTCAGGCCGACCGGGATCTCTATCAGGTGCTCACCGCCGAGCGGACCCTGATCTTTACCGCAGCCTCTTCCCCCGAGTTCGCTGCGGCGATCAAGGAGCACGACGAAAACATTGCGCAGGCTCGCGAGCGTTTCGATCGTGCCGCCAGCGTCATACTGGCCGATCAGCATACGGCCTCCAACTCCGATATTGCGAACAAAATCGAGACCTACAAGCAGCGGCGCGAGACCTGGGAGGCCATCACCAAGCGCATCGTCGAGGAGCGGCGCTCCGATACCCGGATCGGGCGCTCGACCGCGATCAATCTCACGCTCAAGGATGGTGTCGAGTCATTCGACGCCATGCGATCCATCCTCGATGAGCTTGAAGACATCGTGATTGAGGCTGCGGATGTCGCCTCTAAACACGTAGAGAATGAGGTATCCAAGAGCCGTATTCAGACGCTCCTGCTCGCGGCGGCCGTGATCGGAATCCTGATAGCGATCGCGTTCGTCTTGCCGCCGCTCGTTACCAAACCCATGTCGCGTGTTCTTGAGCGTATCCGGGATATCGCCGAGGGTGAGGGTGATCTCCGAATCCGTTTGGAACAAAAGGGCAGCGACGAGGTTGGCCAGATCGCCGCCGCACTCAACCGGTTACTCGAACGTCTGCAGCAGCTGGTTTCTCAAACCGCTGGGTCGGCGAAGCAGGTCGATAGTGCCGTCGAGCGGTTAACGATCGTCGCCGCCGAAGGCGACGAGGCCGTGATGGAGCAGTTGTCCCAGATTCAGATGGTCGCGACCGCCATGCATGAGATGGCCGCTACGGTCAACGAGGTCGCAGCCAATACGGCGCATGCTGCGGAGAGTGCCCGGACTGCGGACAGCGGGGTACGCTCGGGGGCTCAGGTGGTGGGAGAGGCGTCAACGGCGATCGAGCAACTGGCTGACGTGGTGTCCAATGCATCGAGTGCGATCGCGACGCTCGAGTCCGAGACGAACCGCATCGGTGCCGTGCTGGAGGTCATCAAGGGTGTCGCCGAGCAAACCAGCCTTCTGGCACTGAACGCAGCGATCGAGGCCGCCCGCGCTGGGGAAAGCGGTCGAGGATTTGCCGTGGTTGCCGCCGAGGTTCGCAGTTTGGCATCGCGCACTCAGCAGTCCACAGGCGAGATCGAAAGCATGATTGCCGCCTTGCAATCCAGTGCGCGTAATGTGGTCACCGTGATGGATTCGGGGCGGGGGATGGTCGACTCGACCTTGGAGAAGGCCTCCCAAGCCGGTCAATCGCTGGAGGAGATTACCTTGGCCGTCTCTCGGATCAACGATCTGAATGCCCAGATCGCCAGTGCGGCCGAGGAGCAATCCGCCGTGACCGAAGAGGTCAGTAGTAATACGCTACGGATCCAGAATCTTGCCGAGCATACCGTCTCGTCCAATCAGCAAACCGCCGAGGCGCGTGTCGCCCTCGCTGCCCTCGCCGAATCGCTGAACGCCGATCTCGCTCAATTCAAGGTGTGACGTAGGGGCGCTTCCAACCGCGCTCCATTCGGGCCACAAAGGACGTGGCCTAGGAGCGGCATCCTATGTGAATGCTCCACCCACATGCTACGTTCAAGGCAGGTGGGCCGTTTCGGGCGCGCATTCCATCCAAACATTCCTCGTTTCTCGTCCGCGAAGGCATCCATCGAGTGAATCCAATCGCTGTCTGTGGGATTATTCGTCCTTTTGAGGCGGTCCCGTCGACCGGCTCGAACCATGCATCGACAACGAAGCACTGGATATGGATCCTCGACACGAATCGAACGCATCAAGCCCCTCCGAGGTGAATCCCTCCGAGGTTGCGCGTCCCGAGTCCAATGACTGGACGATCGCCGACCTCATCGATTTCGAGTATTACCTGGACGCGGACGAGAGTGAGCTGCGCGAGCATCCCACGGCGCGGAAACGCTTGGCCGAACGCGACCGTGGCATCTATCTGGAACGGGTCGAGAGTCATCTCCCCGTCGCAGAGCCTCATACCCCCCAGCACAGACGCACCGCACTCCTGCGTTGGCTCAAGACGCGTCGGGAGGATGAGAGCGCGGACATGCGTGCCTTGCTGCCGGGCACCGCATTCGCCCAGGCCCAGCGTCTGGGGAGCATCATCCTCGCCGTTCTGGGTTTGGTCTGCGGCATCGGTGTCGCCTCGACCCTGTTGCACTTCGACGGCAATCGGCCGATCAGCGTTCCCTGGTTCGTCTTCATCCTGGTCATCGTCCAGTTTTTGATCGTTTCGGCCGCCGTTTGGACCTGGGTGCGCAGAAGTCTTCGCGGCCGCCGTTCCGGCGAGCAGGACTCGCTGCTCCTCAACCGCGTCATCCAGCCGCTCTTGAATCGTGTTGCCTCCTGGCTGCAGCAACAGCATCTCCTTAATTCCACGCAAGAGATTCGCGACCGTGCGCTTGCGACCCATGGATTGCTGAAATCCCAATACGCCGTCTATGGATCCCTCGCACAGTGGCCGCTGCTGCTCTCGGCGCAGATCTTCGGCGTCGCCTTCAATGTCGGCGTCGTCTTGACCACGATCATTCTGGAATGGTTCACCGATCTGGCGTTTGGCTGGGGCACCTCGCTCGCTGCGCACCCGCAGACCATTTATGATCTGGTGCGGGTGATGGCATCGCCCTGGAGCTGGCTGTTCGGCGAGGGGGTCGGATATCCGACGTTGGAGCAGATTGAGGGTTCTCGAGTCTATCTTGAGCAATGGACCTTCATGCAGAACATCCATCCGGACCCGGAGCATTTGCGCTCCTGGCGCTGGTTCCTGGTCCTCGCGGTCATCACCTATGGATTGCTACCGCGGCTGCTCCTGCTCGGTGCCTCGCTGCTCGGCCAACGACTTGCGCTCATCCGTTTGTCGTTCACACACGGCAGAATCCAGGCGCTTTACGCGCGGATGCTGACCCCGCGATTGGATACGGTATCCAACGCATCCGGTCAGGGACCAGAGATGCCCATTCCCGGCGAACTCTCCCCGCGTGCAGTCCGGCCCGCATTGGTCGGGCCGCTCTCGACGGCCAAACCGGCGGTCAGCCGACGTCCTTGGAGAGATCCTCAGCCGACCACGGAGGAGGGTTCCGAGGATAGGACGTCCGATCAAGCTGAGATCGTTCAGCCGAAGCCGGAATCAACAGAGGTTCCGGAGCAGACGCAGATGAACGCCGTTGAGGCACGCGCTTCCGAAATCGGTGAGCCGACCGAGGCAAAGACGTCGGAGTCGCCTCCAGAACCCGAGTCAACCGACCCCAGCGCTACACCAGAACCAGACGCGCTCCAAGAGACATCCGAGACGCAAGCGTCTAACGTCGAGCCAGCCAGAGCCAGAGCCAGAGCCAGAGCCAGAGCCAGAGCCAGAGCCAGAGCCAGAGCCAGAGCCACGAGCCAGAGCCAGAGCCAGAGCCAGAGCCAGAGCCAGAGCCAGAGCCAGAGCCAGAGCCAGAGCCAGAGCCAGAGCCAGAACCCGAACCCGAACCCGAACCCGAACCTTCCGTGCTCGATGAGCCTGTTCCGCAACCAGGATCAGGCGCTGGTTCGACGGATACGGCTCCCCGGTTCGCCCCGGATGCCTGTTTGTTGCTGGTCCATGTCGACGTCGACGATGTCTTGGAGACTGAGGATCGCCCCCGGATGGAGCAACTGCTGCTTGCGCTGAGTGGTTGGCGTGTCGGCGCCTATGCGACCTTCGGTGCGGGAAGCGCGATGACCTTGCAGGCGCTGGCCCTGCTCGAAGAGGGCGACTGGCAGGCGCCTCCGCCAAGGGTCGTTGTGATCCAGGACGGCTCTCAGCCTCCGATCACAGAGAACCTGCTCTTCCTGCGTGAGCTACGCGCGGTGGCCGGAACCGAGGCCCAGATGCTCCTGGCGCTGGTCGGAGACCCCGAGGACGACGACCGCCTGCCGCCCTTGCGCGCGTTCGATTTCACCGACTGGCAACGCAAGATCGATCAAATGGCGGATCCCTATCTGCGCTTGGAAATGCTGGCACCGTCCAGCGAGGATGGAGAAGAAGTCTGATGGCCGAGAGAATTCCGCAACTGGCGATCATGGGTCACCCGAACGCAGGCAAATCCTCTGTGGTGGCGACCCTGACGGAGAACGACCGCATCGCGATCGACAAACGCGCGGGGACCACGACCAGCTCCGATGTCTATCCGGTGGTGATCGACGGTCGGAACGTGATCGAGTTTATCGATACACCTGGGTTTCAGAATCCCAACGCCATCCTGGAGTGGTTCCAGAACAACGAGCAGGAGAATCAGGATCTCGCCCGAGCCTTCATCAAGGCATTCGGCGCCGATGAGCTCTATTCGCATGATTGCGCGTTGCTGGAGCCCGTTGCCAACGGGGCCGGAATCATCCTGGTGGTCGATGGATCCAAGCGAATCAAGGAGAAGGACCGCGTCGAGATCGAGCTGCTGCGTTTGACGGCTCGGCCACGCATGGCGGTTCTGAACAACCTGACCAGTCAGACGCGCTACATGGATCAGTGGCAGGATGCACTCAGCAAGGCATTCAACTCGGTGCGCATCTTCAACGCGCATCGCGCGACCTATGCCGAACGTATCAAGCTGCTCAACGCACTCAAGAGTATCGATCAACGTTGGGAGCCGCTGGTCCAGGAGGCGGTCGATGCCTTCACCAACGATTGGGAGCGCCGCACGGATCAGGCCGTCACGACCATCCTAGACCTGCTCAAGCAGGCACTGACTTACAAGGTTTCTCGCACGGTCAAAGACAGCAAGATCATCTTCCAGAGCGGTCGCGACCGCATCAAGGCCGAACTGACCGCCGAGTTCGAGGATGATCTGCGGCGTTTGGAGGTCGAGGCGCAGGAGCATATTCGCACCAATTTCCGCCACAACGTCTGGCATCTGCCGCCTGACTCCATTCTCGAACAGGACCTGCTGTCGGAAGAGGTCGGTCAGGCACTGGGGCTTTCGCGTCGCCAGCTGGCACTGGTCGGCATGGCGGCCGGGGCGGCATCCGGGGTGACGGTCGACCTGGCAACGGCCGGTCATTCGCTTGGAAGCGGAGCGCTGTTTGGCGCGGCGGCTGGCGGCGTTCTGGGTATGGTCGGCGGCAAGGCGCTGGCCAAGCTCAACATCGAGCGCGCGCCTGGAACGCACACATTCACCATCGGGCCCGTCTCGAATCCGCGTTTTCCCTTTGTCTTGCTGGACCGTATCGTGCTCTACAGCGCGCGCGCGATGAACTGGGCCCATGGACGTCAGGCTGCGGAAGAGGCGGCGCCGAATCGGGTGCCCGATAAGGATGTCCGCAAACAGGGATTCACGGAGGCGCTGAGCGCGCAGCAACAGCGTGTCTTGGGGCGCTTCTTTGCTGCTGCTCGACGTGGCAAGGACTCCGATCAGGAGGCCGAGTGCCGAGAGATCATCATGGGAATCCTGCGCGGCGTCTCCCTGGACGAAATCGACAGTCGCAGCGATCTCTGACGACAGTCGCCTCCGTCATCGCCGCTCGTCTCGCGCCCCTCGGGTCGCGAGGGGCGCGGTGATATTCGACTCACCCGATAGTTTTTCAGCGACCGCCTCCTTCAGTGAACATCGACGAATTGCTCACCATCGATCAGGCCCACGCCTGGCATCCCTACACCTCGACCATCGACCGAGACCCCGTCTATCCGGTGCGCGCGGCGCACGGCTGCCGGTTGGAGCTCATGGACGGCCGTACCCTGATCGACGGCATGTCGTCCTGGTGGTGTGCCATTCACGGCTACAACCACCCGGTTCTCAACCAGGCCGCGCGCGATCAACTCGAACGAATGTCGCACCTGATGTTCGGCGGACTGACCCACGAGCCGGCGATGCGTCTGGTTCGTTCGCTGGTCGACCTGACCCCCGAACCGCTTCAGCACGTCTTTTTGTGCGATTCCGGTTCGGTTTCGGTCGAGGTTGCGATCAAGATGGCGCTCCAGTTCTGGATCGCCTCGGGGCGGTCCGAGCGTCATCGCCTCATGACCATCCGCTCCGGCTACCACGGGGACACCTTCAACGCCATGTCGGTGTGCGATCCGGTGACCGGAATGCACCATCTCTTCAGTCGGGTTTTGCCACGGCAGGTCTTCGCGCCCGCCCCAGACTGCCGTTTTGGTGAGACCTGTCCGCCGGATCGGATCGAGCCCTTCGCCGACTTGATCGAGCGACATCATCATGAGCTGGCCGCCGTCATCCTGGAACCCATCGTCCAGGGGGCGGGCGGGATGCGTTTTTACAGCGCCGACTATCTCAGACAGGTCCGAGAGCTCTGCGATCGTTTCGAGGTGTTGCTGATCGCCGACGAGATCGCCACCGGATTCGGGCGCACCGGAAGGCTCTTCGCCTGCGAGCATGCCGGTATCTCGCCCGACATCATGACGGTTGGCAAGGCGCTCACCGGCGGCTATATGACTCTGGCGGCGACGCTCGCGACCGAGCGCGTTGCCCACACCATCTCCGCTGCGGAGCCGGGCGTCTTCATGCACGGCCCGACCTTCATGGGCAATCCGCTTGCCTGCGCGGTGGCCAATGCCAGTATCGACCTGCTGCTCTCGACGGATTGGGCCGCCAACATCGCTCGGATCGAACGGGGATTGGAGCAGGGGCTGTCATCCTGCCGTTCCTTGCCCGGCGTCGCCGAGGTGCGCGTTCTCGGTGGAATCGGCGCGGTCGAGATGGAACAACCGGTCGCGATGCGCGAGATCCAGCGCCGCTTCGTCGAGCACGGCGTCTGGGTACGTCCGTTTGGACGGCTGGTCTATCTGATGCCGCCCTACGTGGTCAGCGATGCAGAGCTCGCCGAGCTATGCTCGGCGGTGACTCAAGTACTCGGCGAAGCGCCCGATCACAACTGATCTGAGTGCTGGGCGGCGGTCCCGACCGACGCCTCGCGGAATCGGCCTCCAGGCGGATCGAGATCCTTCAGCGTGTGCTGTTCGCCGCTGAAGATGTCGGTTCGGAGCGTCTTGATCGCCTCGACCCAATGCGCGGAACGCTCGCATGCGGGATCCTTGGATTCTCCGTCCCGACAGACCTTGGTTTCCGTGTCCGCGAGCGTGACGTTTAGGCCGGGCAGGGGCCGAATGGGCGCCTTTTCGGGATCGCGATTCGCTAGATCCATGATGGAGGGGCGTCGATCGCCGAGCAGCTCGAGGAGCAGTGCGGGAATCTGAAAGGCAGGCACGTCGCCCAGCTTGACCGGACCGCGCTGGCCGTCGATCACGACCAGAGGGGTACGCACCAGGGTGCGCATCATGCTGTCGTCGAAGTCTCCCCGCTGCGACTTGAGGACCCCGGATTCGGTGTAGCCACCGAAATTCGGACCTAGCGCGGGCAAATGGTCGCCGAAGAGGACGATCACGCCATCCGGATCCTGTTGACGCAACTCCTTGAGGAAGGCCATGAGTTCGCGGGATTTGTAGTAGACCGTGTTGGCATAGGCCTCGACCGTTTCATGTCCGGGGGCGGCGTGGATGGCCTTGGGACGACGCTCGTTCAAGGGATAGTCCAAATGCCCGAAATAGGTCAGCACATAGTCGAACAGTGGCCGATTGTCCCGGAGTTCTGGCCCGATCTTCTCCAGCACCTGACGGTAGAGCGATGCATCGCTGAGGAAGTTGCGATTCATGTCGTCGCGCAGGAAATCCCGATCCGACCAATAGGTTTGGATACCGATACGCTGATAGGCGTTGACGCGGTTCCAGAAGGATGCGGCGTTCGGATGGGAGGCCAGCGTGTGATAACCCGCCTCGACCAGATGGGTCGGCAGACAGGGCGCCGAGCGTTTGAGACCCGTCTCGAAGAAGACGTTGTCCTCGGTCACCGGGAATCCGCACAGCACCTCGAATTCGGTATTGGCGGTGTAGCCGCCGAAGACGGGGGACAGCAGATGCGATTCGCCGCCAGCCCTCCACAGCGCGCGGAAGGCCGGGTCGAAGGGGTCGGCCGACAGCTTGGATGCGGTCAGCAGGGTCGGATCCCAGAAGGACTCGAGAACGATCATGTGAACGTTGCGTCGCCGGGTATCGCTCTGGGACGACACCTTGACGAAGTCAGACTTGGTCCCGTCCTCCACCACTGCGAATGCTTCGGTGACCTCGACCTGTGTGGGTGGAGCCACGCGACGCGAGAGGTTGCGCGCGGTCTCCTGCAACAGATGGAGAGGTAGGCCACGGGCCGCGAAGTTTCCGGGCTGATTCCAGACCGAGTTGCCTAAGTTCGCATCCAAGGCCCTGGTGATGGGCGCCGGCGCCAGCATGACCGCCGCGACGCCTGCGCCGAGCAGGCCGACATTGGCCCAGGACCAACCGCGCCGCCAGTCGATGGACCAGACGAGGAGGGCCAGAGGAACGGTGACCAGCGCGATGGCAGTGGCCAACTGCCAACCGTCGAGCAGCAGGAACATATTCCGCGCGGCGACGAAGTCGTCCGGCGCGACGGGCGCGCCCAGGATGGCAAGCTTCATGGCATTGCCGAAGGTCAGCGTGGTGAAGATCGCGGTGGCGGTCACCATGAAGCGCTGCAACGAGCGCGACATGCCGAACAGCAGGGCACCGATCAATAGGTGCGTGCCCAGATCCCGGGCGTAGACCCAACTGTTTCTCAGCTCGATATCGAAGATCTGAGCCATGGCGATCTGGGCCGCGACATACCAGAGAACAACAAACAGCAGAGCACCTGCCCAAGGCAGAAGCCGACGAGCGAGAGGCGATCGAATGGATGATTTCACGTTGGCGAGTTAGGTGGCATGGGGAAAACCCCGGTACGCCAGAGACTAGCCGATTGTCATAAAAATGTCTTCGTTTTGTAATCTTATTTACGCATGATCGTAACAATTCCGCGCGCAGACTCAGGCGCAAGGCGCGCCGCCTCTAGGGGGTATGAAAGCCGAACGACTCGCCATGTGCGCCCCTCCCAGAAGAGGGGCGACGGCGAGATCAGGGTGGGTCAGGAGGCGGGCGGAGCCGCGAGGATCTCGTCCAAGATCTCCATGGCCCGATCGATGACGGAAAGCGGGGTGTGGAAATGCGGCGAGAAGCGGATCCCGCCACCGCGACAGGCGCACAGCACCTTGCGTTGCATGAGCGCGCGATAAAGCGGTTCTGCGGAGCGGTCCGGGACCCGGAAGCTGATGATTCCGGCCCGAAGAGCAGGATCCGACGGGGTCAGGAGTTCGAATCCGCGCCGATCGATCGCCTCGATCAGATGGTTGGTGCATTCCTGAACTCGGGTCCAGATGGTCTCCGGGCCGAGTTCCTCGATCAGCGAAAGGCTCGCCTCCAATGCATGGATTCCGAGTAGGTTGGGACTTCCGCATTCGAACCGGCGGGCGCTCTCGGCGGGCACCCAATCGACCTGGTCGAAATCGCCGACCTGCTCGACCATGTGCCAGCCGAATTGACGTAGCGTCAAGGTTTCGCGCAGCTCGGGGCGGACGTAGAGAAGTGCCAGTCCCTCAGGACCCAGTAGCCATTTATGTCCGTCGGCAACCAGAAAATCCGTCTGAAAGCGTTGGACATCGCAGGGAAGGACGCCCAATCCCTGAATGGCATCGACACAGAAGAGAATCCCCTTGGCGCGACAATAGGTCCCTAGCCGTTCGAGGTCGAGTCGACGCCCGGATGCATACTGGACCCAGCTGACGGCGAGCAGACGGGTCTCGTCGTCGCACAGCGCCATGAGATCCGCTTCGGGATCACTGGAGGCATCCAGATCCAGCCCGCGCCACTCGACACCCTGCGTAGCGAGCGATTCCCACACGATCCGATTCGACGGAAATTCCTGCTGGATTCCGACGATGTTCTGGCCGTCGCGCCAGACGATGCCATGGGCGATGACCGAAAGGGCCTCCGAGGTGTTCTTCGCCAGCGCGATGTCCGCCGGAGACACAGCGCCGATGAGCCTCGCCAGACGCTCGCGCAATCGCTGCTCCACCTCCAGCCATTGTGGATAGGCGAGGGATCCCGCGTGTGCATTCTCTTCTGCGAATCGGGCGACCACCTCGGCCGTCCGCCGAGGCCATGGCCCGACGGCGGCGTGATTGAGGTGGCAGAGCTCGGGATCGAGCGTGAAATCCTCGCTCATCCTTCTTGTTGCTCCGCTGCTGGGGGCTGCTCAGGCGCGGCGGCCGGTGGCTCAGTCGGAGCCGGAGCCGCTGTCGGCGCGGGCGCAGACGGCTCGGCTGCCGGTTGATCCGATTTGACCTCGGGCTTGGGTTGCTCTGGCTGAGGTGCCTCAGGTGGGGTCGGGCTCGTAGCCGCGTTCGCGGGCGCCGGCTCGGAGGGCGCTTCGGGCGGCGTGCTCGGCGTGGGCTGTTGCTGCGGCGGCGAGACGACCTCCGGCGTGGTGGTCACGGGCTCGGGGGGCGGAGTGGTCGTCGCCTGTTCCGGCTTGGGAAGCTGCGGTGTCACGGGTTGGGCCGGCGGGGTTGCGGTGGCCGGCTGCGTCACGACCGGCGTATCGGTAACCTTCGGCGTTTCTGGCGCACGCGGAGTCTCCGCCGAGTCCGCGGTCATGGTTTCGGTCGCCGGAGCAGGTGCCGGTTCGGTCCGTATCTTGGTCTCGCGCGGCTCCGAGGCCGGCGTGCCAGGGCTCGCCGAGGCGTCCTTGACCTCGGCGGTTGCCGCCTTGGCTGCAGCAGCGGCCTCGCGCTCCTGCGCGGCCTGTTTGGCGGCCAGTCGGCGTTGTTCGGCCGCGCGCTGTTTGGCGGCGATCGCCCTCTGCTTCTCCATGTAATCGCCGTAGCTCGGCCCCTTGCCCTCGATCGTGACCGGGGTGCCGTTGGGGACGTGTGCGAACAGGACCGGTGCCAGCTTGCTCGGCATGCGAATACAGCCGTGCGAGGCCGCGCGACCCGGACGCGGAATGGGGCCGGCGTGCAGACCGACGCCATCATTCGTTAGACGCATGAAATAGGGCATCTTGGCGCCCTCGAAGCGGGCACCGCTAGGAATCGGGTCGCGTCCAACCTTGACGTTGGAGCGGATCACCTTACCGCCCGATCCATAGACCTTGCCGTAGAGGTTGGAGCGCTTGTTCTCCACCTTCTCGATGACCTCGAAGTTACCGGTCGGGGTGGGGTGCTTGGAGACGCCGGTCGCCACGGTGCTCCAGCCGACTTCGTCATTTCCAGAATAGAATGTCGCCTTCTGTTCGTTTGTATTGACGACGATGCGTGTCACCTGACGCCCTTCGCCGTTCCACTCATAGAGCTCGGTCTTTTTGAGCTTGGGCTCGGGCTTCTCCTTGGTGGGAGGAAGCGGTGGCAAGGGTTCCGGTTGCCCAGACTGTGCGGTGTCGGGCTTGGGTTCTGGTTTGGCCATCATCTTGGCGAGCCCGTCGCATCCGCTGAGATTCACGAGGAGCACTGCCCCGAATGTGATCTTGAGTGCGCCCAGAGCGAGAGAGAGGGTCTGCGTTCTGTCATTCATGTGTTTCTGATTCCCAGGATAGCCGGCACCCTGATCCTATTTGTGTTTTCCCGACGGACTAGGATAACCCGCGAATGCCTCAAGGGCACGCATGACTCCTGTGTTCTCCTTCGTCCAGGAGATGCCGCGTTGCAAAAAACCATCGGGGCCGAGCCGAGTGCCCATGCGGCGATCAGGTCGCATCACGACCATCAGGCATCTGGCACTGCGCTGGATATCTGAAGATTGAGAATCCTGGATGGATCTTCGGGTTCCAATACCCGATTAACCATGTGGAGTATCGAAACAGGGCGGTTGGCGGTTTGCATCGCCGATTCGGACGGGCCGTAGAGTGGCGTAAGCGTGGATCCCAGGGGCCGGGCGACCCCTGATTCTGCCGGATAGGTTTTGCGGTCAGTCCTTCAATGCGCTAGAGGTTGCGACGAAACGGTCCACATAGCTTTCGACTTTCTCGAGTAGTTCGGAGCAGAACTCGATGCGTTGTCCGATCGCCGTCGGCGATTCGAGCCCTAAAGCCTGGAGGAAATGCATCAGGCGTGCGCCATAGACGGGGCGTTCCTCGGGCGTTCCGTCCTGCTGAATCGCCAGGGTCGAGATCATGAAGAAGAGCGCGATCCAGAACAGCGACTCGCGATGCGCCCCTTCCTCGATCATCTCCAGCGTGCCGCGTTTCAGATAGTCGCGGATGCATGGATCGAGCTTCCATTCGAATGGAACCGGGCTGCGCTTGACCTCGATCGCCCGATCGAAGGCCTGGAGACATTGATCGAGAAAGCGCCGCGCCTCGTGTTCGGAGATCCGCTCCACGCCGAAGGCGGTGAGAATCTCTTCATAGAGCGCCAATTCCTCCGGCGTCGAGAGCAACGCCCTCAAGTTAGCTAGGGTGCGCCGGTGCGTGGGCGGATTCAGATGGGCAACCGTGATGCTTTCGCTGCAGTGCATGATGAATTCGCCCAGCGTGTGAACCGCCTCGGCGGGGTTGGCCGCCTGACGCATGGCGTCCAACGCCGAACGCGCGCAGCGAACGCCGTCCTCGGTGCGGATCTTGACCCAGCGCCGCCCGGAAAACTCGGCTGCGACCCGCCGATGGATGTCGTTCAGATAGCCATCGGGGTCCACCAGAATGCTGTTTTTCTCCAGATTGCAGGCCATGCCGGGCAGGGCCAGGATGGCGTCGGCGCTGGCGTAGCGCGCGCTTGAGGAGAGGATGCATTCCAGGACATACCCCTCTTGCTCGATCTCCTCGATCTCCTGGTACTCGACTCGGTCCAGCACGATGGCAATATCGACGTCGCAGTAGGTCGGAAAGAGTGCGTCGCGATCCGAGTGGATGATGGATCCGACCAGGTGTGCGCCTCGGAATCCCGGTGTGCCGAGATACTGAGACTCGACATAGTGCTTCGCCAGCGCAATGACCTCGCCGGTCGTCTTCGCGATCGGGACTTCTAGGCCGCTGTCTTCTCCAGGACGTTGGTCTGCGGATGCTTGTTCACGTAGGACTTGGGCGGCCATTCGAGATCTCCGTTGAGGATGTAGATGACGATCCAGCTGGCAAGTTCGGATTCGTAATCGACGAAGGGATTGTGCGCGGTGTCGTCGAAGCGGTGACTGCGATGGGGGATGTTCAGGCTTTCGATGTGCTGACGGATCTTGTTGCTGTCGACGGTCAGATCCTGGGTGCCGAAGAGCAGGTCGAAGGTCTGGAATTGCGCCTGGGCGAAGTCGACACGCGACTGGAGCTTCATGATGTTGAAGACCCCGCGCACCGGTGCGACCGGATACTGGAAGTAGCGCGTTGCCGCGTCGTCGAGCAGGACGTCGTTCGCGGTGGAGCGCCCCTTGCGGCGCAGCTTGGGCAGAAAGGGCACCATCCAGGCGATCAGCCGTGCCGAGACCTGCGAGTGCCCGAGGAAGCGGTAGAGCCGTTGGGCTGGATCCGGGAAGATCGCGGGCGCGGCGACGATCAGGTGCTTCACCGGGCGTATCTGCGACAGATAGACCGCCAGCAGACCGCCGAGCGAATGGCCAATGACACTGATCTCCTCGTACTGGCTGCTCAGCAGGTCGTAGAGTTCGGTCAACTGACGGACCCAATCCTCTTCGCGCAGGCTGAAGAGCAGGTCGTGACGGATGAGTCCGAAGCCGACGATTAGCGGGGCATGGAAATCGATTTCGTTGTCCTTCAGCTCCTTGGCGATGTGATCGAAGATCATCGGCGAGGAGGTGAATCCGTGCAGCAGAATCACCACGTGCGGCTTCTTCGGCTGACAGGAATGGCTCATCGGTTGGCAGTCGAGAATGGTATTGGTGTCTCGCACCGAGCCGAAACCCTGCTGCGGATTGTTGATTTTCCACAATCCATAGGTGAGGAGCCCGAGCCGTAGCGTAACGGCTACCAGCACCAGGATGCCGGCCACCTCGAAAAGATCCATGACCCAGGAATCGGTATCGTTCGGGATGTCGGTGAAGAGCAGTACCACCAGCGCCAACAGGACCGCATAGAGCGGAAAGGCGGTGGTGATGTAATAGTAGAGGCGCTTGCGCCGCGAGAGACGGTCGCCGACGAGATGGAGGGGTGGTCTATCCATTGCCTTGCTCCTTTCAGGACACTGCTGGAGAAAGGTTCTTGCGCATCCAGCCGATCGCGGAGAGTAGAACCAGGCTGAGCCCGCCCACACCGAACAACAGCATCAGCGCATCCGGCGGGAAGCCTTCGCCGAGCGCACCTTGCGACGCATCCTGTCCCTGCAGCCCCCAGACGCCGACCAGGTCGGCGGCCAGGGTCGAGCCGAGCGCGGTGCCTGCCATGAGGGTCACCGATTGCAGACTGGAGACCGTGCCCCAGCGATTCGGCTGAACGCTGTGCAAACAGCTGTTGGTGTTGGCGGCGCTGAAGAACACGCTGCCGGATCCGCTGATGAACTGTCCGACGATGAGCGCGCCTAGAACGAAGCCGAAGCTCTCGGCGGTGACGACCGGAGGCAGGAAGGCATAGGCGCATATGGCCACGGCCATCGCGGTGATGCCGATGCGCGAGATTTGCTGCATCCCGTAACGATCGGACCAGCCCCCGGCGAAGGGGCCCAGCAGACCCATGGCGATAGCGCCCGTGCTCAGCGCCAGTCCGGCCTGGAACGGCGAGAGAGCCAGGGTGTATTGCAGATAGAAGGGGATGATGAAGTTCACCGACCCCATCACCACGCGGATGGTGAAGGCGTTGGAGAAGTTATAGGCGAGCGGTGCCGTTTTGAGCAGGTGCAGGTTGAGGAAGGATTCGGTCGATCCAAGCTCGTGCGTGAGCCAGTGACGGATGGCGAAAACGGTCGCGACGACCAGTGCCAGATTGGTCCAAAGCTCGAAATCGCCCTGTTCGAGCAGATTCGAAACGGTGAAGACCAGAAGTCCCAAGGCAGCGCCCGCCCAGACGAGACCCTTCCAGTCGAAAGAAATCTGCTCCAGTTTCTGAAGCCCCAGATCCTTCGCCCGCAGATGACGCAGCCCGAGCGCGATCATGATGATGCCGAAGGGCAGGTTGATGAGGAAGATGGAGCGCCAGCCCCACAGATGGATGAGGATACCGCCCGCCGCGAGTCCCACCAGGATACCCACGGCGAAGGTCGACCCGCTCAGACCCAGTGCGCGTCCATGCAGGCGCCGGGGAAAGGCCGCTAGCATGATTACCTTGTCCAGCGCGAGAATGATGGAGGCACCGAGCGCTGCCATGACGCGCAGGAGGATGAGTAGCGTCAGGTTCTCGGCCAGCCCGCAGGCGACGGAGCCGATGGTGAACAGCAGCTGACCGATGATGTAGACGCGGACGACACCGAACCGCCGCCCCAGATAGGCGGCCGTCGGTAGCGCCAATGCGGCCGTCGCGGTGTAGGCGACCGCTACCCATTTGATGGTATCGAGCGAGGTGCCGAACTCTTCGCGGATGACCGGCAGGGCCAGATTGACCACGCCGCTATCGAAGGTACACATGAAGATGCCGATCTGGCCCATGACGAGCAGCAGCCATTTGTTGGCCAATCCGTCATGGTTCCCGGCAGACTGTGTGGAGGAGTCTGTCATTGTTGCCCCAGCATTTTATTGTCGTTGTTGGGCCGAAACGCCGTTCCTTGAGCGGTTTGAGCGTTTTTTCGCGGAAACGGAACCGATGCTAGTCGAGTGAGCGCACTGGATCTGTGACGCGGTTGGCGGCTTGAAGTGTGTCGCCGATGGGGTACGGTCCGATTGGACGAGTTGGACGAGAGCAGGGAAGGGTTCAGTCCGATAGACCCTGGTATTCGATGAGCATGATGGTGATATCGTCGGATTGGGGCTCGCTGCCAGCGAAATCTTGGACGCTTGCGACCATGGCCTGCGTCGTCTCACGTAGGTTCAATTCACGCAGACGCTCCAATTCCTGTACGACGCGCGCCTCGCCGAAGGCTTGATTGGCGGGGTTCATCGCTTCTGTGACCCCGTCGGTGTATAAGAAGAGCCGCTCTCCCTTAGACAGGGTCAGAGACTCGGTGCGATAGACCACATCCTCCATGACACCGAGCACGAGCTGACTGCTGCCGCTCACCAGGAGTTCGATGGCGCCGTCCGCCCGAATCAGGAACGGCGGATTGTGGCCTGCATTGGTGTAGATGACCTCGCCACTGCTCAGATCGAGGATGGCGCAGAAAACGGTGACGAACATGCTTTGCTCGTTGTCCTGCGCCAGTTCCGCATTCACGCGTGTCATCACCTCGGCCGAAGAGCGCCCGGATTTGGCCGTTGCCTTGATCAGGGTTTTGGTGACGGCCATGAAGAGCGAAGCGGGAACACCCTTGCCGGAGACGTCAGCGATGACCAGGCAGAAATGCTCTTCGTCGATCTGGAAGAAATCGTAGAAATCGCCGCCAACCTCCTTGGCCGGTTCCACCAGCGCGTAGAGATCGATCTCGTCGCGATCGGGCAGCGGCGGAAACATCTTGGGCAGGATCGACATCTGAATGTCGTGCGCGATCTTGAGTTCGCTTTCGATGCGTTCTTTCACCGCCGTGGTCAGGGTGAGCTGGCGCACATGATCGCTCAGTTCGCGCATCATGGTGCCGAAGGCCTGAGTCAGCTCCCCAACCTCGTCGTCTGTGATACAGGTGGGGAGCGGGGCATCGAAATGACCCGCTGCGATTTCGCGCGTCGCCAACACCAGCGCGCCCAGTGGGCGCGTGATTGAGCGCGAGATCAGCACCACGACCAACAACATCATGAGCGTTCCGGCGACACCGATGCTCAGGGTGGTCAGGGCGAGGTTGCGCACATCGTCGTAGATTTCTTCCTCGGGGAGGACCAGAACCAAGGTCCAGCCGGCCGGTTCGATGGGGGCGAAATGCAGTCGAGCCGGTTCACCGAAGAGGTCGGTGTGATTGACCGAGCCCTCCACGCCACTGATCAATCGTTGACCCAAACGCGACAACTGTTCGCCCGAACCGAGATCCTCGCGCAGTGTGAAGAGGCTTTCGTTGAGGATGAAATCGGCGTCCGGGTAGGTGATGAAGGTGCCGCTTGGCGAGAGCAGTACGGCATATCCGGTATCCAACACCTTGATCTCTGAGACCAGTTTCGTCAGCCAGTCCAAGGCGAGATCGGCTGTCACGACCCCGCGAAACCGTTGCTCGCCACTGTCTTCCTGCTCGAAAAAGGGCACGGATAGCGTCACCATCAGGACATTGCCGCCGCCCTCGTCGAAATAGGGCTCGCTCCAGACAGGGCGCCTCAGTTCGCGTGGGCGGCGAAACCAGTCCTTGTCGGGATAGGCGTAGGCTTGCTCGACGGGAACGAACTCGATATGCCCATCGCGACGATGGAAGTAGGGTGCTTCGAGCCGCTCGCGGCCGTCATCGTCAAGCGCGGGCGCGAAGGCGATGGCTTCACCGAATATCGCGGGATTGGCTTCCAGCGAGCTGCGGAGCAGATGGCGGACCTCGCCAGAGTCGAAGTGGGCGCTTTCCAGGGCGCGTGCCAGCGTTTCGGTGGCCGCCTGCACTGACATCAACACCGTTTCGACATGAAAGACGGAAGCGCGGGTCAGATTGTGGGCATTGCGGTCGATCTCGCGCTCCAGAGAGGCGCGCGAATGCAGATAGTCGAAACCGAGGACGGCGAACAGGATGGCTGTGGTACACACCGAAACCGCGAGTATGAGACGAAACGCAATCGTTCGACCCTTCATTCAGGCATCCTTCGCGGCATTCGGCGTCTCTTCTGGATCGATGGATAGGCGCAAGCGCAGCAGATTCCGATCACCTTCACGGCGATAATCGGCCGCTGTCACCAACTGTCGGATGAGAAACCAGCCGAGTCCACCGATCTCACGATCATCGAGCTCGGCGGAGGTGTCCGGGTCGGGCAGGGCGAGACCATCGAACGGCATGCCCGTATCCGCGATCTCGATAACGAACTCTCCGTTTTCGGTCCAGGTACGCAGATCGACCGATCCCGATCGATCTGGATAGGCGTAATGACAGATGTTGACGAACACCTCTTCCAGCGCCAATGCCAGTTTGCCCAGCGCGGAGGGCGCGAGTCCCGCCGAAGCCGCCCGTTCAGCCGCAAAGGACTGAATGCGCTCCAGCTGCTCCAGCTCGGCCGGTACCTGGAGGAGGACGTCATCCATTGCGTCGCCCTTCAGAGACCTTCGAGCGCGGCTGGAACGGAGTCGTACATGGCGAAGATGGAACCGAATCCGGCCATCTCGAATACATCTCGAACACCGCCGGTGACGTTCGCCAAGGCCAGCTTTCCAGCCTTGGTCTTGAGCATCTTCGCCGTCACCAACAGCGAGCGCAGTCCGGCGCTACTGATGTAGGAGAGTTCGGCGAAATCGATCACCATCTGCGTGGTGCCGGAATCGATCAATTCGGTGACCGCCTTCTCGTACGCTGGCGCCGTCAAGGTGTCCAACTTGCCCGAAACAGCCACGACCGATGCCTGCTGTTCGTGCGATATCTGGATATCCATCTATTGTTCTCCGCAGAGACTCGAACCAAGGGATCCAGTAATCCGGATCGTCGCGCGGAGTTTATACCACAACCCGCTGGAGGTCCGGGGCTGTCCAGACCCGAGACAGGCAATCGTCATATTGGGAACTTCTGTGGCGGTGAGCGTCGCTGGCGCGAGTAACAGTCCAACGCAGGCCAACAAACAGAAAGGAGGGGGTATTCGAGAAAATCGATGGCAACAGTTTCGATCATGGCGTTTAGTCGATGAACGCTGTGGACGAGGAGGGCACCCGCGTCTATGGTGTGATTCTCTGAATTCGGCCCGACTAACCTAATGTCAGACGCTGGCCGCGTTTCGGTTGTGCTTCACAGCGGCCTTCTCCCTGGGTAGGAGTCAGTCAGCGCGAGGGTGCCCTGACCCATCCGTTACAAGGGATTCACTCCCATTCCATTCAATGGCTTGCGAGATACCTATGAAGATCGCCGTTCTGTCCAGAAATCCAAAGCTCTACTCGACGAATCGCCTGGTGGAGGCCGCTACCGCGCGCGGGCATGAGGTCCGGGTTTTCGACGTGCTCCGCTGTTACATGAATATCACCTCCATGCGCCCGCAGATCCACTACAAGGGCGAGCGGCTCGAGGGGTTCGACGCGGTTATCCCGCGTATCGGAGCCTCGGTCACCTTCTATGGCACCGCCGTTCTGCGCCAGTTCGAGATGATGGGTGTGTTTCCGCTCAACGAATCGGTGGCCATTTCACGTTCACGCGATAAGTTGCGTTCACTGCAGTTGCTCTCTCGCAAGGGGATTGGCCTGCCGGTGACTGGATTCGCGCACAAGCCAGACGACATCCAGGATCTGATCAAGATGGTTGGCGGGGCACCGTTGGTGATCAAACTCTTGGAAGGGACGCAAGGGATCGGCGTGGTGCTGGCAGAGACGCACAAGGCGGCCGAGAGCGTGATCGAGGCATTCATGGGCCTCCATACCAACATCCTTGTTCAGGAGTTCATCAAGGAAGCCGGGGGCGCCGATCTGCGCTGCTTTATCATCGGGGACAAAGTTGTCGCGACCATGAAACGCCAGGGAAAAGAGGGCGAGTTTCGTTCAAACCTTCACCGAGGAGGGACCGCAACCGTTGTGCGGATTACCCCGGAAGAGCGCTCGACCGCGCTGCGAGCGGCACAGACGATGGGCTTGAATGTCGCCGGTGTCGATCTGCTGCGCTCCAATCACGGCCCTGTGGTGATGGAGGTGAACTCTTCTCCGGGGCTTGAGGGAATCGAGCGTTCGACCGGCAAGGACATCGCTGGAAACATCATCGAATTCATCGAGAAAAACGCCGCATCCGGTAACACGCGTACCCGTGGCAAAGGCTAGGAGATGCGGGCGCCTTTCCAGATACAGGATCAGCTCATCGCGCCTGGCCAGCGCGCCTTGGTCGATCTGGCACTCCCGAAGCTCAATTCGCACACCTTTCTCTCCATGCCCGTGCACGTGATCCATGGCAAGAAGGAGGGGCCGTGTCTCTTCGTTTCGGCCGCGATCCATGGGGATGAACTCAATGGTGTGGATATCATCCGCCGTCTACTCGAAGCCAAGGCATTGCGTCGTTTGTCCGGCACCCTGATCGCGGTTCCTGTCGTCAACGTCTATGGACTGATCCATCAATCGCGTTATCTCCCGGATCGTCGCGATCTCAATCGCAGCTTTCCAGGTTCTGCCGCCGGATCGCTGGCCGCACGGGTCGCCCATGTCTTCATGGAGGAGATCGTGCGGCGCTGCACGCATGGGATCGATCTGCATACCGGGGCGATTCACCGCACGAATCTGCCGCAGATCCGTGCCGATCTCGACGACCCGGAAACCGACCGGCTGGCGCGCGCCTTCGGCGTGCCGGTGCTACTCAACTCCACCCTACGAGACGGCTCGTTACGCGAGGCAGCGACGGCGCTCGGGATTCGCATGCTGCTCTATGAGGCGGGAGAGGGGCTGCGCTTCGATGAGTTTTGCATTCGTGCCGGACTGGCGGGCGTGCTGAATGTGATGCGCGAGCTCGGAATGCTTAGTAAGCAGCGTCGACAAGAGCGGGAGACCGCCCCCTTCGTCGCGCGATCCAGCGCCTGGATCCGCGCGTCCGAGAGCGGATTGCTGCGCACGCTGGTTCCACTCGGCGCCAGGGTGCAGCGCGGCGATATTCTTGGTTTCATCAGCGATCCATCCACTGGCGCGCAGCATCCAGTCGCAGCCCAAACCCGCGGTGTGGTCATCGGCCGTATCCAGATTCCCTCGGTGCACGAAGGCGAAGCTGTCTACCATATTGCGCGTTTCCGCGACGATCACGAGGAGGTAGCAGACGAAGTGGAGGCATTTCAGCAAGAGTGCCTGGACGACACAGCCCTGGATCCGCCCATTGTGTGACGATATTCGGGGTCTCTGTATCAAGAGTATTTTATACCAGTTCAACAATTAGAATACTAAACAAATACAAAAGGACAACCGAACATATTTCACTCCTTCATCACCCTTAACGAAATACAAAAATGACACCCAACACTAGCCTTCACGACTTCGTTGAGGACAGACGCTTAAAGGCGACCTTTCGGGGCAGTCTGAAAGGATAGGGGCCTGACGGTCTTGGGCCATCGAGCCCAATTTCTACTTTGTCGGCTGCGCTCGGCGTCTACTCTGGCTTTTTGAGTAGATCGCACGCCTGTTTCTTGATGTAGCGGTTCTCAGGAGTGTTTTCCGTGAGTAATGCAGCTTTCGCTAGGCGGCATTCTTGGAGGATTTGCGCGTCGGTGTTTGTGGGCGTTGGGCTTGCCCATTCGACGCTGGCTTGTGTTGGGCGATACTGCCTAGCGGCCGTGCAATACATTCTCTTCAGGCTGGGGTAGTCGGGGTGGTAGAGCCGTTTCGCTGTCAGTCTGTCACAGGTCTGGATGAACAGATCTTTCGCCGCGTGCGTGCATTTCGACATCTTCATGACATCGTTGCGGTATGTTTTGCAAACAGATCGGTCTTGAATCTTCCAGGCGACATGGTCGAAGGAAACCGTGATGTCTTGGATCTCTGCCGTCTCGGTCGTTGTTCCATTCAGATCCATGTGGCTGAAGGCTTCGTTGCTGATCGATTGTGCTGCTGTTGTGAGGTAGCTTGCGAGAAGCGCGGTGATTGGATCCATCGTCAGTGTCCGTCTGAAATGGTGTTGGCGAGGGCGGTACGCTACCACGTTGGGGGTAAGGGCGCCGTTTCTGCGCTGACGGGCGAGGACTTCTATACCGTTGCGCTCACGTTCAATGCTGACCGCACCGCGCGGCCTTGGTCGATTTCTGCAACGGATGATCCGACCGGGAACGCCTGGGCGCGTGATGCCAAGGGCAGGCCGCGTACCTTCGCGACCGAGGAAGCCGCGCACGCCTTTGCGTCGTCGCGTGCCTCTGGACCGCTCTACGTTGAGAAGTACGATCGCGGACAGGATGCTCCAGCGCCTGTGGATCCTGTGTCGGCGGCTAGCAGTCGGTTTCGTGACGAGAGCCTGCCTCTATCTGATCGATTTTTTGAGGCTGGCTATGTCGCCGGTCGTTGTGCCGATGACGTCAATATGCCTCGGGCGTATTACGCCGAGGCCGCGTCGAAGTTGGGCGGTGAGGAGAAGCCGACCGATCACTCGGGAGTTATTGTGATTTCTGGTGTACAGGAGCCCGAGGAGGGATGGCGTATCCTGTCGACTGGTCACGACCAAGATCACAGACGACAGAGGTGGATACGCCATGACCGAGTCTACGCTTGAAGGTCTTTCACAACCAGAAATCGAGGAGCACGACCCACTGCATGCGTTGCTCAGGAAGGGGGGCACGCGAGCTGATCGCTCAGGCCGTCGAGGCGGAGCTGGCGAGTTTTCTGGCCGGGTATGCCGATCAGCGCCTGGAGGATGGGCGCCGGGTGGTGGTGCGCAACGGCTACCTGCCCGAACGGACGGTGCAGACGGGCCTGGGAGACGTCACGGTGAAGGTGCCGAAGGTCCGTGACCGCCGTGGTGGTGGGGCGGTCTTCCACTCGAGCCTGCTGCCGCCGTATCTGAAACGCTCGCGCAGTGTCGAGGAATTGATCCCCTGGCTCTATCTCAAGGGGATCTCGACCGGTGACTATCAGGAGGCGCTCGGGGCGTTGCTCGGTGATCGGGCCAAGGGGCTGTCGGCCAACACGGTCGTGCGTCTCAAGCAGCAGTGGAGCGAGGAGCATCGGCGCTGGAGTCAGCGCGACCTCAGCGATCGACGCTACGTCTATTGGTGGGCCGACGGCGTCTACAGCAATGTGCGCCAGGATGATCGGGTGTGCCTGCTGGTGATCGTCGGCGTCACCGAGCATGGCCACAAGGAACTGGTCGCCGTCGAGGATGGCTATCGGGAGTCCGAGGCCAGTTGGGGCGAAGTGCTCACCAGCCTGCGCGAGCGTGGGCTGACGGCCGGCCCCAAGCTCGCCGTGGGCGACGGGGCGCTGGGATTCTGGAAGGCGCTCACCAAGGCCTATCCGGATACGGTCCACCAGCGCTGCTGGGTGCACAAAACGGCCAATGTACTCGCCAAGCTACCCAAGTCCGTGCAGCCGAAGGTCAAGACCGACCTGCAGGAGATCTGGATGGCCGAGACCCGCCAGTCGGCCATCAGGCCTTCGAGCGCACCCTCAAGCGCTTCGAGACCAAATATCCGAAGGCCATGGGCTGCCTGGCCAAGGATCGCGAGACCTTGCTCGCCTTCTACGACTATCCGGCCGAGCATTGGGTGCACATTCGCACCACCAACCCGATCGAATCGACCTTCGCCACCGTGCGCCTGCGCACCAACCGCACCCGCAACTGCGGGGCACGCGAGACCACGTTGGCGATGGTCTTCAAGCTGCTCCAGTCGGCGCAGAAGAACTGGAGGCGCATCAAGGGATTTAGAAAACTGGAACTGGTCGTCAATAACGTCCCGTTCCGCGATGGAGAGCAAGTGAACGATCAGTCAGATCGGATCGCCGCCTGATGGAGGCCATACACCAGATTTGACATTAACTCCCGATCCACACGGATTTCATGCGCGGTCTTCGCCGTGCCTTGTATGACCGCTTGGACGGCAAGAATGGCTGATCGACTGCCGTGGTCCGATTTCTGGTCGCCTGCATCCTGGTCGCCTGTGCCTCCGCTCGATCTCCAGTGGGCGCGCTGGGGTTCCTGTGATCCCGGCGCTGGCGTTCACGGCTTCGTTGAGGACAGACGCCTCAAGGCGATCTCTCGGGGCAGTCTGAAAGGGCACGCGCGCATATCCGCTTCGCTCGTGAGCGTCTGCGTGATCTGGCCTTTCCAGGTCTTCCGGCCTGGAAGATCTGCCGCGTCGACAAGACCTACAACTATGCCTTCGGCTCGGCGGCCGAAGTCCGTCAGGCGATGGCCTATCTTCGTCAAGTGGTGGAATCGCAAGCGCTCTCAGCGGGGTTTCAATCAATGGCGCGTCGATCTGGACGCGGAATATCAATCGTACTGGTCGGGGCTGATTGGATCTGTGTCGGCGTCGAAGTTGAGCGTTCGGCCGAACTCGATGACCTGGCCCAATTTGCCAGTGTCCTGCATGTCGATGTCGATGAACTCTTGGCCTTCCGGCATTGGTTC
>NZ_AFWT01000031.1 GCF_000224065.1 Thiorhodococcus drewsii AZ1
GATAGAGATAATCCTTGCTCGACGGTTCATCTTCACTGAAGATGCTCCTTCGATATCTCTTTGGAACCCAAAGCGACACCGGAGCACCCACACAAATTATCTGAACAGATTGTTAAAGAGCGTTTCGATCGCAGCGGTTAATCGCTGCCAAGACCGACCATTCTACGCTTCCCTTCGGGTCTGTCAACCCCTCTTTTTCAGAGGGCCGCTCCGCTGTCGCAGAGCCTCGCCAAATTCCTAATCAGCGAGCCGTAAATTATAGCACATCCAGCGCCTAACGCGTCAAGCTTCAGTTCAGAGCGTTTGTTCCGCTCCCGAACCTCGGCGCTATCCACGCCCGCAGTACCTCCTGTACCGCTCGAGTCCCTTCCAACTTCCCGCCGCTCCCTCAGCAGAGCGGCGCATTCTAGCGACTTTAGCGCGGCTGTCAAGACCCACTGTAAATATTTCTCACAAGGAGCCAGCCAGCTGTCGATCGGCGATTCGCGAGCTCTTCGGGATCTTTCAAACCTAACCGTTGTCGGTTGCGAAACAACGGGAAACCGCAGTCACCCCGCCCTTTCCCGGAACATCACGGCCTTCCGGTATGATTTGCACGGACCCTGAGCCACCGCGATGCGGCCTCTAGAGCGTCAGGTTGAATTTCACCAATCAGAATGGGAGTACCTCAATGATCAGGACAACGCCCCGCCTAACCTGGTCGGCCCTCGCGGTCGCCTCTGGCGCGGTGGCAATCCTTACCATCATGCTAACCGAGCAGCTCAACCTCGACCCATGCTATCTCTGCGTATTTCAGCGCCTACTGCTCTTTATCATGGCTGCAGAAGCCTTGGCCGCAGCTTTGGCATACGGAACCAGAATCCTGGGCCTCGCCACACAAGCCAGCTTTTTAACGACAGCGCTCGCCGGAGTCGTCGCCGCATCGTACCAAAGCTGGATGCAGATGCAGCCGAGTGGCGTGGTGACCTGCTCCGGAGGCAATCCAGGTGTGATCGAGCAGGTCGTCGAATGGCTCGGAGCACATTGGCCAACCCTGTTTCTAGCCACGGGATTTTGCGAAGACGCAGGCATGACCATGGCGGGCCTCTCCCTGGCCAACTGGGCGCTGATCTTTTTCGTGATCAGCCTCGCAACCGGGGCATGGATCTTGTGGCAGTCACCGACCTTGCGCAACCAAGGCCCAGCCTAAACGGACCTCGACATCAGATGAATCCATTTTCGATAGGAGACCCACAGTGACCTTGAACCGCCGTCAGTTCAATCAGCTTCTGATAGCCAGCCTGGGCTACTACGCACTGCCTGCCGCAGCCGCAGAACTTGTGGAGGGCCAGGACTGGCGCGCGATCAATCCTGCATATCCAAGTGACACACCAGGAAAGATCGAGGTTCTGGAATTCTTCTCTTACGGCTGCCCACATTGCAGCCACCTCAACCCATTGATCACACCTTGGGCGGAAGAGCTCCCAGAAGATATCGCCTTCCGACAGGTCCCAGTCTCGTTCGGCCGCGCCGCCTGGAGCAATCTGTCCCGACTTTTCTACACGCTAAAGGACCTCGGGCGCCTCGAACAGCTTCACCAAGCCGTCTTCGATGCTATGCAAAAGCAGCGCCTGAAGCTCTACAAGGAGGATGAAATGTTGAAGTGGCTCAAAGGAGAGGGAATCGATACGGACGCTTTCATGAATGTATTCAATTCCTTTGACGTGCAAACCCAAGTCGGGCGCGCGGACTACCTCGCCAACCGTTTTCGGATCGACGCCGTTCCGACCCTAACCGTTGGCGGAAAATTCGTCGTGCTTGGGCGCAACGCAAAGAGCTTGAAGGACATCCTCACGATCGCGGACGGCCTGATCACACGGGCGCAAGCGCAAGCGACGAGTTGACACGACAGCCCTCCCCTCGATCAAGCGTATTCAGCGATCGAGGGGGACATTTTTCGCGCCACGACGAGGAGATTAGACAGCGGTCGACCGCCGACGCCAGCAACCTAGAGAATCTGGGTTAATTGCTGGCGTCGACAAGGCGTGAGGAAGGCACCCAGGGAAATCAGGGCAGCTGATCAAGACCGATCTTGGACGCGGAACGTTTGGCCGTTGGCTCACGGCGCAATAGCAGCGGGACGAGTATAACGAGGGTCACCAGGAGCAGAACGATCTCGAGCATGTAGACCGATGTATAGCCGATCACAGGGCCAGTCCAGTCCGGGCCGAATGCCCCGCTCTCGGCGACATCCGAAACGATGTCCCGCATACTGCCCCCAAAAGCAACCGCGACACCATTGGCCGTTGCCTGAACCGCGCCCCAGGCCCCGAGCGCGAGACCGCTATGCCCTCCGTCGGCGAGATCCATGGCCGCCGTCAGGGTTCCGACCGAGACGAACCCCGCCCCAAACCCGATGAGAGCCGTTCCGACACGGAAGATATCCGTCGACCCGATGGTCGCCGCATAAATCACTGCGGCAAAGGCCACGAGCCCGACAAGCGCACCGAAGCCGGTAATCCGATAGGCATTACCGCCACGACCCAGCACATAGCCAGCAATCGCAAAGGCCGCCAAGGTACCCGCCGACAACAGTGCGGTCAACGCGGTCGTCTGCGACACCGTCATCCCCAACACCTGCCCTCCGTAGGGCTCGAGCAAGATGTCCTGCATCGTAAAGGCGGCGGTCCCCAAGCCGACGACGACCAGCAGGCGACTTGCGCGCCCACCACGCGTGAAAGCGCGCCAAGAGTCCATGAAAGGCGGCCTCTCCTCTGGCGCGGCGGCCCGAGCGGGATTAATGGCCTCCTGCTTCCACAAGGCTACGACATTCAGAACAATGGTCGCGACAGCCGCGCCCTGGATGAGCTGGATCAGCAATTGCTGGGAAAAATGGGTCAACAATCGACCAAACAGCAAGGCGCTCAACAACATGCCCAACAATAGGGTTACATAGAGCAGCGCCACCACCCGCGGGCGCTTATCCGGCGGAGCCAAATCGGTCGCCAAGGCCAAACCAGCCGTCTGCGTGGTATGCAGACCAGCGCCAACCATCAAAAAGGCCAGAGCAGCACCAATTTTACCTAGCAAATTCAACGCATTATCAGCGTCCGCCAGCAATAGAAGCGCAAACGGCATGATTGCGAATCCACCGAACTGCAGCATGCTGCCGAACCATATATAAGGAATACGTCGTAAACCGAACGCAGAATGATGATAGTCGGAGCGATGTCCGATGAGGGCGCGGAACGGCGCGAAGACCAATGGCAAGGCAACCATGGTCGCGACCAACCAGGTCGGCACACCAAGCTCGACCACCATTACGCGATTCAGGGTCCCGGTCAACAGAACCATTGCAATCGCAACCGAAACCTGAAACAACGACAAACGCAGCAGGCGCCGTAGCGGCAAATCCGCCGACGCCACATCAGCAAACGGCATCAAGCGCGTCAGAAGTTCGCGCCACGCAGCGGCAACTCGGGGATCAACAGGTTGACTCATGCCGAGATCATCTCCCACTTGTGATTCGAGATGAAAAGAGTTGCGACGAGAGATACCGACGGCACCCTATCCAATCTCACTTACAGATTACCCGCCCACGACTCGGGCACACCTAAGGTGCCACCGGAGCGGAAGGCGGCGATGGTACGCCCCATTGGGACCATTTGGAAGGCCGAAGAATCCCGCTCAGGAAGAGCACGGAAAGAATAGGTCGCGACAGACAGACCCACACCAAGGAGCGACCAAACAAGCGGTCCCGGTGCCCGTAGGTACGAATGTATCTGCATTTCAGCCACTGAAATGCGAGGAAATAGACTTCCACATCAGGCCACCCTGTTTCCCGAGCGCCAGCAATCGCCAGACATCGGAAGACAACGATGCATGCTCACGAATTAAGATGCGGCGGATTTCAAGCAGAACAGGTCAAACGAGGAAGGAGGCGGATAACTTACAACTCAGAAGCCAAGTTTAGCGCAACAGCTAGTCTGAGTTGATCATCCAGGTAGATGGGGCTTCGATCAATCGACGAACACCCCATCTACCATCGCACCATGGCCATGTGCCCGGCACGGTCGTGATCGCTGACGCGACCACATCGATCCCAGAGGGATCTTACTGCCAGCCGAGACCGACAGCGAAAACAACCCAATGCACTGCGATCGCGAGGACCAGCAGAGCAAAGAAGATCGGCATCAACCAGGTAGCTGGGTTAACAACCAACCAGATCTTCCAATCGTCTTCGGGATTATTCGGCTTTGCGACGTCGCTCATTGCAATGTTCTCTTAATCTAGAGTGAATAAGAAGCGGATTACCACCAAGGATTGGCGGCGATCACGAACAAGTGAGCCAGAGCTGCCAGACCGACGAATGCGGTATAGGTGACCTTGAACTGCTCGTGGAATTCTTTCGCTTGCTGATCGGTGAGACCCGACAGAGATTGATCGGCCATTGTATTGCCTCCCAAAGGGATGTTTGACTACGCCACTGCTACAACAGTTGGCAAGGATTCAACCGCGGCTTAAACGACCGCGAAAGAACAATCTTACTCGGCCGGAGCAGCCTCAACAGCTTCCGGCGCCGGCGCATGCCAGCCCTGACCGTCGAGCGAGAACGCAACGACGTGAACCAGGATCGCCAGAGCACCAACAGCGATCAGGGTAGGAATCAGCCAGGTCGCAGGATTGACGACGAGCCAGATTTTGTAATCGTTTTCGAGCGGCTTGTAACCCATGAATTGCATTGTCATGCCCTCTCTAAATTACCACCAAGGATTCGCCGCAATGACGAACAAATGAGCCAGAGCAGCCAGACCGACGAATGCGGTGTAGGTCACTTTGAACTGCTCGTGGAATTCTTTTGCCTGCTGCTCGGTCAGACCCGACAGACTCTTCATATCAGCCATGGTTGGCCTCCGATATTAAGAAAATGATGCCGTTACTCAAATCTGGAAACCACTCTAAGGAAGCCACCAGATGCATGCCACGCCCACTTGAATGGGGCTTCAAAAACCTTAGGATCCATCAGAGATCCTGGGTGTCATCTTAGCTTGACATGACAGGATGTCAAGTATGTTTTACATGCCATCAAACGAACCGGCACAGGTTTCCTGAAGTCTTTTGCATCAAGACATTAGCCGCATGGAGACGCATGATGCCAACAACCGCAATCGGCATTATTCCAAGCCCGAACAACGACCTGGATCTAACCCAGAAGCTTCCGAAGAAACGATATCAGGACCGCCATCAAAGCAATGCCAACCGTTGCGATGAAGGCCACTTTGCCCATGTAGAAAAAGGTCGAAATCACCGGACGCAAGTTGGGCATGCCCACAGACTCGGCCTCCGAGCCCTCCTCGACCTCTGAGTCTTCCGCGCGCACGGCCGTAACCGGCTCGGCGCTGGCCGTTGCCCTAGGCTCGGCGGCTGCAAGCTCCAGCGGAGACACGCTCACCACCCGAAAAAACTGCAGTCTGGGACTGGACGCCGCCTCTTTTTCCATCACGACGAACTCGGCGTCAGCGCCAAGCTGTTCGAGAACAGCAAACTCGTTTGCGAATGCCTCAATGGATTCACTGTCGCCCTGATGTTCCCAGGACTGGGACTTTTCAGGCCAGGTTTTCTTCGCCGCATACTTCACGAGCAATTCCTCATTGATTCGGAGCCAAGGATAATCTCTCGCCGCATCATCCAGACGAACGCAGGAATCGTTGATACGGACGAGGGCGACGACGCAGGCGACGCGACTAGAGGTCGACCGACCAATCGCGTCCGCCTCCGCCTAGGATGGAGTTTGCCCACAACATTCAGGGGATTGTATTTGCAGGTCGACACATTGTCACCGGGATAGGGTGAGGTCCAGCCCGCGACGAGACTGTAGCGGATGCGCGCGAGCGCAGATTGAAGTCATCTCTTGCTCGGCGGCCAAACGGTGATAATAAGATCGATTCGC
Organism: Thiorhodococcus drewsii AZ1; assembly: GCF_000224065.1. Classification (GTDB taxonomy): domain Bacteria; phylum Pseudomonadota; class Gammaproteobacteria; order Chromatiales; family Chromatiaceae; genus Imhoffiella; species Imhoffiella drewsii. The sequence continues at coordinate 5,930 of NZ_AFWT01000031.1, forward strand.
CTTAAGATTAGTGTGCCACGTCTTACGCTTGATACCGGCGCACGAGACGACACATTCCCACGACATCGAACGCGCGAGGCAGCAGATGCACACCGAACATCTTCACCTTTGGCAACATGATCATGTATTCGGCCAGGAACAGAAACGCCCCGGAGAGCAACGCACCCTCATCGTTATCGCCATCACTGCAGCGATGATGGTGATCGAAATCGGGACCGGCCTTCTCTTCGGATCCATGGCGCTACTGGCGGATGGCCTCCATATGGCCTCGCATGCGGCCGCACTGGGCATCGCCGCCTTCGCATACATCTATGCGCGCGAACACGCCAAAGACACCGGCTTCAGCTTCGGAACAGGCAAAGTCAATGCCCTGGCGGGCTTTAGCGGAGCCATCCTGCTCGTGATCTTTGCCCTCATCATGGCCTGGGAAAGCCTCGCACGCATGCTCGACCCAATCTCGATCGCGTTCGACCAGGCCATCGCCGTCGCCGTCATCGGACTCATCGTCAATGGCGCCTCGGTACTGATTCTTGGCGCCGACCACGACCACGACCACGACCACAACCACAACCACAACCACGACCACGACCACGACCACGCGCGCGCGCACGAACAGGATCACAACCTCCACTCAGCCTATCTGCACGTGCTGGCGGACGCCCTCACCTCTCTCCTAGCGATCTTCGCGCTCCTGACCGGCAAGTATTTCGGCTGGATTCTGATGGATCCACTCATGGGCATCGTCGGAGCCATGCTGGTCGGACGCTGGTCGTGGCGCCTGCTGGAAACGACAAGCGCAGTCCTGGTCGATCGACAAGGCCCAGAGACGATTCGCTCGAAGATTCGCACGGCGATCGAGCAGGATTCGCAAGACTGCGTCTCCGACCTACACCTGTGGTCGATAGGACCTGACATGTACGCCGCAGCTATTTCGGTCGTATCTCACGACCCTAAATCGCCTTCCGAGATAAAAAAGCTGCTGCCGCCCCATTGTGGATTGGCCCATGTCACGATCGAAATCAACCCCTGTTGCACCTCAGACCGGTCCAATGACCTTTCCAACGCGGACGCGTCGAGATAGCGGACGCCCGCGAACCAGCCTGCATCGAACAGATCGCCGACCGATCGATCGACATCCACCAACCATTGCCCAGAACCACAAACCCGCTCCGCTCCTGCCCAAACACAACAAAAAGGCGGTTTTCCGCCTAAACTGATGCCTCGATCATGGTTTTGCTCCACCGTTAGCGAATAATGTCATCACCGCACGGAACGCGGTATCACGACGCTGCGATCCCTCTGCGGGAGCGCAGCTGCGACCTTATCTTTCGCCGGAGCAGGAGTAACACGATGAAAACGACAATGAACGCTAGCGTTATCGTCTTGCCGCTCGCGATGTGCCTGAGTGCCTGCGGGCAGCAGCCGAATGTGACGTTCAAGAAGGATGTTCAACCCATCCTCAACACGCACTGCGCCGAATGTCATTTGAAGGGAGGTCAAGGATTCGAGGCCAGCGGCTTCCTGGTGGAGTCTTATGAATCCGTCATGAAGGGAACCAAGTTCGGCCCGGTGGTCGTCGCTGGCGACCCGCTGTCTAGCAGTCTCTACCGGCTGGTCGCGGGAGAGGTCGACCAATCCATCAGGATGCCGCATGGCAAGGATCCAATCAGCGAGACTCAGATCGCAACGATCGAGCAATGGATCGAGCAAGGCGCCAAGAAAGACTGATCCGACGCGAGTTTCTTGATTCGAACCAGCGGCGCAATCCGCACATCGCGCCGCTGATCGCGCCGAATCATCTAGCCTTCAGCCGCTTTCCCGCTCCAGACGCTGCTTAACCGCGCCTGGAGAGTCCGTGCGGCGGGCGAGCAGATCATAGGCGACCGGAACCACGAAGAGCGTGAAGAAGGTCGCCGCAAGCACCCCGGTCAGGATGACGGTGCCGATCACATCGCGGGTCTCGGCGCCCGCGCCGCTCGACATCAGCAGCGGAATCGCACCAGCTGCCGTGGTAATCCCTGTCATGAGGATGGGGCGCAAACGCACATCCGACGCCTCCAACAACGCATCCCGAAACTCGCGCCCCTGATCGCGCAACTGGTTTGCGAACTCGACGATCAGAATGCCGTTCTTGGCCGACAGCCCCACCAGCATGATGAGCCCGATCTGGCTGTAGATGTTCAGCGTCTGATCGGACAGCCAAAGCCCCATCAAGGCGCCCGCCATCGACAGTGGAACCGTGAGCATGATGATGAACGGATGGACCCAGCTCTCGAACTGCGCCGCCAGGATCAGATAGACCACCACCACGCCGAGCAGAAAGACGAACAGCACACTCTCGCTGCTGGAGCGCAGATCACGACTGTCGCCCTTGTAATCGATCTGCACGCGGTCCGGTAGAGACGCCTTCGCCTTGGAATCCAGATAGGCCAGCGCATCGCCCAAGGCCAAGTCGTCGCTCAGGTTGGCCTCGATGGTAATGGCTCGCACACGGTTGAAGCGTTTCAGAGTGCTGGAATCGGCCGTTTCCGAGATACGCACCAGATTTGCCAAGGGAATCAGCTGATCGCTCCTGGCAGAGCGCACATAGAGATTGTCCAAGCTGCCGGGCGTGCGCTGCTCACCGCGCTCGCCCTCCAGGATCACATCGTATTCCTCACCCTCATCCTGGTAGGTCGTGACCTTGCGCGACCCCAACATGGTTTCGAGCGTGCGTCCGATGGTACTGACGGTGACCCCGAGATCCGCCGCGCGGTCGTAGTCGATCGCGATCCGCAGCTGCGGCTTGGTCTCCTTGTAGTCCCAATCGATTCCGGTCAACCCCGGATTGTCCTTCTCGATCTCGGCCAGCAGGGTATCGCGCCAGGCGGCCAATTCCTCGTAGGTCCCGCCACCAATGACGAACTGCACCGGCTTACGCGTATGCCCGCCGAAGCCCTGGCGCATGATCGGAAAGGCCTTGACGCCGGGCAGGTCTCCAAGCTTGGCCCGCACCTCGCCCATGATGGTCCAGGCCGAGCGGCGCTGCGCATAGTCGTTGAGCACGATGACGACCATGCCCGAATTGAAACTCGCCGTGTTGGAGAATGAGCGCGGGGCGCGCACCAACAGACGCAGCACCTCGCCCGATTCGGTGTAGGGCATGAGACGGCGTTCGATCTCGTCCATGTACGACTGCATGTAGGAAAAGGAGGCGCCCTCGGGACCATTGACCAAGATGAAAAAGGCCCCTCGATCTTCGCGCGGGGTATAGGCCTGAGGAATGCGTTCGAACAGCCAGCCCGCGATCCCCAAGGTTCCCAACAGACCAACCAGGACGATCCAGGGCCGACGCAGCAGCCAACGCAGCACCAGGCCGTAGACACGCCGAAGGGATTGAAAGAGACGGTCGACGCCCCGTGACAAGGCGGCGCGTCGCGGATGCCCTGAGTCGGTGGCCGTCAGGAACTTCGACGCCAGCATGGGCGATAAGGACAGCGCAACGAAGGACGAGAAGAGCACGGCGGCAACCATGGTCAGGGCGAACTCGGAGAAAATCCGACCGATATCACCCTCCATGAAGGAGATGGGCACGAACACCGCGCAGAGCACGATGGTCGTGGCGATGACCGCGAAACCGACCTGACGCGTCCCCCGATAGGCGGCCACCAAGGGCGTTTCACCATAGTCCTCCATGCGTCGATGGATGTTTTCGAGCACCACGATGGCATCGTCGACCACCAGACCGATGGCGAGCACCAGGGCGAGCAGGGTCAGAATGTTGACCGAAAAGCCGAGCGCCAGCAGCACCGTAAAGGTCGCCACGACCGACACGGGTACGGCCACTGCAGGAACCAGGGTCGCGCGCAGACTACCGAGGAAGAGAAAGATCACCAGCACCACCAAACCGATGGCGATCCCCAGCGTCTTGTAGACCTCCTTGATGGCGCCACGGATGAAGACAGAGGTGTCGTAGCTCTGCTTGAGCGCCATACCTTCCGGCAGAGTCGGATTGATACGCGCCATCTCGGCCTTGGCCGCATCGGCGACGGAAATGGTATTGGCGGTGGACTGCTTGATGATGCCGAGCCCAACCATGGGCACGCCATTGCCGCGAAACAGGGTACGATCCTCTTCGGTGCCACGCTCGACGCGCGCCACATCACCCAGACGGGTGAGATGCCCACCGCTGCCGCGCGCCAGCACCAGACGCGCAAAATCCTCCGGAGTCTCGAAGGCACGGGTCAGCCGCACGCTGAACTGGCGATCGATCGACTCGACCTCCCCCGCCGGCGATTCGAGATTCTCAGCGCGCAGGGCATCCTCCACGTCCGCCACGGTCAGGTTGCGTGCCGCGAGCGCGCTGCGATCGAGCCAAACACGCATGGCATAGACCTGATTGCCGCCGACACGCACGCGCGCCACGCCGTCCAGCACCGAGAAGCGATCGACCAGATAACGCCGCGCATAATCGGTCAACTCCGGCACCGACATCCGATCGCTGACCAGATTCAGCCACATGATGACGTCTTCGTTGCTGTCGACCTTCTCGATCTCAGGCGGCTCGGCCTCGTCCGGCAACTGATCCAACACGCTGGAGACCCGGTCGCGGATATCGTTCGCGGCACCATCGATGTCGCGATCGATGTCGAACTCGACCGTGATGCGAGAGCGCCCGTCTTCACTGCTCGATTCGAGCGTCCGAATGCCTTCCAGACCGGAGATGCGGTCCTCGATCAGCTGTGTGATACGGCTCTCGACGACGGCCGCCGCCGCTCCCGGATAGAGTGTATCGATCGAGACCACGGGTGGATCCGTGTCCGGGAATTGGCGCAACGGCAGCCGATCGAAGGAAACCAGCCCGAAGGCCACCAAGAGCAGCGAGAGAACGGTGGCCAGAACCGGCCGGGTAATGGAGATATCGGACAGGATCACGGGCTCGCTTCCATCGTCAATGCCTCGGGACGCGCCTGCCCAGCCTTCGACAGGATGCGCAGCAACTGACCGGGACGGACCTTCTCGTTGCCGTCCGTCACGACCCGATCACCGAGATCGAGACCGGACAGGACCTCCACCACACCAGCCTGTCGCGTCCCGGTCGCGATCGCGCGGCGCTCCGCCACCGGCCCCGCCTCCCCTCGCGAAACCCGCATGACGAAATGCTCCTCGCCGCGGTGCTGAACGGCGGCCTCGGGGATGACGAGCGTCTCGCGCTGATTGATCCGCAACTCGACCTGCATCAGCAATCCAGGTTTGAGGCGCCCGTCCGCATTGGGAATCAGCGCTCGCACCTTGACCGAGCGGGTCACCGGATCGATACGACTGTCGATGCCCGTCACCTGCCCTTTGAAGACCCGCTCGGGAAAGGCCGCCGTCTTGGCCGAAATCGTCATCCCAGGCGAAAGCGCCCCGAGGAAGACGCTGGCAATCGAGAAGTCGAGTTTCATGCGGCTATCGTCATCCAGCGTCGTGATGAGATCGCCCGGCTCGACCAAGGCGCCCTGACTGACGTTGCGCAAACCGAGAACCCCATTGAAGGGTGCCTTGACCACACGATCCGCCAACCGGGATTCGAGCGCCACCAACATGGCACGCGCCGCATCCAAATCGCGTCGACGCTCGTCCAATAGCGACTCCGACGCCGAGCCCTGAGCGACCAGCGATTTGACACGACGAAACTGACGCTCCGCCTCGGCGGCACGGACCCGCGCCTCTTCCAGCAAGGCATGCTCCTCGGCATTGGTCATCTCGACCAGGAGATCCCCGGCGCGAACCCGCTGTCCATCGTCGAAATGCAGTGCCGAAATGGTCTCGGTCACATTGGAGGTAATAGCCACCGATTCGTTGGCCTGAAGGGTTCCGAGCGCCTCGACAGGCTCGGCGAGCGTCTGGCGCTGAACCTCGGCGACCATGACCACAACCCCATCTGCGGGCGCCGCGCGGCCGACTGGGACCATGCAGAGCGTGCCACACAACAGAATAGCGAGCGGGAGGCCGTGTATGAGCAAAAGACTATCCAAATGGCGCACAGAGATATCCGTTGAGAATGAGGCCGAGACCAGGTGGAGAATTCGATGGAGTCTCCCATCAACAAGGCACTGAACTCTAGAGTTGCGGACTCGGGAAAAGATCCCCGGATTAATGCGCGACCGCAAACCGCAACAGGGATTGCCAGTCCAACGTGAGCCAGTAGACTCTCGGCGCGCCGCCGGTTGCCGGCTCGCTTTCGCAGCCGAGCGAAATCTGCAATGCTAGCGGCCTTTTGTTCGATTGATCTTGATTGGGGACACAATGATCTCCGTAACGCTGAATGGCGAGACGCTGGAATTCGACTTGGATCCGGATACCCCGTTGCTGTGGGTTCTCCGAGACCATCTTGGACTCACCGGAACCAAATACGGTTGCGGCGAGGGTGAATGTGGGGCCTGTATCGTCCATCTCGACGACAAGCCGGTCAATGCCTGCATCACCCCACTCTCGGAGGCGTCCGGTCGCTCCGTCAAGACGATCGAGGGACTGTCTCCAGACGGCCGCCATCCGCTTCAGCTGGCCTGGATCATCGAAGAGGTGCCGCAGTGCGGTTACTGCCAGAGCGGCCAGCTGATGACGGCCGCCGCCCTCCTGGCGACGCATCCGCGCCCCACCGACGCACAGATCGAAACCGCCATGTCAGAGGTCATCTGTCGCTGCGGATCCTACAACCGCATCCGCCGCGCAATCCTCCGCGCGTCCAATCCCGAGGCCCAAAATGGCTGACTCAGACGCCCAGCTGCGCCTGAGCCGGCGTGCCCTGCTGCGTGTCGCGGCGGCTTCGGGCGGCGGCCTGGCGCTCGGCATCCTGTTTCCGGCACAGGCCGAAACCAGCGCCCCAGATCAACCGCAACAGGATGACGGCCCGGAGACCCTTGCACCCAATGCCTGGATCCGTATCCATCGCGATGGCGGTATCCAGCTGGTCGTCGCCCGTTCGGAGATGGGACAGGGGGTCACGACCAGCCTGGCGATGCTGCTGGCGGAAGAACTGGAGGTCGGACTCGATCAGATCCGGGTGGAACAGGCTCCGGTCGATGCGGCCTACATCAACCACCTATTGGGCGAGCAGGCGACGGGAGAGAGCACCTCGATCCGCGATGCCTGGCTGGTTCTGCGCGAGGCCGGGGCCGTGGCCCGCCAACTCCTGATCACGGCAGCGGCGGCGATCTGGTCGGTGCCAGAAAGCCGCTGTGAGGCGCGGCGCGGAGTGATCCACCTACTCGACGATCAGCGCAGCCTCTCCTATGCCGAGCTAGCTGCCACAGCCGCCAAGCTACCGCTGCCCGCCCTGCCCGCGCTCAAGCCAAGCGGTACCTGGAGCCTGATCGGCACCACGCAACGACGGATCGATGCACCGGACAAGGTACTTGGCGCCGCGCGTTTCGGACTCGACGTCCGGCTTCCCGAGATGCTCTATGCCTCGATCGCACGCTGCGATCTGATCGGCGGACACATCACCAACTGGCGCGAAAACGCCACGCGCGCGATCCCCGGAGTCCTGAACGTCTTCGCAGTCCGTTACGGAATCGCCGTAATCGCTGAGTCCAGCTGGGCCGCGTTGCGTGGTCGCGAGACATTGGAAATCACGACCCGTCCGTCCACGAACCTCGCAGCAGACACCCAGCGCATCCGCAACCGTCTGCGGATCGCGCTCAAGGGACGCGCCGCCGTCGCCTATAAGAAAGGCGATGTCAGCGCGGCACTGAACGCCTCACCCCATCAGATCGAATCGATCTACGAGGTTCCCTTCCAGGCCCACGCCTGTATGGAACCCATGAACTGCACGGCGGATGTCCGCCGCGACCACTGCGATCTCTATGTCCCCACCCAGTCCCAAGCCAGGGCGCGGGCGACGGCTCAACGCATCACCGGACTCCCGGCGGATCGAATCGCCGTCCACACGACCTTCCTCGGCAACGGTTTCGAACGCCGTCGCGAGCAGGATTTCATCGTGGACGCGGTCGAACTCTCAAAGGAACTCAAGCGCCCAGTGCAGGTGATCTGGACGCGCGAGGACGATCTGCGCCACGATTTTTTCCGACCGATGAGCCTCCACCGACTGCGCGGCGGCATCGATGCCGAGGGACGATTGACCGCCTGGTTCCATCGCGTCGCTGGCCCCTCCGTTCTGGCGCGTATCGCACCGGACCAGATCACGAATGGCGTCGACCCCTTTATGATGGCCGGGGCGACCGATCTGCCCTACAGCGTTGCCCACCGCCGTGTCGAGTACCGCCGCGCCGATACACCGGTACCGATCGGGCTCTGGCCTGGCGGCGGACAGGGACACAACATCTTCGCCACCGAATGCTTCCTCGACGAACTGGCCCATATCGCGGGCAAGGATCCTCTCCAGCTACGACGCGACCATCTGACCGACCGGCCGCGTCTGCTGAATCTCTTGAACAGAGCGGCCGAGGAAGCGGATTGGGACAACCCGCCCGCACCCGGTCGAGGACGCGGCATCGCGCTCATGGAGGCATTCGGCAGCCTGATCGCTGCGATTGCGGAGGTGTCCATCGAAGAAACCAAGGTAAGGGTCCGACGGGTCATCTGTGCCGTCGATTGCGGACAGGCCGTCAATCCGGAAATCGTTCGCGCCCAGATCGAAAGCGGAATCGCATTCGGTTTGACTTCGGCACTCAAAGGCGAGATCACGCTGACCAAGGGACGGGTCGACCAATCGACACTTCGGGACTATCCGCTACTCAAAGCAAACGAGATGCCGGACGTCACCATTCATCTCGTGAAGAGCGATGCGGAGCCTGGCGGCGTCAGCGGACTCGCCTCGCCCCTCATGGCTCCAGCCGTCGCCAATGCACTGTTCTCTCTGACCGGAGAACCGGTTCGGTCACTGCCGATCCGACTGGGATAAACCCCATGCCTGCGCGCCCGACCAGTCACGGCCAGGCGCGCAAGCATCAATGGGTCATGGAAGCACGGAGACGGAGCAACAACCTGCAACGCCCGCCCGCTCAATCATCCGAACAAGATCCTCCGCCTCGGAATCGATCACGTTCTATCGCGGCCTATCAGGCCGCCAAGGCGAGCGCCTGGCGTTTCATCTTGTTGACGATGGCATAGACACCAACATGACGGTTGGGGCTGAGATGCTCCTGCAGATGCAGCCCCTCGAACAAAGCATCCACATCGAGTGTCTCGATCTCGGCGGGCGTCTTGCCGGAGAAGAGCCCGACCAGCAACGCGACGACCCCCTTGATGATGGCGGTATCGCAATCGCCCTGATACTGAACACGATCCGCCCTAGCCGAATCCTGGCGGGCACAGACGTGAACCAAACTCATGCACTCGATGACCCGATTGGCGTCGGTCTTGTCTTCCGGATCCATGGGCGCCAACCGCTCACCGAGCTCGACCAAATACTGATAACGCTGATCCCAATCACCGAGCAGTTCGAAGTCGTCGATGATGTCGCTGATTTCTGTGTCCCGCATCTGTCCCCTGTCGCGCATGTCTGTTTATAGGCTCGCCATCCGAGCGGCCCGTATGCGATCCGAAACAGGCTCAGACGCCGAAGGATTCGCCGCAGCCGCATGGATTCTTGGCGTTCGGATTGCGAAACTCGAAGCCCTGATTGAGCAGATTCGATCTGACGAAATCGATCTCCATTCCGTCGATCCGCCCAAGACTGTCCTCGTCGACGACTACTTTAACCCCATGGCTCTCGAAAATCCGATCGCTGGAAGCCAAATCGTCTGCGTAATCGACCTCGTAGGCGTAGCCGCTGCATCCGCTCTTCTTGGTTCCGACGCGCAGGCCGACCCCTGTGCCACGCTTGGCGAGCATGTTGGAAACGTGTTGAGCGGCCGCTTCGGTCAGTGTGACAGCCATGTTCGTGATCCCCTATTTTTGCCTGATGTCATTGGAGGCTGAATTAGACATCCGAGCGACCATTTTCAAGGTTGAAGCCTCCATGTACCACGAGTATCTTCACGGAACGTTGGGACCATAGCTTAGAAGATCCCCCCTCTTGCCTCTCGACCCGACCACCTTCCACCTAGACCAGCGCCGATCGCCAGAAATCGATACGGGCATCCCCATCGGCCTGTGCATCCTGGATGCCGAGCTGAAGCCGACCTGGCTCTATACCTCTGACACCCTGCACGAAACGTCCCCCGAGACGAACCCAGCTGGGGCATGGACCGAACGCCTCACCAGCGACACAGCGTTCATTGGTGCCGCACGACACGTCTGGGAAAGGGGGACGGCAGAACGCCGTGGACTGACGCTGCGCGAGCCGACCGGAGCCCGACGGTTCGACCTCACATTGACCCCGGTGAAAACCGCCGACGGCACCCCGAGCCACCTTATGGTCTGCGTCCTCGACGTGACCGATCTGCTGCGGGCCGAGGAGGCGAGCGCAAACAGCGCCGACTGCTATCGCTTGGCGGCGGACTACACGTACGACTGGGAATACTGGATTTCGCCCGACGGATGCCTGCGCTGGATGTCGCCTTCCAGCGAGCGCGTCACGGGGCGCGAGCCGACGGCCTTCTTCCTCGACCCCGAACTCCTGGATAGAATCATCCATCCCGAAGATCGGGCGATGGTCGCACGACATCTGTTACAGCGCTGTCGAGACAGGGAACCGGATACCCTGACCTTTCGCATCCTGCGACCGGACGGCGAGATCCGTTGGATCGAGCAGATCTGTCAGGCGGTCTTCGAATCGAATGGCGCATTCGCCGGAAAGCGCGCCAGCAATCGTGATGTCACGGATCGGATGCAAATGGAACACGCATTGCGGGAAAGCGAGAATCAGTTCCGTCTCATGTTCGAGCTGGCGACCGTCGGAATGGCGCTCGTGGACCCGGAAACCCGCGCCATCCTGCATGTGAATCAGCAGCTCTGCCGACTGCTCGGCTATTCGGTCGACGAATTGCTCGGCATGACCTTCTACGACCTGACTCACCCGGAAGACCGCGAACAGGATCTGGTGAGTTTCCAGCGCGCCATGCGCCAGGAAAAGGACGACTATTTCACCGAAAAACGCTATATCCGCAAGGACGGACAGGTCGTCTGGGCCTTGGTCAACGCCGCCTTCATCCGTGACGCAGCGGGATATCCGCTGAAAACGATCGCAGCCGCCATCGATATTACGGGCAGACGCCAAGCCGAGGCGCGCGCACGCGAACTGGCCACCGTCGTCGAGTGCTCATCCGATTTCATCGGGGTTGCCGACCTGAACGAGCGCGGCATCTATATCAATCACGCGGGCCAGAAGTTGGTCGGACTGGACGGCGACGCGTCCGTTCGGACGACGCAAATCCTGGATTTCATCTTCGCCGAGGATCTGCCGTTCGCCAAGGAAACCGTGCTTCCGACCGTCATGAACGAGGGCCGCTGGGCCGGGGAGATCCGTTTCCGTCACTTCGTCACCGAAGAGCCGATCGACGTTTACTGGGACGCACTGCGAATCGACGATCCCGAAACCGGCCGCCCCATGAGGTTCGCGACCGTCACCCGCGACATCCGCAAGGAAAAGGCCGCCGAGGAGGCCATGCGGAAGGCCGATCGACGCAAGGACGAGTTCCTCGCCATGCTGGGTCACGAGCTGCGCAATCCAATGGCCCCCATCCGCAATGCGGTCGAAATCATCCGTCGGGTCGGAATCGGCGAGGATACGCGCATCCACTGGGCGGTCGAACTGCTCGACCGCCAGACGGCCCACATGGGACGCCTCCTGGACGACCTGCTCGACGTCTCGCGCATCGTCAGCGGGCGACTGGAGCTGGAGCATCGCCCGGTTCAGATCAGCGACATGGTCCAGCAGGTCGTCGACGGTGTGCGCTTCTTGATGGACGAACGTCACCACCATTTCACCTGGACGCTTCCCGATCCGCAGGTCCAGGTCGAGGGGGACTCGGTCCGCCTCTCCCAGGTCCTGCTCAACCTGCTGGTCAATGCGGCCAAATATACCCCGGAGGGCGGCCGGGTCAGCGTCGAAACCGAGTCGACAGCCGACGAGGTGAGGATTCGGGTCAGCGACAATGGTCAAGGGATGAGCCAGGAACAGATCGATTCGCTCTTTAAGCTTTTCTCCCCTGGGATGCGCCCCATCGATACCCCGAGCGGTGGACTCGGGCTTGGGCTGGCCATCGCCCGGCGTCTGACCGAGATGCACGGGGGACGGCTTGACGCCATCAGCACGGGCGTCGGACAGGGCACGGAGATGCGACTGCATCTGCCTCGGCTACAGCCTTCCGAGGCGAGCGCGCAGGAGCCGGCCCCCATCGATTGCGCCGAGCCCAACCCAGCATCCAATTCCAAGCGCATCCTGGTCGTCGACGACAACCCAGACGTCGCCGGCGCCTTGGCCCTGCTGCTGGAGATCCTGGGCTATCAGGTGGAAACGGCCAATTCGGGTGCCGACGGCATCGCTGCGGTCCGGCGCTTTCGTCCTCGGGTCGCCTTCCTGGATATCGGCATTCCAGACATCGATGGTCTGGAACTGGCTCGCCGGCTACGTGCGGAATTTCCGGATCCGGAACGACTCATGCTGATCGCCCTCACTGGACTGGGTCACGAGGAGGCAAAGGAACGCTCCTTGGCGGCAGGATTCGATCGGCATCTGGTCAAGCCCCTCGAACAGAAGGTGCTGGTCGAGCTGCTGGAACAGCTGAACTGATCGCACTCCGGAGCAAAACCCACTCAGTGACGATGCTCGGCGACACGCATACTGGAAACGGAGGCCATGTCCAGGAGACCGCGCATCAAGGCTGCGCGCTCGCCCATCGATAGCGTCTCGACGAGCGCCTGCTTGTCCTCCGGGCTCAAGGGTAGATGGGCACAGAGCAGATTGGTGAGATCCGTGTCGCTCATCTTGTCGAGATCGTCCCAGGGGATCTCCACTGAGTTCAGCTTACAATAGGACCTGAGCGAGGTCAGAAAACCGGAGCGGTCTGCCATGACCTCACCCTCGGAGTGATAGTCTACGGCGAACCGCTCCCAATCGACCGAGACGCGGCGGTACCCCTTGCATCCCTCGATCTCCTCGCGCACCTGAAAACGACACACCCCGCTCAGGACCAGGACGATACGCCCGTCCGAGGTCTCGCTGTAGGAGGTAATCCGACCGGCACAACCGACGCGATGGATCTCCGGAGCATCCTCCAGGGCTGCTTCACTCGTCGGCTGGACCATGCCGATGAGATGGTCGGACGCCAGAGCGTCCCACACCATGCTCAGATATCTTGGCTCGAAGATGTTGAGCGGCAACTGGACCCCTGGCATGACCACAGCGCCGGGAAGCGGAAAGATGGCGAGCTCGCCGGGCAGATCGGAGAATGTCGGAAAGAATGGATTGCGCGTCATCATCTACTCCAGGCTGCGAACCCCCTTCAGGGTGCATCGCCAATGGTTCGAGTCTAAAAAGGGCCTTGCCTCGCCTAATTTGGGGCACCCGTACCCGTTCCACAGCCCGACCTGCGTCGGGCCGATAACGCTTCGACAGCGAGACCGCTCGATCCTTCCATAGCCACTGAAGGAGAGGCTATCCGGCACCCACGAACGTCTGCAATAGGCCAATGGCATCATCGAACCGTTCGCGGATCGCACCCAAGCGAAGGAATCATCCAGCAACAGATTCCAGATGCTCTTAGGTGCGAATGTATTCGCATCTACATCAAGTTGCCGTATTTCCGAAACGCCTGCGACACTCCGAGATCGGCAAGCACTCGCATCGGCCGACGTCCGATTCGAAGAGGGACAGAGACAACGCGCGGCATCACAGGCTGGAAATCATCCGGCTAGGCCGCATTCTGTGCTACCTGGCACTGAACTCGACGAGGATGACATGCAGCAGGACAGACCGGGACACAAGGACCATGCAGAGACGGACCGACTCGCGATGGGGCGCGATTTCCAACGCATCCGTCGTTTCAGCGAGCAACTCTGCGAGCCACTGATCATAGAAGACTATGGACTTCAGACGGTTCCGGAGGCCAGCCCGCCCAAATGGCATCTGGCCCACGTCACCTGGTTCTACGAGACCTTTCTGCTGCGCCCCTTTCTTCCCGACTACCCGGTCTTTCATCCGCGCTTCGAATATCTATTCAACAGCTATTACGAACAGACCTGCACCGGTTTCTGGCCGCGTTCCGAACGTGGACTGCTGTCACGCCCGAGCGTTTCCGAGGTCTATGACTACCGCCACCATGTCGACGACGCCATGGAGCGCTTGATCGCAACCTGTCCCTCGGACGCCTGGCCCAAGGTGCAGATGCGATTGGGCATCGGACTGAATCACGAACAGCAACACCAAGAGCTGCTGGTCACGGACATCAAGCGGCACTTTGCACACAACCCACTGCGACCGGCCTACCGGGCGGACCTGCCCCTGGCGCCGATCGCGAATCCCTCCCCGCTCACCTGGACCCGTTTCGACGCCGAACTCATGGAGCTGGGGGCCGGCCCGGAAGGCTTTGCCTACGACAACGAGCGCCCACGCCACCGCGTCTTCCTCGAACCCTTCGCGATCGCCGACCGCCCCATCACCAACGGCGAGTATCTCGACTTCATCGCCGACGGCGGCTACCGCAATTCGGCCTTCTGGCTCTCGGACGGCTGGGCGACCATCCGGCGCGAGGGCTGGACGTGTCCGCTCTACTGGGAGGGCCAACCCGACGCCGCTCCCAGCGACTGGCGGATCATGACACTGGGAGGCTTGCGCCCGCTGAATCCGGCCGAGCCGGTCTGTCACCTGAGCTACTACGAGGCCGACGCCTTCGCCACCTGGGCCGGCAAACGGCTGCCCACAGAGGCGGAATGGGAGCGTGCGGCCTCGGATCGCCCCATTGCCGGCAACTTCGTCGACGCCGCCTGGCTGCATCCGCGTCCAGCGGAACAGGCCGACGGTCTGAAACAGCTCTTCGGCGACGTTTGGGAATGGACGGGATCGGCCTATCTGCCCTACCCGGGATATCGCGCTCCAGCGGGCGCGCTCGGCGAATACAACGGCAAGTTCATGTGCAACCAGATGGTACTGCGGGGCGGATCCTGCGCGACCTCGCGCGATCATGCTCGGCTCAGCTACCGCAACTTTTTCTATCCTCACGAACGCTGGCAATTCAAAGGATTCCGACTCGCGGAGACCATCCAATGACCACCGCTGCAGCAACGCGTCGCACCCCCAAGGACACCCGAGAATCGGAGCATCGAGACAGCGGCGCCAGCCCGTCCGAGCGAATCCGCTTCCACGACTACCACCCGACACCCTCCGACGTGCGCGCCGAGGTGCTCACCGGACTCTCCCAGACCCAAAAACGCCTTCCGCCCAAGCTGTTCTACGATCGGCGCGGCTCGCAACTGTTCGACGCCATCACCGAACTGCCCGAGTATTACCCGACCCGTACCGAAATCGAGATCCTGCGCGCGCACGGCACCGAGATTGCCGACCTCCTCGGTCGCCATCGGGTGCTGATCGAACTCGGCAGCGGCAGCAGCCTCAAGATCCAGACACTGCTCGCCGCGCTACAGCCCGAAGTCTATGTTCCGGTCGACATCTCGCGCGACCATCTGCTCGACTCGGCGCGAACGCTCGCCGGGCGTTTCCCCTGGCTGCGGATTCGGGCCGCCTGCGCCGACTACTCGGTCCCCTTCGAGCTGCCGCTCGACCCCGACTGGTCGCATCTCACCGCCTTCTTCCCCGGATCTAGCATCGGCAACTTCGACCCGGACGAGGCACTCCGCTTCCTGCTACGGGTCGGCAAGGTACTGGGATCGGGCGGTCGCCTGCTGATCGGCGTGGATCTGCGCAAGGATCCCGAGACGCTGAATGCCGCCTACAACGACGCCCAGGGCGTCACGGCCGACTTCAACCTCAACCTGCTCGCCCACATCAATCGCGAGCTCGACGCCGACTTCGACCTGGATGCCTTCTCGCACAGGGCCTTCTTCGATGCAGAGCACAGCCGCATCGAAATGCATTTGGTCAGCCGCCGAGATCAAGAGGTCCATGTCGCGGGAAGCACCTTCCACTTCAGGCAGGACGAGACCATCCACACCGAGAGCTCCTATAAATACGGACTCGACGACTTCCACGCACTGGCCAGAGATGCCGGATTCCAACCCGAGCGTGTCTGGACCGATCCCCATCAGCTCTTCAGCGTGCATGCGCTGCGACTGACGTAGCTACCAGCTACCAGCTACCAGCTACCAGCTACCAGCTACCAGCTACCAGCTACCAGCTACCAGCTACCAGCTACCAGCAAGATTGTATGGCTGACGGCTGGAGGCTGAAAGCTGGCGGCTGGCGGCTGGCAACAGCCCATTTTTGTCCGTCGGCGTGGGGCAAGGTAGTATCCCAAGCTCACCGGCCCCATTCCGAGGCCGCCGGCATCGAGTATCGCCCCGATGAACGAAATTTCCCCGGAACAGACGCTAGAACGCGATGTTCAGTTGTTTACCGCCCTCCTGGGCGAGGTGCTACGCGAACACAGCCGCAAGCGCGTGTTGGTGATCGTGGAGCGGTTGCGCGACGGTTTCATGCAGTTACGCGAGCAGGAAGACTCCGAGTTACGCGATCGGCTGATGAAACGCATCGAAGCACTGGATCCCCAGACCCTGTCCGAGGTGATCCGCGCCTTCAACATCTATTTCGGATTGGTCAGCACGGCCGAGGAACTCAACGCCCATCTCAAGCGCATGGATCGTATCTCGGCGGGCGAGCGACTGTGGGTTGGCTCCTTCGACGACACGGTCCGCCAATTCCAGGAAGACGGAGTGAGTCCCGAGAACTTCCAAAGCCTGCTGGAACATCTCGTTTACCTTCCCGTCTTTACCGCGCACCCGACCGAGTCCAAGCGACGCACCATATCGGACAACTTCAGACGCATCTTTCTCATCGCCCAGGATCTGCATCGCCGCCGACTCAACGAAGAGGAGCTGGAGGAAAAGCTGCAGGAGATCCTGACCCAGATCCAGGTCCTCTGGAAGACCGATGAGGTCCGTGTCCACAAGCCCCAGGTGACCGACGAGATTCGCCAGGGACTCCACTATTTCCGTGAATCACTGTTCGAGGCGGTCCCGGACATCTATCGCTTTCTGGAAAAGTCGGTTCGACGCGCCTACGGTCCCAAGACCGGGATCAAGGTCCCGAGTTTCATCCGCTTCGGCTCCTGGATCGGTGGCGATCGTGACGGCAATCCGTTCGTCAAACCCGAAACCACGGAACTGGCCGTGCGCATGCACGCCGAGCTGATCCTGGAGGAGTATCTCGACCGATTGAAACGCCTGCGTCGGATGCTCAGCCATTCGAGTTCGCTCTGCCAGCCCTCCCCTGCCTTCCTCGACAGCCTCGACTCCGACGAGGACTACTGGATCGACACCATGGGACAGAGCCAACGCCTGTTCCTCTACGAGCCCTACCGTCGCAAACTCGCCATGATGCGGCACCGACTCCAGGCCAACCTGGACCGACTGCACAGCCGCATGGAGGGACACGACGACGAGGGACTGCCGGCGGGCTACGCCAGCGACCGCGATTTCTTGAACGATCTCTATCTGATCCGCGACTCGCTGATCCACCACGGAGACGCCAGCGCGGCCAGCGGTCCGCTGCAAGACCTGATCCGTCTGGCCGAATCGTTCGGCTTCCATCTGGTCCACCTGGACATCCGCCAGGAATCTACCCGTCACACCCAGGCGGTGACCGAACTCTTCGCCCGCCAGCCCGGCGCGCCCTATTACCAGGCGTTCAGCGAGGAACAGCGTCTCATGGCGCTGGCCGAGGCCGTCGCCCACCCCCATCCGTTCGTCATCGACAAGGCGACGCTAACCCCCGAGACGCGCGAGACCCTGGAGGTCTTCGAGGTCATGGCGCGGATGCGCGCCGAGGTGGGCGACAAGGTCTTCGGCCAATACGTCATCTCCATGACCCACGCGGCCAGCCATGTCATGGAGGTGATGCTACTGGCCCGTCTCGCCGGACTGGTCGGCAAGGACCGTCAGGGCTGGTTCTGCAGCCTGCAGGTTTCGCCCCTGTTCGAGACCATCGAGGACCTGAGCCACATCGACCAGGTCATGAGCACCCTGTTCGACAACCCAACCTATCAGTCCCTGCTCAAGGCGTCCGGCAATCAGCAAGAGGTCATGCTGGGCTATTCCGACTCCTGCAAGGACGGCGGCATCCTTTCGGCGAGCTGGAACCTCTACGAGGCCCAGAACAAGGTGATCGCACTCGCCGACGACCGGGGCGTAGCCTGCCGACTGTTCCACGGTCGCGGCGGCACCGTCGGACGGGGCGGCGGCCCCACGCACGAGGCGATCATGGCCCAGCCGGTCGATACGGTGCATGGCCAGATCAAATTCACCGAACAGGGCGAGGTACTGTCCTACCGCTATGCCAATCCGGAAACGGCCCGCTATGAGCTGACCATGGGCGTCAGCGGTCTGATCAAGGCCAGCCGCTGCCTCATCGAGCCGCCAGACGAGGCGCGCAACGACTATCTCGGCATCATGGACGAGCTGGCCCGATACGGCGAGGAGGCCTATCGCGCCCTGGTCCGCGACACCGAAGGTTTTCTCGATTATTTCTACGAGTGCACACCACTCGACGGCATCGGCCTGCTCAACATCGGCTCGCGCCCTTCGCACCGCAAGAAGGCCGACCGCTCGCTCGGATCCATTCGCGCCATTCCCTGGGTCTTCGGCTGGGGTCAGTCGCGACACACCATTCCTGCCTGGTTCAGCATCGGCCAGGCGATCGAGCGCTACCGAGGCAACGACCTGGAACGTCTGGCCAAGCTGCAGAAGATGTATCAGGAGTGGCCCTATTTCCGCTCGCTCCTGTCCAACACCCAGATGTCGCTGTTCAAGGCCGAGATGCGGATCGCGCGCCAGTACGCCCGACTCGCAGAGGATCGGGAACGCGCCGCTCATATCTTCGGTATGATCGAGGAAGAGCACCGACGCACCGTGACCCAAGTCCTGAACGTGGCCGGACTGCGCGTCCTCATGGAGGAAACGCCCGACCTGCATCTCTCGCTGGCTCGCCGCAATCTCTATCTGGATCCGCTGAACCACATTCAGGTCTCGCTGCTGGAGCGTTACCGGGCCGAGGAGGACGAGGAACAGCGCGAGGAATGGCTGGACCCGCTGCTACGATCCATCAACGCCATCGCCGCCGGCATGCGCAACACAGGATAAGACGCAAGCATGAACCCATTGATCGAGGCCCGGGATCTGGTTCGTCTCTATCCCGGAGTGCGCGCGGTCGACGGCATCGGTCTACGGGTCGAGCCCGGGCAGTGCTACGGCCTGCTCGGTCCCAACGGGGCCGGCAAGACGACCACGCTGGAATTGCTCGAAGGCATCCAGAAACCGACCTCGGGCCAGGTGCTCTACAAGGGCCGCCCACTGGACCGGGACTATCACGAACGGATCGGCATCCAGTTCCAGGCCACCGCCCTACAGGACTTCCAGACCGTCGGCGAGTCGCTCAAGATGTTCGCAAGCCTCTATCGCCGCACGGCCGATCGCGACGCGCTGATCCACATCTGCAACCTCGCCGAGATCCTCGATCGCGACACCCGCAAGCTCTCGGGTGGCCAGCGCCAGCGGCTGCTGCTCGCCATCGCGCTCGTCAACGACCCGGAACTGGTCTTTCTGGACGAACCGACCACCGGACTCGATCCACAGGCGCGCCGCAATTTTTGGGGCCTGATCGAGCGCGTCAAGCGGCGCGGCACCACGGTGCTGCTGACGACCCATTACATGGAGGAAGCGGAACGACTCTGCGATCGTGTAGCGATCGTCGATCGAGGCCGCGTTATCGCCGAGGGCGAACCGAGCCAGCTGATCGGCGAGCACTTCCCGGCGCGGGTGGTTCGGCTGCCGGACTCGGCCTGGCCCGAGGACACGCCCTTGCCGCCGGGCGCCGTGGCCCGGGATGGAGAGATCGAACTCTTCGCCGAAGAGGTGACCGCCACGATCGCCGATCTGGAACGACTGGGCGCGGATCTCAGCGCACTGAGAGTGGACATCCCCAATCTGGAGGATCTCTTCCTCAAACTCACCGGACACGCATTGCGTGCCTGACATCGAATCGAAACACAACAGGGAGCATTAAGGGATGCGGTGGCACCGAACGCTCGCGATCCTGGTCGCCCGCAATCGCGAGTTTTATCGCGACCGCGCTGGCCTGAGCTGGAACATCCTGATGCCCATCGTCATGGTGATGGCCTTCGCCTTTCTCTTCCCAGACGAACAGGGCAGCGCTCAGCTCAAGGTCGGTGTCGTCACTCCAGGAGGAGATCTCGCCAGCGTCTCCTCGCCCTTCCTCGGACTCGACCACGTCCGCTTCATTCCCTTTACGACGCCCGACTCCGCCATACCCAAGGTCGAGCGTCACCAGTTGGATCTGCTGCTCGATCTGCGTGGAGCGCCCACCTACTGGGTCAACCGCGACTCGACGAACGGCTATGTAGCCGAGCGACTGCTGCAAGGGGCCTACGCGACACCCACTCAGGCTGTACCCGAGCGCCGCACACTGGAGGGCAAGGCACTGCGCTATGTGGACTGGGCCTTACCAGGCGTGCTGGCGATGAACCTCATGTTCTCCAGTCTCTGGGGCGTCGGCTGGGTAGTGGTGCGCTATCGCAAGAACGGCGTGCTGCGACGACTCAAGGCCACACCGCTGACACCCTGGGAGTTTCTGACCGCCCAGGTGATCTCGCGACTTCTGGTGGTGATGGGGGCAAGCCTGGTGGTCTATCTCGGAGCTGCACTGCTCCTGCACCCACCCATGCACGGATCCTATCTCGCGCTCATCCTGATCTATGTCGCCGGAGCACTCTGTTTCATCAGCCTGGGACTCATCGTCTCGGCGCGGCTACGCACGGAAGAGGTCGCGGACGGCATACTTAACCTGGTGTCCTGGCCCATGCTGTTGCTCTCGGGGATCTGGTTCTCGGTGGACGGAACCAGCGCGATGGCTCAAAACCTCTCGCAACTGGTGCCTCTGACCTATTTGGTGGATGCCGCGCGTGGGATCATGATCGATGGTGGCGGAGTGCTGGACGTACTACCCCAGATCGGACTGCTGTTGGGACTCGCGGCACTCTTCCTGGGAATCGCGGCCCGGTTCTTTCGATGGGAGTAGCGACGCCCGCTGACTAGTACCACAGACCTGAAATTGCCGGGATAATGGCAGGCGACGATCCAACCCCAGCCAGAGGAGTCGCCCGCCATCGCCCGTCCAGCCCCTTTGATTGTTCTCTGCCCGGAGCAACGTGCAGAGCTCGAACGCATCGCGCGCAGTCGCGAAAAGCCCCCACCGCTTGGTCCAACGCGCGCAGATGATGTTGAGCGCCGCTGACGGCGAGACCAACAAGCACATTGCATTCACCCTCGGCGTCAACGAAGACGGCGTCGGGCAGTGGCGGCGGCGTTGGTTCGACGCCCACGACCGACTCGCCGCCGTAGCGGGTCAGCCCAAGCGCCTGCGCGCGGTGATCGAGGAGGTACTGGCCGATCGTCCGCGCTCCGGGGCTCCAGGCGATTTCACGCCCGAGCAGATCTGCCAGATCATCGCCCTGGCCTGCGAAACACCACCCCCTCCCTTGACCCACTGGACGCGCAAGGATTTGGTGCGCGAGACGATCCAGCGCGGCATTGCGCCAACCATTTCGGCCACGACAATCGGCCGTATTTTAAAATCAGGCAGACCTCAAGCCGCATCGGACCCGCTACTGGCTCAATCCCAAGATTCCTGACGAGGCGGCCTTTCGCGAGGAGGTCCGCACGGTGTGCACCCTCTATCATCAAGCACAGGAACTCCATGAGCAGGGCGTGCATGTCATCTCCACGGACGAGAAGACCGGCATTCAGGCCCTGGAGCCGATCCATCCGTCACATCCGACGCGTCCAGGCCGTCCCCAAGCCGTCGAGTTCGAATACACGCGCCACGGCACCCAAGCGTTGATCGCCAACTTCGAGGTCGCCACCGGGCAGATCCTCGCGCCCTCCATCGGCGACACCCGCACCGAAGCCGACTTCCTCGCCCATCTCACCGCCACCGTCGACACCGATCCTCAAGGCGAATGGATCTTCATCTGCGATCAGCTCAACATCCACCAGTCGGCCAGCCTGGTGGAGTTCGTCGCTCGAGCGCTGTGAGATCAAGACGGATCTCGGTCACAAAGGCCAGGACGGCATCCTCAAAAGCATGGCCTCCCGGGCCGCATTCCTCCAGGATTCCCACGCACCGCATCCGCTTCGTCTATACCCCCAAGCACTGCTCCTGGCTCAACCAAGTCGAGATCTGGTTCGGCATTCTGGCCCGACGACTGCTCAAGCGCGGACGGTTTTCATCCACCGAGGCGCTCAAGCAGCGGATCCTCGAATTCGTTGATTTCTTCAACCAGACTCTCGCCAAACCCTTCCGCTGGACCTACATCGGCAAGCCACTGATGGCGTAAATTTACCAGTGAATTTCAGGTGCGAAGTACTAGAGCGGGAACGAAGACATGCCCCCGATCAGGAGCCGGAGGCCGAGGGGACGCTCAGGACCTTGAGTTCGACCCTGGCAACCCCTCTCTTGACGATTCCGAGTTCGCGAGCGGCCTTTCTGGAGAGGTCGATAATACGGCCTTTGACGAAGGGACCGCGGTCGTTGACCTTGACGACGACGCTGCGTCCGGTCCTGGTGTCGGTGACACGGACCTTGGAGCCCAATGGCAGGGTCTTGTGCGCCGCGCTCAGTCGATTCTTGTTGTAGACCTGTCCGCTGGCCGTCCGGCGGCCGTTGAGACTGTCGTGATAGTAGGAAGCGATGCCCTTCTGGACATAGCCGATGCCGCCTCGAGCCATTGCGTCGCTGCCGACGGGTAGCAGCAGCATTAAGAGAGCGACCGTGGCAAAGGTTTTTTTCATGGGGCAAACCTCATTGCGACAGACGCCACGTTCATTCGTACAGTCAACGCAACGACGACGCCAGAATTATTAACCTCGCAAGTCTAAGTGAAAACCCTATATGGGGTAAACCCTAATGAGCACAAAAATACTCCGGCTTTCGCTACATACCGATCGCATCGACACTCGCATCGTGACGGCCAACCCGTGGACGATCGCCGCGTCAACAGCGATCGTCCATCGCATACAGCCTAGCTTAAGCCTAGACCATCTTTTAAAAACAACAAATTAGACATCGCGCGTCACGGGCTGCTCAGCGTCTTTGATGTCCTGACACCCCATATCGTGCATCGGCCCCACCAGACTGGCTGAAAGATGCTGCCCGGCGCTGATGAGCGCGACCACGACCGATGCCAGATAGGGGATCGATTGCACCACCAGCACCGAGGCCCAGATGCGCACATCGAGCATAAAGGCGTCGTCACGCATCATGACCAAGCCCGCCGCCAACCAGAAGGCAAAGCCGAACAGGGCCTCCTCGCGCGCGTCCGCCAGGGCGCGCATCACGGCGGATGCCTCGGCCTTCTTGGGCGTTCGGAAGAAGCCCAGCTTCCCCGTGATCAGCCCACCGAACATGGCGCGCGAGATGGTGTGCGACAGCGCCAAACCGGCCAATCCGGCTGCGAAGCTCTGGCGTAGCGTGGCGATCACACGACGGCGGTAGAGGAGAAAGCTCTTGGTCATCTTGAAGACGAAGAGCACCAGCGGCACCAGGGCGACCGTGATATAGGGTGGCGTCACGTACAGCGGGAACATGACCATCGCCACCGACCAGCCCAAGGCGGCGAAATTGAAAAGCAGATTGAAGCCGTCCGCAAACCAGGGCAGCCAGCCGGCCACAAAGTGGTAACGCTGACCGGCCGAGAGCGCGCTCTTGCGCACGCCCAGCAGTTCCCGCCAATGATGCAGCAGGATACGAACCGCCCCATAGGCCCAACGATAGCGTTGCTTGCGAAAGTCCGAGAAGGTATCCGGCATCAAACCCCGGCCGTAGGTACAGGGGATATAGAGCGCCTTGTAGCCGGCCTCGAACAGCCGCAGCCCCAGTTCGGCGTCTTCCGTGATGCACCACTCGGACCAGCCATCGACAGCGTCCAGCGTCTCGCGCCGGATCATGGTCATGGTGCCGTGCTGAATGATGGCGTTGCGTTCGTTGCGCGTGACCATTCCCAGATGGAAGAAGCCCCGATATTCGGCCATGCACATCGCCTTGAAGGCATTTTCGTCGGCATCGCGATAATCCTGCGGGGCCTGCACGATGGCGACCTCGGGGTCCGCGAAGGCCGGAACCAGATGACGCAGCCACTCGGGTCTCACGATGTAATCGGCATCGATGACGGCGACCACCTCGGCCCCAGGATCGGTCTGGCGCAGCGCGAAATTGAGCGCGCCCGCCTTGTAACCCGCCAACGGATCGACATGGAAAAAGCGGAAACGCTCGCCCAACTCCCGACAATATGCCTCGACCGGCTGCCAAACATTCGGATCCTTGGTGTTGTTGTCGATCACCAAGACCTCGAAATGCGGATAATCCAACGCCGCGAGTCCGTCTAACGTCTCTTTGAGCAGTTCGGGCGGCTCGTTGTAGGCCGGAACGTGCACGGAGACGAACGGAAGCCGATCGTCCTCGACCTTTCTCAGCGGGAAGGGCCGCCGCCATTTTTGCAACCAGAGCGATTCGGCCCACTCGTGCGCCTCGGCCATCAGCAGCACGATGACACCGACACCACCGACCATCAGCAGCAGACCGACGATCGCCGTGGCGGGCGTCATGTACTGACGCGTGTAGTCGTAGACGATCCAGACTGCGGCCGTCGAGATTGCATAGGTGATGAGTGCAAGAAACCCCTTGCCGCGCTTGGACATGCTTGAGCTGTCGCGGTAGAGAAACACCAGCAGCAAGACGCCCATAACGACCGACAAGGCCGCCAGCTCGCGCCAATGCGGGATGCGTACCACGGGTTCGGTGAAGGCGAATTTCGGCTCACGATTGGCGTCGTAGACACCCCAGTAGGTTCCGGTCGCCCCTTCGACCCTCGCCTTCCAAGGCTGGTCGAACGCCTCCATCACGTAATAGATGTAATGCTCGGCCTCCGCCCTGGCGAGAAAGCGGCGCAGAAAGCGCGTCTGATTGGTCGGTGACGGCTCGGCGCCACGATTGCGTCGACCATTGCTGGGCCAGCCAACCTCGCCGATGATGATGGGCTTGTCCGGATAGGCGTCCTTAACCTCGTTGTAACGGTTGATCGCGTAATCCACCGCCTGTTCGACAGGCACGCCCTCCCAATAGGGCAGCAGGTGGATGGTGATGAAATCCACATGCTCGACCAGTTCCGGATGCTTGAGCCACACGTGCCAAGGCTCGGCCGTACTGACGGGCAGCCAGGTGAACTTACGCACCCGGTCGAGATACTGGATCATCTCCGGCACCTCGACGTCCTCGCGCAGGATCGCCTCGTTGCCCACCATGACCCGAACCACGTTGCGGTTCCCCTCAGCAAGCACGTCGGCCAGCCTCTTGAGTTCCTGGTCGTTGAAGGCCTTGTCGTCACCGATCCAGGCACCGAGCGTCACATTGAGGTCATGGGCCGCCGCCAGGCGCGGCACGGCGGCCAGGGTGCTCTCGACCGTATAGGTACGCACCGCGTGGGCATCGCCCTGCAGCAACGCCAGGTCGGCATCGATGTCCAGCAGCGAGGGGAAAATCTTCTTGCTCGGGTCGTCATCGGCCCGCATCGGCGAGAAAGAGAAGCCCTGGATCCGATTCGGCCATGGCGGCTCCTCGGACGGCTGATTCAGCAACCACCAGGCTGACACGGTCAGCAGCGCGATCAGGATTGGGATGACGAAATTGATGGAACGGTTCATGGCTGGAATCTGTGTGATGTCTAGTTCGATCGCTGCGGCCGAAACCACGGCCCTGACTGAGACCTAATCGTCCTCTGGTCTATCGGCCTTTTCCCCTTCCCCCTCGTTCACAGGCTCCGCTGCAGGCTCGACGATGAGCCATTGCCAGGTACCGGCCAGCGGCACCAGCCTTCCCTGTCGTTTGAGCAGAGCCAGCAGCGCCTCGGTCGGCGTCAAGGCGATCACCCGCCCGAAACCGGACGGAATCACTGGGGTTCCGCCGCGCGATTCGCCCCAGATTCGAACTTGAGGGGCAAGATGGTAGGCCAACGAGATGAGTTCGCCGGAGGAGACGCCGCTTCTGTTGTCGCTGGCCAAGACGAGTGTACGCGCATCCGCGTTCGCGACCTGAGCGACCTCCAGGTTGCGGGCGCTGAAATTCTTATTCGACCAACTGGATGCCCGCATGATCTGGAGTTCGGACAGCCCTCCAAGCACCACGAGCGAGACCAGCAGCAGGATGCCGGTGGTGCGAGCAGGCGTTCCGACGGGCGCGGCGACCAAGCCGCCGAGCACCCAAGCCACCATGAGCTGAATCGCCAGGATCGCCGGCAGGACATAACGCACATGCAGCGAGCGGCTGCCGCCCAGGAGCAGATCCGGGCCAAGCACGATGGCCACATAGACCCCGAATGTCGCGACCAAAAACCACATCCCGCCCCGTGGCGCCCGCAGCAGGAAACGCCAGAGCACCCAGACCAGTGGGATCAGGATCAACCCCCACCAGGGTTCGGCCTCCGGGGAAAGATCCACGAAGGCGGACGAGAGGTGTCCAGCCCAGGCCGAGAGGATGTCGGAAAGCCCGATGGGGCGCAGCATCCAGGCGGTGAATTGATCGACCTGATCCCGACCGATCAAGAAGACCAGCAACCAGGGCGAAAAGGCCACCATTGCGCCGAGGATGGCGATCGACCAGCGCACTGCCAGACGCTTGAAATCAGGGAACGAGCGTCGATGCTCGGCGTGGCTGATCAGGGCGAAGAGCGCATGCACCGGAATCATCAGCACGAAGAGCAGGTGCGAATAACAACCCAGGGTAATCGTGATCCCGTAGAGCCACCAGAGACCCTGGCGGTCGTCACGCAGTGCGCGCGCCAGGACGGCGCTCGAGACGAGGATCATGCACATCCAGAGCGCGTACTGGCGCGCCTCTTGGGCATAGAGCAGATCTAGCGGGGAACAGGCGACCAGAAGCGCCGCAATCCAGGGAGCGGGGCCGCGCCCGAAGAGCTCGCGCATCAGCCAGTAGGTCGAGGGGACGAGCAAGACACCGAACAGGGCGGAGACACCACGTGCCGCCACGATCGGCTCGACCGGCAGGTCGGTCGCCAGACGGGCCAGGATGTAGTAGAGCGGCGCATGCTCGGGGTGACTGGCGAAGGCCGCCATGGTATCCGCCCAGCCGTGCCCGGGATCCGGCATCTGATAGCGCAGCAGATCCGCCGGCGTCAGCAGCGTTCCGCTGAAGAGATGCGCTTGGATCTCGCTCGGCGTATAGCCAAAGACCCGAATCAGGGTAAAGACCTCGTCGTGCCAGACCAACAGATGATCCAAGCCGAACAGCCGCACCGCCGTGGCCGCGAGGACGACGAGCGCCACGACCACATAGAAGACAACACCGGGGGTTGAAGCCGTCGCGCGACCGGCGACGGAGGTCGAGGCAGGCGGACGTTCCAAGGGTGATGGTCCTGAACAGGCCTCATCGGATGCCGAAAACCAAGACGCGAGGGCCGACGAGGCAATACCCCCAAACGCAGCGCGCTTATCATAGCTTGATTCGGTTCCAACCGCTGAATTCGGAATGCGCGGATCGCTCCTGATTCAGCGATGGACGGAATCAGCCATCGACGAGCAAGGCGCGCACCGGACCGAAGCTCCGGCGATGATGCGGACAGGGACCCAACCGGCGCAGCGCCTCCAGATGCACCCGGGTCGGATAGCCCTTGTGAACGGCGAAACCGTAACCGGGGAAGTCCTGATCCAGCTGCACCAGCAGCCGATCGCGCGCGACCTTGGCCAGAATCGAGGCGGCCCCGATAGACGCCACCGTTCCGTCGCCGCCAACGATGGCCTGCGACTCGATCTCCCAGTCCGGGCAGCGGTTTCCATCGACCAGCACCCGAGCGGGCCGCACGGACAGGGACTCGACCGCGCGCCGCATGGCCAGAAAGGTGGCGTTGAGGATATTGAGCCGATCGATCTCCTCGACGCTTGCCCAGGCAACGGCATAGGCGAGCGCACCCTCGCGGATCGCGCTCTCCAACCGCTCGCGCCGCGCGGCCGTGAGCCTCTTGGAATCATCGATGCCGGGTATGGGTCGCGTCGGATCCAGGATCACGGCGGCCGCCGCAACCGGGCCGGCGAGCGGACCACGCCCGGCCTCGTCGACACCGGCGATGAGTCGAGGCTCGTGCGTCATGCGGAACGATCCTCGACCAGCCCCAGCAGCGCCTTGGCGGCCTCCGAGGCGGCGTTGCATCGCAGCGCGCGATGGATACGGCGATACTCCACTTGAATCTCCTCGACACGCCTCGGATCGTCGAAAAAGGACAGCACGGCCGGGGCCAGCAGATCCGGACGGCAGCGCGACTGAATGAACTCGGGCGCCAACTCCCGACCGGCAAGCAGATTGGCCATAGCGATATAGGGCACCTTAACCAGCCCCAGTTGCTTCACGACATGATAGGAAATCGGATGCACGCGATAGGCGACCACCATGGGTCGCTCGAACAGTAATCCCTCCAGCGTGGCGGTCCCGGATGCCGTGAGCAGACAGTCGGCCGCCGCCATGGCCTCGCGACTGCGTCCCTCGACCAGAATCACCGGCAGGTCGGGTGCGATGCGCTCCAACTCCGCCGCAAACAGGGCCCGCAAACGCAGGCTCACACAAGGCACGACGAAGCGCAGCTCCGGTCGGGCAGTCAGACAACGCTTGGCCGTTTCGATGAAGGGCTCGGCCAAGCGCTGCATCTCACCGACACGGCTTCCAGGCAGAATGGCGACGACCGATCCCTCAGTCGGCAATCCGAGCGCGACGCGCGCGGCCGCCCGGTCGACATCTAGCGGAATCTCGTCGGCCAATGGATGGCCCACATAGGTTGCTGGCACGCCGTGCTGGCGCAGAAAGGTCTCCTCGAAGGGAAAGACGCTCAGCATCAGATCCACCGAGCGTCGGATGGCCTTCACTCGCCCCGGTCGCCAAGCCCAAACGGTCGGACTGACGAGATGAACCGTCTTGATCCCGGCCTCGCGCAGACGTCGCTCAAGCCCCAGATTGAAGTCGGGCGCATCCACACCGATGAAGAGATCCGGCGGATTCTCGATGAAATGGCGCACCAGGCTCCGTCTGAGACCCAGGAGCTCGCGCAGATGGCCGAGCACCTCCATCAGCCCCATGACCGAGAAACGGTCCATATCGAAGAGGGTCTCGCAGCCCTCGGCCAACATGGCGGGACCCGCGACCCCGACGAAGCGAACCTCGCCCCCGTGTCGCCGGATCTCGCGCACGATGGCCGCGCCGAGCAGATCGCCCGACGCCTCGTTGGCGACGATACCAATTGTGAGCGGACGCACCGGATGGCTCCTGTAGTGGGACGCGGAACGGAGAGTCAGGAAACGCTAGAGTCAGAACCGCGCGATCAACGCACGACGCCACGATTGGTCGCGGCCAGAAAATCGGCAAGGATCGCCAGTTCGGGCTGGCTCTCGGCCATGCCGCGAATCCGCTCGACCGCCTCGTCGAGCTTGAGATTGGACATGTAGAGCGCCCGATAGGCGCGTTTGATGGCCTGGACGGCATCCGGCGTATACCCGCGCCGCCGCAACCCTTCGCTATTGATGCCGTGCGGCTCGGCCGGATGGCCGCCAACCGTCACGTAGGGGGGTACATTACGGGTCAGGACCGATCCCATGGCGCAAAAGCTGTGGGCGCCGATCCGGCAGAACTGATGCACGATGGTGAAGCCGCCGAGGATCGCCCAATCCTGGATCTCGACATGCCCGCCCAAAGAGGCGGCGTTGGCCATGATGACCTGATCGCCGATCCGGCAATCATGGGCGACATGGGAGTAGGCCATGAAGAGGTTATCGTCGCCGATACGCGTGACACCCTGGTCCTGTTCGGTTCCTCGATGCAGGGTGACGAATTCGCGCACCTGATTGCGATCGCCCAACTCCAACCAGGTCGGCTCGCCACCGTATTTTTTATCCTGCGGATCCTCGCCGACCGAGGCGAACTGGAAGATGTGATTGTCGCGGCCGATCCGTGTCGGACCACGCACCACAACATGGGGCCCGACGCGGGTCCCCGCGTCGATCTGGACCCCAGACCCAATAACGGCGAAGGGGCCGACCTCCACGCTGGAGTCCAGTTCGGCCCCTGGATCGACCAGGGCGGAGGGGTGGATCAAGAGGTGAAGTCCCGCGCGGTGCACATGATCTCGGCCGTGGCGACGACACGATCGTCGACGCGCGCCTCACCGTCGAACTTCCAGATCCCGCGTCTCACGGGGCCCAGCTTGACCTCCATAATCAACTGATCGCCCGGCTCGACGGGACGTTTGAACCGTGCCTTGTCGATGCCGACAAAATAATAGAGCGACTTTTCACCAACCTCTTCCGGGCGCGACGCCATGGCGAGCAATCCGGTCGCCTGGGCCATCGCCTCGACGATCAGGACCCCCGGCATGACTGGTCGCACCGGAAAATGCCCGGTGAAAAACGGCTCATTGAAGGTGACGTTCTTCAGCGCGATAAGATAGTCATTGGCCTTGAAATCGACGACCTTATCGACGAGCAGAAACGGATAGCGATGCGGCAAGAGACTCATCACCTTATGGATGTCCATGGTGCTGATGACGCTATCCGGTCGGTCGTGCTGCTGATCGGAATCTGCTGATGTCGGATGAGCCCCATCCATCAGGATTCCTCCTGCCCTTGTGTGTCTTTCATGGTTTCGAGAGATACCTCAAGTTGCTTCAATCGGCGCGCGAGATCATCAAGTTGTCTGAAGCGCGCCACGTTACGTCGCCAAGCCCCGCTCGGCATCGCAGGGATGCCGCTGCTGTAGGTGCCGGGCTCCGTGAAGGACCGCGTCACCATCGCCATGCCGGTGAAATGGACGTCATCTCCGATTTCGAGATGTCCGGCCATGCCGACGGCCCCCGCAATGGTGCAGTTGCGGCCGATACGCGTCGAACCGGAGATCCCGGTATTCGCCGCCATCGCGGTATTGTCACCGATTTCGACGTTGTGTCCGATCTGAATGTGATTATCGAGTTTCACCCCGTTCCCGACCAACGTGTCCTCGATGGCCCCACGATCGACGCAGCTATTGGCGCCGACCTCGACGTCGTCGCCCAGCACGACGCGCCCGATCTGGGGAATCCGCACCCAGCGCTCGCCGTCGCGCGCAAAACCGAATCCGTCGCGACCAATGACCGATCCAGGCTGCAGCATGGCACGCTGCCCCACCAGCGTGCCGGCGCACAGCGTGACCCTGGCCACCAAGCGCGAGTCGTCACCGATCTCGACACCGGCACCGAGAATACAGCCCGGCCCAACGAACACCCGAGCACCGATGCGCGCACCGGCCTCGATCACGGTGAGCGGCCCGATCCAGGCTGTCGGATCGATGTCGGCGCTCGGATCGACCACCGCGCTGGGGTGCACCCCTCCAACCACCGGGGGTTGCGGATGCAAAATGCGCGCAGCCTCCGCGAAGGTCAGATAGGGATTCTCGCTGATCAAGACCGGAACCGGGCACTGATCCGCATCCGCCTCCCTCAGGATCACCGCCGAGGCCTTGGTCTCGACCAGATGAGAGCGGTATTTTGAATCACCGAGAAAGGACAGGGTTCCCGCTCTGGCCTGAGTCAACTGGGCCACGCTGGATACAACGACACCGCCATCGCCACATAGGCGCGCGCCCACGCGCGCGGCGAGTTCATTGAGATTGATCTCCAAGACTTCTCTCCGATCGTTATGCATCTCGCCAGGGGGACAGGCAAGGGGATCGCACGCAGCCGACCGCGTCACTTCTTCTTTTCGAACTCGGCCTTGAGCCGTTCGATAACCAGATCCGAGATGTCGATACGCGCGTTGGAATAGACGATGCCATCGCTCAGGATGAGATCGATCTTCTGCTCCTTGGCGAGCTCGACAACGACCTCCTGAACCTGCCGCCCCAGCTTGGTTCGCAGCTCGTTCTGACGCAGGGCGAAGTCCTCCTGGAACTCGTCGCGCGCATACTTGAGCCTTCGAGTCCGGCTGCGGATATCGTTCTGCAGTCGCTGGACCTCGCTTTCGCTCATGAGTGCGCCGTCGCGCTCGAGCTTGTTCTGAAGCGACGCGATCTGTTCCTGCTGCTCGCGCAATGTGCGCTCGCGCTCCTCGACCTCACTCTGCAGCGCATCGCGTGCGGCCTCGTACTGAGGCGATTGCTCCACGACCCGATTAGGATCCACCACGGCGATACGATAATCGCCAGCAACGGCCTGACCGGAAACCAAGGCCACGAACAGCACAGGAAGAGCGTGCAATAAAATCTTCACGAAGGCACCAAATGTTCCAACGATGTGAACCCAAACCGACGATCAGAAGGTCTGCCCGAACCCGAACTGGAAGACCTGCGTGTCGTCGCCGTCCTCCTCGTTGAGCGGGAAGGCGAGACTCACCGAAAGCGCACCGACCGGAGACAGCCAGGTCACCGACAGGCCGGTCGAATAGCGCAGATCGCCAAGATCGAATCCAGTCGAGTCCAACAAATCGGTATCGTCAGTCGACCAGACGTTGCCGAAGTCGAAGAAGGCGCCGAGACGCAGCGATTTCTCGAATTGGCCACCGATGGGAGCCGGCGCAAACAACTCCACGCTACCGACCAGCTTGAGGTTACCGCCAACGGGGTCATCGGTACTGATTTCGCGCGGACCGAGCGAATTCGCGACCCAACCACGCACGGATCGTGGACCGCCTGCGTAATAGTTCTCGAAGAAGGGCAGATAGTCGATATCGCCATAGCCATCGCCATAAGCGACATCGCCCGTCAACGAGAAGACAAAGCGCGAGGTCAGCGAAACGTAGTGCTGCTCCTTATAGTTGATCTTGTAATACTGCAGATCGCTGCCGGGAACGGCCAGTTCGCCAAAGAGATTACGCGTGAAGCCCGAGGTCGGGAAGAGCGCGGTATCCCGCGTGTCGTCCGAATAGGTCGCAGAAAGGATGAAGGTATTGAACGTATTTCCGTTTTCCGCGACGAACTGCTGCGCGATTTCGGATTGACCCGCCGTGAAATCAGTGTACTCATAACGGAATCCCAGGCCTGCGCGGCTGGTATCCGTGATCGGGAGACCAAAGCTCATCCCGGCCACACCGACATCGGTGGAATAGTCGGCACCGATCAGTTCGTCGTAATCGGTTTCCCTATAGGAAAAGTTGAAACCGCGACTGATACCGTCGACCGTGTAGTAGGGATTGGTGTAGCCCAACTGATACAGACGGGTCGAGGTGCTGGTGTTGAACGCCACGGAGACGCGCTTGCCCGTTCCCAGGAAGTTGTTCTGGGTGATGCTGGCATTCAAGAGAATGCCCTGCGACTGCGAGAAACCGACACCCGCCGCTAGATTGCCCGCCGGTTTCTCCTTGACCGTCACGTCCACATCGACCTGATCCGCCGACCCTGGAACAGCCGGCGTCTCGATCGAGACATCGTCGAAATAGCCCAAACGCTGCAGACGCTCGCGCGATTTACGCACCAGATCGGCCGAGAACCAGGCGGTCTCCAGCTGACGCATCTCGCGACGCAGCACTTCGTCGCGGGTTCGGGTGTTGCCCTTCATGTTGACCCGGCGCACATAGACGCGCTTACCTGAGTCGACGAAGAAGGTGACAGCAACCTCATGGGCCTTCTCGTCGATCTCCGGCACGGTGTTGACGTTGGCGAAGGCATAGCCCTCGTCGCCGAGCAGACTGGAAATACGCTCGGCGCTCTCGGTCGTGGCCTTGCGCGAGAAGAATTCGCCGCGCTTGAGCTGGATCAGCGGGAAGAGCTTCTCGGCCGGGACCGAGGGTTCGCCCGCGAGCCGGATGTCGCTGACACGGAAGGGTTCGCCCTCGTCGATAACGACGGTGACATAGATTTCCTTTTTGTCTGCGCTGATCGAGACCTGGGTCGATTTGATGTCGAACTTGATGTAACCGCGATCCAGATAGAAGGAGCGCAGGGCCTCCAAATCGCCGGCGAGCTTCTGCTTGGAATACTGGTCATTCTTCGTATAGAAGGAATTCCAGCGGGTCGCACCGAGCTGGAACCGTTTGCGCAGCTCATCCTCGCTGAACGCCTTGGCGCCGATGATATTGATCTGCTTGATACGAGCGGTCAGCCCCTCGGTCACATCGATATTGATGGCGACCCGATTGCGCTCCAGGGGCGAAACGGTCGACTGGATGAGCACGCCGTACTTGCCTCGGGCGAAATACTGCCGCTCCAGCTCTTGCTCGATGCGATCGAGCACCGAACGGTTGAAGACGCGCCCTTCCTTGAGTCCGATATCGGCGAGCGCCTTGTTGAGCGCATCGGTCTCGATATCCTTGTTACCACTAATCTTGATCTCGGCGATCGCCGGGCGCTCGCGCACCCAGATCACCAGGACGTTGCCGTCGCGCTCGACACGCACGTCGTCGAAGAATCCCGTCTGGTAGAGCGAGCGAATGATGCCGCCGGTGACGTCGTCACCGACCGTATCGCCGACCTGAACGGGCAGATAGTTGAAGACGGTCCCCGGGGCGATCCGCTGAAGCCCCTCGACACGGATGTCCGAGACCTGAAATACAGCAGCCTCGGCCGGCGCACTCGGAGCGAGAAGGACGGGGACGAAAAGAACGGCGAACAGCAGATACGTTTGCCGGACGCCACCGCGTAAAATCCGATAGATCGCGCGCAAGACGGGTTCCCCTAATCAATCCCAAGTCAGCCAGGAGTCGGCATCCAAGGCGCGCTAGTATAAGGGAACAGTCTAGTCAGCCCAATAGCCGTGACAGATCTACGTAGAACGCGAGCGTCATAAGCGCCGCCAACAGGAAGAGACCGACCTTCTGGGCCTGGAGCTGGACCGGCTCGGACACTGGGCTGCCCTTGGCCCACTCGATCAGGTAATAGAGCAGGTGACCGCCATCCAGCACCGGAATGGGCAGCAGATTGAGCACCCCCAGGCTGATGCTGACCACAGCCAGGAACTTGACGAATGCATCGAACCCGTAACTCGCGGTGCGCCCAGCCGTTTCGGCGATGGTGATGGGGCCACTCAGGTTCTTGATCGAGGCCTCACCGACGAGCATCCGCCCCATGACCTTGAGCATCAGCAGGCTGGTGTCCAGCGTCTTGTTGACCGCGTGCCCCATCGCATCGATCGGACCATAGCGGACATCGACCAGATAGCCGTCCATGAAATCGTCCGGAACCTGGACGCCCGCACCGATACGCCCGACCTGAACACCGTCCTCGCCCGCGATCGCGCGCGGAACCAATTGAACCCGAGCGGACGCGCCATCGGACCGCTCGACGTCCAGCGTCAGGGTCTGATTCGGACGACCGCGCACCGACTCGACCAGCGCCCGCCAGGAGGTCACGCGTTTGCCGTCGACCGCCAACACCCGATCCCCTAGACGCAGACCGGCGACATCGGCCGGTTCGCCTGGCACCAACTCGCCGATGACGGGCGGCAACTCGGGCCGCTGCGGCGTGAATCCGAGTCGCCCGAGCAGATCCGGCTCCTCGGTGAGACCCGAGACGGCATCACCCGAGATCCAGCGATCCCGCTCGACGCCCGAGGCGTCGCGCACCCGAACATCCAGATCCCGGCCGTCCATCGACTGCATCGTGAGGGCGAAGACCGATGTCTCCCAGCTACCGGCGGGGCGATCGCCGATACGCAGCAGTTCGTCGCCCGGCTGAAAACCGGCTTCGGCGGCGATCGACTCCGGCGCCACGGCCGCAATCACGGGCTTCAGACCCGAATCGCCGAGCATAAAGATCGCCCAATAGACGAGGATGGCGAACAGCAGATTGAACAGCGGACCGGCGGCCACGATCGCCGAGCGCTTCCACAGCGCCTGCCGATTGAACGCCTGACCCAGTTCTGCCTCGGCAACCGGCTCCTCGCGCTCGTCGAGCATCTTCACGTAACCGCCGAGCGGTATGACCGCGAGCACGTATTCGGTCGCGCTCGGATCACGCTGCCAACGCAGCAGCGGTCGACCGAAGCCGATCGAGAACTTCAGCACCTTGACGCCCACGCGACGCGCGACCCAGAAATGGCCGAACTCATGGATCGCGATCAGGATCCCGAGCGCGACGAGAAAGGAACCGATGGTGAAGACTGTATCCATTGCGATCAGGCGCTACGCCTAACGACCAGTTGCTCGGCACACTCGCGGGCGCGACGGTCCACGTCGAGCAGGAATTCGACCCCCTGCCCCTCCACGCCTTCCTCGGGCAACGCGTCGAGCGCCCCCGCAACCACCTCAGCGATGCCGGGCAGGTCGATACGCCGGTCCAGGAAGGCCGCCACGGCGATCTCGTTGGCGGCATTGAGAATGGTGGGCGCGGTACCACCTTGCCGAGCCGCCTGAAAGGCCAGCGCGAGACAGGGGAAACGCTTCATGTCGGGCTCTTGGAAATCCAGCCGGGCCACCGAGAAGAGGTCCAGTGGCGCCACGCCCGAGTCGAACCGCTGCGGCCAGGCCATGGCGTGCGCGATCGGGGTACGCATATCGGGATTGCCGAGCTGGGCGAGAACCGAGCCATCGTCATATTGAACCAGGGAGTGGATGACGCTCTGAGGATGCACGACCACCTGTATATGGTCGGTATCGGTCCCAAACAACCAGCAGGCCTCAATGACCTCCAAGCCCTTGTTCATCATGGTCGCCGAATCGACCGAGATCTTACGCCCCATGGACCAAGTCGGATGGGCGCAGGCCTGCTCGGGCGTCACCGAGGATAGACGCTCGATCGGCCAGTCGCGCAGCGGACCGCCCGAGGCGGTGAGCAGGATCTTGCGCACTCCCACCTCGGCCAGACCCTGGCTGAAGTTGGGCGGCAGACATTGGAAGATGGCATTGTGCTCACTGTCGATCGGCAACAGCTCGGCGCCGCTCTCGGTGATCGCCCGCATCAGCATGGCACCCGCCACGACCAGCGATTCTTTGTTCGCCAAGAGCACACGCTTGCCGGCATTGGCGGCCGCAAGGGTCGGACGCAGACCCGCCGCACCGACGATGGCGGCCATAACATACTGGGACTCAGGCAACGCAGCGACCTGCTCCAGCCCTTCCACGCCCGTGAGAATCTCTGGAGGCTGCGGCATATCCGCGAGCAGATCGGCCAAACGACGCGCCGCATCCGGATTCACCATGACGGCATAGTTCGGACGATGCTGCCGGCATTGCTCGGCCAAGCGCTCCGCATCCTGGTTGGCGGTCAGCGCCACGGCGCGGAAACGCTCAGGATGTCGAGCAATCACATCGAGCGTACTGACCCCGATAGAGCCGGTCGCACCCAGTACGGTTACGCCTATCACAATCCTACTCCGATCACATAAGAGCCCAGGTCATCCCCAGGGCGAATAAGGGAGCGGCCGCAGTGAGACTGTCGATACGATCCAGCAACCCGCCATGCCCAGGCAGGAGCTGACTCGAGTCCTTGACGCCTCGACGACGTTTCAAAAAACTCTCGTACAGATCACCGACGACCGAAATCAGCGCCGAACCACCGCAGACGAGCAACACCAGCAGAGTCGCGCCGAAACCGAGCGATTGGTGCCAGGCGAAGAGCAGACCGCAGAGGGCGGCGCCGACGACGCCGCCGTAGACGCCCGCCAGCGTCTTTCCCGGACTCACGGCCGGGGCCAGCTTGGTGCGCCCCCAGCGACGCCCAACGAAATAGGCCAAGGAATCGGCGGTCCAGATGACGACCATGAGGAAAAGCACCAGCGCGGGCCCGACATGCGGAATTCGATGCAGATCGATCAGCGCGGCCCAGGGCGCGACCAGCACCAGCAGACCGACAGGAAGCAGCAGCGGCTGAAAGCCCGGCGATGGTTCAATCTCGCGCATGCGCAACATGCGTGCGGATTGAAAGGCCCACCATGGAATGCTGATCCCGATCAGCCACAGCCGCCAGTCGGCATGCGGCCACAACAGCCCCAGACAGACGGCGATCAGCCCCAGATAGACAAGACGCCGCGCAACCCCGTCGATCCCCGCTAAGCCACACCATTCCCAGCCCGCGCCGAGCACGACCACACCGAAAAATAGGGCAAAAGCAGGCGTGGGAAGCCACAGCACCGCCGCGATGACCAGCGGCCCCAGGACAAAAGCGGTCAGGGTGCGCTGACGCAGACTGCTCGATATGCGCAAGACTTCAGCGTCCATAGGCAGCCAAGAGCGGACGTTTTTTAACCTGTTCACCGGTCATACCAAAGCGGCGCTGACGACGCGCATAATCGTCCAGGGCCAGGGCGTAGGCCTTCTCGTCGAAGTCCGGCCAGAGCGCGTCGGAGAAAAAGAGTTCGGAATAGGCGGATTGCCAGAGAACGAAATTACTCAAGCGCAGCTCCCCTCCCGTGCGGATGAAAAGATCCGGTTCAGGGAGATCGGGAAAAGACAGACGGCGGGTCAGTGCCTGCTCGTCGATGTCGCCCGGATCCAAAAGACCGGCCTGGACATCGGCCACCAAGCGCCGCGCGGCCTCGGTGATATCCCAACGCCCACCATAATTGGCGGCGATCTGAAGATTCAGTGCAGTATTGCTCGCAGTCAGCTCCTCGGCCTCGGCGACCCGGTGCTGCAACTTCTCCGGAAAGGCGCTCCGTTCACCGATCACACGAAAACGGACGTTGTTCTCGTGCAGACGCCGGACCTCACCACGCAAGGCGCTGATGAAAAGTTCCATCAGCACGTTGACTTCGGTACGCGGTCGTTTCCAGTTCTCGCTACTGAAGGCAAAAAGGGTCAGGGTGCCGATACCACGCCGGACGCTCTCCTCGACCACGGCGCGCACACTCTTGACGCCCTCGCGGTGCCCGGCCGTCCTCGGAAGGCTGCGCTGTTTCGCCCAGCGGCCATTGCCGTCCATGATGATGGCGACATGCTTGGGAATTCGTTCATCGGGCTCTGCAATGAACGCGGCTGATGCTGCTGTTTCCACAATAGTGTTGATCGCCGTCGATCCTCGCGACCTCAGATGGACATCAAGTCCTGTTCTTTCTCGGCCAAAACCGAGTCGACATCCTTGATGTACTGATCGGTGAGCTTTTGAACGATTTCCTGGCCACGCCGCTCGTCGTCCTCGGAGATCATTTTTTCCTTAACCAATTCCTTGAGCTCATGGTTGGCATCGCGGCGAATGTTGCGCACGGCGACGCGCGCCTGCTCCGCCTCGTTACGCGCAACCTTGATCAGATCGCGACGACGCTCTTCGGTCAGGGCGGGCATGGGAACGCGAATCACCGCCCCAGCCGTGTTCGGATTCAGGCCAAGATCCGACTGCATGATGGCCTTCTCGATGGCCTGCACCATGTTTTTTTCCCAGGGCACCACCGAGAGGGTACGGGCATCCTCGGCGTTGATGTTGGCAACCTGGCGAATCGGCACGTCGGAACCGTAATAGGAGACCATAATGTGGTCGAGCAACGAGGGATGGGCACGCCCGGTCCGGATCTTGGCGAGTTCGTGCGAGAGTGCCTCGACGCTCTTGGCCATCCGGTCC
This sequence comes from Thiorhodococcus drewsii AZ1, assembly GCF_000224065.1. Classification (GTDB taxonomy): domain Bacteria; phylum Pseudomonadota; class Gammaproteobacteria; order Chromatiales; family Chromatiaceae; genus Imhoffiella; species Imhoffiella drewsii. The sequence continues at coordinate 45,546 of NZ_AFWT01000031.1, forward strand.
GCAGCATCTTTCTTGATATCGTCGATCATCTTAGTTCCCGCTTACCACCAACGACCCGACATCCTCGCCGCGGATCAATCGCAGCAAGGCTCCCGGCTCGTTGATATTCATTACACGAAGTGGCATTCCATGGTCTCGGCAGAGGACGATGGCCGTGGTATCCATGACCTTCAATCCCTCGCGAAGCGCCTGATCGTAACTGATCCGACGGTAGAAGGTCGCGGTGGGATCGGTCACCGGGTCGGCCGAATAGATACCGTCCACCTTAGTGGCCTTGATCAAAAGTTCGGCACCGACCTCAATCGCCCGCAGACTGGCGGCCGAGTCGGTGGTAAAGAAGGGATTTCCGGTACCCGCAGCAAAGACGACAACCCGCTTCTTGTCGAGATGGCGGATCGCGCGGCGGCGAATGAAATCCTCGCAGACCTGGTTGATCTTAAGGGCGGACATGACACGGGTGGGCACGTCCAGGTGCTCCAACGCGTCCTGCATGGCGAGCGCATTCATAACCGTCGCCAGCATACCCATCTGATCGGCGGTTACCCGATCCATGCCCTTGACGGCAAGACCACTGCCACGGAAAAGATTGCCGCCGCCGATCACCAGAGCAACCTGAACGCCCTCGGCGACGAGGTCGGCAATCTCCCGCGCAAAGCGCTGGAGAACATCCGGGTCGATTCCATACGACCCCGAGCCCATGAGTGCCTCACCGCTGAGTTTGAGCAGGATGCGTCGATACACTGAGGCCCCCATGGGCGTCTACCTCGTCGCCGGTTGACTGCAAATTGATCGCAGATCGATCACATGGAACCGATCACAGTTAAAGGAGCAGCATACCCCAATCGATCAGCTGCCGCGAACCTGAGCCATCACCTCTTCGGCGAAATTTTCGACCTTCTTCTCGATACCCTCGCCAACCTCGACGCGCGCGAAGCAGACGACCTTGGCGCCAGCCTGCTTGAGCAGCTTCTCGACGGACTGATCGGGATCCTTGACGAAGGGCTGACCGAGCAGGGTCACCTCTTCGAGGTATTTGCGCATGCGGCCCACGATCATTTTTTCAACGATGGCCTCGGGCTTGCCACTATCCAGCGCCTGCGCCTTGAAGATTTCGCGCTCCTTATCGAGCGTCTCGGCAGGCACCTGGTCGGCATTGACGCACAGCGGGTTGGTAGCCGCGACGTGCATGGCGATATCGCGCCCGAGGGTCTCGTCGCCGCCTGCGAGTTCCACCATGACGCCGATGCGGACGCCATGGATGTAGCTATAGAGGGTGCCTTCGGATGCATCAAAGCGCATCAAACGACGGACCTGGACGTTTTCGCCAATCTTGGCGATCAGCGCCTCGCGCGCACCGTCCACGGTGGTGGAGGCATCGCCAACCAGGGGCTGCCCAGCCAACTCGGCGGCGTCCTGGGCGGAGCCAGCCAAAGCGGTATCGACGACCGCGTCGGCAAATGCCTGGAAGTTCGAATCCTTGGCGACGAAATCGGTCTCGCAGTTGATCTCGACCATGACACCCTTCTTGCCATCATCCGAGACCCGGATCATGACAACACCCTCGGCTGCGGTGCGACCAGATTTCTTGGCGGCCTTGGCCTGGCCGGATTTGCGCATCGCCTCAATGGCGGACTCGATATCACCATTGGCCTCGACGAGCGCGTTCTTGCACTCCATCATGCCGGCGCCCGTGCGCTCACGGAGTTCCTTGACCAGTGCGGCTGTAATCGCCATGGTTGATCACCTCAGTAGTACCCGTTCCGGGCAAGTCAAATCAGAATTCTTTACTTGTGACGGCGGCCCCGGAGCCTCGAAGGGCGCCAGGGCCGGTCAACAACTCGAAGCGACGCGCCTTGACGCGCCGGTGCAGCGTCAGGCTTCGGAGGCGCCGTCCGCTTCCTCGACCGCCGCGCTTTCGATCACGTCTGCGGTACGTCCAGCCATCGCAGCCGCCGTGTTGCGACCATCAAGGATGGCATCGGCGGCACCCGAGATATAGAGACGCACGGCGCGAATGGCGTCGTCGTTGCCGGGAATGACGTAGTCCACGCTGCTCGGATCGTTGTTGGTATCGACCACACCGATGACGGGGATACCCAGCTTGTTGGCCTCGGTCACAGCGATTTTCTCATGACCGACATCGATCACGAACATGGCGTCCGGCAGACCGTCCATATCCTTGATGCCGCCCATGCTCTGTTCCAGCTTGGCGCGCTCGCGCGACAGGCCGAGGGCTTCCTTCTTGTTGAAGCGCTCGATGGTGCCGCTCTCGAACATCGCTTCCAGTTCCTTCAGCCGCTTGACGGACTGACGGATGGTCTTGAAATTGGTCAGCATGCCGCCAAGCCAACGATGATTGACGTACGGCATGCCACAGCGGGCGGCCTCTTCCTTGATGGCATCGCGCGCGGCGCGCTTGGTGCCGACGAAGAGGATCTTGCCGCCGTTGGCGGTCATGGTTCCCATGAAATTGACCGCTTCCTGATAGAGCGGAAGGGTCTTTTCCAGGTTGACGATATGGATCTTGTTGCGGTGCCCGAAGATGAAGGTGGCCATCTTGGGGTTCCAGTAACGGGTCTGGTGGCCGAAATGAACACCGGCCTCCAGCATCTGGCGCATCGTGACTTCGCTCAAGGTCTTGCTTCCTGATAAAAGTTGGGTTGGACCTCCACGCATCCCACGCGACAACCCGGATCGCCGGGCACCCAGTCGCATGTGCCGATACGTGTGTGGACATGATTCGAAACTCGGCGGAACATGCACATCGTCAACCCCTCGGGCACCCGCATCTTTTGAAAGAGCGGGCAACGACGGGGGGCGAAGAGAGGGCACGCGGGCAACATGCGCGCCGAGGACAGCCGATACAAAAAAGCGAAAAACCAAGGTTTTTCGCTTGGCGCCGACGCAACGCACCCCATCTTTGGGACGAACCCTAAGGCTCATTGCGGCAGCGCGCCGCGTTTTATACCATAGCCGATTGGATACGGGCAATTGCCCTTCACGCAGACGAGATTCGATACGGAGCGCTGTGGACGCCTCAACCGACAAGATGAGCGTAAAGATCAAGACCCCAGAAGCGATCGAAAAGATGCGTGTCGCCTGCCGACTCGCGGCGGACGTACTCGATATGATCGCCCCGCATATCAAACCGGGCGTCACCACCGAAGAGCTCGACCAGATCTGCCACCACTACATCACCGAGGTACAGGGCGCCATCCCCGCCCCGCTCAACTACAGGGGCTTCCCCAAGTCCATTTGCACCTCGCTCAACCATCAGGTCTGCCACGGAATTCCGAGCGACAAGCGGCTGAAGAAGGGCGACGTCATGAACGTCGACATCACCGTGATCAAGGATGGCTATCACGGCGACACCAGCAAAATGTTCTTCGTCGGCGAGCCCTCGATCCTCGCCCGCCGCCTGGTGACAGTCACGCAGCAGGCCATGATGCTCGGCATCGGGGTCATCCGCCCGGGCGCCACGTTGGGCGACATCGGCCACACCATCCAGAAGTTCGTCGAGGCGCAAGGCTACTCTGTCGTCCGTGAATATTGCGGACACGGCATCGGGCGCGAGTTCCACGAGGATCCCCAGGTGCTGCACTACGGCAAGCCAGGCGAGGGGCTCGTGCTTCAGCCGGGCATGTGCTTCACGGTCGAACCCATGGTCAATGCCGGCAAACGCTTCATCAAGATCCTGCCCGACGGCTGGACCGTGGTCACCAAGGACCGTAGCCTCTCGGCCCAATGGGAGCACACCGTGCTGGTAACGGAGGACGGATACGAGATCCTGACACTGCGCGCGGAAGAGCGAGACGACGCCCCGCCGGCACAGTCATGAGGGAAGACACGGGGACCGCCGGTCTCGCACAGACACAGGTGCAGTCGAGCATGACGCCAGACGCGACGCCCCACCCTACCCCATCGATTTCGGCTTACAAAGCCCGACTCAAATCCGGCTGCGACGATCTCTATCACCAGTTCGATCTCGGCATCCCCATTGCCGTGCTCGTCGAGCAGCGCAGCCAGCTCATCGACGCGGTGCTGCGCGATGCCTGGGATCACCACCTCGGCCCGCATCAAGAGTCCGCCGCACTGGTCGCCGTCGGCGGTTACGGTCGACAGGAGTTGCAGCCAGCCTCCGACGTCGACATTCTCATCCTCGTCGCACCCGACTCGGACGCACAGCTCGCCCAACCGCTCGAACACCTCATCACCTTTTTCTGGGACATCGGTCTGGAGGTGGGCCACAGCGTGCGCACCGTCGCCGAATGCGTTCACGAGGCCACGAGTGACGTCACCGTCATCACCAATCTGCTGGAGGCGCGACTGCTGAGCGGTAACGAATCGCTCTTCCAAGAAATGCGCATCGCAACCGGCCCGGATCGAATCTGGAGCAGCGAGCATTTCTTCGCCGCCAAGACCGCCGAGCAACAGGCGCGCTGGCAGAAATACGGTGAGACCGCCTACAACCTGGAACCCAACATCAAGGAAAACCCAGGCGGACTGCGCGACATCCAGATGATCGGCTGGGTCGCCAAACGCCACTTCGATGCCGAAACCCTGCATGACCTGGTCGGACATGGCTTTCTCACCGAGCACGAGCACCAGGCACTCATCGGTGGCCAGACCTTACTGTGGCGCATCCGCTTCTCGCTGCACCGGCTGACCGGACGGCGCGAGGATCGGCTACTGTTCGATTATCAACGGACCCTCGCCCAGCAATTCGGATTCCGCGACGGCGCGAACAACCTCGCGGTCGAGCAGTTCATGCAGCAGTACTATCGAACCGTGCAGGAGCTCAACCGGCTCAACGAGATGCTGCTGCAACTCTTTCGCGAGGCCATCCTGCTGCACGACGACATCGGCCCGCCGACACCGATCAATAAGCGCTTCCAATCGCGCAGCGGCTATCTCGAAGTCACCTCGCCAAGCGTCTTTCGACGCTACCCCATCGCGCTCCTGGAGGTCTTTCACATCCTCCAGACTCGCCCCGAGCTGGAGGGCGTGCGCGCAAGCACCATCCGACTGATCCGCGAGAACCGCCACCGCATCGACGACGACTTCCGCGCCGACCTGCGCGCACGCAGCCTGTTCATGGAGATCCTGCGCGAACCGCACGGGCTGACGCACGCCATCCGCCGCATGAACCGCTACGGCGTGCTCGCCGCCTACATCCCCGCCTTCGCCAACATCGTCGGACGCATGCAGTACGACCTGCTGCACGTCTACACGGTCGACGAGCACACCCTGACGCTGGTGCGCAACCTGCGCCGCTTCACCATCCCCAAGCACGACAACGAATTCCCGCTGTGCAGCGCGGTCGGGCGCCGCATCCCCAAGCTGGAGCTGCTCTATCTGGGCGGACTGTTCCACGACATCGCCAAGGGCCGAGGCGGCGATCACTCGACACTGGGAGCGCGCGACGCTTGGGACTTCTGCCGGCTGCACGGCCTCAGCGAGTTCGACAGCCGACTGGTGGCCTGGCTGGTCGAGCACCACCTGGTGATGTCCATGACCGCCCAGCGCAAGGACATCAGCGATCCGGAGGTCATCCAGTCATTCGCCGAGCTGATCGGCGACCCCAACCGTCTCGACTACCTCTACCTGCTCACGGTCGCCGACGCCCGAGCCACCAACCCCGAGCGCTGGAACAGCTGGATCGACGCCCTGCTGCGCGAACTCTATTACGCAACCCGGCGCGCCCTGCTGCGCGGACTCGACAACCCCCAGGCCCAGGACGAACTCATCACCCAGAAACAGGCCGAGAGCATACGACTGGTAGCGCGCTACGGCGGCGACCCCAGCGCCTGCGGCACACTCTGGCTCAAATTCAGCTTGGACTTCTTCCTGCACAACTCCCCGGACGAGATCGCCTGGCAGACCCGCCAGATCCTCGCCGCCGATACGTCACAAGAGCCACTGGTGGTCATCCGCCCGATCACCGCGCGCGGCGGAACCGAAATCTTCATCTACACCCGCGACCGCGCCAACCTCTTCGCCCTCACCACCGCCACGCTCGACCAAATGGGCCTCGACATCATGGATGCCCGTGTCATGACCACCGACGACGGCATGGCCGTCAACAGCTACCAGATCCTCGACCAGGACGGAGAGCCGGTGGACGACGCACTGCGCATGGAAGAAATCCGCTCCACACTCGCGCACAACATCGCCGAAGAAGGCGACGGCCACATCCGCGTCGCCCGCGCCGTCCCCAGACGACTGCGCCACTTCCCCATTGAGACCCGCATCAGTTTCTCGTGCGACGATCCCAACCATCGCACCATCATGCGGCTCACCACACTCGACCGCCCCGGCCTACTCGCCGAGGTCGGCGCCGTCTTCCAGCAATGCGGCATCCGCCTGCAGAACGCCAAGATCGCCACGGTTGGCGCGGAGGTCGACGACGTCTTTTTCATTACCAGCGAGGATGACACGCCGATCACCTGTGAAACGGCGCTGGCCTGTTTGAGGCGGGAGATTCATGAAAGGCTCGAGGCATGACGGCACGCGGATCATCACAACCCCTTACCCTGGACCATCACGCCGATACCACTGGCGATGATCGTCAGATCCAGCCACAAGAGCCCCATGGGTGACCGCTTGATGTATTGATCGACATATTGATACTCATAGATCGGATTCCCCATCTCGGAGGTTCCCTTATGGATATGACCCAACCCCAATAAGCCACCCTTGATCAGCGAGCGGGTCACATTCCCCTGTTCTCGATCCCGCTCGTAATGCAGGACCGACAAGGGGCGCGGCCCGACGATACTCATTTCGCCACGCAGCACACTATAGAATTGCGGGATCTCATCCAGATAAAAACTCTTGACAAAGCGCCCGAGGACGGTCCTGCTCTCCGGAGTCCACTCCGCTGAATAGGCCATCCAATCGCCGCGTCTAGCGCCTTCTGGATCGATATACTTAAGTTTGATGATGCGGATCTTGTACTTGCGAAAGACACGACCGGCGCTGACCGCATTGTAAAAGAAGAAGAGCGACCCCTTGTTCTCCGGCAGAATCCAGCCTTCTATGAGATAACCGAACTTGAGTAGAAGCAGAATCGGAGCAGCCACCAGGAGCAGCGAACCAGCGACCAGTTTATCGAAAATCAGCTTCGGGAGTCGGCCCGGCAGCGGGCCGTCGAGCTCGAACAGATAGCGATAGCTCTTCTTGATGTCCTCCGTTGGAGGTTTGTAAGGAAAAGCCTCCTTCGGTTCAGCGAATGCGTTATCAGCGGCGCGATTCATATGCAACATACTCCTGGCTCGACTTTGGCTTTTTTTGAGCGTAACTATTCAGGACCACTTTCCAAGCCATGATCTGGGCCTGTAATTTCTTGCCATGAGCGATGCCCCACCCCCATCAGTGCCACCCGATAGCCTCGAAGCCGAGGTGGAGCGCTTGCGGGCAAGAATGAGTTAATGTCAAATCTGGTGTATGGCCCCTCATCAGGCGGCGATCCGATCTGACTGATCGTTCACTTGCTCTCCATCGCGGAACGGGACGTTATTGACGACCAGTTCCAGTTTTCCAAATCCCTTGATGCGTCTCCAGTTCTTCTGCGCCGACTGGAGCAGCTTGAAGACCATCGCCAACGTGGTCTCGCGTGCCCCGCAGTTGCGGGTGCGGTTGGTGCGCAGGCGCACGGTGGCGAAGGTCGATTCGATCGGGTTGGTGGTGCGAATATGCACCCAATGCTCGGCCGGATAGTCGTAGAAGGCGAGCAAGGTCTCCCGATCCTTGGCCAGGCAAGCCATGGCCTTCGGATATTTGGCCTCGAAGCGCTTGAGGGTGCGCTCGAAGGCCTGATGGCCGACTGGCGGGTCTCGGCCATCCAGATCTCCTGCAGGTCGGT
>NZ_AFWT01000030.1 GCF_000224065.1 Thiorhodococcus drewsii AZ1
ATTTCTCGGACGCAAGGGCGATGGCGAGCCTGGTGTGAAGAGCATTTGGCTCGGACTGCAGCGCATCAGAGACGTGGCAGCCGGGATCAAATACGCCAAAGAATCTCATGACTTATGAAGATGTGTGTAATGAGATGGCCTTAACGCGCGCTGTAACCCGACCTACGGGTAGCATTTTCCGGAGATCACCTTATCGGCAATCGAATACCGAAACGCAGCGAGATGCACACAAAAAGCCATATCAAAAAGATAGCCGCAGCCAGACTATCCATATATCAAAAGACCAAGCTGCCTACCATTCGACCTCAGATGCTAACTGCGGGGATCTTCGGGGCTTTCCTTGGATTCTGCTACGTCGTTTGGCTGCTACCAACCGATTTCCTGCTTGGCCAAAGCGGCTTATGGAGTATCGGAGACCCTGGCGCCTACGTTTCCGCTTTACATGCCTATTTGAACGATTCCTGGCATTATCCGCCATTAAAAACCACTTCACTCAATTACCCCGAAGGGGTCAATGCAGCATTCGCTGATATTTTACCGATCCTCGCGCTACCAATCAAGCTCTTGCGCTCATGGATTCCGCAAGACGTCAATTATTTTGGCTACTGGATTGTGCTTGCCTACACAATGCAAGGCATGTTCGCCGCCTGCTTAATGTACCTGATGGGCTGCCAAAGATGGACGTGGCTCTTGCTCACGACCACCATCTTCATCATGTCGCCAGCCATGCTGTTCAGAGTGCATGCGCATATTGCGCTAACGTCACACGCTTATATATTGCTCGCGTTACTTATCTACTTCCTCATGACTCGAGGAAGCATCAAATTCTGGAATAGCGTGATCGCTTACATCAGCCTGACTAGTGTCGCCTTACTCACACACCCATACCTATTTGCGATGGTGTATCCAATATATCTGGCCAGTATCATTGACTGCCTGCGATTGGGACTGTGCTGGGAAAAGGCGTTGGCAGCCATTGCACTCTCAGCAATCATCATTCTTGGACTGCTATGGTTTGGAGGCTATATATCGCACGGAGCAACATCGTTGAGCGGCGGCGGAGGATTTGGATCCGGATCGATGAATCTAGTCGCGCCAATCATGGGCGGATCCATCCTTGACCCTAGCGCCTGGCGCGATCATACCGGAATGTATGACGAATGGCCCATGCCTTACAATGCAACTGGCGGCCAATATGAAGGATACAACCATCTTGGGATAGGTGTCTTGGCGGCATTGTTAGGCGTGCTCGTTTTCAGAGCAAAATGGATTCTAGACCGATCACTGAATCACCCTGCGCTTCTGGTGATGATGCTGTGCTTTACATTTTATGCAATATCATCACAGGCCTACTTTGCCGGCCAATTGTTATGGTCATTCAGCTTGCCTAATAAAGCCGAAGTTCTCGCCGAGCAATTTCGAGCAAGCGGCCGTTTTTTTTGGCCTGTGGGTTATTTACTGACGCTCGTTGCATTGACGGGCGTGACGCGCATACGCTTGAAAACATCCATTACGGCGTTACTTGCTGCGATTCTGCTCGTGCAGTTCATCGACACAAGGCCATTACGCGGCATGACGCGATGGGCCGCCACATTATCCGCGCCCACACTGATGACGGACGACTGGTGGCAACAGCGAATAGACAACAAAACCGCTCTATACCTTTTTCCAACATTCGGTTGTGGCGCGCGCACCTTCGAGGACGTCTTACCCGCTCAACGCCTAGCCACCACACACGATATACCATTCAACACCGGAACATTGGCTCGGGGCTATGGTACATGCGAAGAAAAAGAATCAGCGCTAAATCAAGGTCTACAGTCGAACAACATGTATATTTTTCTTACCGAGCACTATGATAAGGAAACACTTAACGCAAGGTTTGGAGCAGACACCATTTCGACACACTGTGTTTTACGCGAAATTGGATATGTTTGCACCCCGTGAGCAGCAGATATGGCGAACATCCAGCTATTGGCTTGACGAGATTGCAAAGCTGCTGCGCTTCGGCATCGTCGGCATCTCCGCCACATTAACACATTTATTAACGGCCGGGATGGTCTTGAAATATTGCTACAGCTCCGTTTTCTTTGCCAATATCACGGCTTTCGTTATTGCTTTTCAGGTCTCTTTCGTTGGTCACCGCTACGTGACTTTCAAAAAAAAAGGCCATACCGACCGCTTTATTGTTGCGGCCGGATTAGGCTTCATCTTCAATAACGTCATATTGGCAGGATTAGTGTTCAGCGGCTTGCTAAATGGATTACTAGCAATCTTCGTGTCAACTCTTTGCGTTCCAATCATTGTGTACGCCTTGCTTCGCTTTTGGGTTTTTTCCAATGAAAATCAGCAATCCTGACTTTGTCACACTGGTTATCCCTGTTTACAACGAATCATCTTCGATCGTAAACAACCTACGAACCATCATTGATGAAGCGTGTCGCGCACCAGAGGTCGAGTATGAACTATTGGTCATCGACGACGGCTCCAACGACGACACAGTACAATTGATCGATGGTTTTCGGAACACTGAGCCTTCAGTAAAGTTGCTTTCTTTCACCAGGAATTTCGGCAAGGAAGCCGCCATTCAGGCTGGACTCGAAATGGCGCGCGGCGATGCCGTCATCATACTGGACTCGGATCTTCAGCATCCACCTAGCCTGATACCCGAGATGATAAATTTATGGCGCGCGGGAGTACCCGTCGTCGAGGCCGTCAAGCATGATGAAAGCGATAGCCGCACGATAGAACGATTCAGGGCCGAATTATTTTATCGAATCTTCAAATGGCTTTCTGGCCTGGATCTTCAAGGCCATTCGGATTACAAATTGCTCGATCGACAAGTTTTGAATTGCTATCTGTCATGGCCCGAACGAAAACGATTCTTTAGAGGACTAATAGAGTGGGCATCATTTCCGTGCGCGCGTATTCCGTTCATCGTGCCAGAGGGCTCTAGAAGCGACAGCAGGTGGGGATGGTTAGCCTTAACACGTTACGCTATCGATAATCTAACGAGCTTTTCCTCTATGCCGCTGCGGATTTTTTCGCTATTCGGGATGATCGTATTAGCGCTTGGCGCAGGGATCGGATTTCTGGGATTATGGCAAAAATTTCAGGGATACGCGCTCGACGGATTCACGACCATAAATTTACTGATCATATTTATTGGCGGATCCATTTTGCTTGGAATTGGAATCATAGGTCATTACCTCGCGAGAATATATGAAGAAGTTAAGCAAAGACCGACCTATCTATTGCGTTCCGCGACAGAATCGAACTCATTGATTGAAAATAGAGACCAAGGGTCCAGGATGACATAGAGACGGCATCGTCTTGATGCGTAACTGTTACGTCCCGTGTGATTATCTGCCTCGACGGAGCTATCCTTTGTTCCGTGCCCGCGAGGTGCTAGCGCACCTGAGCCATGAAGCAGCCACTCGCGGAAATCACAAGTCATCCTGCTGACAGCCGACCGAGAACCTGATTGCCGATGGACATCCGCCTGCACAAGAATGCCCGCACCACTCCGGCGATTCGTCGCGAGTTGCAAGCATCCACGTTGCCGAACAAGGTCCTCGCCGCCCAGTACAACCTATCGGTCCAGACCGTGAGGAAGTGGCGGCGACGCGAGGTGGTCAAAGCGTGTATACAATCTTCGGGGACTTGACAGATTACCGAAGCACCGAAGCCTTGCGTTTGCGTTAACAGGCCCTAACCGCGTATCAGAGTATCTTGGTCACCAGCTTGACGGCCATGTCCTGCGGATCGCTCTCGATGCGGAACCCAAGCGACTTGACCAAGGCCAGCATGCGAGTATTGGCGGTCAGCACTTCCCCTTCCATGAGGCGGAAACCACGCAGACGCGCGTTCTGCATCAGCGAGCGCATCAGCCGCGCGCCGATGCCCAGGTTCTTCCAGGTGTCCGACACCACGATGGCGAACTCGCAGGCCTCGCCGCCAGGACGCGACATGTAGCGCGCCACGCCCACCTCGGCCTCCGAGCCCTCGTACTCGACCACGCCGATCAGGGCCATCTCCCGGTCGTAATCGATCTGAGTGAAGCGTACCAGCATCTCCGGGGTCAGTTCCTTGATCGCCTGCATGAAACGAAAATACTTGGTCTGCTCCGAAAGCCCGCGCACGAAATCCTGCTCCATCTCCGCATCCTCGGGTCGGATCGGCCGGATGACCAGATCCTTGCCGTCCGGAAGCTGGACCCGCTCGATCAAATGGCTCGGATAGGGGTGGATGGCCATGTGACCATAGGTCGGCTGCTGCGGCGGGCGGTACTCGACCTTGATCCGCGCATCGACGGCGATGACCTCCTTATCGTTTCCGATCAATGGGTTGATGTCCATGGCGATGATCTCGGGCAGTTCGCAGACCATCTCCGAGACACGCTGGAGAATCCGAGCCAGCGCGACCCGGTTCATCGGAGGCATATGCTGAAAGGCCCCCATCAGTCGCGCGATTCGGGTGTGATCGATCATCGTCTGAATGATGAAGGCGTTCAGCGGCGGCAGACCGAGGGCCAGATCCTGTAGGACCTCCACCTTGGTCCCGCCCGAGCCGAAGCTAATGACCGGGCCGAAGATCTTGTCGCGGAAGACGCCGGTCATGAGTTCGCGCGCGGCACGACTCGACACCATGTGCTCGACCGTGATGCCATCCATCCGGGCTTCCGGGCGCAACCGCTTGGCACGCTCCAGAATCTCGGTGAAGGTGCGCCGAACCGACTGGGCGTCATCAATGTTGAGCTTGACCCCATCGACATCCGATTTGTGCTCGATATCCGGCGAATTGATCTTCATCACCACCGGAAATCCCAGCGCCTCGGCCGCCATCAGGGCCTCGTTGGGGGTACGGGTCAGCACCGCCTGCATGGTCGGGATACGGAAGGCGGACAGGATCGCCTTGGCCTCCACCGTTCCGAGCACCTTGCGACCCTCGGCCATGACGCCCTCGATGATCAACCGCGCGCCCTCGACGTCCGGCGGATCCTCATAGGACAGCGGCGAAGGCGACTGCATCAGCAGCTTCTGATTGCGCTCATGCGCAGCGAGGAAGGACAGCGCCTCGACCGCAGCCTCTGGATTGTCGAAATGCGGGACGTTGTGCTCGGACAGCAAAGCCTGGGCCTCGGCGACACGATTGCCGCCCATCCAACAGGCGAGCACAGGCTTGCGGCTGCTCTTCGACGCCTCGACCAGGTGACGGGCGGTCGCGACCGGATCCCCGAAAATCAATGGCGCCAGGATACAGAGCACGCCGTCCACCTCGGGATCGGCCAAACAGGCATCGAGCGAAATGCGATAGCGCTCGGGCGGAGCGTCGCCGATGATATCGATCGGATTGCCGTGCGACCAATAGTCCGGCAGCGCCTGCTCCAGTTTCTGGCGCGTAGCATCGCTGAACTGAGCCAGGGACAGCCCCAGCTCGACCGCGCGATCGGCCGCCAGGACGCCCGGTCCGCCGCCATTGGTGATGATGGCGATGCGATCCCCGGCGAGCCGGCGCCGCGTACCGAACACCTGGGCCGCCGAGAACAGCTGATCCAGTTTGGTCACCTGGACCACGCCCGCGCGGTCGGTGACTGCCTGGAAGACATCGGCGGAACCCACGAAGCCACCCGTGTGCGACTTGATGGCACGGGTTCCCGCCGGCTGGCGGCCCGCCTTGACCACGATCACCGGCTTGAGACGCGCTGCCGCGCGCAGACCGCTCATGAAATGCCGCGCGTTGCGGACCCCTTCGACATAGAGCAGGATGCACTGCGTCTGGGTATCCAGGGCGAGGTAATCCAAAATGTCGCCGAAATCCAGATCGGCCGCCGCGCCCAGCGAGACGACGGCCGAGAAGCCTACGCCGCGCGGCTCGGACCAATCGATCATGGCGGTACAGATGGCGCCGGACTGAGACACCAGGGCCACGTTACCGCGCCGGGGCAGATCCTGACCGACGCTGGCGTTGAGGCCATGCTGAGGGCGCATGACCCCAAGACAGTTGGGCCCCAGCACGCGGATGCGATTGCGCCGGGCCGCCTCGACCATCTTCTCCTGTAGGATGGCACCGCGCTCGCCATGCTCGCCAAAGCCAGCCGAATGGACGACGGCCGCTTTGACCCCGTAGCTTCCGCACTGATCGAGAATCGCCGGCACCGATTCGGCCGGGGTTGCGATCACGGCCAGGTCGACCTGCTTGTCCAGCACGTTCAACGAGGGATAGCAGGGTTGACCGTTCACCTCTTCATGCTTGGGGTTGATGGCATAGCAGACGCCTTTGAAGCCGCCCGCGAAGATGTTGCGGAAGACCATGCCACCGATCGAGCCTTCGTTGTCGCTCGCGCCGAACACCGCCACGGCACTCGGGGTGAAGAGTTGGTCAATATCCGTCAAACGCATGGGTCTGCCCTCTGAGGCATAAAAGGGGTTAATCTCTCGTTATGCCGCCAAAGAGCGGCAACCGACTATCTGAAGCCTAGCTCACGCACCCTGTACCGAGACCATCGGGTCACGCGTCGGGTACGCGTCCTGAGGAGCCGTCATGAATCTCGCCTTAATATCGCATCAGACCTGTATGGAACACAGGATGGGCGCACATCACCCCGAATGCCCCGAACGGCTCCACGCGATCCAGGACCGCCTGATCGCGTCGGGGATGGAGATGCTGGTGACTCATTTTGACTCGCCCGCAGCGACCATCGATCAACTCGCCCGTGTCCACGACCGCGCATACATCCAGAGCATCATAGATGCCGCGCCCAAGTCAGACGACGCCCTGACCTGGATCGACGGTGACACAGCGATGAACCGCCACTCCCTGGAGGCCGCGCTGCACTCCGCCGGCGCGGCCATACTCGGCGTGGATCTGGTCATGGGCAACCGCCATCACACCGCCTTTTGCACTGTACGCCCACCCGGCCATCATGCCGGACGCGCCAAGGCCAGCGGGTTTTGCATCTTCAACAACGTCGCCATTGGGGCAGCCCACGCATTGGAGCACCACGGCCTTGAGCGGGTCGCCATCATCGATTTCGACGTGCATCACGGGGACGGAACCGAAGAGATCTTCACCGGGGACGAGCGCATCCTCTTCTGCTCCAGCTTTCAGCATCCCTTCTATCCAGGGACCGGAGCCGATAGCGTTGCGCCGAACGTCGTCAACCTGCCGATGCCGAGATTGACCGACGGAGAGGCGTTCAAGGCGCAGGTCGAGGCCAACTGGCTTCCGAGACTCCATGCCTTCGCCCCCCAATTGATCATGGTTTCGGCCGGATTCGATGGACACGTCGAGGACGACATGGCTCACTTCAATCTGCGTGAGGCAGATTTTGGGTGGATCACGCGAGAGGTCCACAAGCTGGCGGCGAAGTACTGCAAAGAGCGGGTGGTCTCCTGTCTCGAAGGGGGATATACGCTATCCGCGCTCGGGCGTTGCGTCAGCACCCACATCGACGAGCTGATCGGTCATGTCTGAAGCGGCCGTATCGGCTAAGTTCGGGTGCTGCAATGCAGCATTAGAATAGACGCCCCACCCATCGGTTGCAATGACGTCCGTCGGACAAGCCGCCCCACGCGACCCCGACCTGCTCACTCTATCGAAGGCTCAGGATGACCGCGATCCTCTGGTTCAGACGCGACCTGCGTCTCGACGACAATCCCGCGTTGGCGGCCGCCTTGGCGAGCGGCCGCCCCGTCCTGCCCGTCTATATCCATGCGCCACACGAAGAGGCGCCCTGGGCACCAGGCGCGGCGAGCCGCTGGTGGCTGCATCGCAGCCTTCAGTCCCTAGATCGCTCGCTCCAGGACCGAGGAAGCCGGCTATGGATCACCCGAGGCGACAGCCTCGCCGAACTCCGACGCATCGTCGCCGCGACCGGTGCCGCCGAGGTCCACTGGAACCGGCTCTACGACCCGCGCATCCGGGACCGGGACGCGGCTATCGAGCAGGCGATCAGAGCCGACGGACTGCACTGCGAGAGCCACAATGGATCCCTGCTGTTCGAGCCTTGGGAGATCCTCACCGCGCAAGGCCAACCCTACCGGGTCTTCAGCGCCTTTTGGCGCAATGCGACGAAACGCCTCCCGGACATCCAACCGACGGCGCCAACCAAAGACATCCAATGGACGCGCATCGAGCCTCCGCTGCCGGGACTCGAGATCAAGGATCTGGCGCTTCAACCCGAAATCGCCTGGGACGCAGGACTCCAAGAGACCTGGACGCCCGGCGAACAGGCCGCCCAGGACATGGCCGCCCATTTCCTCGACACCCGGCTGTCGCGCTACGGCGAGGACCGCGACCGACCGGACATGCCTGGCACATCCAGACTCTCGCCTCATCTGCACTTCGGTGAAATTAGCCCGCGTCGCCTGCTGGAACTGACACGCTCACGCGTTGCGGACCCGAGCGAGGATCCCGCCGAACCCTTCATCCGCGAGGTCGGATGGCGCGAATTCGCCCATCACCTGCTCTACCACTTCCCGCAGACACCGACCGAGCCGCTGAATCCCCGTTTCGCAGAGTTCCCCTGGAAGCAGGACGAGACGGATGCCCGACTCCAGGCCTGGCGCCAAGGCCGGACCGGCATTCCCGTGGTCGACGCAGGACTGCGCGAACTCTGGGACACAGGCTGGATGCACAACCGGGTGCGCATGCTGGTCGCCTCCTTCCTGACCAAGAATCTGCTGCTGCCCTGGCAGAAAGGCGCGGTCTGGTTCTGGGACACCTTGGTCGACGCCGACCTGGCCAGCAACACGCTCGGCTGGCAATGGACCGCCGGCTGCGGCGCCGACGCGGCACCCTATTTCAGGGTCTTCAATCCGGTCCTACAGGGCCAGCGTTTCGACCCGGACGGTGCCTACATCAAACGCTGGTGCCCCGAACTCGCGCGTCTGCCGCTCAAGTTTCTGCACCAGCCTTGGACCGCGCCCACGACGATCCTGACGGCGGCCGGAGTGACGCTCGGTGTCGACTATCCGCATCCCATGGTGGATCTGGCGACCTCGCGCCAGCAGGCACTCGCCGCCTGGGAGGCAATCAAATGAGAGACGCTCAGCCGACCTGACCGAGCAGGCGGCGCACGGCAAGTCCGGCCAGGGTCAGTCCGAACAATGAAGGCATGTAGCTCAGGGTTCCATTGACCGCGCGGGGCCGTCCGCGCCCCGTATCCTCGGGGGGACGCGGCGGAATCGGCGACTCGTCGGACCAGACCACGGTCACGCCCCGCCCCACACCGCGTCGGCGCAGCCGGCTGCGCACCTCGCGCGCCAGGGGACAGACTTGGGTCTCCATCAGATCACCGACCCGCAGCCGGGTCGGATCCATGCGCCCGCCCGCCCCCATGCTGCTGAGGATGGGCACCCCGAGCCGCACCGAGGTCTCGATCAGGGCCACCTTGCTGGAGAGGCTGTCGATGGCATCGACGATCAGGTCGAAACCGCCGCCGACGAAGTCCTCCATGCGATCCTCATCGATGAACTCCGGCAGCGCCGTCACGCGGCAGCCCGGATTGATGTCGGCGATGCGCTCGGCCATGACATCGGCCTTGAGTCGACCGACCGTGGAGCGAAGCGCGACCAGCTGGCGATTGAGGTTGGAGGGTGCGACCCGGTCGTGGTCGACCAGGGTCAGGGCGCCGACACCGGCCCGCGCCAGCGCCTCGGCAACGAAGGAACCCACCCCGCCGAGCCCTGCGACCAGGACATGGCTCGCACCCAGACGCTCGACCCCCTCATCGCCAACGAGAATGCGGGTGCGGTCCGAGAGCCCCTCGGAGAAGCTGTTCGAATCTGCCTCGTTCATACGCGATCCAATCCCAACACTCGCCGCGCGTTCGCCGTGGTCGCGCGCGCGACTTCATCCAAACCAAGCCCCCGAACCGCGGCCAACGCCGCCAGAATCTCCGGCAGATATTCCGGGCTGTTGCGCTCGCCGCGATGCGAGGCAACCGTGAGATCCGGCGCGTCCGTCTCCAGAACGATGCCCTCCAAGGGCAGCTGACGCGCCAAACGCCGCAGCTTGGTGGAACGCTCGAAGGTCAGCATACCGCCGAAGCCGAGCGCAAACCCCAGATCCAGATAGCGCCTCCCCTGCTCCAGGCTGCCACTGAAGGCATGGGCGATACCGCCAACGACCGGAATCCGCCGCAGCGCCGCCAGCACCTGATCGTGGGCCTTGCGCACGTGCAGGAGAACCGGCAGACCGACATCGCGGGCGATCTGCAGCTGTGCCTCGAAGAGACGCAGTTGGCGCTCCGGATCCAGCCCCTCGACGAAGAAGTCCAGACCGATTTCGCCGACGGCGGCCGGACGCTGCTCGGCGAGCGCCCGCTCCAAGGCAACGATATCGGCCTCGCGATGCCGATCCAGATAGACCGGATGCAGACCGAGGGCCGGAAAGAGACGCGGCGCGCCCGCCTCCGAGCGCGCACAGCAATCGAGCAGGTGCGTCCAACCGTCGGCCTGAATCGCCGGAACCAGGATCGTGCTCAGACCGAGCGCCCCGCATCGGCGCCAGACCGCATCGCGATCCGAGTCGAAGGCGGCAACGTCCAGATGGCAATGGGTGTCGATCAATTCGAGCACAGATCCCCCGCGCGTCCCATCAGGCTCCGACATTGTTGCGCTGATCGCGCACGAAGATCGCCTTGTGCGCCCCGCGCCCCGCCGCACGCTCCTCCAGGTCGAACAGCTGGGTCGCCTTGAGCAGACCGCTGAGCTTGGCATACCCGTAGTTGCGCGAGTCGAACTCCGGACTGCGCTTGGCGATGGCGGTGCCGACCATGCCCAACGCCGCCCATCCCGTATCGTCCGCCGCGCTGTCGACGGCACCACGCAACAGGGTCAGCAGCTTGGCATCGCGCTTGAGTTCCTTGCCGCTCTTGCGGGTAGTGGCGTCCGTACTCGAATCCTCGCGCAGCACCTCGGTATAGACGAACTTGTCGCAGGCGGCCACGAAGGGTTCGGGCGTCTTCTGCTCGCCGAATCCATAGACCGTCATCCCCGACTCGCGCAGCCGCTGGGCCAGACGGGTGAAATCGCTGTCGCTGGAGACGATGCAGAAGCCTTCGAAATTGCGCGAATAGAGCAGGTCCATGGCGTCGATCATCATGGCCCCATCGGTCGCGTTCTTTCCCTTGGTATAGCGGAACTGTTGCATCGGCTGAATCGAATGCTGCAGCAGGGTCTCTTTCCAACTGCCCAGGTTCGGCAGCGTCCAGTCGCCATAGATGCGCTTCACGTGGGCCGTCCCGTACTTGGAGATTTCGGCCAGCAGGCCGTCGACGATGCTCGCCTGGGCATTGTCGGCATCGATCAGGACGGCGAGTTTGAGATTGACTGGATCGGACATGGATACCGGATTCCCTGAGTCGAGGATGAACGAAGAAAAACGCCCGAGCATGGCCCGATCGTTCTACCACATGAGGTCGTCGGGCACCTGGAAGTCGGCGTAGGGATCGTCGGCGTCCTTCTCCTCGGCCGCCTGGTTCTGGACCAGGACCAGACTCGCATCACGCGCTCGCACACGCTCCGCAATCTCGACCGGAACCACCTCATAGAAGGCATCCTGACGTACCACGGCCAATCGGCCAGCGACCAGCTTGGCATGCTGATCCTTATTGACATAGATACGCTTGAGCTTGGTGCCGTCGGTGAAGTTGAAGGCCAATTCGCCACCGTCGCGCACCACGCGATGGGTGTGGATCAGCTGACGAATCTCGTTCTCGGCCGCACGCTTGGCCGCCTCCTCCTGGCGCTGGCGGTTCAACTCGCGATCGCGCTCGGCCTTCTCGGCCTGCGCCCGTTGCGCGGCCTGACGCGCCTCGGCGTCGGGCTGAGGACCACGCTTGCCGGACTGCTTGACGTTTTTGCGCTTCGACGACCGCGCCTGCTTGAGCTTCTGCTCGTTGACCAGGCCGGCCTTCAGGAGCTGGTCTTGAAGTGAATTACCCACGATATGGTTCCCCGTTGATTGGAGTCGACGGACCCGGTCCAAGCCGGATGATCTCGACGACCCCATGGTAAAAAGGATGGCTGCAATCGACGTTGGTGAGAGGATCCGACAGCCGCGCCCGGGACGCAAGCTTGCCGTCTCGAACGGACAATTTTGTCCCCGACCAACTTGGATGAGTACAATCCGCGCGCGGCAAGACGACGCATTCACGCCGCCCGCCGCCACCGATTTCCGATCTAGTCCACATTCCAAGCCCTACTGATTACACGGAGTAGCCTTCATGACCCGACTTTTTCTGTTCGCCGCCTTGTCGCTCTCGCTCGTTCTGCCAGCCTACGCAGGGAGCGCCGCCAGCATCGGTTATGTCGACATGCAAAAGGTGCTGGAGGACAGCGAGCTCGGACAGCGTCTGCAAGAACAGCTGCGCAAGGAGTTCGAATCCCAGGCCAAGGAACTCGCCATCGAAGAACGCGAGATCAACCAACTCCAGCAGGAGCTGGCGCGTGACAAGCCGCTGATGAGCAACGACCAGGTAAAAAAGAAGGAAAAGGAGATCGAGACCCGCATCACCACCTATCAGAAGAAGGCCGCACCCGTTCAACAGGAGCTGATGAAGGCTCAGCAGAAGAAGGGGCGCGAGATCGTGGCACCCGCGCGCAAGGCGGTCAACGAGGTCGCTAAGAAGAAAAAGCTCGGCATGGTCGTCGAGCGCGGCATGAGCGGCCTCATGTACGTCGACGAGGGTTTCGACATCACCGCCGACGTCATCAAACAACTTGACGCATCGACCAAATAGGCGTTGATACAAGCCTGGGGCATCCAGCCGTCCGATGACTTCTGACGGCTGTGTGACCGGGCTGTTTCAGACGATTACCTATCGGGTATAATCCAGGCGCTTCGAGGCATTTCCCAGGCCCGCAGCACGGGCGCGGAAGACCCATCGGGGCCGCGCCAAACACACCTAATTCTTCGCTTCGCCGCACGCGGGTCGATCGGGCTTTGCCGGAACATTTGATGTGAGACTCCGAACCAGTACTGCGAGTCCGCGCGAGGAAAGCGGTTCTACTGGCATTTCAGGGAAACAGGCACCCATCCCCTGTCGCCAGACAACAGCGCAGCACGACCTCAACTGTCCCGAATCCCTCACCCCTGCCCGAACCGACCTCACCCACAACTCTCCGACCGCGCCTGTCGCGGCCATCCTCACTCGTTAAGGAGCGGAACCATGCTTGGTGAATCGCACGACCTGTTGCACGAATTTCCCGACTTGGAGAGCAAGATCGCGAATCTACGGACCCAAAACCCGGATTTCGCGTCGCTCATGGACCAATACGACAGCCTTGATGCGCGTGTCCGCAGCATCGAGGAAGTCGGCTCACCGGTTGCCGATGAAACCATCGAGGAACTGAAGAAGGAACGCCTCCGGCTTAAGGACGCCCTCTACGTCATATTGAAAGGCTGAAGCAACCAGCCTAGGGACCGAGCGATCTTCGCCGACGCTCGGCCGAGTGGCCGCCGTCCCCTTGCGTGAGATCGCCCGAGCGCGCGCTCGCAACCGAAGCTCGCAAGATCCCACTTACCGCAATCAGCCCGCACCAGGAACGCTCAAGCCAGTGGAATTCCGCATCTTCCCCGTCACGGCCTTTCAGCAGAACTGCACCCTTTTCTGGTGCAAACAGACGCGGCGCGCCGCCATCATCGATCCAGGTGGCGAGCCCGACCGTATCCTGGACGCTGTCCGCGAGCTGAATCTGGAACCCGAGCAGATCCTGCTGACCCACGGGCATCTCGATCATGTCGGCGCCGCCGCCATCATCGCCCAACGAATCGGGGTCCCCATCATCGGTCCTCACGCCGAGGACGCGTTCCTGCTCAAGGCCATACCCGGCCAGTGCGAGATGTTCGGCTTTCCTCCGGCCGAGGCCTTCATGCCGAGCCGCTGGCTGGAAGACGGCGAGACACTGGAGGTCGGAGAACGCCGGCTCGACGTGGTCCACTGCCCCGGGCACACGCCCGGCCATGTCGTCTTCGTCGACGCCGAGGCGCAACTCGCCCAGGTCGGCGACGTACTCTTTCGCGGCTCGATCGGACGCACGGATTTTCCGCGCGGAGACCATCGCCAGCTGATCGACTCGATCCAGCGACGCCTCTTCCCCCTGGGCGACGAGATACGCTTCATTCCAGGACACGGCCCCATGTCCAGCTTCGGCGACGAGCGCCGGACCAACCCCTACGTCAGGGGCTGAGAGACGAGAGCCAGCGGAAGAAGCCAAGGCGCCAATGAAACCCGAATCACACGACATCGGCGGCCTCGCGCGAACCGGACCGAGCCCTTCTCGAGCTCGGTTACAATGCCGCGCTGACACCAATGATTGGCGGAGCTGACATGCTATTCCAGCGATTCCTCAAAAAACGCAAACAGGCCGCCGAGGCGACTCAGCAGGCCGTCGCGTCACAGAATCAGCAGACACTGACCGAACAGGCACTGAGCCACGCCGATCCAGGCACCCGGAGCAAGGCGATCCGCCAGGTCGTCAGCCCATCCGTCCTCACTCGGATCTTGGCCCAGGATGCCGATTCCGGGGTCCGCTCCGACGCACTCGAGCGTCTGATGCAGATTCTGTGCGAGAAGACCCAGCCGCTCCCGCCGCGCGATGAGCTGCTGGCCGCCTTCGCCGACATCCAGGACGACGAACTGATCGAACGTATCGCCCAGCATGGCGTCGCCCCGGAACTGCGCCGGAGCGCCATCGAGCGCACCGGCTCGCAGCCAGTCCTCGCGCACTGCGCGGTCCATGACGCGCTGGCGGCAAACCGCGCCCGCGCCATCGAGCGCCTGGAGGATCGCGCCGGACTCGAGCAGGTGGTGCACGACATCGGTAAGCGCGACAAGAACGTCCTGCGCACCGCGCGCGAAAAGCTGCGTCTGATCGCGGTCCGCGAGGAACATCCGAAACGCATTCGCGCCCAGTGCGAGGACATCTGCTCCAAGATCGAACGCCTGGGGCGGCTCGGCAACTGGACCCAAGATCGCGCCTTGCTCGACCACCTGGAGCGCCAATGGGGCACGATCCAAGACGAAGCCGAGCCCGAATGGCACGCCCGCTTCCAGGCCGAGTGCGAGCGCTTCCTGACCGCCTACGAGGAATATCGTCGCGAGAATGCCGCTCAGATCGCGACCCAAGAGGCACAAGAGGCGGCGCGCGCCGAACGCGAGGGTCTGATCCAAGAACTCGCCGATGCCGCCGCGCTGACCGAGGAATCGGAACTCCAGGCAGCAGGCGAGCGCATCGCCGCCTCCTGGGACGCACTCCCTGCCGCGCCCGACACGACGCAACGCGATTTGGACGCCCGCTATCGCACCGGCTTCCAGGCGCTGGAGGCACGCCGCAAGGCCCTCTCCGATCGACGTCTCGCCAATGAGCGTCTCGCCAAGCTCACCCACTCGATCGAACGCCTACTCGGCGAGTCCAAGCCGCTGGACCATAAACAGGTCAAAACGCTGCTCGAGCAGGGGCGCACGCTAGCCGCCGAGGCGAGCGAGAACGCCCTGACCGAAGCCTTCACCGCCCAGTCCGAGCGACTGGACGCCCGCTTCAAACATCAGCGCAAAAGCGCCGAGCAGCGTCTGAGACAGTTTCCCGAGCGCCTCGAAGAGCTTGAGGCCCATTTGGACAGCGGCGAACTCAAAAAGGCCGACCCGATACACCAAAGCCTCCAGGCCGCCCTCGAACTGATCCACATGAGCGGACTGCAGCCCGCGACCGCCACCGAATTGGGACAGCGACTGCGCGTGCTCGCGCCCAAACTGCGCGAACTACAGAACTGGCGCCGCTGGGGCGCGGACCAGCATCGCGAAGGGCTATGCGCCGAGATGGAGTCGCTGATCGACAAGGATCTCCCGCTCGCCGCCGTGGCCGAACAGCTGCGCAGCCTGCAAGCGGACTGGAAAGGACTCGACAAGACCGGGTCGCCGGCGAATAAGGCACTGTGGGAGCGCTTCCAAGCGGCCTCCGAGCAGGTCTATACGCGCTGCCGTCCCTTCATGGAGGCGCAGGCGGCCGAACGCGAGGCCAATGCGGTGGCACGCGAGCGCGTCTGCGCTCAACTCGAAGACTTCCTATCCAAGGTCGACTGGGAACGGGTCGACTGGAAGAAGATCCTGCGCGCCGAGCGCGAGACCCGCCAGGCCTGGGCCGCGATCGGCCCGACCGATCCGCGCCAGCGCAAAAAGCTCGAACGCCGCTTCCATCAGCGGCTCAAAACGCTCGACCAGCGCCTGGAGCGCGAGCGACGTCAAAACCAGGCCCATAAGCAGAATCTGGTCGAGCAGGTCCGAGCCTTGATCGAGCACCCGGATCTGGATACCGCCATCGAGCAAACCAAGGCGCTGCAGCGCGAATGGCACACCACGGTTCCCGCGCGCCAGAAGGACGAAAACAAGCTGTGGCAGGAATTCCGCGCGGTCTGCGACGCCGTTTTCGAACGCCGCGCCGCGATCCAGCAGGCGCACGCGAACGAGATGCGCGATCACCTGTCGGCCCGCGACGCACTCTGCGACGAGGCGCTGGCCTTCGCCGAAACCGAGTCCGACCCGCAACGCCTGAGCACGGCCTTGCGCGACTTCGAATCACGCTGGAGAGAACTGGAGTCGCGCCCCATACCGCGCCAGTCGGCCAGCCAGTCGAATCAGCGTTGGCGGGACGTGCGCGCCGCGTTCGAGAGCCGCCGACGCGCTGCCGAGGACAGACATCGCCAGGCCGCGCTGGAACTGCTGCAGCGCCAGTCGGAGCTCTGCGAGCGCCTGGAATCGAGCCTATTGGACAACGACCCCGAGGGAACGGATCCAGCATCCGCCCAGCAGGCCTGGCAGCAGCTCCCCAAGCAAACGGATGCCGATCTTCAACAAGCGCTGGAGACACGCTTCGAATTCGCCCAGGCCGCTGCGACCGACCCCAAGCAACGCGAGAAACTCCGCAAGCGACGCGAGGCCAACGACCAGCGATTGAGCCAGCTCTGTCTACAGTTGGAAATCATCGCCGGCGTCGAATCGCCACCGGAACAGGCACAGCAGCGACTGGAATATCAGGTCGCGCGGCTATCCGAACGGATGATGGAGGGAGAGGAAGACCCCTTGGAAGGCACAACCCGATTGCTGCAGGACTGGTATCTCTGCGGCCCAGCGGCAGACAACACCACGCTCAGCCAGCGTTTCGAGCGGGTCCGTCTCAAGCTGTGGTCCAGTCAGGAACAGGGCTGAATCTCGAACGCCTCCCGGATGGAGCACAGCAGAATCCGGGAGGCTCACCGCCAACGCGCCGATCCGACCCAGCCTCGGCGCGAACCCTCATTCCTCGTGGATCTTGACGCATAGCAGATCGCAGGTGGCTCGACGCAACACGCTTTCGGCCGTGTCGCCGAAGAGTCCCAGCAATCCATGACGTCCGCGACTGCCGACGATCACCAGATCGACCTCCAGCTCGGCCGCAACCGTATCGATCATACGACCAGTCGCGCCGACCCGGATCAGCCGATCGGCCTCGGGCACCCCGAGTTGCTCGCCCAGTCTCAACATCTGGCTTTTGGAGAACTCCATCAGCTCATCCTCCAGATCCTTGGTATCGGGCAAGGCGATCTCGCCCGAGTAACCGAGATACATGGACTCGACCGCCGGAGGGATGTACTCGACCACATGGAGCAGCGTCAGACGCGCATCCAACAGACGACTCAACTGCGCCGCACGAGCGACGACAACCTCGCTTTCCTGCTCGAAGTCCACCGCAACCAGAATATGCAGGTAGGCATTGATCTCCATCGCGCACCTCGATGACTGTTCGGTCTGATCCACAGTATATCGGAGGATCGGCAGCCCGAACCGTCAGGCGGAGTTGCGGAGTTGAGCGGGGGCATTCTCCGCCCCCGACATGAGCAACGCGCCCTATCGCACGAACAGCTCGTCGAAGAAGGACTGCATCCGCAGCCAAGAACGACGGTCGGCCTGGGGATCGTACCGGAGGTTATCGATACCGTAGTCACCGGCATTCGGACTGGTGAAGCTGTGTCTCACGCCGCCATAGATGTCCATTTCCCAGTTGGCTTCGGCGGCCTCCAGCTTGTTTTGGAAGTTGGAGACGACCTCCGGCGACACGAAGCTGTCCGCATTGCCGTGCAATACCAGGATCTTAGCGGCGATGTGCCCTTTGGATTCCTCGGGCGCGGCCGGTAGGGAACCGTGGAAGCTCACGACGCCCTTGAGCTCGGCGCCACCATAGGCCATTTGCAACACGGTCCCGCCACCGAAGCAATAGCCGATCGCGGCAATCTGACCGGGCTCGACCAGGTCGCTCGCCATCAACTGTTTCAAACCGAGGCCGGCGCGCTCGCGCCACAGATCCACGTCCGCCGTGACCTCCTGCATCCAGTCCCGAGCCTGATCCGGTGTGTCGGTCACACGACCGTCGCCGTACATATCGGCGGCGAAGGCGACATAGCCAAGCTCGGCGAGCATCCGCGCCCGTTCCTTGGCATAGTCGTTCAGCCCCCACCACTCATGGATCAGCAGGACACCCGGTCGCTTACCGGTCGTGGCATCGTCCCAGAAGAGATAGCCGGTCAAATGGGTGCCATGGTCTTCGTACTCGATGGGCTTTGATTGAACCTCGGCCTGAGCCTGGGCGGTGACGAAGAGGCTTGCTGCAAACAACGACGAGAGTACGGCGATGCGATGACGCATGGTCTTTCTCCTGAATGGCGTTGAGAAACAACGTTAGCTGGCGGAGATTCCGCCCCGAGACTTGATGCTGGCGCGCGCGACGGGCAAGCTGCCGCCCTTCATTCTGTCCACCCACCTTCAAGGACACCCTGTTTTCGACATGCTTCACATCACGCAGCACATTCAGATCGACGAATCCGAACTGAGCGAGCGCTTCACCCGCTCCCCCGGACCTGGCGGTCAGAACGTCAATAAGGTCGAAACAGCCGTTCAGCTGCGATTCGATGCAGCGGGATCAAGGGCGCTGACGGAGGACGTCCGTCAGCGATTGCGTCGACTGGCCGGGCGCCGGATCGACAGCGCAGGTGTCATCACGATCGAGGCGCACCGCTTCCGCACCCGCGAGCGCAACCGGGAGGATGCGCGAGAGCGTCTCGCACAACTCATCCGCCAGGCCAGCCATCGGCCGAAAACGCGCATCGGCACCCGGCCGACACGCGCCTCCAAGGAACGACGCCTGGACAGCAAACGCCGTACCTCGGCGAAGAAGCGTGGCCGTCAATCTCGACCGAGCGAGGACTGAGCGACCATCAGGCGTCGACTCGGCATCGATCGGGCGCATCGCAGCACACCTCCGCTTTTCGACTGGATGCGCACACCGACCGAATCGCGCCCAGTTTCGACGCCCTGGCCTCCTACATGGCCATATCCAGCTCGTCCTGCACCTTGGCCAAGCCAGCGAGGGCACAGGCCTCGTCGGTCTCGCCATCCGGCGCACCGCTCACCCCGATCCCCGCAACCAGTGAAGAGCCGCCCACGAGCACCGGCACGCCGCCGGCCGACATCACCAATCCCTTGACCCGCCCGACCGGAGTGTCGGCCCTCGCGCTCATGGCCGAGGTCGCCGCATTGAAGTTGACGGCCGTATAGGCCTTCATCCGGCTGATGCGCAGGGTGATGGGGGATGCAATGGTGTCGCGCAGGCTCACCTGCACGTTGCCCTCCCGATCGACCACGGTCACCCCGATCTGGATACCCTTCTCACGGCAGGCGGCAACCGCGCCCTCGGCGATCTGTATCGCCGTGTCGAGCGACAGCCGCTTGAGCAAAATCACCATCGGCTCCTCGGCCTGCGCGGCACCAACCGCACACAGAAGCCCCATCACACCAAGCAATCGTCTCACCATCGGTCCTTCTCCATCGGTTGTGGGAATGCTGACGCGGATGAGCGCGCGGTCGCCCGGAGCAGTTCGAGCCGCGCTCTCAGCCTCGGGATTGCACGCCGTAGTGCGTTTCGATGTAGTCGTCGACCATACGCTTGAACTGATCGGCGATCCCCTCGCCCTTGAGGGTCGCAACCTTCTCGCCATCGACATAGACCGGGGCCGAGGGGCGCTCGCCGCTGCCCGGCAAACTGATGCCGATGTTGGCGTTCTTGCTCTCGCCCGGCCCGTTCACCACACAGCCCATCACCGCGACCTGCATGCTCTCGACACCCGGATAGCGGTTACGCCACTCGGGCATCTGATCGCGCAGATAGGCCTGAATGTTCTGGGCCAGATGCTGGAAGGTATCGCTGGTCGTGCGACCACACCCCGGACAGGCCGTGACCATGGGGGCGAAAGAGCGAAATCCCATGGACTGCAGGATCTCCTGGGCGACCTGGACCTCTCGGGTCCGTGCCTCGCCGGGCGCCGGGGTCAGGGAGACGCGAATGGTGTCGCCGATGCCTTCCTGGAGCAGCACCGCGAGCGCGGCCGTCGAGGCTACGATACCCTTGGAGCCCATGCCCGCCTCGGTCAGGCCCAGATGCAGCGCGAAATCGCCGCGATCGGCCAGCATCCGATAGACCGAGATCAGCTCCTGAACGCCGCTCATCTTGCACGAGAGGATGATGTGATCCCTCGGAAGCCCGATCTGCACGGCGCGCTCGGCGCTGGAGATGGCCGACTCGACCATGGCCTCATGCATGATGCGCTCAGCCGATTTCGGCTGTGCCGCGCGGGCGTTCTCGTCCATCAGACGGACGACGACCTCCTGGTCGAGACTGCCTCCGTTGACACCGATGCGCACCGGACGGTCGTAGCGACAGGCCAGCTCGATCATGGTCGCAAACTGGCTATCCTTCTTCTCGCCCTTACCGACGTTGCCCGGATTGATGCGGTACTTGGCGAGTGCCTCGGCGCACTCCGGGTAGTCCGCCAGCAGACGATGGCCGTTGAAATGGAAGTCACCCACCAGAGGCACCTCGCAGCCCTGGGCGGCGAGCGCATCGCGAATCACCGGAACCGCCTTGGCCGCCGATTCGTGATTCACCGTGATACGCACCAGCTCCGATCCCGCGCGCGCCAGCTCCGCGATCTGGCGGACCGTCGACTCGATGTCGCCGGTATCCGTATTAGTCATGGACTGAACCACGACCGGCGCACCGCCCCCGATGGTGATCGGGCCGACGGAGACTGGAAGGGTTTTGCGTCTTTGGATGGGGTCTAGAACTGGGCTCATGGTGCCTTTTCCGCGAGGGATTCGCTGATATGTGAATGATTGTAGTCTGACAGTTGAACGCGACTCGGAAACAGACGGAGTTTGCCTGGTTTCAACGACCTGGCATCTCGGATGGACCGGAGTCGACTGGATCGCCGCTCAGGAGAGCGGCGAACGCAATCCGCCAATGATCGCCAAATAGTCCGGATCTGTCTGCGGGATGATCCCATGCCGGATCAGGAAATCGATAATCACGAGATTGCAGTTGAGCTTGAACTCGCCGGTATCGCGCACGAGATCTCGGACCTCCTCGACCGGCAGACGGTAGAAGGCCTCGACCTCGCCGTCGGTACAGCGGGGCTCGAAATCCTCGGGCAGCTCCAGGTCGTAGCAGTACATGACGTCCGGCTTGAGTCCCCGCTCGGAATCCCGGCAGTAGGTCACGGCACCGACGGGCACGGCCCGATCGGCCAGTTCCGGTGGCATACCCGCCTCCTCGGCGCACTCCTTGCGCAGGTTCTCGACCAGGGTCAGCTCGAACGGCAGTCCGCCCGCAACCAGATTGTCCAGATATCCCGGATAGAGCCGTCGATCTGCCGCACGTCGACCGACCCACATCTCGATCCCCTTGGGGGTGCGCACGAATCCGTTCAGATGCTGCCCGAAGGCCCGCATCCCGAAAAAGGGCGCGCAGGCCCGATCCACCAGACAGATGGCCCGATCCCGATTGCCCGAGGTCACCGGATAGCGCTCGCCGTGGAGATGCGAGAGCACGCCCTCCTCCACCAGTTGTCGCACCAGATCGGCCAACAACGCCGTGCGGCCATCGAAATCGTTCGGGGCATGGGTCCAATGCACCGCCGTATCGGAAACCGCGAACTGCTTGGGCCAGCGCCGTAGCTGATCGACTGCGGCATGGCGCAGCATACCGATGCGCTCGCCGTCGAGCAGAAAGGGAACGAAATCGCCCGGATTCCAGGCATTGCAGGCTTGAATCTTATCGAGAAAGCTCATCGAAACTCCGAATGAGACGCCGCCCCGAGGCGGTCAACCTCGGTATCACTGCGGATCCGTCTTCTTGGCGCGTTCCCAGAGACGCTCCATCTCGTCGCGAACCTCGACACCAGGCTCCAGGCCCTGCTCGGCCAGCCCCGACTCGACCTTGGCGAAGCGCGACTCGAAACGATGATTCGCCGCCCGCAAGGCCTGCTCGGCGTCCACCCCGAGATGACGCGCCAGATTTACGCAGGAGAACAGCAGATCGCCGACCTCATGGACGCGCTCGGAAAACGGTAGATCCTCGGTCAGGGTCTCGCGGCACTCGTCGAGCTCCTCGGCAACCTTGTCGAGAACCCCATCGACCGAGTCCCAGTCGAAACCGACCCGTGCAGCGCGTTTCTGCAACTTTTCGGACCGAATCAGAGCCGGCAGCGCCTGGGCCACGCCAGCCAGGGCGCCCGTCTCTACAGCGCTGGATTTCGCCTCGCGCTCACCGGCCTTGATGCGTTCCCAACTGGCGTGCACCGCCTCGGGACTACCGAGATCCTGATCGTCGAAGACATGCGGATGACGGCGGATCATCTTGTCGCAGATGGATCGCACCACCTGATGGAAATCGAAATGCCCTCCCTCCTCGGCCATGCGCGAGTGGAAGACCACTTGGAGCAGAAGATCGCCCAACTCGTCGCGCAGCGCGGGCATGTCCGACTGCTCGATCGCCTCGGCGACCTCGTAGGCCTCCTCCAGGGTATAGGGCAGGATACTGGCGAAGGTCTGCTTCAGATCCCAGGGACAGCCGTCCCTCGGATCGCGCAGCCGCGCCATGATGCCAAGCAAATCCTCGATGGAAGCGTCTCGATCCATAGATCCGAAAGCAGAAGGCGAACCGCGCCGAAAACCGGCTCGGTTGGCATGGTAAGGAAGCCATCAGGGCAAGACGAAACCCGAATCCGACTCAGGAACTCAAGTTCATGCCCGAATGGTAGCGGAAGGCCCCACCGACGGTCTATGCCGCAAGCAGAACGTCTCCGCACACTCTAAAGCACGTACAAGCCATCCGCCCGGACTCACCGAGAATGGCAAAAAATATTTGACAGGACAATCTCGGAAAAAGATAATGCGCAGCTCGACGATTGATCGACGCATCTTATATGCGAAATCACACATCGTTGAACTATGCGCCCGTAGCTCAGCTGGATAGAGTACCTGGCTACGAACCAGGTGGTCGGGAGTTCGAATCTCTCCGGGCGCGCCATACATTGCGATGGCTTGAATGGATGACAGGCCATCTGAATGAAAGATCAAAGCACAATGCGCCCGTAGCTCAGCTGGATAGAGTACCTGGCTACGAACCAGGTGGTCGGGAGTTCGAATCTCTCCGGGCGCGCCAAATTCGAATAAAGGCCCAACATCAAATTGATGTTGGGCCTTTTGCGTTTCCGGTGCCCTCAAGCCACACACCGTCCTGGCGCCAATCTCCAAATCACAACAGCGCAGACAGTCTGCGACATCTTCTGCGCCACGGATCTGCATGCGGACATAGTCAAGCGTCTGCTGGACGCGCTCATCCGCCGCAGGAGCTGGAGCAGCTCTGGGGTGTCGAGCCAGGCAAGTTGCACCAGCATCTGCATCAGCTCGGCCCACGTCGGGCCGGAGACTTCATCCGGACACAGGCCAACCTGATCCAACAGCTCGCCGAGGTCAGCGCCCTCCTCGGCTCCGAGCACTATCCACTCATCTCGGACCACAAGGACGAGCTGCTGGTCCGCGATCAGAGCTACGGCGACCACGCCAAGCCCGAGGACTATCTGGACAGCTTCAACACCTTCATCAGGGACCAGCTGAATCAGTCCGTCGCACTGGCCGTCGTCGTCAACCTCCGCGCGACCTGACCCGCGAGCAGCTCAAGGAGGTGCGCCTACTCTTGGACCGGAACGGATTCTCCGAGGCCAAGCTCAAGACCGCCTGGCGCAACCAGAGCAACCAGGACATCGCGGCTACGCCTCCCATAACTGGACACCCGTGCAACGCAAATGGCTGCAGCAGCTGGCCAAGCAGCTGGCCTTCGAGACCATCGTCGACCGCCGGTTCGTCAATGCGCGTTTTGCCGACAAGGGCGGCGCAAGACAGCTCGACAAAGTGCTGGATGAGATTGATGAGATTGCGGATCATCTCTGGCAACAACCAGCGTGATTCGGTATACCAATGGCTCATTGCGCCGCATCCGTGCGCGGGCGCCACATCACCTGTATCGATCCAAAGCTTGACTTGAGCGGCACAAGGCGTACAAATGTCCGCTGTTCGCGAACAGCGAACGCGACGCCTACCCTGCCCCTTGCCATGAAGAGCCAAGACATCGTGCTGCTGCTCAAGCTCGTGACGCAACGTCAGTCGCGTGCCCAGCAACAGCTCGCCCGGACCCAGGCTCAGCTGGGACCCCTGCCGCACGACTGGCAAGGCTGGGAGCAAGAGGATGGCACTGTCATCGACGACCCGGACCAGACGAAAGCGCCCGAGAGGGCACTGACCATTCGCGGCCTTGAGTCCTCCCTGCATCTGAGCAAGAGCGAGATCAGCCAGTCATTGCGCCGGTCCATGGCCGTGGGGCTAGCCATGCGCTCGCGCTCGGACGGCCTGCCGCAAGCCAACGTCGGCGCCTTGCTCCAATTCATCATCTACGGTCTCAAATACGTGTTCCCCGCGACACCCGCGAGAGTGGTGCGTGGTATTCCAACCGGCTTCTCAGCTCCAGTGCTGCGCGGGGCCGTTGCCGGGGCCGAGCAATGGGTGTGGTCCGATCCGCTGGGCACCGCCTCCGGGCAGACCATTGCCCCCCTCTACCGCTCCGTACCCAAGGCCGTCAGACAGGATGCACAGCTCTACACCATGCTGGCGTTGATCGATGCCATACGCCTCGGTCGGGCACGCGAGCAATCCGAGGCCACCCGCATCCTTGAAACGCTGCTGCAGCCGCCGCGATGAGCGACATCGAGCAAAAACAACGCGACATGCTCCTGCGGGTCGCCCGGGCCTTGCCGCCGGATCTGATCGAGCGCATGGCCTTCGTCGGCGGCTCCACCACGGCGCTCCTGCTGAACGACCCCATTGCACGTCAAGGCGTTCGCTATACGCTGGACGTCGACCTCATCGTAGGTACCGAGGGGCGCGGACATTGGACCAGAATCCAGGACCGACTGCGCCAATGCGGATTCAGCGAATCCCCGGAGGACGACGTCATTTGCCGGATGCGCCTCGGCGAGCTGATCGTCGACTTCATGCCCACCGAAGCCAGCATCCTGGGCTTCACCAATCGCTGGTACCGCCGGGCATTGGAGACCTCGCAGACCTACCGTCTGGACCACGACCTTTGCATCAACCTGCTCGACCCCGTCTACTTCGTCGCCACCAAGCTGGAGGCATTCAAGGGACGGGGCAACGAGGATCTCCTGCGCAGTCACGACCTGGAAGACATCATCACCCTGGTCGACGGACGCAAGCCGCTCGGTGACGAGATCGCCTCGACCGACCAGGACGTCAGTACCTACATCGCCCAAGAATTCGCCCGCCTGCTGCGACATCCAGACTTCGACTACGCCATCGCCGGAAACATCACCGACCCTGGCCGTGCCGACATCGTCTGGGAGCGCTGGCGGCGCATTGCCCAAGAAAACGAGCACGACAGCCCATGACAGACAACCACATCGTCCAAAAGCTATGGAGTCTCTGCGACGTCCTGCGCGACGACGGCATCAGGGAGTGGTGTTCGGATAGGCAAAGCACATCTCATTACACACATCTTGACACTTGGCCAGACCCGCCAGTGGATACGCCTCGCTCCACTCGCGCGCAACGAAATAGTTGAAGAACTGCCACATCAAGACTGAGGAAACATAGCTGACCGATCAGGCACCTCGACTGGCGCTTGACCACAGTGCCAGGATCTCGTCCATCCCGGGAATCAAAGCTGGCAGCGACAGCTTCGAGTGGAGTCTATGCTTACGCGGACGAGGCGCTCCACTCATTAGCGGCGGCGCCAGTGCCGATGGATACCGACTTTCCATCCAGGCGTATTTCCAACAGCGTCAAGCGCTAGATTTCGACCCCATTATCGGCGAGTGGAACGCCATCACTCTTTCTAGCGGAAACCCTGATCATGGCCCAAAAGGACAGTGCC
Organism: Thiorhodococcus drewsii AZ1; assembly: GCF_000224065.1. GTDB lineage: Bacteria > Pseudomonadota > Gammaproteobacteria > Chromatiales > Chromatiaceae > Imhoffiella > Imhoffiella drewsii. Next base: position 26,322 of record NZ_AFWT01000030.1, read on the forward strand.
ATCTCATCGGTTCACGAGCTCACCGGGCTTCAAGAGGCGATCTTCGCCGTCTATTCGGAGCTTTCGATAGCAAGCCCAGGGGCGCCGCCCTACAACGAGCAGTTTTCCTGCCGAATAACCGGGGCATTGGATCCCGGATTGCTCGTCCAAGCCTGGTCATCCTTGTCCGAGCGCCACCCCGCGTTGCGAACCGCCTTTGCCCGGACGAAAGACGGCAAGGTCGTGCAAGTCGTGCTGACATCGCGCCAACCTCATGTACTGGTGACTGAAGACGACAGCCCCGGTGAACGAGATGACATTGCCTGTCGCGAGCGCTCCCAACGCTTCGATTTGGCACGCGACCCTCTACTGCGCGTCGTGCTGATCGAACAGGCACCACAGGTGTGGCGAATGGTGGTGACCTTTCACCATCTGATTGCGGATGCCTGGTCCGCTCCGATCTTGATCGACGATCTGATCGCGCTCTACGAGACCGCATCGGGCCTTGCATCGACCTTGCCGGCACCACCGCGAACGACCCCCGGAGATTTTGCCGATGCACTATTCGCAAACCGGGGTCCAGCCAATCGCGCCTATTGGGAAGCAACGCTCAAGTGCGGTGAAATCGCCCGGTTGCCCTTTCTCGATGCATCGCGGCCTGCTGGTCGCAAGGAATGCCTCAAGAGCTTCATTCCGAAACAGACCGCCAGTCAGCTCTCGGCCCTCGCACAACGCCTTGAGATTTCGGAAAGCGCGATCCTTCACGCACTATGGGGCCTGCTCCTGGGACGACTGACCGGCACCTCGGAACCCATTTTCGCGACGGTCTTGGCCAATCGATCGCACGACATGCCCGACATCGAACGGGTCATCGGCATGTTCATCGTCACCGTACCCGTCAAGGTCTCCTTGTCCGACAACCCAGGCTTCGCCGAGACCTGCCAAGCGCTGCATCAGCAACTCGCAATCGCGCCCCATTGGTCATCGCCACCCTTGGCGGATATGCTCGCCGCCGCCAGGCTGCAGGCATCGGAACTCGACCACATGATGAACGGCCGTCCGTCCGGGTTGGCCTGGGGCGATCTCGAACAGCTATCGTTTCCCCGATCGGGTCTGCTGATCGACGACTACCGCGCCGAGAGCTGGGATCATTACGACTTTCAAATCGGCTTCACACTCGGTCGCGCCCCATTCATTGAGGCGCGTTTTGACTCCAACAGAATTGAGCGGGCTCAACTGTCCGATATTCTCGAAGCCGCCCAAGCGCTGCTCGCCAATTGCCTCGACGATCCTTCGGCCCCCATCACCTCGCGACCACTGAGCGCACACACTGGACCCAGGCTCTCGATTCTCGAAGGTCCGAGCAGGATGCTCGATCGAGCCTTGCCGGATTTGATCGCAGAGGTGCCGGGCGAGCGTCTGGCAACCAGTGACCGCTGGTGCCGACTCTCCTATTCGGAGCTCAGATCGCGCGCGGAATCCCTTGCCGCACGCATGGCGGCGACCGGCGTCGTCGCGGGCTCGCGAGTCGCTCTGTCGACACGGCCGAGGACCGATCTTCTCGCCCAGATCCTGGCGACCTGGATGCTCGGCGCCAGCTTCGTGCCCATCAATCCGGCATGGTCAGAGGAACGACGTTCGCGCATCCTCGCGGCAGCCCGCCCAACGATCCAGCTTGGCCTTGAGGATGCGGTCGAGGCGCTCGACCGTGACGATACGAAGGCCCTTGGCATGGCCTATCGGATCTTCACGTCGGGCTCGACGGGCACGCCCAAGGGGGTCGACGTGAGCCTGCGGGCGCTCACCAATTACTGCATCAGCGCGATCGACCGCCTCGGGCTGAAGGAGACGGATCGCGCACTCCAGGTGACCTCCGCCGCGTTCGACCTGGGCTATACGACCGCCTTCGGTCTGCTCGCGGTCGGGGGATCGGTCTTCTGGGCGGACCGCGAAGATCTGGTCGACCCGAATCGGGTCCTGAGACTGATGGCGGAGCATGAGATCAGCGTGCTCAAGATGACGCCGTCCTTTTTGACCCTCATGCTGTCGGCTCCGGATCCAAGCCTGTTCAGAGACCTGACGCACTGGAGGCTCATCATCCTCGGTGGAGAAAGCCCCAATCTCAATACGCTGTCCCAACTCGGGACATTCTGCCCGTGGCTGCAATTGGCGTTTCACTATGGCCCGACGGAGGCCACGATCGGCTGCACCATGACCAAGCCTTTTCCCATCTCGCGCATCGGGGAAATAGATAGCGCCGACATCGGATCGCCGGTCTTGAATACCCGGATCAAGATCCTCGATCCCTTCGGCCAACCCGTGCCACGGGGGATCGCGGGCGAATTGACGGTATTCGGCGAGGCGTTGGCGGAAGGCTATGCCCAGGGCGATACGGGCTTCATCGAAATCGGGCGCGAGCGGGCCTTTCGCACGGGCGATCAGGCCGTCATGGGCCGAGATGGCACCTTGCGGCTGCTCGGACGCCTGGATGAGCGGGCCAAGATCCGGGGGCATTGGGTGTCGCCATCGGACACGCGAAAGGCCCTGATCGGTCTACCCGAGGTGGAAGATGCCGCAGTCTCGATCCGGGAGCACAATGGCGAAACTCAGCTGGTTGCCTTCGTGGCGGTCGGAGACCGGGCGGTCTCGCCCTCTCAGCTGAGGTCAGGGCTGCGCGAGAGTCTTCTCGATGCACAGATCCCCTGTCAGTTCTACTTCCTGTCTCGGCTCTTGATGACCGAGAACGGGAAGCTCGACACGAGCAGCATGATCGCCTCGGCCAAACCAGCGCCTGGCGGGTCCGGCGTCGAAAAACCGACCACCCCGACAGAAAGGCTGCTGGCGGAGATCTGGTGCGACGTCTTGGGCGTCGAGGGCATCTCGCGACAGGATGACTTCTTCGTCATCGGCGGTCACAGCCTCAAGGCCATCGAGGTGTCCGCCCGTCTCGCTCGGAGCGGTCATTCGACGGTTCCATTGCACACCTTTTTCGAAGCCCCGAGACTCATGGATCTGGCACTGCGGATCGATGGGGACGTGTCCGGGAACAATGGGGGCGTTTTCCCATTGCTGGATACGGGCACAGCCGCCAGCGTCCTGTGCTTCCCTGCCACGATCGGCAGCGCCAGCATCTATCGCGAAACCTTGGATCTCATGGGGATCAGTTGCTCGGTCGATGGCCTCGAGGATGCGGACCGCTTCGACCAAACCGAAACACTGGAGGAGATGGTGCGAGAGATGCTGGTCTGCGCAACCGCGACCGGCAACGACTATAAGGCACTCCTGGGATGGTCGTTCGGCGCCAGCCTGGTGTTCGAGTCCGCCCGACAATTGGAACACCGTGGACACAGGCCGCAGCTCATTATGATCGATGGTCTTCCCGCCGACCCGGATGCCGATCCCAACGCGGCCATGGATGATTTTCAATCACTTGCGATGCAGCGCTATTGGTCGACCGTTCTCCGCAAGATGACCGAAAGCCTCGGCGCATCCGGACTGGAGCGATACCAGCAACAGCTCCGTGGTCGACGGAAGAAGTTGATGCGTTATCGCTTCGGCGGTCCGCTCAGAAACGACATTCTGTTCATCGCGGCGGACCCGAGCGGGACCATCGAGCCAGATAGAAGACAACGAATAGAGGCGTTGAGCTCCGGCGACGTTCGCATCAAGGTCGTCGCCGCCGATCACTTCAGCCTATTCCACCCGCCTCATGTCCATGACTGGATTGGCGAGGTTCGGGGAACCATATCGTAATTCCGACGCATGCCCCCACTTCCAGAGGGCACTAGGAACAGCTGCGCCACTCACGACCAGAACGGTGTCAAACCGTCACCGAATGTCGTGGCGCTCACCGTCCATGATCGTCTTTCAGACTGGGCACTTTAACGAGTGCCCAGACAGGCTGACACCTGGCATCGGCGACTCACACGCCCCAGCCAGATCTAGCTTCAAGAGACTCCGGAGGGACGCACGTGCTCAAGCCTATCTCGTTCCCCGATCTGCGCTCGGCATTCCTCGCCGACGGCGCGAGTAGCGGAATCCTGACACGCATTGCCGGTGACGGCAGCGAAACGGTTCTGTCGCCCGCCGGCCTGCGCGAGGCCGCCGACCGGATTGCCCGACAGCTCGACCATGGAGGAATCGGCCCCGGCGCTTACGTGATGCTCGTCATGCGCGACCCACTGGCCTACGTGACCGGGCTGTGGGGCTGTATCGCGGCAGGCTGCACGGCCGTTCCCATGCCGCCACTGGACAACCCGACCCAGCAGCAACGCACGCTGGCGGCGGCGGGCGTCATCGGTCGCTGCATCGTGCTCACAGACGAAGAGGACGCCAGATCCTCATTCGAGGGTACCGAGGCGATCGATCGCGCATACCGTCTGATCGGCGAGCGCTTCGATCGCATCGCCGAGCTGGATGAGACGCCATCGGCGACATCCCAGGTGGCGCCCCCGATTCATCCGGACGACATCGCCATCATTCAGTTCTCGTCGGGGTCGACGGCCGCCCCGAAGGGTGTCGAACTGACCCATCGCGCGGTGCTGGCTCAAATCGATGTGCTGCAACGTCATCTCGCGCTGACGGCAGACGACAGCTTCTTAAGCTGGATGCCCTTGTCGCACGACTTCGGGCTGTTCCACTTCCATATCCTGCCGCTGCTCGTGGATCTGCCTCAGGTACTGATGGCGCCCGACGACTTCGCTCGACGCCCCATTTCCTGGCTGCGGGCGATGGACAAACACCGCACCCGCCTCACCGGGGCCCCGAATTTCGCGCTGCAAATGGTGGCGAGCCTACTCAAGCCGAAGAGTGCCGCGCAGCTCGATCTGAGCGCACTGCGCAGCATCACCAATGGGGCCGAACCGCTGAACCCCGCGACCATTGCGGTCTTTCTCGATGCGCTCGCGCCAAGCGGATTGAGCCGCACGGCGATCACACCCGCCTATGGTCTTGCCGAGGCAACCCTGGTCACCGCGATCCGCACGCCGGGTGAGCCGCTTGCGGTAATCGCCGTCGATCGCGATCACCTCACCATCGGCGCGGAAATCGTCGAGCACGAGCCCGATGCCCCGAATACCGCCCATCTGTGCCTGCTGGGCCGCGCGGCATACGGTTTCGCGATGCGCATCGTCGATGAATCTGGAACGCCGCTGCCCTCGGGCACGGTCGGTCGTCTGGAGGTGCGCGGATCCTCGCTCATGCGTGGCTATATCAACGATCCAGAACACTCGCGAGCGGCCCTGCATGAGGATGGCTGGCTCGACACCGGCGACATCGGCTTCCTGTGGCAGGAGGAGCTGGTCCTGGTGGGCCGGCACAAGGATGTCATCATCGTGGCCGGTCTCAACTACCACCCGGCAGACCTGGAGCGGGTCGCCCAAGAGGCCCCGGGGCTCTCGGCTGCCAATCCGGTCGCCATCGTGCAGGCACGCTGTCCGCACAGCGATGAGATCCGGACGCTGTGCTTCGTCCGCTTTCGCGGCACGCCCGAGAAGGCCGAGAGACTGCAAACCGCGATCGCCGATCATGTCTTGGCCAAGAGCGGTCTCGCGCTCGATCAGGTCGTCCCGGTGCATCAGCTGCCCCGAACGACCAGCGGCAAGCTGAAACGCTACGAACTCGGACAGCACTTCGAGGCCGGCGCGCTGGGCGCCGAGACCGCCGACAGGGTGCGCGAGACGCAGACAGAGGCCGCTGCGTTCCGTCAAGCGATCGCGGGCGGCCATATCTCGGAGGTCACACGTCTGCTCTGCCGCTTGGCATCCCATCTGAGCGGCACACCGATCGAGCCGGAGTCGGGCTTGATGGACCAAGGGGTCAGCTCACAGCAGGCACTGGCGCTGACAGCTCGGATCGGCACCTGGCTGAATCGTCGCGTGAACATCGCCGTGCTCTTCGACCACCCGACCCCACGCGGATTTGCGCGCGCCCTGATCGCACAACACGCAGAGATCTCCCCCGCCCCGGCCCAGGTCGTGTCGGCTCAGGAAACGACGGCCTGCAGCATCGCGGTCATCGGGCTCGGCTGCCGCTTTCCGGGCGCGGAGAATCCCGAGGCATTCTGGGATCTTCTGATCGGCGACCGGAACCCGATCCGCCCGATTCCCGAGGATCGCTGGCCTGCCTCCGCCTGGCCCGAGGAGGCCCCCTGCCCCCCAGCCGCGCTGCTGGACGACATCGATCGCTTCGACGGTACCCTGTTCGGTATCGCGCGCGGCGAGTCCGAAGGTATGCAGCCACTGCAGCGGCTCTTGTTGCAGGTGCTCTGGCAGGCCTTGGAGCACAGCGGTCTCGACCCGGCGGCCCTGCGCGGCCAGCGGGTCGGACTCTTCATCGGACTGAGCGAAAGCGGGCTCGGTGCAGGGGACAGACGCCTGATGGACGATGCCGAGCGGCTCGGCGCCTATAGCGTGACGGGGCATGCCGGCAGCGTCGCCGTGGGCCGCATGGCGCATCTGCTCGACTTCAGAGGTCCCGCCATCGCCATCGACACGGCCTGCTCCTCGTCGTTGGTGGCACTGGACATGGCCGCACACAGCCTGCGCCAAGGCGCCTGCGATCTCGCGATCGCGGGTGGGGCCAATCTGATCATCTCGCCCGAGCTGCATGCCGGTCTGTCGCGCATGGGCGTCTTAGCCCCCGATGGCCGCTGCAAGACCTTCGCCGAGGAGGCCGACGGCTATGGTCGCGGCGAAGGTGCCGGGCTCCTGGTGCTCAAACGGCTCGCTGAGGCACGCCGGTCACAGGATCAGATCTGGGCGGAGATCCTCGGCAGCGCCGTCAATCATGACGGACAGAGTCAGAGTGTGACCGCTCCGAACGGCACGGCTCAGCGCGACCTGCTGCGGCGGGCGCTGCGGGAGGCCGGACTCGACGGCAAGGACGTGGACTGGGTCGAGACCCACGGCACCGGAACCCCGCTTGGCGATCCGATCGAACTGGCCGCGCTGCATGAGGTGCTGCGGCCCGAGTCACAGGCGCCCTTGCCGCTGGGCGCGGTCAAGAGCCGTATCGGCCATCTGGAGGCTGCGGCCGGAATCGCCGGTGTCATCAAGGCGATCCTGGCCATGACCCATGGACGCCTGCCGAGGAATAGACCGCGCAAGGCTCCAAGCAGCCGTTATGACTGGTCGACCAGCCCACTGACCCCGCTGGATCAAACACTGGATTGGGACGATGCGAAGCGCAGGGTTGCCGGCATCAGCTCCTTTGGCATGAGCGGCACCAACGTGCATGTCCTGATCGGACAGGGACAGGTCAGCGAGGCGGTCGCACCCATGCCAAACCGCACCCCGATCTTGGCGCTCTCGGCGCATACCCCGGAGGCGCTCCAGCAACTCCACGATCGCTGGAGCGCGCTTCTGTCCGAACGTCCGGCCGAACACTGGCCATCGCTGTGTGCCGGACAGGCCACCCGGCGCTGGTCCGGACCCTATCGGATGGCCGTGACGCGTCTGGACGCTGGGCGCGGATCCTCGCATCCGCCCGTCGTCAAGGCCAAGACCGTGACGCGTCTGCTGTTCTGTTTCACAGGCCAGGGGGCTCAATTCCCATCGATGGGAGCGGAACTCTTCGCCCAAGAACCCCTGTTCCGCGACGCCGTGATCGCAGCATCCGAGGCGGCTGGTCCCATCGACGGCAAGGACCTGCTCGCCTGGCTCTATGGTCCGGACGCAGCGGACGCTGCGCGCATGAACCGAACCGATCTGGCCCAGCCGGCGCTGGTGGCTGTGGCGCATGGCCTGATGCGACTCTGGGCGGACTGGGGAATCCAGCCGGATGCCGTCATCGGCCACAGCATCGGCGAGATCCCGGCCGCTCTAGCCGCTGGGCAGTTGGACCTGCAAACGGCCATGAGGCTCGCGGTGCGACGTGGCCAGGTGATGGAACATGCCGCGCCGGAGGGCGCCATGCTGGCGCTCAGGGCCGATGAAGAACGGGCGCTGGAACTTCTGCGGGGTTTCGATGAGGTCGTCATTTCCGGCTACAACGCACCAGGTTCGCTGACCCTGGCCGGCTCGGTCGAACAGATCGAGAGCCTGCTCGCCAGGGCCGAGGAGGCGGGACTGGCCGCACAAAGACTGCACGTCACCCGTGCCTTCCACAGCCCTCAAATGAGCCAAGCCTCAGCGGAGCTCGCCAACGGGCTGAGCCTCCCCGAGCGCGCTGGCGTCATTCCAGTCTATTCGACGGCAACCGGCGCCCTCCTCGGCGACAGCGAGATGACGCAACCCGGTTATTGGTCCTCGCAGATGCTGTCGCCGGTGCGCTTTCGACAGGCCGTGGCAACCGCCGCCGAGTCGGGCGATCTCATCTGCATCGAGATCGGACCGCGCGCTGTGCTGGCCAAGCTGGGTCCGGCCTGCGCGCCGGATGCCACCTGGATTGGCGGCGGGGATCGGCTCGAGGATCTCGCCCATGCCGTGGGCCAGGCATGGACCCATGGTGCCCCCCTGGATTGGCTACGCTATTTCGGGTCGCGCGGGGCGCCCGGCCAGGATCTGCCACGCCTGCCACTGAACGAGACACCTATTCCGCGCCGCACCTGGTCTGGCGCGGTGGTCGCGCCCAATGCGCCATCGGTTCCTCGAACAACGACTGCTGCATCGGACGCACCGCCACCAAGTGGCCATGCCCTGGACGCGATCGTGCTGCCGCTGACCAGCCGTGTCTCGGGCATCGAGACCGACCGAATCGACCCCGATCGGCCCATGGTCGCCTTGGGGCTGGACTCACTGGGCCTGGTGCAGATTCAGCGCTCGCTGGCGAAATCCTGCGGTCTCCAGATCGAGCTGAAGGCACTGTTCCAAACGCTCGATACGCCGCGCAAGCTCGCCGATCACATCGATGCGCAGCGACCGCAGCCAGCGCCACCCCCGACAGCAACAGCGGCCCCGGATTCAGCGCACCCCAGCCCGGAGGTCGTCGCCTTGATGCAGGAGCAGCTGCGCACCCTGCAACAGGTCATGGAGCGGCAGCTGACCCTGCTGGGCGCACCCGCAAGCGCTCCGAGCGAATCGGCCGGTCCGGCTAAAACGTCGCCTGTTCAGACACTGGTTCAGACACCGGCTCGGCCGCACGCCCGCAAACCGAATACAGGAGAGATCAAGGGACTGTTCCGCCAGCCGAGCCGTTCCGGTGTCGGACTCGATCCAGGTCAACGCACGCATGTAGCGCGTTTGACCCGGAGCTGGAATACCAAGTCCGCCGGCTCCAAGGCCGGGGCCGAGCGTGCCCGCAAGCGGGTCGCCAACAGTCGAGCGGTGTTCGGATTCGCGCCCGAGTACAAGGAGCTGACCTACCCGCTCATGGCCTCGCGCGCCCAGGGTTCACAGGTCTGGGATCTCGACGGCAACGCCTACGTCGATGTGACGATGGGATTCGGGGTCTATCTCTTCGGCCACAATCCGGACTTCGTCGCCCACGCCCTGAGAGAAGAACTCGACCGGGGCGCGCCGTTGGGGCCGACCTCGCCACTGGCAGCGGAGGTGGCCGAGCGTATCCACCAGCTCACGGGCGTGGATCGCTGCGCCTTCTTCGCGACCGGCACCGAGGCCATCATGTGTGCCGTGCGCATTGCGCGCGCCCTGACCAGACGGGATCGCATCGTCGTCTTCAAAGGGGACTATCACGGCAGCTTCGACGGCGTCCTGGCGACCGGCTGGATCGACGAAGACGGCAGCCCCCAATCGGCTCCGCTCACCGATGGCACGCCCCAGGGCATGGTGGATCCGGTCATCGTTCTCGACTACGGGGACATGTCCGGCCTCGACCTCATTCGCCGCCATGCCTCGGAGATCGCGCTGGTCCTGGTGGAGCCGGTGCAGAGCCGCAATCCCGAAAACCGGCCGATCGAGTTTCTGCAGGCACTGCGGGCGCTCACCCAGGAACGCGACATCCCGCTGCTGTTCGACGAGATCATCTCCGGCTTCCGCTTCGCGCCGGGCGGCATGCAGTCCATGCTCGGGATCAAGGCCGACCTCGTCACCTATGGCAAGGTGCTGGGCTGCGGTCAACCGATCGGCGTGCTCGCTGGCGATGCCAGGCTGATGGACGCGATCGATGGCGGAGACTGGGCCTATGGCGATGACAGCGGTCCGGGCACCCGCACCGCATTCGTCGCCGGCACCTTCAATGCGCATCCGCTCGGACTCGCTGCGGCGCGCGCCGTGCTGGACCGGTTGATCGCCGATGGAGGTGCACTGCAACAGGATCTGGCCAGACGCACCGAAAACCTGTGCGCAACGCTCGATGCGCTCTTCGAGACCGCTGCCATGCCGGTGCGCATGGAGCGGTTCGGATCACTGTTCCGCTTCGCGTTCGGACCCGGCATGGAGATCCTCAACAGCCATCTGCTGAACGGCGGCATCTTCGTCTGGGAGCAGCGCAACTGCTTTCTGTCGACCGCGCACAGCGACGACGACATCGCCAAGATCGTCGAGGCGACACGGCGCGGGATCGCCGCGCTCCAGGCCGCCGGCTGGCTCGGCCAGAGCCAGCGCCAGGACCAAACCGAGTCGGCGCGGCCAAGCCGGCTCCAGCCCGCAATCAGCGAAACGACGATGCGTCGCCATGCTGGAACCGCCCACCCAGGAACCTGGACCGATCTGGTGATCTTGCGTCTCAGCGTCGACAGGCTCGATCCGGACCGCTTGACGACAGCCTGGTCCGCACTCTGTCGGCGTCATGCCGCACTGCGGGCCTGTCTGGCGGCCGATGGCACGCGCTGCGTCGCCGATGGAATGGCGCCAGCACTGGAGCGGACGCAGCTCCCCGAGAAGCCCGAGTTTCGGATAGGGCTCGATCGATGGGCGCAGAGCGCACTCGCGAAACCCTTCCGGCTGGATCGCGCGCCCATCGAACCGGTGCTGCTCGAAACGGCGGCCGGAGAGCAGGCACTGGCCGTTCGAAGCAGCCATCTGGGCTTCGACGGCTGGTCCGTCGCACTCCTGCTGCGCGAGCTGTTCCAGTTGATCGATGACACGCCTCTGCCCGAGGCCGATCGCTGGAACGCCTATCTGGGCTGGGAGGCCCAGGCCGAATTCACACGGGCATCCATGCAGGCGCGCCCGATGCACCTACCCTGCGATGTCGAGCCGGCGTCCATGACGGCCGCCGGCGGGCGCATCACCCGCACGGATATCGGGACGCTCTTCGCTCGGGTGTCCGAGACGGCGCGCTCTGGCGGCCAAACCCCATTGGTCGGCATGCTGGCCGCCTTCGCACTGCTGATCCGTGGACTGACGGGCGAGGAGCGCGTGACCATTGGTCTGCCGGTCGCCGGACAGGCCCTGTCCGGCCTCACGGGACTGGTCGGCAATGTCTCCTTCATCCGGCCGGTGACCCTGGATATCGCGGACGCAATGACCCTGGCCGAACTGCGCCGCACCCTGCACCACAGGCTCTTGGAGCCAGGCGCCCATCCGCCGGCCGATGCCATGCCCGAGCGGCATGTCCTCTTCAACATCGACGGCCCGATTCGCTTTGGGGGTGCCTCGCGTCAGGTGGCGCTGCACTCCGTGCCGATCGTCGGGGCACGCGCGGATCTATTCGCCAACATCCTGCTGCTCGACGATCAGGTCATCTTGGATTTCGACTGGAACAGCGATCGCTTTTCGGAAGACAGCGCCCAGTCCTGGCTCGCCACCTTCCTCGAAATCGCCGAGCGTAGCTGCGCAGACCGAGCGGCCGTCGCCCAGATCCTCGCGGATCGCGCATGGCCTGCCCCGCCCGCAACGCCCGTGCAAAGAAAGGCGCCCCGAGCCGAGAAGCCCGCGCACCCCTCGACCGCGACCGAACAGACACTGGCCGATCTCTGGCGCGAGATCCTGGATACGGGCACCGATCTGGGATCGAGCGACTTCTTCGACCTTGGCGGCGGCAGTCTCCACGCGGTTAGGTTGCTGGCGCGGATCCGCGAGACCTTTGGGGTCGAGCTGAGCCTCGCTCAGATCTTCGGCGCCCCACTTCTGGAAGACATGGCGCGACAGATCGAGACCGCCGCAACCGCGGACGGAGGCATCGACCCCGTGCGTCCGATCCCGGCGCAGGTCCCGGCCACGCGCCAGCAGCAACAGCTCTGTCTCCTGGAGCAGATGAGCGAGGCCGGCCCCGCCTATAACCTCTGCCTGCGGTTGGACTTCGACTATCCACTCGACGCACAGACGCTCGGTGGCGCGCTGCGCCGAGTCGGCGCACGTCATACCAGCCTGCGGACCCGGCTGTGCATGGACGGTGAGTCCATCGTGCAGTCCATCGCGTCAGAGCCAGACATCTCGCTGCGTACGCTCGATGCGTCAACGGCCGAATGGATCGCGCCCTTCGTGCAGGAGCCGTTCGATCTGGCTGAAAGCCCACTGTGGCGCGCCGGTCTGGCGTTCCCAGGCGACGGCTGCACACTGGTCCTGGTCGTCCACCATCTGATCGCAGACGCCTGGTCGATGGAGATCCTGGCACGCGATCTCTTGGGCGCCTACCAGCAGATCCTTGCCGGACAGGATCCGGGCTTGATGCCGCTCGCAATCGACTACTCCGACTATGCGCTCGCACGCGCGCTCGGGACCGAGCACAGGGAGCGAGATCTGGAGCACTGGCGCACCAGCCTGCGCCACGCACCCCGATTGACGGCACTCGCAGGAGACGCCCCGAGACCGCCGACCAAATCCTTCGCCGGCCAGCAGACCAGGCTGACGTTGGCGCCCGCACTGCAACAGCGCATGCGCGGCCTGGCCAAGCGGCTGCGCACCAGCGTCTATCAGCTCGTCGTGGCCGCCATCGCCCAGCTCGTCGCCCGGCGCAACGGCAGCGGGAATCTGGTGTTCGGCTGTGTCGTCGCAGGCCGCGACCTGCCCGGCCTCGATCGGCCCATCGGCTTTTTCGCCAATACGCTGCCGCTGCATCTGGTCCTGCACGAGGACTGGCGTGCAGTGGATCTGATCGCGGCGGTACGCTCGGCCCTGATGGACGCGACCGAGCATTCCGGTTGCAGCCTGCAGGATATCTGCACGGCACTCCAACTCACCCCGGATCCAGCGGCCAACCCACTGTTCGAGATCTGCGTCACGCACGACGACCGCAGCGGTCTCAGCCAGCTTGGTGCCGAACTGGGGTTCGCATTCGCCGAACCGCCGTTGCCGACCTCGCAGTTCGATCTGTCCTTCTATGTCGTGGAAACAGGCGACGGAGTGAGTCTGGACCTCACCTATGCGACAGCCATCTTCCAACCGCACACCATCACGGGGATCCTCGACGAGATCGAGCGCATGCTTCAGGCCCTGTGCCACGATCCCGAGGCGCCGATCGCGTCCTGGTCACGGACGGACCAGCTCCGCGAGCCGTCCGCGCTGCAGAAACGGCTCTGGTTCGTGGATCAGTTCGAGAACGGCCAGCTCTACGCGACGGCGCCGACCTACTACAACATGGCCGCCACCTTCGCGCTGGACGCAAACGCAGACCCGGCGCTGCTACAGCAACGCTTCGAGCAGCTGCTCGCCGACACACCCGATTTTCGGGCGACCTTCAGGACCCTCGACGGCAACCCTCGAATCAGTGCGGCGAGCATCCAGGTGCCATCCTGCACGGCGATCTGCGGCGATGAGATCGACGCACAGGTCCGCCGCTTCATCCTCACACCCTTCGACCTGCAGACCGGACCACTGTTGCGGATGGCGGTCGTGGAGCACGCGCCTGCGCGGCGCGCGCTGTTGCTCGTCGGACATCACATCATCGTGGACGAGGCATCGCTCGCCGGAATCGCGGATTGGCTGAGGGTCGGCACCGAGATCCCCAAGCAAGCCGCGCCCGGTCAGAGTCCGGTACCGGACGCCAGTGTCTTGCAGCTTGAGCGGGATTTCTGGCAGCGCTATCTCGGTCCCAATCCGCCTCGGCTGCTGCTGCCGGTCGACCGGCCGCGCGCCGCCGTTCATGTCTTCGGCTCGGGCCTCAGCCAGGTTTCGCTGACCGCTGCCGAGTTCGCCGCGATCGAGCGGCTTGCAGCCGACTCGCATGTCGTGCTCGACGACCTGATTCTGACCGGATTCGTCGGCCTGCTGAGCCGACTCAGCGGTCAAGAGGAGATCGTGCTCGGACAGACCGTGCCGCGCCGATCCGGATACCCGCGCGGACAGGCCAACCTGGTCACGCTACGCATCGACCTGACCAGGCTCTCAGACACGACCGAGGCGATTGCCGAGGTCGCGCGCCACTCGACCGAGACGCTCGCCCATGCGCAGACCGATTTCGATCAGGTCGTTCTGGATCTGAAACCGGACAACGACATGAGTCGCACGGCGCTGTTCGATGTCCTCTATGTGCGTAGTGCCGAGCCCGTTGCGGGTCGGGGAATGGCCCCGGCCATCGGCTGGGGCAAATACGACCTGACCCTGGCGGCGAATCATGCGGGGGATGGCAGACTCGACCTGATGCTGGTCTTCAACAGCGAGATGTTCGACGCCGAGACCGTCGACCATTGGGGCCGGCTGCTGTGCCGTCTGCTCGCGGCCCTGTGCGCGCATGGCGATCGTCACTTTCTGAGTCTGCCGCTGGCGACGGGGACCGAGATCGATCAGCTCATCGCCGACGGCGGACCGCGCCGGACACAAGCAACCTGGCCCTATGCCAACCTGCCCGACGCGGTCTCGGATCGTGCGCGCCGCATGCCGGACATGATTGCCGTATCCGATGCGACCGGCACCCTCACCTATGCCGATCTGGAACTCCAGGCGCGCGCCCTGGCGCAAGCGCTGATCGCGCGCGGCGTGCTGCGCGGTGACCGCGTGGCCCTGATGCTGCCGCGCGATCGCGATACGGTGGTGGCGATGCTCGCGGTGCTCTGTGCTGGAGCCGCCTTCGTGCCCATGGATCTGAGCGCGGCCCCGGAACGGACGGCACGCATCCTCCAGGATGCGGGGGCCGTCTCGGTCATCGTCAAAGGCGCCATGGGTCGGGACCTGCTACCGCTGGACCTACCCCGCGTCGATATGACCCGACTCGCGGAAGACCGCTCCGGGGCCGAGCCTGAATGGCCCGAGGTACGTGCGACGGATGGGGCCTACGTCATCTTCACCTCGGGATCGTCCGGACGCCCCAAGGGCGTCATGGTCGAACACCGAAATGTACTGGCACTGATGCTCGGACAAGAGGATCTCTTTCCCGTCGCGCCCGGCGATCGCTGGAGCTGGTTTCACTCACCCGCCTTCGACTTCTCGATCTGGGAAATCTGGGGCGCACTCCTGACCGGGGGCCGGATCGTCGTGATCCCGGAGGCGGCGCGCGACGATTTCGCCCTGCTGCGCGCCCAGCTGAAGCAGCAGGAGGTGACGGTACTGAGCCTCACCCCCTCGGCCTTCAACGTCTTGTCGGATCAGGAGATGAACGAGGCGCAGGCCGACCTGGCCGTGCGTTCGCTCTGGCTCGGCGGCGAGGCACTCACGCCGACGCTGCTCCGCGCCTGGTCCGACCGCTATCCGGACTGTGCGTTGATCAACCTGTTCGGGATCACGGAGACGACCGTCCATACGACATTCCGGCGCCTTGCCAAAACGGATCTCGATCGCACCGACAGCCTGATCGGACGGCCCCTGCCCAGCTATGGGGTCACGATCCGCGATGCCGAGCTGCGGCCCGTTCCGGCCACCGTGCAGGGCGAAATCCTGGTCAGCGGATCCGGTGTCGCGCGCGGCTATCTCGGTCACCCTGAGCTGACGGCTGCACGTTTCGTCGAAGATCCCTATCGGCCCGGGTCTCGTCTCTACCGCTCCGGCGATCTGGGTCGCTATGACCTCGCGGGCGAGCTGACCTATCTGGGCCGCGCCGACAGCCAGGTGAAGGTCCGGGGCTTTCGTATCGAACTGGGCGAGATCGAAACGGCACTGAGCGGATTTCCGGGCATGCGCAAGACCGTTGTCGGGACGCGTCAGAGCGCAGGAGAGGAGACGGCGCTGGCTGCCTGGATCATCGCCGACGCGGAGCCGGATGCGGACCGCTTGAACGCCTATCTGGCCAAGGTCCTCCCCGCCTACATGATCCCCAAGCATCTCTATCGCGTGGACCACATCCCCTTGACGCTGAACGGCAAGGCGGATCTGCGTGCGCTTGCGGGCATGTGCGAGCGCCAAATCGGCGCGGCGAGCGAGGACGACGCCCCCAGCCCGGGGCTCGAAACCGAGATCGCCGTCATACTCTGCGAACTCCTGGGCCGCACCGAGATGTCGCGCAGCGCCAGCTTCTTCGCCTTGGGCGGGCACAGCCTCATGGCGAACCAGGCGGTCCTGCGGTTGCGAAAACGCTTGGGCCTCCAGCTGACGCTGCGCGATTTCTTCACCGCACAGACGATCGCCGCCCTCGCCGTCCTGGGACAGGACGGTCGGAACACGGCGACAACCGGCATCGCGCGCATCCCGGACGCGGACAGCTATCCGCTGTCGTCCGCACAACGGCGTCTATTCGCGATCCAGACCGCGCACCCGGACAGCGCGTCCTACAACATGGTCGGCGGTTTCATCGTCTCGGGCGCATTGGATCCAGACGCACTCGCCGCCGCCTTTGCCGATCTCGTGGATCGGCACGAGATCCTGCGTACCCGGTTTCTCATCCTGGACGGCGAGGCCCGTCAGCGAATCGATCCGCCGGGGCGAACCGTCGCACTCGACCTGATCCGCAACGCGGACGCTGCCGACGAGCAAGCCATCATCGATCGCGCACTGGACGCCGAATTCGCTCATGCCTTCACACTCTCCCAAGGCCCGCTGTTCCGGGTCCGCCTGACCGCATTGGGACCGGAGCGCTGGCTGATGGTGCTCAACCTCCATCACATCATCTCGGACGGCTGGTCGGTCCCCATCATGATCGCGGACCTGTCGCGTTGCTATGCCGCGCGAGCCGCTGGCAGCGGGCCGCCACAGCTCAAACCGCTGGCGATTCAGTATCGCGATTTCGCCAGCTGGCAGCAGACGGCTTGCGCGAACCCCGAGGCCGAGGCGGCATTGGCACATTGGCGTGCGCGTCTGGCCAGCGACGCCCCGCTCCAGACCACGCTGCCCACGGATTCGGCACGCACCAAGACCCGTGCGGGCCGTGGCGCCATGGCCCTTAGACGATTGGACGAGGAGCGCAGCCGCGCCTTGCGTACCGCAGCAGCACAATCGGGCCTGACGCTGTTCTCGGTCTTCGCGGCCACACTGCACATAGTGCTGGAGCTACGCGGCGAGAGCGGAGGCGCAACCGTCATCGGCACGGCGGATGCCGGCCGGGACGCGCTGGAAACCGAGGATCAACTCGGTTTCTATCTCAACCTCCTTCCACATGTCCTGAGCGGCTCCGCCGACCTGTCCATCGAGCGCTGGGTCGAGCTCAGCCGCGCCGAGACCGTCGCGATGCTGGCGCACAAGACCTATCCGTTCGACCGCATGCTGGAGGAGCTGGCGATCGACACCCTGCCCGGCCACAGCCCGGTCTTCGACATCCTCCTGCTGGTGCAGACCAATGCGGATCCGCAGACACGGCTCGGCGATCTGGAGCTCCGGATGCTGCCCGACCAGACCCGCACCGCGCGCTACGATCTGAGTCTGATGGTGGAGGATCGACCCGCGATCGAGCTCCTCATCGAATACGACACCGATCTCTTCCGTGCCCAGACCATCGACTGGGTCTTCGCGGATCTGCTATCGCTGCTCGACGCCTTCGTGGACTCGCCGAGTCTGTCGCCGCTCGCAATCTTGGGACAGACCGAACCGGCCATGGACCCTAGCCTCGGCCTGCTGGACCTGGCCGATCCGCTCATGGAGGTCTGAGCACGCCATGTGCGGGATTGCCGGAATCTATCAACACGGGGGCCTGCGGGGTGACGCCCAGACCATCCTGAAGTCAATGATGGCGCGGATCGTCCATCGCGGTCCGGACGAAGAGGGTCTGATGATCGGTGACAGGGTGGCCTTGGGCTGCCGCCGTCTGGCGATCGTCGATATCGCGGGCGGCCACCAGCCGATGTTTGCCGATGGCGGACGCATCGTCTCGGTCGCCAATGCCGAGATCTACAACCACCAGGAACTACGCGCCGAGCTTCGACTTCAGGGGGCCGAATTCGCGACGCACTGCGACGTGGAGGTGCTCCCTCATCTCTATCTTCGTGACGGGCTCCAGCTCGCCGAGCGCCTGAACGGACAGTTCGCCTTTGCCGTCTATGACGAGACCCGCGAGCGCCTGGTGCTCGGACGCGATCAGACCGGGATTGCACCACTGTTCTGGACGCAGACCGCCAGCGGCATCGTCTTCGGTTCCGAGATCAAGGCGCTATTGGCACATCCCGAAGTCGAGCGCCGGCTGGATCCGGCTGGATTGGACCAGATCCTGACCTTTCCCGGCCTGGTAAGTCCACGCACACTGTTCGCGGGGATCCATGCGCTCAAGCCGGGACACCTGCTGGTGGTCGAAGGAGACCGCTGCCGCGAGATCCGCTACTGGGACTATGCGTTTCCGACACACGCGGAGTGCGCCCAGACCGAAACCGATGAGGCCGAGCTGCTCGATGCGCTCGATGCCGCCTTGACCGGCGCGGTGCGTCGTCGGCTCATGGCGGATGTGCCGGTGGGACTCTATGTCAGCGGCGGTCTGGACTCCTCGCTGATCGCCGCCTTGACCCACAGGATCGCCCCCGAGCAGATCCGACACAGCTTTTCGATCACCTTCAACCGCCCGGAGATCGACGAGAGACGCTGGCAGGCGCTCATGGTGGATCGCCTGAGCACGGCCCACCATGAGATCGAATTCGACGAAGACGAGGTGCTGTCGAGTCTCAGAGACGTGGTCTGGGCCGGCGAGACCGCCCTCAAGGAAAGCTACAATGCCTGCACCCTGGCACTCGCCAGGCTGGTGCGGCAGCAAGGCATGCGCGTCGTCCTGACCGGAGAAGGCGCCGATGAGCTGTTCGGAGGCTACGTCGGCTATCGACTCGACCAAACGCGACGCGACAGCGGCGGGCTCGACCTCGACGCGCTGCTGGAGGAGGAGACCCGCGCCCGACTCTGGGGCGATAGCGGATTCTTCTACGAGCGCGACTACACGGCCAATGCCGAGCTGACCCAGGCGCTGTTCTCGCCCGAGCTGGCGGCGCGACGCCACGACTTCTCGGCACTCGCCGCATCGCCGGTCGATCTCGGCCAATTGGCCGGGCGGTCCGATTTCCACAAACGCTCCTATCTGGATCTCAAGCTGCGTCTGCCGGACCACCTTCTGGCGGATCACTCCGACCGCGTCGCCTACGCCGCAAGCGTCGAGGCCCGGTATCCCTTTCTGGATCCCGAGGTGATCGCCGTCGCGCGTCGCATCCCGCCCGAGCTGATGGTGCGCGGCGGCGAGGAGAAATACCTGCTCAAGCAGCTCGCGCTGAGATACCTCCCACCCGAACTCGTCGCGCGGCGCAAATTCAGCTTCGTCGCGCAGGGCAGCCCCCGGCTGCTGCGCCGGGGTCAGGATTGGATCCTGGACCTCCTGTCGCCCGACACCGTCGCAAGACGCGGGGTCTTCGATCCAGCGACCGTGGCGCGTCTACGCGCCCAATACGAGAAACCGGGATTCGACATCAGCCAGACCTACGAGGACGACTATCTCATGATCGTCCTGACCACGGAGCTGCTGATGGACCTGTTCGATCTCTCTTCACCCTGACAGGCCGCGCGTTTCGAGCGGCACACGTGAGCTGGGGAAAAAGCCATGACGATGCTCGATTACAGGACCGCCATTCTGCGGGCGGCGACCGATGCCCCTACCAAGGTTGCGGTCTCGGATGCGAAACGCTCAGTCTCCTACAGCGAACTCATGGGACTCGCCGGCGGCCTTGCCAAGGCGCTGCGCCCGATTCCAAGACCGGAACAGGGACCCGCCATCGTCGCGATCCTGTGTCGCGCGGGCAGCTTGCAGGTTGCCGCGATGCTCGGGGTCGCCGCGTCCGGATGCGCCTTCATGCCGCTCGACCCGGACCTTCCGCCAGCCCGCATTCGCGCCATGCTGGACAAGGCCCGCCCCTGTGCCTTGGTCCATGTGAGCGCGACCAAGGACTCGACCGTCTCGCTGGCACCCGAGCTCGCACGCATCGATCTGGAGGAACTGCAGTCCGAGACGCTGCAGATCGACGCCATGGCGCCCAATGCGCCCAGCTATGTCATGTTCACCTCCGGCTCCAGCGGCGAGCCCAAGGGCATCCTGGGGCGTCACAAGAGCCTCGATCATTTCCTGTCCTGGCAGCGAACGACCTTCCAGCTGACCAGGGACACGACGACCGCTCAGCTCGCGCCCGTGACCTTCGATGTCAGCCTGCGCGACACACTGCTGCCGCTGACGCTCGGCGGCAGGGTCACGATCCCGCCGCGCGAGGTGATCGCGGACCCGCCGAGCCTGCTGCGCTGGATCGAGGCGCAAGGCGTGACCCTACTGCATTGCGTCCCCAGCCTCCTGCGTCTGCTCACCCAGGCCCGTGCCGCGCAGCCCGAATCGGAGCGCGCCTCTCTGCACCGGCTGGAGTGGCTGTTCCTGGCGGGCGAACCGCTGTTCGGCCGCGACCTGATCGACTGGCGAGCGGTCGCTGGTGACCGGCAGCGCATCGTCAACCTCTACGGGCCGTCGGAGACGACACTGGCCAAGCTCTTCCTCGAGATCGACACCGACGCCCTGGTCGCGGATGCGCTCCTGCCCGTCGGGCATTGTCTACCCGACACGGCCGCATTGGTGCTGAAGGCGGACCGCCCGGCCCTGACCGGCGAGATCGGCGAGATCTGTATCCGCACCGCCTTTCCCTCTCTGGGGTATGTCAATGCACCCGAGGCAACGCGCGAGGTCTTCCAGAAGAATCCCTTCAGCGAACAGCAGAACGACATCATCTACCGCAGCGGCGATCTGGGACGCCTGCTGCCGGACGGTCGGCTGGAATGTCTCGGCCGCCGCGACTCGCAAGTCAAGATCGCCGGCAATCGGGTCGAGGCCGGCGAGGTCGAGCTGGCGCTGCGGACCGCGCCCGACATCGAGCAGTGCACGGTGGTCGTCAATCGCGAGGATCCGACCGACCCATTCCTGATCGCCTACCTCGTCGGCCCGGGCAACCGCGACGGCAACCGGCTGCGGGCGCATCTGGGCAGCCTCTTGCCAAGCTACATGACGCCCCGCTTCATCGTGCCGCTCGACGCGCTGCCGCTGCTGATGAACGGCAAGGTCGACAAACGGGCGCTGCCGCGTCCCGATGCACTGGTCCACGGCGCTGCAGGACCGGTCGCAGCGGCAACCGAGACCGAGGCGCTGCTGGAAGCGCTGTGGCGGAAGGTCCTTAAGGTCGATCGCATCGGTGTCGAAACCGCCTTCGCCGATCTCGGAGGCGACTCGCTGAAGGCCATCAAGCTGGTCGGCGAGATCTTTCGGGCCACCGGGCACAACATCAAGATCGCCGAGTTCTTCCAGGCCCAGACGATACGCAAACTGGCCGAACGCATCGTCCCTGGAACGGGCGCAGGCCCGACCGAGATCCCGCGCGCCGAACCGGCACCCCACGACGCCTTGTCCGACACCCAGGAGCAGCTGTGGGCCATGCAGCAGATCGGGATGAGCCCGGTTGCCTACAATCTCTGCTACGGCTTTCGCGCCGGGCCAGAGCTGGATCTCGACCAACTCGAACGGGCATTCCAGTCGGTGATGGCGGCCTATGACATCCTGCGCACCCGCATCACCGAGATCGAGGCCGTGCCGCGTCAGATGCTGGACCGCAATCTGGCGTTTCGGATCGAGCGCAGGGGGCTCACCGACGCGTCGGATGTCGATGCGGCAGCGGCCCGGCTCCTGATCGCGGAGCAGGAACGCCCGTTCGACCTGGCCCAGCCGCCGCTGCTCCGCGTCATCGCGGCGAGCGCTCCGGCAAGCCACGAGACGATCCTCATCGTCACCTTCCACCACGCCGTCTGCGACGGCGCGTCGCTCGACGTCTTCGTTCGACTGCTCGGCGAGGCCTATGCCACGGATGGCCCGACGCGACCGCCAAAACGCCAATATCGCGATGTCGTCGCCTGGCAGACCGAGCGCTTGTGTGACGAGAAGACGGTCCAGGGGCTCGGCCATTATTGGAGGGATGTACTCAGCGGGGCACCGGAATCGGTCGACCTGCCGGAGGCGAAGCCACGCCCGGCCCGCCAAGCGTTCGAAGGCCGCACCCTGCAGCATGAGCTGCCGCGCACACTCGGCGACGGCTTGTCTGCGATGGCTCAGGCGCGCGGCACCAGCCTGTTCAATCTACTGCTGGCCGGGCTGGCGATCGCCATGGAGCAGCGCTCGGGTCAATCCGACATGGTGATCGGCACGCCCGTTCTGGGCCGCAACCATCCGGACCTGGAGGATCAGATCGGCTTTTTCGCCAATACCCTGCCGGTTCGCGTGCGCCTGGATGCCGAGGAGACGGTCGCCGAGCTGATCGATCGCACGACGAGCTCCGTGCGCGAGGCGCTCGACCATCAGGAATGGCCCTTCCAGCGCATGATCGCGGATCTGGGCCGAGCGCGGGATCTCTCCCGCAATCCGATCTGCAATCTGCTCTTGGTCCTCTATGATGCCGACCGTCCGGAGCTGGAACTACCCGGCGTCACGCTGGCCCCACTGGGTCGCGACACCGAATGGCGATTCAGCCGCTTCGACCTCGTCTTCCACGTCACCCAGGACCGTCAGCGTGGCACCTTCGCCCTGGCCTTGAACTACGACACCGCCCTCTTCGATCCGGATCAAGTCGCGCGCATGGCCCGGCATTACGCGGTCATTCTGGAGCAGCTCGCGCCCAGGTGCGAGGCGCGTGTCGCGGACTTGACGCCCTATGACGCCAGTCAGGCCGGGCTCGTGGCCCGGCTGGACAAGAGCCGTCAAGGACGCCTGGCGCAGAGCCTGACCCAACTCTTCTCGGACATCGTCGATGATTGCGCGCACCGCATCGCGGTTACGGACGAACAGGGCGAGCTGACCTATGCCGAGCTGAACCGACTGGGCAACGGCATTGCCCGCGACCTGCTCGCGCGTGGTCTGAGGCCCGAGGAGGCGGTCGCCGTGCAGGGTGCACGCTCGATCATGGGCCTCGCCGCGATCCTGGGAATACTCAAGGCCGGCGGCGCCTATGTCGCACTCGACGAGCGCTGGCCTCGGGCGCGCATCGACTCAACGCTGGAATGGGCCGAGATCCGCTACGTCCTGACCAGCCTGCCGATGTCCGATGCGCCCGCATCGCGGACCCTGATCGACGTGCGTCAGACGCGCCCGAGCGATGAGGACATCGATCGAGCGCACCCCGAGGGACTGGCTTACATCCTGTTCACCTCCGGCTCGACCGGCGAACCCAAGGGCGTGCTGATCGAGCACCAGGGCGTTGCCAACATGATCCTCGAACAAATCGCGCTCTTCGGGATCGGACCGAACAGCCGCGTGCTGCAATTCGCCGCCCCGGTGTTCGACGCCTCTATCTCCGAGATCTTCACCGCACTGCTGGCTGGCGGACGGCTGCTGATCCCGTCGCAGGCCACGGTCGAGAATCCGCCCGTGCTCCGCCATTTCATGGAGCGGACCGGTGTGACCATCGCGACCCTGCCGCCGAGCTATCTCGCCGTCATCGGCGAACATCTTCCGGACAGCCTCGAAACCCTGATTACGGCCGGCGAGCCGGCACGCGTCGAGGATGCTCGGCGCTTCGGCGCCAGGCTGCGCCTCTTCAACGCCTATGGACCCGCAGAAAACGCGGTGTGCTCGACGGTCTTTTTGACCGGACCCGAGACGGCGGGACCTCGGATCCCGATCGGCACACCGATCAAGGGCTGCGGCCTCACCCTTCGCGACCGCAAGGGACGCCCCTGTCCGGTCGGCGTACCGGGCGAGATCCACCTCTATGGCACAGGGCTGGCGCGGGGTTATCTGAAGCGACCCGATCTGACGGCCGCCGCCTTCACGGAGGGTCTGGACGGAACCGAAAGCCGCGTCTATCGCACGGGCGACATGGGCTATCTGCGCGATGACGGTGAGGTCATCTTCACCGGACGTAACGACGACCAGATCAAGGTCGCCGGTCAGCGTCTGGAGCTTGCCGAGGTCGCCGCGACCCTCAGAGGAGCCCCGGGCGTCGCCGAGGCCGTCGTGACCCCACTGGGTCAGGATGGCCAGTATGCCTCGGTTGGCGCCTGGATCCTGCGCGAACCCGCAAAGGCCAGCCTCTGGCCGTCGATCGCCGAAGACTTCGTCTACGACGATATCCTCTACTCGGCCATGGCCACCGACCGCAGCCGCAACGCGCGCTACATGGAAGGGTTCCGTCGCTATCTGCCAGGCCAAACCGTCGTCGAGATCGGACCGGGACCCTATGCGATCCTCTCGCGCATGGCCATCGAGGCCGGGGCGCGCCTTGTCTACACCATCGAGATCAACCCAGCGATCGCCGAACGGGCCAGGGCGACGGTCGCCGAGCATGGTCTTGAGGATCGGATCCGAATCATCACGGGCGACGCGACCAGA
Organism: Thiorhodococcus drewsii AZ1; assembly: GCF_000224065.1. Lineage (GTDB taxonomy): Bacteria > Pseudomonadota > Gammaproteobacteria > Chromatiales > Chromatiaceae > Imhoffiella > Imhoffiella drewsii. The sequence continues at coordinate 50,811 of NZ_AFWT01000030.1, forward strand.
GTCACCCTGCCGGAGAAGGTCGATTGGTGTATCTCGGAGATCGTCGGCTCGATCGGGGGCTCCGAAGGCGCGGCGGTCATCCTGAAGGCGGCCCGGGCGCTGCTGAAATCTCCCGAGAAGATGCTTCCGCGCCGCAGCGAGACACGCATCGCCGCACTGGAACTGCCGCCCAGCGCAATCGAGCCCGGCTTCTCGCCCCTGGCCGCGCGCTATGTCAGAGACATCTTCGCGCAGCGAGGGCGCCCCTTCGACCTGCGACTCTGTCTGAAGCGTCTCGATCGGGAGCGCTTACTCACCGGATCCGACCTGTTCGAGCGCCTCGATTTCACGCAGGACTGGGCCTTGGAGGACCGGCATGAGATCGCGCTGGAGGCGCTGCGTGACGGTTGGTTCACCGGCTTCCTGCTCTGGCTGACCCTGGACGTAGGCGCGAACCGCGAGGTGGACATTCTCAAGACGACGTCGAGCTGGCTGCCGATCTATATCCCGGTCTCGCTCGATGGATTCGCGATCAGAAAAGGGGATCGGATCGCGGGGACCCTGACCCGCACACTGGATAGCGACGGTCTGCACCCGGATTTTCAACTCTCCGCCGCGATCCTGCGCGACGGCAAGACGCTCCATACGCTTGAGATCGCCATCCCTCACAGACCCCAGGGTTTCGGTGACACGCCACTGCACCCGCATCTGTTCGACACCAGCGGCGCACCACGCGAGGTAAACGACGGCCTTCTCGACACTGTGCGAGCCTATGCGCTGCAGCACCTCCCACGTTACGCCGTGCCCAGTATCCTGCGCGAGATCGAGACCCTGCCACGCACCGTCAGCGGCAAGCTGGCGCGGGACGAGCTGCCCGACCTGATCCCCTCGGCAACCGAACAGAGCGATGAGGCATCGGGCGAGGTCTCGGAGATCGCAAAGACGATCGCCGAGGTCTTCGCCGAGATCCTCGGACATGCATCGGTCGATCCGCATCGCTCCTTCTTCGGGCTCGGAGGGGATTCCATCGCGGCCATTCGCGTCGTTGGCGCACTGGGGAAACAGGGACTCAAGGTCACGGCGACCGATATCTTCCAGCACCAGTCCGCCGTCGCGCTCGCCCCGCATGCCCGTGACATCAGCCTGACGCGCACCGAAGAGCACCTGGGGCCGATCGCACTGCACCCGATTCAACACTGGTTCCTGTCGCGCTGCGACGGTGACCTCAGCAAACGGTTCAACCAATCCATCCTCATCGATCTGCCCGAATCCTCGAAACCGGACCGCATCGAGCGCGCCCTGGCAGCACTGACGAAGCGTCATCCGGCACTGAGCTTCCGGCTGGATCGGCAGCAGGCACGGCTCGAACCATCCGGGACGCGGTGCGCGCTGGAGCAGCACGATCTCCGGACCCATGGTGCAAGGGAGGTGGAGACCTATCTCGAACGGCTCGCCGAGCAGGTGCATGCCGGTTTCGACCCCGAGACCGGACGCGTCCTCGCCGCCCATCTGCTGCGCCTGTCTTCGGGCGAGCGTCTCTTCCTCGCCGCACACCACCTGGCCGTCGATCTCCTGTCCTGGCGGATCCTTCTAAACGATCTCGCGGTTCTGCTCGAAGAGCCGGAGACCGCCCTGCCCTCGCCCGCGACCAGCTATGGCGCCTTGACCGCCGCGCTGGCCCGGGAGGCCCAATCGCCGACCACGGTCTCCGAGCGGCACTACTGGAGCCGGGTCGCGGCCGTCTGCAGAACCCTCGGTCTGCCGATCAAGCCAAACGGCAGCGCCCGCAACGCGACGCACCGCTTCGAGATGACGCTGACCGATGACGCACTGAGCCCGGATCTCCTGGGACGCAGAAATGGACGCGACCCCATCGCCAGCGGGCTGCTGCTGGCCATGACCGAGGCGGCCCAACAGGTCTTCGGCTGGTCCGAGACCGTCATCGACGTCGAGACCCATGGACGCGACCTGCCGGCGCACATGCCGGCCGCCGGAGACCTCGTCGGCTGGCTCACCCGCATCACGCCGGTCCATGTGACCGCCGGATCCCGAGACGATCCACTCGCGGCACTGCCGCGAGGAGGTCTGGGGCACGCCCTACTGGCCTGGATGCACGAAGACGGACGGAATCTGCGCGACGCACAGGCCCCCTTGGCGCTCAATTATCTGGGAGACCTGTCCGGCGACGGCCCGGCAGATCGGCTGCAGGTGGACTGGAACGGCCTGGGCAACCCGATCGACCCGAGCTCCCGCACCGGACATGCCCTCGCCCTGCTCGCCCATCGGGTCGCGGAGGGTCTGTACCTGTCGGTCACGGCGGACCTCGCACTCATCGACGAGGAGCAGGGACAACGCTTCGTCGAGGCGCTACGCGATGCGCTCGACCAATCCAGCGGCATACGCCACGCGCACCGGGCGAGCGAACTGGATATGGACGATCTGGCGGATCGGCTTGGTTTGTCACCCTAAATCCGCCCAAGGCATTGACCAAGCCGCCGCTACTGGCGGCCTAAGCGAGATGGAGCAAACGATGCTCAATGCCTCAATTTACGCAATAAAGAGCGCAACCTAAACCGTATGCTTAATCGCTCGTTATTCGTGATCTCTTGCTGTGCATGAATTGCGGAAAGCGAGTCCATGATTCCTCCCAACGCTTTTTCCATCTCGGAAAAATCGGGATTCGGCGAGGCATGACCAAGAGATGAAACACCACTAAAATTGAGTTCTTGCCTTACTTTCGTCGCTTGCCGTACAGATTGGGCCGCAGGGGTGATCTCGGGGTCATAAATCGCAATCCATGCTCCGAAATGAGGAATAAAGCGATTAAACCCACAAGCAGCAAGATCTGTGTCAGTCCAATGAGATCTATGAGTCTCGTATGGATAGCCTGGAACTTCTTGCGGCATGACTTTTTTGGGGACCGAAATTATCGCCTTCTTCCCTATCCTCTTGAGATGCGACAGAAACTCAATCCCTTCATCGCGATCAAAATGCTCCAATATAGCAAGCGCCAAAACAAGATCGTATGATTCATCATCCAATTTTCTCAAAATATCCAGAGCATTACCACAACTCACATCGTCGTAAACCCAGGAAGGTATGTACGGGATATAAGCCGCCGTACCTTCAATCCCATCGACACGAACTTTCCATTTTCCGCCACACTCCTGATCAAGCTTCGACATATAGGATTCATCATCATATAAATCCAGAAATACACGACAAAGCATTCCATATAGACCGAGCCCACAACCAACATCCAAAACGGAGTTGGGCTGCATTCTTCTTATCTCCTTTACAACGGGTGTTATTTGCTCGCAATTACTAAACGGCATATATTATCCTTAACAATAACAGCTCTTTAAACTTCAAGAATACAGCGATCTAACTTCACCAACTTCTTGATAAGAAGGTTCAAGATCGCATTTGTAGCAAAGAGACGGCAATTCCGAGTCCTTAATAAAGCCATTACGGACCGCCTCAAATGCCGCCCCAAGCCAAATACTTTCGATACTACTTGCTCTCACATCACCCATACTATACCCGTTTCATACGAATTTTCGGCTCAGGCTCCCTCGTTAACCGTCTGCCCGCCATGGTAATCTCCAGGCATGAACGACTACCGACTGAGCGATGAAGAGCTGGCTGAGCTGCGTGCGGCCCACCGCAGGGTGCGCGACATCCGCGAAGCTTACCGCATCAATGCGGTCATTCTGCTTGGTCAGGGTCGTGGGGTGAAGGACATTGCCGATGCACTGCTGCTGGACCCTGAGACGGTGCGCAGCTATTTCAAGCGCTACCAGAAGGGCGGCCTTGATGAGCTGCTGCGCATGAGCTATGTGGGCAGTGAAGCGTTGCTCGATAGCACCCAGTTGCGTGAGCTGGATGCGCATCTGCAGAGCACGCTGTATCAAACTGCAGCGGACGTGGCGCGCTACGTCGAGCAAAGCTGGGACGTGCGCTACACACCCAGCGGCATGAACGCGCTGCTGCATCGCCTCGGCTACGTCTACAAGAAACCGACGCTGCTGCCAGGCAAGCATCAGCCGGTCGAGGTTCAGGAGGCGTTTGTCTCCAAGTACCAGGATTTCAAGGACAAAAAGTCCGAAAAGGACGTGATTGTCTTCATGGACGCGGTTCACCCGCAGCACAATCCGGTGCTTGGCTGCGGCTGGATCA
>NZ_AFWT01000029.1 GCF_000224065.1 Thiorhodococcus drewsii AZ1
CGCGGGCGGGATGGCGCGCGAGCGCGGGCGCGCCTGCGCGGCGGCCCTCGAGATTCTCGCGGCGGTCGAGTCCTTCAACGCCGCCCGGCCGGACGGGGGCATCCCCATCCGCATCGGTCTGCACTTCGGCGAGGTCTGTCTGGGCGACGTGGGCGCCGACGAGCACTTCGAATACCGGGCGGTCGGCGACGTGGTCAACACCGCCACGCGCATCGAGCAGGCGAGCAAGCGGCTCGGCACCCGGATCCTGGTGTCGGGGGAGGTTCGGGAGGGTCTGGAGGGCTTCGCGATCCGCGATCTCGGATGGTTCGGGCTCGCCGGGAAGCGGACCCCGGTCCGTCTCTTCGAGCTCATGGGGCGCGCGGACGACGGCGACAGGGAGACCCCGGACTTCGTCAGGGCGTTCGAGGATGCACTGGCCGCCATGCAGCGCGGCGACTGGTCAGGTGCCGGCGAAGGGTTCGCCTCACTGGCCCAACGCCACCCGCACGACGGACCAACACGCTTCTTCGCCGAGCTTTGCGAGGACTCCGGGACGCACCCGCAGTTCGAGGACGGACGCCGTATCGTCCGCTTCGACGTCAGATGAGGCATTGCGGACGCGCTTGAGCACGAGGGAGGAAGAGACGACACGCCGGGCAGCGCATGAACAAAGGGCCCAGCCGCCTGGCGATGCTATGGCACAGGATCGGCTAGCATTCGGTCTTGGACAGGTGGCAATCGTAGGAATCTTTTCCGACCGAAAAAGTGCCGACCCCCTTCCAATCATCGTCGATGACAAAGCTCGCCTTGAACGAAGTCAGATAGAATCTGATATCCGGAGGCGGGAAACAGACTATCGCCTGCCCTTCGACCCCGGCCACCTTGGTCGCCGAGGTCAACCCGGTGCTGTACACGTTTCCGGAGGCGTCGGCCGAGAAACGCGGACCCTGGACTTTCCCTTCGCGAATGGTCCCTTCGGCCCGACCGCTCAGAGCACCGCGCGCCGGATCCACCGCAAGCTGAAGCGTCATCGAACTAACGCCAACGTCTTCCGGCCGGAAGTCGAGTCTGACAAGGTACTGATCAGTTTGCATTTCTCTCACCTTCGCCCTTCAGGGATCGAAAACTACGCCACGCCATGATCGGGGCGCCTGCGGGATCTCCGCGACGAGGGCAACAATCGCCACCAGCTTGTCTCGTCGTACGTCACGTCCAGGGTCCTGTCGAAGACCGTCATGGGGCCGCAAAGGCCGACGATACAGCGCGCCAGAACATGGCTGTATTCGCAAGCACTGGATCACCATCCGCATTTTCATCGGCACGCAGCTCCGCAACTCGCCACTTTTCTTACGCGTGGATCGCGAAAATTCGACAGACAGGCCCCCGAACCACTGAACGGCCGTGCCGACGGTGGGAGGAGACAGGCGTTCGGGAAGCGGCCAGGGGGAATCGCTGGTCGGGGTCAGACCAGCTCGCGATAGACGGCCAGGTTGGCCTCGACCATGGCGTCGATGGAGAACTCGCGCACCATGAGCGCACGGCCCGCTGCGCCCAGTTCGCGACGACGCTCCGGATCGAACAGCAGGCTGCCAATGGCCTCGCGCAGCGCAGCCGGATCGCCCGGCGGAACCAGCAGGCCATTCTCGCCATGCCGGACCGCCTCCGGGATGCCGCCGGCGCGACTCGCGACGATGGGTACCCCGGCGCTCGCGGCCTGAAGCAGCGAAACGCCGAGCCCCTCCATCAGGGCCGGATGCACGATGAGATCGAAACCGGGCAGCAGCACGTCCAGATCGTCGCGGAATCCGGCCAGTACGACACGGTCGGCCAGACCCTCGCCGGCGATGCGCTCGCGCAGCGGCTCGGCCAAGGGACCCTGACCGAGAAAGACGACCCGCAGATCGGGATAGGTCTCGAACAACGGCGGCAGCGCATCGAGCAGAACGGCATGTCCCTTGCGCTGAATCAGCTGAGCGACGACCCCGACCAACAATGCATCCGGCGCGACACCGAGCCGCTCGGCGACCAGAGACCGATCGCGGGGACGGGCATAGCTCTCGAAGTCGACCGCGCTGCGCGCCAGACGCAGCTTGGCGGGCGGCAGCCCCTCCCCGACCAGAACCCGTCCGATGCCTTCGGAGATGGCGATCACCCGGTCGTGCAGCCGGTATTTGAGCGCGACCAGCCAGCGCGGTTCGGGGTTGTCGACCCGCCGGGTATGGATCACCGGGACACCGGCCAACCGCGCCGCCAGACCGCCCATGACGTCCGCGCCGATACGGCTGTGCAGATGGACCAGATCCGGTCGAGACGCCCGAATCAGACGATGGAGCCGAGCCGCCATCAGCAGATCGGCATCACCGTGCATGGGCATATCGTGCACCTCGGCGACCGGCTCGGCGGCTGCGGCAAGCGGGCAGCCTCGCGGACAGGCGAGCAGATTCTCATGTCCGCGCGCGGCCAGCCCGCGCAGCAGATGCAGCACCTGAAATGAGCCGCCGTAGAGATGGCGCCCGCCCTCGACGTGCAAAATCCTCACCGGGCCACCCGCAGTACCTGACGCGCATTTTCGACGATCTCCTCAGAGGTGATGGCGCGCATGCAGTCGAAACGGCCCTCGCAGATCGGACGGCGCTTGCAGGGCGAGCAGGGCTGCGCGTGATAGAGCACCCTGGCGTTGTCCCGCGTCGTGTCGGTGTAGGGACAGGTGGAACCGAACAGCAGCAGGCTCGGGGTATCGAAGGCGATGCCCATGTGACCGAGCCCGGTATCCACGGCGATCAGCAGATCGGCCCGATCGATCATGGCGGCCGCCTCGGTGAGACTGGTCTGACCGGTGAGATCGACCAGATCCGCCTCGGCCGCGTCGGTGATGCGCTGGGCCGAGGCTTGATCGGCCGGCCCGCCGAGCAGCACCGGAGTCAGTCCCAGCTCGGCGCGGATGCGCGGCGCGAGCCGTGCCCAACGGTCCTCGATCCAATGCTTCTGAGGGCGGGTGGTGAAGGGACAGAAGACGGCATAACCGCCACCGAGCCCTTTGCGCTCGATCGTCTCTTCCACGAAGGCCGCATCCGCCGGGGCATAGTGGACGGCCATGCGGAAATCGTCGGTCGGTAGCCCAAGCTGTTCGGCCAGATAGAGATATTCCGATCCGATCCGCTCCGGGTCACCGCCGCGCGGTAGACGGCGGGTCATGAGCCACTGACTGCCTTCGCGTGAGCCCAGTCCAATGCGCTCCCGCGCGCTCGAGAGCCAGGTCAGCAGACCGCTCTTGAGCAGCCCCTGGAGATCGAGGGCCAGATCGAAATCGCGCGCGATCAGGTTCTCGCGCAGGGTCAGGATGCAATTTCGGAGTTCGCCGAAGCGGCGCTCGCGCAAGAGCTGCTGCCACCGGCGCAGGGGACAGACGATTACCTCGTCCAAGTCGGGATGGCGGTCGAGCAGGGTCGCGCATTCGGGCTGCACCAGCCAGGTGATTCGCGCCCGAGGCCATTTGCGTCTCAAGGCCGCGATCAACGGGGAGGCGAAGACGATGTCCCCAATGGCGCTGAGTCGAACGATGAGGATGGAATTCATGCGAGTCGCATCTGGCGTGGCAATCGAGGTCTCACGGTGCGGCACGACCGTCGGAAACCGGAAAGAATGGTCGGCAGTATAAACCAGCGTCCCAGGCACCGGCCGACGGCGAACGGCGCTCGCGATCTCCCCGAATCCTGCGCGACGACATGATAGGATCGCCGGCCAACGACTAGAGGCGACGCGACCGGCCTTTTCTCCGGGAGGCCCAGCATCAGCCGCCCGCACGACAATCGACAGTCTTCACTGGGGTGACACAGGTGGCCAAGCTTCCGGCTTTTCTGACGCGGATCGATGTGGAACAGCTCATCCTCCACCTGACCCCGGCACTGCTCGCGGCCAGTGCTGCGACGATCACGGCGGCCTACTACCAACTGCATGGCCCGATCCTGCACGGGATCATGCTGTTCAGTCTCCTCTGGTGGGTGCTGCGGCTGAGGTCCGGACGCGGCATCGGTGCCGACGGGGCAACCCGTGTCCTGGCCGGCATTTTCCTCCTCTATGCGATCGTGGCCGTCATCTCGGCCGGGCGGGTCGGCTTCAATCCGGATGCGGTCGACCGACTGGAGAACTTCGTCTATTTCCTCGCCGCCGCCCTGATGCTTCCCTTTCTGGTCCAGGTGCGTCCGCACCCCGCCTGGTTCTGGGTGGCCGTGGCCATGACCTCCGCACTCTCGGGGATCTATGCGCTCTGGGAGATGCCCACCTTCGCCCATGCCTACGAGCAGGCGACCGGCCTGGTCTATCGCGCGGGCGGCAGCAAGGGCAAGCCGATCCCCTTCGGTGACATCGCGACCCTGAGCTCCGTGCTCTGTCTACTCGGGGCCAGCACCTTCCAAGGACGTCGACACCTCTGGACGATCCTCTTTCTGATCGCAGCCGGACTCGGTCTCTATGCAAGCCTGGTCTCGGGCACCCGAGCGGCCTGGCTCGTCTTGCCGACGGGCCTGCTCATTATCGTGCTGCATCTGATCCACGCATATCCGAAGAGACGCCGTGCCATTCTGCTCGGACTGCTATGTCTCGCGCTGGTCGGCACGGGTCTCATAGCGCAATCGGACCAGATCCGCGAGCGCTTGAGCGCGGCGGTGAGCGAGATTCGCGACTATCGGCCGGGGGCGAACGTCGAGGCCGGTAATTCGCTCGGCGAGCGCTTCGAGATGTGGCGCGCTGCCTGGCAGGCCTACGAGGGACACCCGCTGATCGGAATCGGCGTCGGACAGCTCAACGCCTATTTCAAGCAGGACGCCAATGAAGGACGCATCTCGCAGGCGATCGTCGAGTTCGACCACGGCAACGGACACACCCATGCCCACAACGACTATATCCATGCCCTGGCGACACGCGGTCTGCTTGGACTGGGATCGCTCCTGCTCCTCTATCTGGTCCCGCTCGCCTTCTTCGTCCGCAACGCCATCCTGGGCGCCGAGATGTCCGAGCGCGCGCTGGGCTATGCCGGCGTGCTCGTCATCCTGAGCTTCATGCAATACTCGCTCACCGATTCCATCCTGCTGATGCGCTTCACCGCCGGCTATTTCGTGTTGCTGACCTGCTGGCTGCTGGCGATGAACCTGAACCGGCGGCGCCCAGACTGAGCGACGATCGGCCCAGTGCTCCTGACATGAAGGCGTCCTCGGACGCGCTGCGAGCGCCAGTACTGAATGGGCGGGACTTGGACGCTGGACAGCCCCCAAACGGACACCCCTCATGACACCCAACAGCATCGCCTTCATCGAGCCCGGACCCAATCTGGTCCAGTTTCTCGCGGCGGTCGGCGAACGGCTGGCCCCGACGCACCGAGCGGTCTTCTTCTCGACCCGAGTCAAGAGCCGCAGTCTGCTGCGCCGGCTCGGCCAGGAGGTCCTGCCGCAATCGGTCTCGGCACGCACGGCCAAGCCCGCCCTGGAGCTGGATACCGAGGCGCTGCTCGCGCGGCTGCGTAAAACAGGCGACCGAGCGCTGGTCGAACGCCAGTCACCCGCCCTCTTCCAACTAGCGGGCAAAATCGACGCCTTCCTCGATCAGGTCGAGCCGGCAGGCATCTTCCTTTGGAACGGCTCGGGCCTGACCGCCGCCATCGCCGACCAACTGGCGAGTCGACGCGGCATTCCGCGACTCTTCGCCGAGAACGGCTATCTGCCGAATACGCTCCAGATCGATCCAGAGGGGGTCAATGCCTTCGCCTCGATCGGACGCGAGCTGGATCTGGACGAAATCCGTGCACAGATCTACAGCCAGGATCAGATCCAGGAATTCGAGATCCTGCTCGCCGACTATCGCGGCGGCCGGCCGCCGCGCCGGAGCCCACCGCCAGGGGGTCGGGTGCGCCCGTCTCCCCTCGCCTATCTGATCCAGGCGTGGAACGATTGGGGCGAGCGCGACGCCCGTATCCAGGCCAATCGGCTGATCCCGCGCGAGATCCCGTCGCTACCCGAGCGTTTCGTCTTCTTCCCGCTCCAGGTGCGCAGCGACAGCCAGCTCACCATCCACTCGCCCATCTACGCCAACCGACTCGACCAGGCCATCGCCGACGTCAGAGCGGCGCTCTCCAGGGTCGCACCCCAGCTGAGACTGGTCGTCAAGCTCCACCCAGCCGATCTGGACAAGACCGACTACGACCCGCTGGCCGAGTCCTATCCCGATCTGATCTGGGTCGGCGGCGGCGACGTTCGCCCGCTCCTCCAGCGGGCCGAGTGCGTCGTTACCGTCAACTCGACGGTCGGAATCGAGGGACTCATCTTCGACACACCGGTCGTCACCCTGGGCAACAACTTCTATGTGCGCCAGGGATTGGTCCATCCGGTAACCGAGCGCGACCAACTCGCCAGCCGGCTGACCCAGGCACTGACCCAGCCCCCGGACCGCGAGCTGATTCAACAGTACCTGCGCTATCTCTACTTCCACGCCTTCGTCCGCGCCCACTGGCGCGACTACTCTCCCGCATCCCTCGACAACCTCGCGCAACGCATCCAACGAATGGTTGAGGGTTGAGGCAGCTACCAGCTACCAGCTACCAGCTACCAGCTACCAGCTACCAGCGGATCATAACTGCGACCTCATTCTCCCCTTCACCCATCCCCACGTCCTCCTGGTGACAAAGCCCCGCTTCGTCATCTATTCCCTCGACGCTCCGCTTCGCGAGTTGTCCCAAGAGGCAAGCGAACAGCCTCTGAGCTATTTCCACAGCAAAATGCTGCGAAATGACCACCTATTGAACATGGTATTCATTGACGTTTCTGCAAACGCATCTATCTTGATAACCGTAAGCGGTCGAACGGGTGCAATCCGGAAGAGTTAAGAGAGACGCGACGAACAGGTTTTGTTCGACCACCCCTTGCAACATCCGACAATCAAGGTGATCGATATGACCCAGGAAACAGTGCGTACCAATGAACGTCGGGCATTCTGGCTGGCGCTTGCCATCTGTCTGGTTCCGCTGATCCCTTACGCCCTGCGCGGCGGCGCCTGAGGATCCGAGACACCGTCTCGAAACCAACCCGCAACCACAACAGTGAAGCCAATCAACGAGGTGACCGACATGACCCAGGAAACAGTGCGTACCAATGAACGCCGGGCATTCTGGCTGGCGCTTGCCATCTGTCTGGTTCCGCTGATCCCCTACGCCCTGCGCGGCGGGTCCTGATCGCTGACGCGAGCCGGTCCAACCGGTCCGCAAGCATCGTTCAGATCCCAATCAACGCATCCTCGACGGGGCCACTGGCCCCGTTCTCGCGTTCAGCTTCAGCAATCGGTCCGTTCCAGCTCCTCGCGGCGAAGACCTTCAGCCGGATATCGATGCGGCAGACCCATGGCATCCAGATAGGCGTCCGCACTCGCCTCGATCTCATAGGGACGCGCGGCCTGACGCAGGAAATCCACTTCGAGCGGGGCGTCCAGGGTCTCCGCCATCGCCACGGCCAACCCCGCGTCATCACCCACCGCAACCAAGGGACCATAGCGTCCAGACCCCAGGATCTCGTCCGGGCCGCTCGGGCAATCGGTGGAAACCACCGGCGTACCGACCGCAAGCGCCTCGATCAACACGAATCCCAGCCCCTCCCAGCGCGAGGTGAAGGCGAAGAGATCGGCGTGGGCCATGTAGGCGTAGGGATTGGGCACATAGCCGGGCAGATCGAAATCCTGCGCAACCCCGAGCTGCTCGGCCAGGACCAGCAGACGCTCGCGCGCGGCCCCCTTGCCGAGGATCATCAGCCGGCAGGGACGGTCGGCCCGCAGTCGCGCAAAGGCCCGGATCAGGGTCTCGAAGTCCTTGCGGCTGCAAAGCTCGCCCGCGCTCAGGATGAGCGGAGAGCCCGGCTGACCGAACCAGGGGTGATCCGGAATCGGCTGAATCGCCTCAAACAGATTGGCCGGGACCACCGGCGGCGGCACCACACGGATGTGCGAGCGTGCCAGCCCCGTATAGTCGGCCATGTCGTCCGCAACGCCCTCGCTGGCAACGATGACCTGATCCGCGAAGGTATAGAGGTGTCCCATCGACCAGCGCTGAACCCAACGCTCCAAGACGCTCCGGCTCGCCAGATCGATCGAAATCGTGGTCCCCGATCGCAGCACCAGACGCGTCGGCACCCGTGAAATAAAACGCGCGAAAAGGGCGATTCGGTTCACCCGGTCCTTGTCCGAAAGCATGGCCGCCGGCCGATAACGTCGAAGATAGCGCACCACCGCTGGGAGACAGGCCAGTGTGTGACGCGATCCCAGATCGATCACCCGTACACCGTCCGGGATCGCGTCCAGGACCGGCCCGTGCCGACGCACCTTGAGCAGATCGACCCGATAGCCGCGCCCCGCGAGCGCCGGAATCAGATGCCGAGCTGCGCGGTCCACGCCGCTGTGACCGGAGGTGGAAAAGAAGCAGGCGATGCGATTCGGATCGGGCATGGGACGCTCGTCGGTAGGGTGGCCTGATTGAGGAGTGATACCGGGTGAACTCGGCGAACGGGCAATCTTAACCCTTGAGCCTGCCTCCAGCCTCCAGCAATCAGCACGATTCCCGGATGGATGCCGGATCCGTGACCTAATCATCGGTGCGACCGTGAGGAGCCTGTACCATAGAGCCTGATGAGACCGAGCGAGGGTCAGGGGCTCTTGAAACGCTATTCACTGATGCTATCCGGCGAGCTGCATCCAGGGACACCACGTCACCAAGCCGTCGCCGCCTTCGCCGAACTGCTGCGACTGACCTTGCCGCAGGCCGATGCGGCACTCAACGGACGCCCCCGCAAACTCAAGGGCGACCTCACCCTGGAGCGGGCGCAAGCCGCCCAAACACGCTTCGAGGCAGCCGGAATCGAGTGCCTCATCCGTGAGGAAACGACCGAGGCGCCCCAGAGCGCGGCGGCCGTCTTCGCGCAGCCCAGCGATCTGGACCTACAGAAGGGCGGTATGCGCTGTCCCAACTGCGGAGAGGAACAACCGCCCGGCGACATCTGCCGCCGCTGCGGCATTGCCTTCGCCAAGTTCGTGCATGCCCGATCGCCATCCGAGACGCCCGAGCGCGCCACCCTCCTCCGTCAAGCCGACACCAGCGCCTTCCCATACCGACTGGTCAACCAGCTGACCCTGCTCCTCTTCCTCTCAAGCCTCGGACTGTTGCTCTGGAGCCATTGGCAGAAGGACCAGCTGCCGCCCGCGAGCTTCTACGACAGCGCCCGACTGGTCGAGCCGCGCCAGACCCCGACCGCCAGCGAACCCTTCCAGATCGAGGCCGAGGGCATTCAATACCGCATCGAACCGCTGTTCGACTACGAACTCGACGGCGTTGTGGTCAGCCTGCACGACAGCGACGTCTTCTGGGACATCTACCACACCAAGGACTGGAAGGACTTCATCAACATCCGCGACCTCTGCGTCGTCTGGGGCGACAACGTCAGCAGCGGTGTCTTCCGCGACATGGCCTACAAGAACACCACCTGGACCTGCTGGGTCTCCAGCGACGACTCCGCCACCGCCCAGCGCTTTGCCTGGAACCAGCTCTCCAACAACCATCTGCTGACCCACAGCGGCTATCTCTACCGCGCAATCAAGTCGGCCGAGATCGGCGACCAGATCCACTTCAGCGGCAAACTGGCCAACTACTCGCACGCCGGCGGATTCAGTCGCGGAACCAGCACCAGCCGCAACGACACCGGCAACGGCGCCTGCGAGACCGTCTATGTCGAAGACTTCCAGATCACCCGCAAATCCAACCCCGGCTGGCGCCTGGTCAACCGCCTCTCCTTCTGGCTCACACTACTCTCGCTGCTCGGACTGACGATCCTCTTCTTTGTCGCCCCCTATAGGCCCCGGCGTTAGCAACCAACGACAACAGAGACCGGGCCTTCCGAGACCGGCGGCTTGCATGAGACATCGGTGCGAATGCATTCGCATCGACGGGCGAGATGCGCGTGTCCGACGCTTAGACCGCCAACCCTCGGCACGCAATCGCCGAACGCTCAATCAGCGCCCAGATAGGCCGCCTTTTTGGCTGCGTAACGGTCGACCAATCCCTGTAGCGACTCCCGATCCAGATCGCGCAGGCCGCTCAGGATCAGCGTCTTGGCGCCGTGCCCGATCGGCTCGCCCGCGCTGCTGACCTGGAACTCCAGACGCGCATCGCCGCGGCGGCCATTCACCTCGAGCCGGCTGCCGACCAGGGTCAACTCCAGATCCGGCGCATCCAGTCGGTCCAGATCGAACGACATGCGCTCGTAGATCACCAGCGGACGATCGGTGTTGATCATCACGCCCTGCTCCTCCATCAGCGGCACCAGGATGTGCGGAAAATTCTGGCCGGAGAAGGCGACGTAGCGCCGCACCAGAGACTCGATGAAATGCGCATCCCGGCTCAGCTCGCCGCTCGCTGACACCTCCAGACAGGACTTCCCCGCTGCGTCCGAAACCAGCAGGCCACCATCCACCGGCGCAAAGGTGAGCGCCGTCGCCGCGCCCACCATGCCGGTGAAGCGAAACGCCATCTGTCGCGCGATCCCGTGCCGGCTCAGGGCGAGCGCGAACAGCAGGTCGCCCGGCGCGCAGAAGCGGGGATTGTCGGCATCGTGGATCGGATTGAAATCGCCAGCGATGTCCTTGGCGAAGGCGCTGCCTTGGGCGGGGGAGATGCGGACAATGCCGGCATCCTCGGTGAAGAAGGGTGACAGGAACATAGGCTGGCGCTCGATGGGTCGGTCGTAAAAGTGCGCGATTGTATACCCGTCACGTGTGGGATTTCCGGTCTTGGAGTGTGTCCATCGTGCGTCAGGGCAAGGCGCCGAGACGCGTCGTGGCGGCCCCCACGGCAAAGAGCGGCAACGCGGCACTGGCGCGCGAGGGACGTGCTCCAGAGCGAAAAACCCGCGTGTGACGGGTATCACCATGATCGGCGTTTCAAGACGGCCTTAGCGAGTCTTGATCCACTGTCGACGAGATCCAGACATCGACGATCGATCCATGCTCAGTCGTCCGGCGAGTGGACGTCATCCGCCGCCGTAACGCGTCGGGGTAGCAGCCAGGCGTCGAGAACGATGATCAAGGTGTCATCGGGCGGATGTCCTACACACGCCAGGGCGCGCACGCAGGCCAGACCCTGGCGGGCCGCCAGCAGCGGCGGCAAGGGTCGGAGGTCGCTGGTGGGGAGACGCCAGTGGATGACCGGCTCGTCCACCCGCAGGCTGTGCGGCCCATCGGGATGGTCGAATTCCAGCAGGCGCCCAAGGGAAGCGGCCGGCGCCGCCGATTCCTGCATCTGGAGCAGGTCGGCCAGACTCGGGGCGAGCGGATCCTGGGTTTCGCACATGCCGAGCACCTTGGCCCGTTCCACGGCCAGCGTCAGGGTACCGACGCGAAATCGCACCAAGTCGATTCCGCTCGCATCGGTCGCTTGCTGGTCCATCGTCCTGGACATCAACGCAGTGCGCGGCGGTAGTCTTGAAACAGCCGCTCCAGATCCAGTGCGATGACCGCTTGGCCATGGTGTTGGAAGATACCGGTGGCCAGACCGCGCAGTTGCTCCGGCAGGGTGTCCGTCGGCGGAAGAATGGATTCCTCGATGACATCCAGGACATCCTCCACCCGATCGACGCGCAGGCCGCTGCGCATCGGGGCATCATCCGTGCCGCGACTCTGTCCCAGCAGGATCGCCGCACGCCGACTGTCAGGCGCGTGCCTGCATCCCAGCAGGTCGCCAAGACGAATCACCGAGGTGATATCGCCGCGCACGTTAATCACCCCCTCCAGCGAGGGTGGACAGCCCGGCACGTAATGAATGGTCGTCAGCGGTAGGATTTCGGCAACATTGCCGCCAGGAAAGGCGAAGAGCGCCTCATCGATGGCAAAGATGACGTGCTTGACGGTCGCGGCCTCGACAATGCTCTGATCGGCAGAGTGACTCTGGTCCAGAGCCGATGCCAACGGATCTTTTTCGCCGACCTCGCTCTTGATGCTAGTGCTCATTGCGCATTCCCCCAGGAGGTACTGGCTTGGCGGACACATCCGTCATGGTCGTGGCGATCTCGACCCGATTTCGGCCATTACGCTTGGCCCGATAGAGCGCCCGGTCCGCAGCATCGACCAACGCCGATGCCGTACCGAATTGCGGGTAGGCAGCGATGCCACCGCTGAAGGCGCAATGAAATTCGAAGCCATCGGCGAAAAAGGACACCTCGGCGAAATCGGCCCTCAATTCGTCGATGATCGACTTCGCATACGCGGCATCCACGCCGACCAGGATGATCGCGAACTCCTCCCCACCATAGCGCCCCACCAGATCGACCTCGCGCAGTCGCAACCGCAGCGTGCGGCTCAGGGCCATCAGCACCTGATCGCCGACCGGATGCCCATAGGTATCGTTGATGGACTTGAAGTGATCCACATCGATCATGGCCATACAGAGGCTGGTCTGGGTCCGACGGCACGCGGCCTCGGTGACCTCCAGCAACTGGAGGATGGCGTTGTGATTGAAGAGCCCGGTCAGGCCGTCGCGAATCATCAGCGAGCGCAGGGTGCGCATGCGCTCCGCACGCAGTTTGACCTCGGCAATCAGTCTCTCGGGGGCGAGCGGCTTGGTGAGAAAACCATCGGCGCCGACTTCCAATGCCTTGAACTGACGCTCGGCGTTGGTCTCCGAGGAGACATAGATGATCGGCAGGCTGAGATAGCCGGGCATCTGGCGCAACACCCTGGCCAGGTCCGGACCCGAACATTTGGGCATGTAAAGGTCCATCAGCACCAGGTCGGCATCGAAACCATCGAGCGTATCGGGCACGCGCTCGGGCTCATTCGTCACTCGGGTGACCATCCCCGCCTCTTCCAGCACCATGGAAAAGAACTGGGCCACGTCCGGGTCGTCATCCACGATGAGAATATGGTAGGGCTCGGGGGGGCTGCGGTTGGTCAGCTGGTCGAGAATCTCCGCCATCTCGACCGCATTGACGGGCTTGGGACAGTAGGCGTTTCCACCGGACTGAACCGCCTGCAACCGGGCACTGAAGTCGTTGCGGCTCGATATGAAGACGCAGGGAACCGGCCGATCGATGGTGGCATTCAGTTCCGCGATGACAGCAGGACCCGCATCCTGACCTTCCGGGAAGATCACGTCCATGATGATCGCGCTTGGACGTTCGCTCTGAAAGGCCCGACGCAGTGCATCCAGGGTCACGAAGGGGATAACCTGATAGCCGAAGCAGCTCAGTTGACCAGACAGCTCCTGGGCGATGACCGAATCGTCGTCGCACAGATAGACCAACCGTTGAAGCCGCCCACTGGTACAGCCATCGACCGACTGCCGGGCGGGAATCTCGAAGCTCGGCCCCGGGTCGGGACCGGCGGCGGCATCGAGCGCGAGGTCGAGTGCCTCCAATGTCCGCAGTCTCTGATCCAGATCGAGGATCAAGCGCTCCGTCACCCGCGCGTCCTGGTCCAGCACCTCGCGCAGCACCTGCTCGGCGGCCTTGGCCGATGCGTTGATGGAATCAAAGCCAAAGGAGGCGCCGGAACCCTTGATGGTGTGGAACAGGAGATGGAGCGTCTCAAGTTCTGCGCGCTGGTCGCTCCCCAGGGTCAAGCCAGCGAGCAGTTCGCGCGCACCGGCAAGCCGTCCCGGAAACTGCTCGATAAAGGACTGACGCAGCCGCTGTTTGCGCTCCCTGAAGGATTCGGTCTTGCCGCTGGCCATGTTCCGATACTCGTGCGCTAACGCTGCGCGATGACTCGAGGAAGATCCGTCTCCATCGAACTGTCCTTCATCAGGCAAGCCAGAAGCCCTGGCTGTTGCGCCGCCAGCGGCTGCGGATCGTCACCGGTGAGCAGCACGAAGGGCATCATCAGCCCTTGACTGCGCATCTCATCGAAGAGTTCCAGCCCGTTCATCAGCGGCATGTGCATATCCGCAACCACGAGTTCAAAGGTTGCGGTGCCGCTGAGCGCCTCCAATGCCTCCAGTCCCTGTTCGACGAGCCGGCATTCATGTCCGGCGTCCTCTAGGACGGCCACCGTCATCTCCCCGGCCAATGGATCGTCATCGACGACAAGAATATGCATCGGCTTCCAACTCTCTATATTGGTCAAGGTTAGGTAGACAGGTCGTGCGGATAAACCACGCACTCCAAACACATAGCGTCGGCTGGTCGGATCGCTATGACGCGGTTCACCCTAGCAGATTGTGTAGTGTCTCAACCAGACTGGACTGATTGAAATCGCCCTTCACGATGTAGGCATCGGCCCCGACCTGAATTCCGCGCTGTTTGTCCTCTTCCTTCTGACGGGAGGTCACGATGACGATCGGAATTCCGTGATAGCGATCGTTCTCCCGCAGCCGGGCGGTCAGGGAAAAACCGTCCATGTTGGGCATGTCGACATCGGTCATTATTGCGTCGAAGTGACCGCCCAATGCCTTCTGCCAACCATCCAGCCCGTCCTCGGCCAGGGTGACGCGATAGCCATGGGCCTCCAGGATCTCTTTCTCGATCTCGCGGGTGTTCCGCGAATCGTCGACGACCAGGATCTGCTGGCCCATCGGGGGCTCGTCGATCGTGCGCGCAGGCTCCGTCCCGGTCAACGTCTCGCCACGGACGCGGCGGGCGGCGGCCAGCAGTGCCGGGGCCTGAAGGACACTGACCAGTTCGTTGGTCCCAGTGACAACCATACCGGCCACCATGCCCAGACCGTGCAGGTGTTCGGGCAGGGGTTTGATCACCATGTCGCGCTCATCGAGGAGCCGGTCCACGACCAACCCCAGCGTGGACTGATGGACCTTGATCACCACCACGAGATGGGATTCGCCGCCAGTGTCTCGATCGGATCCAGCGCCGTCCGAAGCTCCCATGGATTCCTGTAACCGCAGGAGTTCCGCCAGGGGGATCAGGGGCAAGAATTCGTTGCGCAGAATGACAGCCGGACGATCGGCGACCTGGATGGTCTCGTCGCTGGGGATACGGATCAGCTCCGCGACATGCTGGGCGGTCAGCCCGAACGACTGGCCCCCAGCCTGGAACAGGAGGATCCGCATCATGGCGAGTGACAGCGGAAGCTGGATGCGCATGAGCGTTCCGCCCCCCGGACGCGAGGAGACCGACAGGGCACCCTGGAGATCGTCGACGATGGTGCGCTTGACCACGTCCATCCCTACACCGCGACCGGAGACATCGGTGATGATGGCGCTGGTGCTGAAGCCGGGCTGAAAGATCAGCTCCGCGACCTGATCGTCGCTGATCAGGGTCGCGCTGGCGGAGTCGATCAAACCCTTCTGCACCGCCTTTGCGAGAATCTTGTCGCGATCCAGCCCGCGACCGTCATCCTCGATCTCGATCAGGATCCCCACCCCCTCCTGGCGCGCCGACAGACGGATTCGGCCGAGCGACGGCTTGCCGGCGGCCTGGCGCTCTTGAGGAGACTCGATCCCGTGATCGATGGCGTTGCGCAGCAGGTGCACCAGGACATCGCTCAGACGGTCGATGAGGTGGCGATCCAGCTCGATCTCGCCACCGCTGATCTCGCAATGCACCTCCTTGCCCAAGTCGCGGCCCAGTTCGCGGGAAACCCTGGCGATGGGATCGAAGACGATAGCCAGGGGCAGCATGCGCATGATCAAGGCCCGATCGTTGAGGTCGCCGGTCAGCAGCTCCTCTTCCATAATCAGGTCACGCAGGCTCAGGGTAAAACGATGCAAGGCCGCCGCCTGTTCGGTCAGCCGCGTCGCATCGACACCCGACACAGCGCAGGTGTCACTCAGGAGTGACTGAAAGGCGGCATCCAAGGCCCTCGCCTCCAGGAGCTTCTGGCGGAACTTGGCCTGGCTGGAGACGACCTCGCCCATCAGCTTGATGAGTTCGTCGAGCTTCTCCATGCGCACGCGCACGGTCTCTGGGGCGCGAACGCACGCGGACGACGTGGCGATGGGAGCGGATGGCGGTGTATCCGGCTCGGGATCCGGTGGATTGGCCACGCCCGGATTCTCGGTCTCGGCGGTGGAGCTTGTGCCGGCGGCGGCCTGGGCGAGCGCGGCGCACAGCGCCTGGTCTGGCGACGGGAGCTGTCCGCCGGTCGGCTCCACCTGCTCGACGAGTGCGCTGATGGCATCCACCGCGCGCATCAAGAGACCGCCAAGCTCGGAGGACTGTTGGAGCTTGCCATCGCGTAGCGCCCCCAGCACCTCCTCCAATTGATGGGCGGTATCCGCGATGCTGTCCAGCTTGAGCATGCGCGCTGAGCCCTTGATGGTATGGGCGGCGCGAAAGAGTCCGTTGATGCTTTCGCCGTCGAGCGTACCGCCGGCGGACAGGGTCGCCAGCCCGGTCTCGAGTCGAGCTAGATGATCGCGTGCCTCACCAGTGAAACGACCGAGGAATTTCTTGATATCGAGGGCCATGGCCGCGCCTCAGACCTGCGTCGCGCCGAGTCGGGACAATCGGGTCTCGCAGAGCAGACGTAGATCCCGAAGCGAGTAAGGCAATGGCAGTGGACCGACGTCTTGTGCGCTGTCGACACACTCGCCGGACTGGACGGGGCTCGTCATGTCCAAACGCTCCAATTGATGCAGGACGATCCGATACTCGCGCCGCGCCAGATCCGACTGCCCGCCCTCGTGGTAGATCTCGGCGAGCTGAAAGTGGGCCCGCCAGGCATCCGGACGATGGTAGATCGCCCGGCGCAGATGGCCGATCGCCCCAGCCATGTCACCCTGCTCCTGGGCGGTACGACCCAACAGCAGCAAGGTCCCGAGAGACCAGGGATCGATCGCGAGCGCCCGCTCCGCCGCAGCGGTCGCTCCAAGCCTGTCGCCCCGTTCCAGTAGGATGTGCGCCAGAAGCGTCAGGTCTTGGATGCGAGGGACACGGTCGGCGCACAACGGGGCAAGCCGATCCAAGGCATCGTCGAAGCGCTCGGCCTGGGTCAAGGCCAATGCCTCTTGATAGACGGCCTCTGCAGACGTGGAAACCGGAGCCTCGACCCTTGCTCCAACGGGCGGCGCAACGATCGGTTTCTCTACGAGCGGCCGCTCGAAGACGGGATGTTCGCCCATCGCTCGAATCGGCTCCAGACCCGGCGCTCGCCCGTCCGGGTCGCCGCTCAAAGCTAGACCACCGAGCATTGCCGGAACGGCCTCCGGGATAGCGTTCGGTTGCCGGGTGGAGACGCGCGATGGCGCAAACTCCAACGCCGACCCCATCTCGGGTCCAAGACCGGATTCAAGCGATGGTTGGAGGATGGGTTCATCCGGACGCGCATTCGCGAAGAAAAACACCCCGTCCAGCTCACGCAGCGTCAGAACCCCGAGATCGTTGGCCAGCGTCTCCGAGATCCCGACGATAAGATACCCGCCTGGATTGAGCAGCGACTTGAGCCGCCCCAGAACAAGCGCCCGTGTCTGCGCGTCGAAATAGATGGAGACGTTGCGAAAAAACAGCACGTCCTGTCCCCCCAAATCCGCCGGGTACTCGGGCGCCAACAGGTTGAGTGGCTGAAAGGAGACCTGGCGGCGGATGTCCTCATCGATTCGACGCGAGGTTCCTTCGGCGGCCGTGAAATAGCGCTCGATCAAAACCGGTGACAGGGTGCGAAATGAAAAGCGATTGTAGATACCCGCGCACGCGCGCTTCAGCGCGGCCTGATCGACGTCCCCGGCATTGAGATCGAAGAGGCGGTCGGCCAGTTCGCCATAGCGTTCGCGCAACGCCATCAGGATGGAATAGGGCTCCTCTCCGGTGGAACAGCCGACCGACAGGATCCGGATCGGCCGACCGGGTTGCATGCGGGCGATCAGCTCGGGACACAGACGCTCGGTCAACAGATCGAGGTGCTGAGGCTCGCGGTAGAAGTAGGTCTCGTTGATGGTCAGCAGACTGGTGAGCGTCTGCAGTTCATCCTCATCGGAACGCAAACACTCCAGGTAGGCATCGGCCGAATCTGCGCCAACGCGGGCGATCCGATTGACGAGCATGGCACGCCATGCGTCGTCGGACTCTTCGCTCAAATGCAGTCCAAGTCGTTCCTTGATGAAGGATTGAATCGATTGGAAATTCATGGCGTCGCGGCCCGTCGCGCCACCGGCGGGGTACGCGCGAGCCAGCCAAGCTCGTTGGCGATGGCATTCAGCGGGAGCACCGATTGCACGGCGCCGGCCAGGATGGCCTCCCGATTCATGCCAAAAATCACCGAGCTGTCTTCGTCCTGACCGATGGTGATTCCGCCCGCGCGACGAATATCGAGCATGCCCCGTGCCCCGTCGCGCCCCATACCGGTGAGAATCACCCCCACCGCGCAGCGACCGCAAACCTCGGCCACCGAAGCGAGCAGACGGTCGCAGCTGGGATGATAGATATCCGACTCGGCACAAGGCGTCAGCTGGATGCGGTTGTCGCTGGTGAGTGTCGTGTGGGAGGAGGAATCGGCCAGATAGATCCATCCCGGTCGCAGCGATTCGCCCGCCCGAGCCAGCGTGACGGTCAGTGGACAAAGATCGTTCAGCCACGTGGCCATGGCCTCGGCAAAGCCCTCGGAGATGTGCTGCGCGATCAGGACGGGTGACGGGAAGTCCGCAGGCAGCGCGGGCAGCAGGCTGGCCAGTGCCTGGGGGCCGCCCGTCGATGAGGCGATCGCGAAGACCCGCCGCTGAGCGGCGCTCGCCTCGTTGCAGCCGCTGACTTCGGATGCATAGGACGCGCGTGCGACAACGCCTGTCACGCTCGGGGCGACAGACGATTGAGGCGAGATGTGCGTCGGAGCGACCGCTTGTCCCCGGCGAATATGGCGGATCACGGGCACACCAGCGAGCATCTTGAGACGGGCTGCCAGTAAGCAACCGTCGTCGATGGTCGGCTTGGAGGTCGCCTCCAGGGCGCCGCGCTCGACCGCCAACATGGCGTTGCGCGCGTCGGCGAGGTCGGACAGCACCAGGATGGGCGTCGCACGGACGGCCATGATCTCCTCGATGGCCGCCATGCCGTCCATCTCGGGCATCTGTAGATCCATGGTGACGATGCTCGGTTTGAGCGACAGCACCTTCTCGACCGCCTCGCGGCCGTTTTCGGCTTCGCCGCAGACCCGCAGTCCCGGCTCCTCTTCCAGCAGAGCGCGAATCAGCGCCCGCGCCGAGCCACTATCGTCGACCACCAGCACGCTGATCGGATCCACGGCGGTTGGCTCCATCAATCGGTCCGCGCGGCGGCGTCGGCCGAATCGGGCGCCGCCGTCATCTCATTCAGGGTGAAGTGGTCCATCTGGATCTTGAGATTGGCGGAGAGCTGGGTCATCTCCTGGGCCACCTCGGAGATCCGCCGGACCGACTTTGCGGTGTCGGAGCTGGCGGTCACGATCTCCCTGAGCGCCACCACGACCTGACTGCTCGCGGTCCGCTGCTGCTGGGTCGAGAGGCTGATCTGCTGGGCGGAACTGGTGGCCTCGCTCGCCGCTTGAACCAGGTCCTGGAGGAAGGAGGCGGTGCGCGAAGAGGCCTCCATCCCCTGATCGATCCCGACCGAACCCTTTTCGGAGGTGATCACGAGACGGCTGATGGATTCCTGGATCTCGCCGACCTTGCGCGCGATCTCGCTGGTAGACTCGGTGACCGAATCGGCCAACCGACGGATCTCCGCCGCCACCACCCCGAAGCGTTTACCCGCCTCGCCCGCCGAGGCGGCCTCCAGCGCGGCGTTGAAGGCGATCAGCTTGGTCTGATCCGCGACCGTGTCGATGATCTCCATGATCCTGGAGATCTCCTTCGATTTGCTGCCGAGGTCGACGATCTCCTTGAGCGAGTGCTGATTGTCGCGGCGGATCTCCTCCATTTTTCCGACCAACTGCTGCATGGCCTCCGAACCCTGACGGCTGCCATCGTAGGTGCGGCGGGCGACCTCGACCACGGACCCAGAGTACTCGGCAATCTGGCCGG
Source organism: Thiorhodococcus drewsii AZ1 (assembly GCF_000224065.1). Lineage (GTDB taxonomy): Bacteria > Pseudomonadota > Gammaproteobacteria > Chromatiales > Chromatiaceae > Imhoffiella > Imhoffiella drewsii. The sequence goes on from NZ_AFWT01000029.1 coordinate 19,943, forward strand.
AGGACGCGGAAAGCTCCTCCATGGTCGAGGTGATCTCCGACACCGAGGTCGACATCTGGCTGGAGGTCGCCGCCTGACCGTCGACCGCCTGGGAGATCTCGCGCGCGGCGGTCAGCACCGAGGCGGCATCGGCCTCGACCTGGGACACGAGCCCATGCAGTCGATGGCGCATCCGATTGGTAACCTGGGCCAGTTCGGCCAGTTCGTCCCGTCCTTGCAGCTCGATCTCGCCGGTCAGGTTGCCCCCGGCCACGCGGTTCAGGCCATCGGAGACCCGGAGGATCCGTCGTGCCAGCACGCGTGCAGTCAGGATCGCAATCATCAGACTGAACAGCAGCATCAGAGCGCCGATCAACCAGGCTTGCTGGGTCGCCCGAGCCTCGACATCAAGGTAATGCAGGCGATCCTTGGCCACCTCCAGGACACCGAGTGGAGCGCCGGCATAGTCCTCGAGCCGCTCGGCATACACCACCATGGGGAGGCCATCGATCTCGACTCGCTTGTATTGCGGAGTCCCGTCGAAGGCGGCCTGCAGGCTGGCAGTATCCAAGAACGGCTTATCGCCCTTGGTCATTGCAAAGGTTTCGATCGCCCCGTCGCGAACCACATGGAGCCCAGCCTCCACCCCATGAGCCTTCTTGAAGGCGGCAAAGAAGTCCGGACCGAAAGACATGCCGAATTCGACCGAACCGAGGTGGCGTCCCTGATCGAACACCGGCACCACGCCGCGAGCACCCAGTCCGGCGACCCCGGACTCCAGGCCGCGCTGAGGCTTGAGCTTGGTATTGGTATCCACGACCGAATGGCGAAAACTGGAAAGATCGTCCCCGTATTTCTCGACCTTGTGCAGCCGCAGAAAGGAGGTCGCAGGCGGTGTGTGGAACTGGAACTGGACGGCTCCGTAGTCGCGCTCCAGGACCTTGAAGGGCGGAAGCAATTGCGCTTGCAGCCAGTCCCGATCGCCCGCTGCGAAATGCTGCTGGACCTCGGGGATATTGGCGACGAGCGCACTCATCGCCCCGGCGAGACGGGTCTCAGCCGCAACGTCGTCCTGAATGGCCTCGAAATATTGCTGCAGTTCGGTCCGCTCCGCTTCCAGGAGCACATTGTCCAGACCGCGCAGATTGAAGAAGGTCAGCACCGAAACGGCGAGGAGGATCGCGGCCCCGACACCGATGAGATTGTTGGCCCAAAGACGGAGGTTCGTGAACATCGCGGGACTCTTAGTTGTGACGGATACGCTCGCCGAGCGGCCACCAAAGGACCTTGGCGATCTCCAAAAAAGAATCTCCCCGTAGGATAGCGGTGAGCGTGCGAACCGCATCTTTCGCGATCGATGCGGTTCGTTTCTCACCACATCCTACGTATAGGTGCAGTCTTTCGCGGAGATCGCCTTAGGTATTGGCAACCGAACGCTCATAGCGAGAAGCAACCCCAGAGGATGAAGGCGTGCTCTTGCGGGGAAGCCACCTCTGAGCCAGACAGCCCGGACGCTAGCCGTAAGTTCGCCTGGGGTCAAGGCGCGACGGGGCAGGACGCCGATGAGCGTCCGAACGGCACGTGAGGCATTCAATGGTATCCTGGGAATCACGACAGGAAACAGCCCACATCACGGAACCCTCGCGCATGAATCTGTTGTTCGTCGTGCTCATCCCCCTGATGGGCGCTGGTTTGACCGCCTGGATGTCTCGTTTCGGCCGGCTATGGTCCGCTTGGACGGCCGGTCTGGTGGCATTGGGCGCGCTGGGCACCCTATCCCCGTCAATGCTGATCGCATTCTCTGGCGAAACGGTGATCCAGCGCTGGCCCTGGATCCCTGACCTGGGACTGGACCTGGCCTTTCGACTGGATGGGTTGGGCCTGGTCTTCACCTCAATGGTGCTGGGCATCGGGCTGCTGGTCATCCTCTATGCCCGTTACTATCTATCCGCAACCGACTGCATGGGGCGCTTCTACGCCTATCTGCTGCTCTTCATGGGATCCATGTTGGGCGTGGTGCTGGCGGAGAATCTCATCCTGCTGCTGGTCTTCTGGGAGCTGACGAGTCTCTCGTCCTTTCTGCTCATCAGCTATTGGCGTCACGAGGAAGAGGCCCGCAACGGGGCACGCATGGCGCTCGCCGTGACCGGCCTGGGCGGACTGGCGATGCTGGGCGGTTTCCTGCTGCTGGGCGAGATAGTCGGCAGTTACGATCTGTCTGTGATTCTGGCGGCCGGCGATCAGGTCCGCGCCGATCCGCTCTATACGCCCATGCTGGTGCTGATCCTGCTCGGGGCCTTCACCAAGTCGGCGCAGTTCCCCTTCCATTTCTGGCTGCCGCACGCCATGTCGGCGCCGACGCCGGTATCGGCCTATCTGCATTCGGCAACGCTGGTGAAGGCCGGAATCTTTATCATGGCCAGGCTCTTTCCGGTGCTCTCGGGCACGTTCGAATGGAACCTGCTGGTCATCGGAACCGGACTGACGACCCTACTGGTCGGCGCCTGGATCGCACTCTTCAAGCACGATCTCAAGGGACTGCTGGCCTATTCGACCATCAGCCACCTGGGGCTCATCACGCTGCTGTTCGGACTGGGGACACCCTTGGCGGCCGTGGCCGGGATCTTCCACGTTATCAATCATGCGACCTTCAAGGCATCGCTGTTCATGGCGGCCGGCATCATCGATCACGAATGCGGCACGCGCGACATGCGACGGATCAACGGGCTCTGGCGCTACATGCCCTATACCGCCAGCCTAGCCATGGTGGCGGCGTCGGCGATGGCCGGCGTTCCGCTGTTCAACGGCTTTCTCTCCAAGGAGATGTTCTTCGCCGAGACGGCCGATTTCTTCTCCGAGCATCCCTGGGGCTGGCTGCTTCCGGTGGCGGTGGCCTTCGCGGGCATCATGGCCGTCGCCTATTCGCTGCGATTCATCCATGACGTCTTCTTCAATGGCGACCCGGTCAATCTGCCGCGCAAACCCCATGAACCGCCCTTTTGGATGAAGGTGCCAGTCGAAATCCTGGTCGCCATCTGTCTAGTGGTCGGCATCCTGCCCGCGCTGACCGTGGCGCCCTTGCTCAAGGTCGCGGTCACCAGTCTGCTCCAAACGCCGCCGCCCGAGTATGACTTGGCAATCTGGCATGGATTCGGCCTGCCGGTCGTCATGAGCGCCGTCGCACTCGTCGGCGGAATCGTGGTCTACGCCGGTCGCCAGCCGCTATTCGAGATGGCCAATCAGATATCGGGCCGATTTGGCGGCCGGGCGGCCTTCGACCGGCTGCTCGGCGGCCTATTCGCCCTCGCCCGCCTGACGACCCGGACGCTGGATACCGGATCGCTGCAGCGTCTGATTCTGCTGTTCCTGGTCTCGGCGCTCGGATTGGGTCTGGCCGGGGCCATCGGCAGCGGCTCGCCGCTGACGGGCGAACGCGGTCTATTGACGCCGGACGGCGTGAGCATCTTCATCGCCCTGGCTCTGTCCTTGGTGGCCGTCGCCACCCTGCTGCTGCACCGACTGCGGCTCACGGCGCTCATCGTCATGGGGGCGCTAGGTCTGCTGGTGTCGCTCATCTTCGTCAAATTCTCCGCCCCTGACCTGGCCCTGACCCAGCTCACGGTGGAGGTGGTCACCATCGTGTTGCTGCTCCTAGCGCTCTATGTTCTGCCACCGCGCAGCCCGGCCGAATCGACAGGTTGGCAGCGTCTGCGCGACCTGACGCTGGCCCTGCTAGCCGGTGGTGGTGCCGGAACCCTCACCTGGTCGATCCTGACCCGCCCCTATACGCCCATCTCGGAATACTTCCTGACCAACAGCGTGCCTGGGGGCGGCGGACACAACGTGGTCAACGTCATCCTGGTCGACTTCCGAGGCTTCGATACGCTGGGCGAAATATCGGTGCTCGCCCTGGCCGGATTGGGAATCTACGCCATGCTCCACAAACTGCATCTGCCAGGACCGACGTCCAATCCTCAAGGCCGTCCATGGAACTGGGACAGACATCCCGCCATCATGGCCGCCCTGGCTCGATTGCTGCTGCCGCTGGCCCTGCTGGTCTCGGTCTTCATCTTCCTGCGCGGACACAACCAGCCCGGCGGCGGCTTCATCGCCGGACTGGTGACGGCTGCAGCACTCATCATGCAATACCTAACCAATGGGGTTGAATGGACCCATCGACGTCTCTCGGCCAACATGCACCCCCTGATCGGCGTCGGTCTGCTCATCGCCACCGGGACCGGGCTGGCGAGTCTGGCATTCGGATACCCCTTCCTGACCTCGACCTTCACGCACATCCACTGGCCGCTGTTGGGCGACTTCGAGCTGGCCTCGGCGATGGCCTTCGACCTGGGGGTCTATCTGGTGGTGGTTGGCGCGACTCTGCTGATCCTGGTGCATCTGGGTCTGATGCACCGGGTCAGTCACATCCCAATCGGCACGGCAACGGAGGGCTCGTCATGGAAATTCTGATGAGCGTCATCATCGGCGTCCTAACCACCATCGGGGTCTATCTGACCTTGCGCGCCCGAACCTTCCCGCTGGTGATGGGGCTGACTCTGATGTCCTACGCGGTAAACCTCTTTCTATTCGCCACCGGGCGGCTTTCCATCGGCCAGCCGGCGATTATCACGGACACCGCTAGCGGTTATACGGATCCGCTGCCGCAGGCGCTGGTCCTGACGGCGATCGTCATCAGTTTCGCCATGACCGCCTTCGTCATCATGCTCTCGCTCAAGGCCCATGCAGAACTGGGTACGGATCAGGTCGACGGCCACCGCGATGAGGAGAACGTCGCTTGAGCCATCTACTCATCCTGCCTCTCGTTCTGCCGCTCCTGGCGGGCACGCTCCTGCTGCTTACGCGCCGCTGGCTGTCGCTCGACGTGCGGCGCGCAATGAACCTGACCGCCACCCTGGCTCAGGTGGCGCTCGCCATCCTGGTGCTGATTCAAGTCGACTCGGGCGAGATCCTGGTCTACGCACTGGGTAACTGGCCCGCGCCCTATGGCATCGTACTGGTCGGGGATCGGCTGGCGGCGTGGATGCTCCTCGTCACCTCGGCGCTGTCCAGCTTCGCGCTCCTCTACGCAATCCAGGGAACCGATCGCGGTAGCCGTCATTTCCATCCACTGTTCCAGCTACAGCTCTTCGGGCTCAACGGCGCCTTTCTCACGGGCGATCTGTTCAACCTCTTCGTCTTTTTCGAGGTCCTGCTGCTGGCCTCCTACGGCCTGCTGCTGCACAGAGGCGGGGCCGAGCGCACCCGTGCCGGGCTGCATTTCGTGGCGCTGAATCTGGTCGGATCGACGCTCTTCCTATTCGCCGCCGGCACCCTCTACGGAACCCTGGGCACTCTCAATCTGGCCGACATGGCGGTCAAGGTGGCCGAGACGCCGACCGAAAATCTGGGGCTGGTACGCGTTGGCGGGCTGCTGTTGTTCGGCGTCTTCGCCCTCAAGGCGGCAGTGGCTCCGCTGCATCTGTGGTTGCCGGCCACCTATGCGGCGACCTCGGCACCGGTCGCGGCCCTGTTCGCCATCATGACCAAGGTCGGCGTCTACTGTCTGCTGCGAATCGGTACGCTGGTGTTCGGTACCGACGCCGGTCCAGTGGCCGGGCTCTATGCCGACTGGCTGCTGCCCCTGGCGCTGGCGACGCTGATCCTGGCCACCCTGGGCACGCTGGCGGCGACCGGATTGCGACGCCAGATCGGTTATCTGGTGCTGGTCTCGGTTGGTCTGCTGCTGACCGCGCTGGCCCTGGGGAGCCCGGACGCCACAGCGGCCGGACTCTATTATCTGGCCCACACCACCTTCGCGACGGCGGCGTTCTTCCTGCTCGCCGACCTGATCGCGAATGGACGCGGCAGCCATGCGGATCGTCTGACGCCCGGACCGGTGATCCCGGCAGCGGGATTGATCGGCGGACTCTTTTTCGTCGTCGCGCTGCTGGTGGCTGGCCTGCCTCCGCTGTCCGGCTTCGTCGGCAAGCTGCTGGTGCTGCGCGCAACACTGGAGACACCCATTTGGCCTGGGCTGATGGCGATCATCCTGATCTCATCGCTGCTCGGCATCATCGCGCTCGCGCGCTCGGGCAGCCTGCTCTTCCTGCGCGCAGAGGGCGAATGTTCGACAGAGCCCTCGGCCCGCCCCAGTGCATCCAGAATCGCGCCGATCATGGGACTCATGGGGCTCTGCTTGGCACTGACGATCTGGGCCGATCCCATACTGAGATTCGTGACCGAGACTGCCGAGCAGCTCCTGCGCCCTGGGTACTACATCCAGGCGGTTCTCGCACCCGACGCCGGAAGGGCTCCATCATGAAGCTGCGACTGCTGCCCCACCCCATCCTGACACCCGTGCTGACGCTCATCTGGATCTTGCTGTCCAATAGCTTCGACCCAGGAAATCTGCTGCTCGGACTGCTGCTCGGCTGGGCCATCCCTATCTTCACCCTGCGCTTCTGGCCCGAGCGCATCCGTATCCATCGGCCGCTGACGCTGTTGCGCTTCATCGCCATGCTCCTCCACGACATTCTCACGGCCAACCTCACCGTCGCCTGGCTCATCCTGCGCGGGCCGCGGCGGGTCGCGCCCGGGTTCGTAGTGGTTCCGCTCGACCTGCGCTCGGACCTCGGAATCAGCCTGCTGGCGAACACCATCTCGCTCACGCCAGGGACGGTCTCGGCCTGGCTCGATCCGGAGCGGCGCAATCTGGTCGTGCACGGACTGAACGTGCGCAATCCGGAAGCACTGGTCGAGAGCATCAAACAGCGTTACGAGACGCCACTGTTGGAGATCTTCGAACCATGCTGAATCCCGCGAGCCTTCTCGATCTCTCCATCTCGATCGCCTTCGGGTTGGTGACGGCCGCACTGGCACTGACGCTCTGGCGACTGCTGTTCGGACCGGACAAGCCGGATCGCATCCTGGCGCTCGACACACTCTATGTGAACGCCATCGCCCTGCTGGTGCTGGTCGGCATCCATTTGAACTCATCGCTCTATTTCGAGGCAGCGCTGCTGATCGCCATGATGGGATTCGTGGGAACGGTCGCTCTCTGCAAATATCTGTTGCGCGGCGACATCATCGAATAAAGGGGAATAGCAGCGAATGGCCGATTCCGTGCTCGACATCCTGCTCGCCGTGCTCATCCTGCTCGGCGGGCTCTTCACCTTCATCGGCTCGCTCGGACTGGTGCGGCTACGCGACTTCTACAGCCGGCTGCATGGTCCGACCAAGGCCACCACGCTGGGCGTCGGTAGCCTGCTGATCGCCTCCATGGTCCATTTCAGCCTTCGTGGAGAGGGCCTGAGCCTGCATGAGCTGCTGGTCACCTTCTTCCTCTTCATCACGGCACCTGTCAGCGCGCACCTGCTGTCCAAGGCGGCGCTCCATCTGCGGGTGCAGTCGGTGGCGAAGATGCCGGCGATCATTGAGGAGGTGGAGGAGGCATCGACGCGGACAGAGCCTCACCGTTAAACGAAAGACTCGGGTGCATGCCCCAACAAACCGAGCAAATCAAAGACCTTCAGTGCGCAACGGGAGGTCATACAGCCAAATCTCGGAATCTCCACAGACAATCGATCGAGACGGATCGCCGAAACGAGCGCGAAGCTTATTGGGATCAAGATTTTTTGTAATGATGAAATCAGGGCTAAAAGGCGCTTTGTTATCAGAGCGTACGCTGAACCACCGACGGTTGTAATTCCACCGAAAAAAATAACCATCCTCCCTCACTTGAACGATGTGTATTTCTCGACGAGTCATGAACATGAGTAGCTTGGCCGTCCAGTAATCACCTATTCCGGTCGTTCTTTTTTCTTGTCTTAGACATATCTCGACTGGTGTCGGAGATTGGAGCCTCTTAACTGAGGCGATAGCATCCTCGGATACTGTCATGGCCGACACAGCAATTAGGACGCCTGCCCCCAATCCGGCGACGACATTTACTATCCTGATGGACCCGATCACATTGGATATAAAATAAACAATCCATACCATGATCAGAATATGAATGACGATAAAATAACGCCAGTCACCAACAACCTTGTAATTTCCGGTGGCAAGAGGAGTTAGCAATGCCGAAAAACAACTCATCGCAATAAATAGTTCTATATAGTTCCCGACTGTCTGCGGCTGCCGCCCCAATAAATCGAAACAAATTTTTATTGCTCTAGCGCCTATCGGAATTAAAACACCTACAGTAATTAGAGCCGGATAGTCATTCATTTTTACGGCTCGAATCAATTCTTGTGAAAAACTTAACACAGAATCAATGGGATTAATAGGGCTCATATAACCTGAAAACACATCAAGCTCTGATGAAAAAAGCACATTTCTAATCAATCTTTCGGATATCAGAGCCGATATCGTGGCAACAATCAGCGTTACGGCGTATATGTAACTGCGTCTACCTCCGATAGAAATCCCATGCAATATTGCTATGATCGATGCTGGAACAACGAACCAGACTACGAAGAGCAGATCGGAAAAGCTTGAAAGATAAACCGTCACACCTAACACAACCAGCCATCGCAAGCGTGCTTGATTGGTCAACAGATTTATGAATATTGCGGCGGATACCAGCGTCATCAATACAGCCCCAGTATGAATGGATGCACTGGCCAACCAAACATATGAGAGAGGGCTAATGGGTCCCTTGACTGCATAAGAAAAGCTCATCAGCCCAACAAGAAGGATTATTGCTGCAATCAAATTGGTTGCGGTAACGAAGCTGACCCGCATATTTGAGGAAATCAATATCCCGCCAGCACCACTATAGAGCGTAAACAGTAATGCACCATAGATAATGGGCAAAACCGCGTTGGGAATTGGGAGCACTACGAGAAAGACGGAAAAGATCAAGTCTGGAAAAAAATACAACGCCGGAGAAAAGTACCAATCGTTGAACCGAGAAGGCTCCTGCAATAAATCACGAGCCTGCATGAATGGTTGAACCAAGTCGCTATTGTAGTTGAGATTCGAATATCCCACCCCAAGAAAATAGCTAAAAAAAATAGTGAACGAGAAAAACAAGAACAAAATATTTGCCAAATTTAACAATCCCGACTTCCAGCCGTCGCTAATATTACGAGCCGAACTTTCACATTGGATCTTATTGGAATTTTTCATGCTATAGTAAAAAATTAATTCTAATTTTTTGTTGGGCTCTAGCAAATTGATACTTGACATCAAATATCCAATCGCTTGAACAGCCTCTCCGGCAGCAGGTGGATGATGGTCATTGCAAACCACCAACGCCGCTTGACATAGATGGCAGTAGACATACGTTTGACGGAGCGCAGGGCTTCACGCCCTGCGACGCGCCGCAGAGCCACGAACAGGTACTGCAGGAAACCGCAGCGTCTGTAGATCCGGTATCCACCGCTGGATACCGTTGAGGGTATAGAAGAAGGCTTCGTAATCGACGACGGAGGTAAGGATAACCTCCGCCAGTGCCAGGACCGAGACCTCCCGCGCGAACAGCGTATTGGAGTCACTCGAGATCTCCTTATCAGATGGCCGCGACCAAAACGGTCAGCGCCGCCAATCCAAAACCCAGACTAATCCGGTCGGTGACGGCGAAAACGACGGGGGTCGTAATGCATGACACCTCAGTGCGAAATCATCGTCATCCAACTAATCCAGTACAAGAGCAGAGGACACGACCAATCATAACCAGTCCTGTCCGGATGGGAATAGAGTCGATTCACGTCCTCGCTGTTGACCTAGAACCCATCTCGTTACACACATCTCTGCTGCCTTCCCTAAGCTGCTGATTTATAAAGACAGGCACTTTTGGGGGATCACACTAAATCAATCACTTACAGACTTGTGTGTAATGGGATGCCTAGAACCCCATCACCAGCACTGCCACATAGCTGGAAGATCTGGCTAAAGATGTCCTCGAACACTCCGAAATGGTCTGCGATCGCCTTCGCCTGACGCGGGTTCGCATCGACCACCAGCATTGCGACATGGAAACACAATCCGCCGCTAATCTCAGCTTCTCGATCCCTCGAAATCGGCTAATAAAACAGCCTACCAACGGTCGGCAGATTCCTGATCCCTGGTCCGTGCCTCGACCCAGCGTTCGCCCGCGTCGGTAACTTCCTTCTTCCAGAATGGTGCGCGGGTTTTGAGGTAGTCGATCAGGAATTCGCAGGCGCGGAAGGCGTCGCCGCGATGCTGGCTGACGACACCGACGAAGACGATCGGATCCCTAGGTTCCAGGATTCCGACACGATGAACGATACGGATTCCCTCCAATTCCCAGCGCTCGGCGGCCTCATCGGCGATGGCCGCGAGCGCCTTCTCGGTCATCCCCGGATAGTGTTCGAGCCGCATGCGCGAGACGCCGAGTCCGGCGTTGAGATCGCGCATGAGCCCGACGAAGCTGACCAGCGCACCGATCCGGGCATTGTCCCCGACCAGCGCCGCCTGCTCGGCGGCGCTGTCGAAGGGCGCGCTCTGAACCCGGATTTGATACATGACCCGGTCAGCCAATGGGTGCGACACCGATCAGCGCCTTGTGCAGCCAGAACATGAAGAGCAGATAGAACAACAGACCGCCGACGATGGCGATGGCGTCGTTTAGGGGACTCGGTGGCGCGCCCTGGACCGGCGGACCGACCCGGTGCTTGAGCGAGATGCGATCGGCGACGGCCCAGGCCAGGAAGGCGCCGAACAGCAGGATGTCGGCCAGGGTGCCGTTGGCCAACAGATGGGCAAAGGCCCAGATCTTCACTGCGAGCAGCATGGGGTGCTTGACCGCGGTCTGGATACGGCCCGGCAGATAGGCGGCGAACAGCAATGGAAAAACAGGCAACATCAGCAGCAAGGTGATATGACGCATCCAGGCTGCGGGATCGTAGACCAGGATGGGGGATTGGCCCGCCATGCCGAAACCGGAGAGGATCAGCATGAAGCCGATCAGCGACAGGATCGCGTAGACTGCCTGCCAGGGCACGACCCCGAAGCGGGCGACGATGTTGCCCCTGAGATCGGGTTTTATGATGGAGATGGAGTGCGTCCCCAGGAAGAGGATCAGACCCAGTATGAGTACGGCCATTGGATGACTCCTTTATCGAGGGCTAGCGATTGCTTGCGTCCAGGGCTCCAATTGGTCAATGAGCACCCTGTTTGGCGAGAAATGCGTCCAGGGCATTGGCGAAGGCCTGCTTGTCGCGCGGTCCGAGGCTCCCGGGTCCACCGGTATCGACTCCAGTCGAGCGCAGCGTCTCCATGAAATCGCGCATATTCAGTCGCTCGCGAATGTTCTCCTTGGTATAGATCTGTCCACGCGGATTCAAGGCGTGACCACCCTTGGCGATGACCTCGGCGGCCAGGGGGATGTCCGCAGTGATGACCAGATCGTCCGCCTCCAGACGGCGAACGATCTCATTGTCGGCAACATCGAATCCGGCCGAAACCTGGATAGCGCGGATCAGACGCGACGGCGGCACGCTCATCGGCTGATTGGCGACCAGCGTCATGCCGATTCCGACACGCTCCACCGCACGGAAGAGGATGTCCTTGATTATCCTTGGGCAGGCGTCTGCGTCGACCCAGATGTGCATCGCGTTTCCTGTACCAAAATCCAAGGTTTGACGACCACGGCCCAGAGACTGGATTGAGACTCGAACCAGCCTCTGGCCTGATCGTCGCTGACGCGGGAGAGCGTGCCCCGTGTCATCTCGGCTTCGATGGCGGCGGCATCGTCCAGGGTAAACCGCAGCGCCATCTCGACCAGGTCCAGATCGTCATGCACCCAGATCAGATAGCCCTGCGCAAAGAAGCGCTGAAGCTCGGCCCAGGGGATGCGCGCCGTCTCCTGATTGAGCCGGATCCGCTGGAGTTCGATCGGATCCACGTCCAGTTCGGACGCCAGTTCTGTCTCAAGCGTCGACATCGCTGGGCTCCGCTGGGGTATCTGCAGCTTCGGCGGCATTCTCGGACGGGATCTCGTCCGCCTCCGTCTCCGAGAGCTCGTGAACCAGGATGATGCCGGCGAGCGGCGGTAGCGAGATCATCAGCGAATGAGGCCGCCCCATCCAGCTCACGGGTTCGGATTTGACGCCACCCTGATTGCCGACATTGCTGCCACCATAGATCTCGGCGTCCGAGTTGATCGCCTCGCGGTAGAAACCGGCCTCGGGAACGCCGATACGATAGTCGTTACGAGGAACCGGGGTGAAATTGAACGCGGCTGCGACGATCTCTTTCCCGGACTGAGACTTGCGAATATAGCTGAGCACGGACTGGGAGCTGTCGTGGCAATCGATCCATTCGAACCCCGAGGCATCGAAATCCACATCGTGCAGCGGCACCTGCTCGCAATAAAGCCGATTGAGATCGGCCACCAGACGCTGCATGCCCTGATGCGGCGCGCGCTCCAGGAGTTCCCAGTCGAGCGATTCGTCGAACTTCCATTCCTGGCCCTGAGCGAACTCGCACCCCTGAAAGAGCAGCTTCTTGCCGGGATAGCTGAACATGAAGGTATAGAGCAGTCGCAGGGTGGCGAACTTCTGCCAGGCGTCACCCGGCATCTTGTCGATCATGGACTTTTTGCCGTGCACCACCTCGTCGTGCGAGAAGGGCAGGACGAAGTTCTCGGTAAAGGCGTAGAGCAGCCCGAAGGTCAGCAGATCATGGTGGAAATGGCGGTAGATGGGATCCTTCTGCATATAGGACAGGGTGTCGTGCATCCAGCCCATGTTCCATTTCATGCTGAAACCGAGACCACCCAGATAGGTCGGACGCGACACCGCCGGCCAGGCGGTCGACTCCTCGGCGACCATGAGGCTGCCCGGATGCTGCTCGTGGGTGACGCTGTTCAGCTCGCGAATGAAGTCCACGGCCTCCAGGTTCTCGTTGCCGCCGTATTTGTTGGGGATCCACTCGCCCGGATTACGCGAATAGTCGAGATAGAGCATGGAGGCGACCGCATCCACGCGCAGCCCGTCGATGTGGAATTCGTCCAGCCAGTAGAGTGCGCTGGAGAGCAGGAAATTCTTCACCTCGTTGCGACCGAAGTTGAAGATGAGCGTCCCCCAGTCCTTGTGCTCGCCGAGACGCGGGTCGGCATGCTCGTAGAGCGCGGTGCCGTCGAATCGAGCTAGGGCGTAAATATCCTTGGGGAAGTGCGCGGGCACCCAATCCAGAAGCACGCCGATCCCCAAATGATGGAAATAATCGACGAAGAAGCGGAAGTCGTCGGGGGAGCCGAAGCGGGCGGTCGGGGCGAAATAGCCGGTGCACTGGTAGCCCCAGGAGGCGTCGAGCGGATGCTCGGTGATGGGCAGCAGCTCAATGTGGGTGAAGCCCATCTTCTCGACGTAGTCGCCGATCTCCTTGGCCAGGGTACGGTAGTTGAGGAAACTACCGTCGGACGCCTGGCGCCAGGAGCCGAGATGCACCTCGTAGACCGACATGGGTTGATGCTGCCAGTCGACCGTGGACCTCAGACGCATCCATTCCTCGTCCGTCCAGCGGAAATGGCTCTCGGGCGAGATCAGGCCGGCGGTTTGGGGACGCACCTGGAACGCCTGGGCATAGGGGTCGATCTTCACATGAAGATTGGTGTGTTGGTCGCGGATCTCGTATTTGTAGAAACCGCCGCACTCAAGCCCCGGGATGAAGAGTTCCCAGACACCATGACCGCCGCGCACCCGCATAGGATGGGCGCGTCCGTCCCAGGCGTTGAAGTCTCCGACCACGCTGACGCGCTCGGCGTTGGGAGCCCAAACCGCGAACTGAATGCCAGGAATACCCTCGACCTCGGTCGCGTGCGATCCAAGCAGACGATAGGCATGCCAGTGACGGCCCTCGCCGAACAGATGCAGATCGAAATCCGAGAGCTGCAACGGAAAACAGTAGGGATCGTATGCGCGATGCGACATCCCGCTCTGATCCTCCCATTCGACCTGATAGCGGTCCGGAACCTGATCGGCCGCGCCCTCCCAGACAAAGAGGTCGGTCCCATCGATTCGCTTCATGGGGGCGGCGGGCTCGACCAAAGCTGCCCGTTCGGCTAGAGGCAAAAAGGCCCGCACGATCGCCCGGCCACCGTCCTCGTGTCGCCCCAACACTTCAAAGGGGTCATGGTGGCGCGCCTCGACGATGCGCAGCAGAGATTCGGGAAGCTTGGGTGAGGAGCCATGTGCGGTTGCCATGTCGTTCGTGTTCCTCTGGTATCAGAAATCGGGCCACCCAGGAATAGTCCTGGAGACCAGTCCTAGTGCGGACAGGGTGCGGCGACGCACCCTTAGGGGCATGATGCATCCTAGACTGATTCGTTCACGCCCATGGCGTGAAGCGGGGGGCCAGGAAACCGTCGCCGATTCGAATCGAAATCGAGCCGCTCCAGGACTCCGAAGCCGGAATCTAGGAGGGTTGAAATGCGCTTGATGGTACCATACGGGCGCTCTCATATATGCTGCAGCGTCAACTAGACAGGAGGATTTATGCCCCACACAAACCCCAGATTCATCAGTCGCCTGACGAGAAACACACTGGCGCTGATTCTGGCAGGGGGTCGGGGCTCCCGACTGAAGCACCTGACCGCCTGGCGCTCCAAACCAGCCGTTCCCTTCGGCGGTAAATTCAGGATCATCGATTTCCCTCTCTCCAACTGCATCAATTCGGGCATCCGCCGCATTGGCGTACTGACCCAGTACAAGGCCCACTCGCTCATCCTGCACATCCAGAAGGGATGGGGTTTCCTGCGCGGCGAATTCGGCGAGTTCGTCGAGCTGTGGCCAGCCCAGCAACGCGTCGCCGAAACGGCCTGGTATGCCGGGACCGCCGATGCCGTCTTCCAGAACCTGGATATCATCCGGGATCACGATCCAGACTACATCCTGGTGCTGGCCGGCGACCACATCTACAAGATGGACTACGGCGCCATGATCGCCTACCACGTCGAAACTGGAGCCGATATGACCGTCGGTTGTCTGGAAGTCGAGGTGGATCGGGCGCGCGAGTTCGGCGTCATGTCCGTCGACGAGGAGGGTCGCGTGTGCCGCTTCGCCGAGAAGCCGGAGAATCCAGAAACCATTCCAGGCTCGTCGGATCGCTGCCTGGCCTCGATGGGCATCTACGTCTTCAACAAGGGCTTCCTCTTCGAGCAACTGTACAAGGACGCCGATACGTCCACCTCTAGCCACGACTTTGGTAAGGACATCATCCCTGCGGTCATCAATCTCTATCGCGTGATGGCCCATACCTTCCGCGACCCCAAGAGCGGCGAACAGGCCTATTGGCGCGACGTGGGCACCCTGGACGCCTTCTGGGAGGCCAATCTTGAACTGATCGGCATTACTCCGCCGCTCAACCTCTACGACAAGAACTGGCCGATCTGGACCTACCAGGAACAGTTGCCTCCGGCCAAGTTCGTCTTCGACGACGAGGACCGCCGCGGCATGGCGGTGGATTCCATGGTCTCGGGCGGTTGCGTCATCTCGGGTGCGACGGTCAGACATTCGCTGCTGTTCTCGAGTGTTCGCGTGAACTCCTACGCCTATGTCGCCGACTCGGTCATCCTGCCGGACGTGGACATCGGGCGGAACTGCACCATTCGCAACGCGGTCCTAGACCGCTACTGCCAGGTCCCGGAAGGAACCGTTATCGGCATGGATCCTGAGGCCGACCGCAAGGCGGGCTTTTATGTCAGCGAGGGCGGCATCACATTGGTGACGCCGGAGATGTTGGGCCAGGAGGCCAATCACGTCCGCTGAGGCCCCTATCCGCATTCTGAGCGAGGGCCGCCCACGCGGCCCTATTCGCAGTACGACCGGAGTCGAGATGAACATCCTTCTCAACGGAGAACACAGAGAGATCGCCGAGGGCAGTCTCATGTCGGATCTCCTGGAGCAACTGGCGCTCGGCGGCCAGCGGTTCGCGGTGGAGGTCAACGCCGAATTGGTCCCACGCAGCCGTTTCGCCGAGCATCGGCTCAATCCCGAGGACAAGGTGGAGATCATCCAGGCAGTCGGCGGAGGCTGACCCTCCCGAAGAGTCCACGCTTGCGGCCCGCTTCATTACCCCTCATTGCACAGTCAACACCAGCGCAGGAACTCCATGTCTCAAGACAACCAGATCACCGACCCTCTCCTGATCGCGGGCCGTGAATACCGCTCGCGGCTCCTGGTCGGCACGGGCAAGTACAAGGATATGGACGAGACGTCCCGGGCCATCGAGGCCAGCGGGGCCGAGATCGTCACCGTGGCCGTGCGGCGTACCAACCTGGGCCAAAATCCGGGCGAACCCAACATCCTCGACGTGCTGCCGCCCGATCGCTACACCATTCTGCCCAACACCGCCGGCTGCTACGACGCCGAAACCGCCGTGCGCACCTGCAAGCTGGCGCGCGAACTGCTCGACGGCCACACGCTGGTCAAGCTGGAGGTCCTGGGCGACGAGAAAACGCTGTTCCCGGACATCATGGCCACGCTCAAGGCGGCGGAGGAACTGGTCAAGGACGGCTTCGACGTCATGGTCTACACCAACGACGACCCCATCGTGGCGCGCGAGCTGGAGTCCATGGGCTGTGTCGCCGTAATGCCGCTGGCCGCACCGATCGGCTCGGGTCTCGGCATCCGCAATCCGCTCAACATCCTGACCATTGTCGAGAACGCCAAGGTACCGGTTCTGGTCGACGCGGGCGTGGGCACCGCCTCCCATGCCGCCGAGGCGATGGAACTCGGCTGCGACGGCGTGCTCATGAACACGGCCATTGCGGCGGCCCGCAATCCCGTGCTGATGGCCAGCGCCATGCGCAAGGGGATCGAGGCCGGACGCGAGGCCTTTCTCGCCGGACGCATGCAGGCCAAGCGCTTCGCCTCGGCCTCTTCGCCGATCGAGGGGCTGTTCTTCCGATGATCGCGCCTCGCATCCCTGTCATCCATGCAGTCCGATGAACCGACCGTGAATCCCTCTCAACCACCACACAGCCCCTCGCGTCTGCGCGCCATCCGCAGTTTCGTGCTGCGCGAGGGGCGTCTCACCAGTGCCCAGGAGCGCGCCTTCGCGGAACTCTGGCCGCGCTTCGGTCTGGACTGGCGAGCGGACCAGCAACTCGATTTCGCCGACCTGTTCGACAACGCACGACCGGTCGTACTGGAGATCGGCTTCGGCAACGGCGAGTCGCTGGCCCAGATGGCCGCGCAAGATCCCGAGCGCAACTGGCTCGGCATCGAGGTCCATCGCCCGGGCGTCGGCCATCTGTTGCTCGAAATCGAGCGGCTCGGACTGACCAACCTGCGCGTCATACGCCACGACGCAGTCGAAGTGCTGACCCACTCGATCCCGGCGTCCAGCCTAGACGCGGTCCAGCTCTTCTTCCCGGATCCCTGGCCCAAGCGCAAGCATCACAAGCGGCGTATCCTCTCGCCCGAGTTGGTCGGGCTGCTGTCCAGGACCATCCGTCCAGGGGGCATCTTCCACGCGGCGACCGACTGGGAACCCTATGCCGAGCAAATGCTGGAGATCCTGGAATCGGCGCGGGAGACCTTCGTCAATACCGCCGGTCCCGGGCACTACGCGCCTCGCCCCGAGTCGCGTCCGCTGACCAAATTCGAGCAACGTGGCGAGCGGCTCGGCCACCCCGTCCACGACCTCGTCTATCGACGGCTCTGATGACCGCCCTGCGCATCGACGGGATTCGCCATCGCGTTCTCTCCCCCGTCGATCTGACGCTGATTCCAGGCGAGCAGGTCTTTCTCTCCGGTCCCTCGGGCTCGGGCAAGAGCCTGCTGCTGCGCGCCATTGCCGACCTGGATCCAAACGAGGGCGAGGTCTGGCTGGGCGATGAAGCGCGTTCGTCCATGCCGGCCCCGCTCTGGCGACGCCGTGTCGGGCTGCTGCCGGCCGAGTCCTTCTGGTGGGCCGAGACCGTCGGCGAGCATCTACCCGAAAACACGCGAGGGATCACCGACGTTCTGGAGCGGCTCGGTTTCGACGCGGGAGTGCTCGGCTGGTCGATCTCCCGACTCTCGACCGGCGAGCGCCAGCGGCTCGCGCTCGTCCGTCTTCTGGCGCAACGCCCCGAAGCCCTGCTGCTCGACGAGGCAACCGCTAACCTGGATCCGGCCAACCGCGACTGCGTCGAGTCGCTGATCGCGCACTATCGAGAGACTGCTTCAGCCAGCGTGCTCTGGGTCAGTCATGACCCGGAACAGCGCCAACGTCTCGGCGGGCGCTCCTACCGGATTCGCGACGGACGTCTGGAACCCGAGTCATGACCCTGATCCATCTGACGCCCTGGGACTTGGCGCTCGCGGCGGCGCTGGTACTGCTGCTGGCGGGCATGTCCTGGTGGCTGCGTCTGGGAGTCGAGCGACGCATCTTGATCGCCGCCGTGCGCAGCACGATTCAACTCATGCTCGTCGGACTGGTGCTGAAGATTCTCTTCAACCAGACCCATCCGGCACTCATTGGTCTCATGTCCATGGTGATGCTGTCGGCGGCTGGCTTCGAGGTGATGCAGCGTCAGAAACGACGCTATCGCGGGATCTGGAGCTATGGAATCGGTGCCTTCTCGATGTTCCTCTCCTCCTTCACCGTCATCTTTCTGGCCCTCACGGTCGTCATCCGGGTCGATCCCTGGTACGAGCCCCAGTATCTGATTCCGCTCCTCGGCATGATGCTGGGCAATACCATGAATGGCGTGGCGATCGCGCTCGACAGCCTCACGCGCCAGGCCTGGGAGGCACGCGGACAGATCGAGGCCAGACTGCTGGCCGGAGGCAACTGGGAGCAAGCGATCGAGGAAATCCGCCGCGACGCGCTACGCTCGGGCCTCATCCCCATCGTCAATGCAATGGGAACCGCCGGGCTGGTCAGCCTTCCCGGCATGATGACCGGTCAGATTCTGGCCGGCGGCCCTCCGTTGGAGGCGGCCAAATATCAGCTGCTGATCATGTTCCTGCTTTCGGGTGGGACCGGGCTCGGTTCAGTCGCAGCGGTCTGGCTCGGTTCCAAACGATTGTTCGATCGACGCGAACGACTGCGGCTGGACCGACTTCGGATCCCGTAAAACCCTGTTTCGGCCCCCGATTACCACAGGTATTTCGCGGCAATTACCGCCTTGAGGATCCCATCCCCCCCTGCCGCACCCGCCAGGCATCAGGCGTGGAGCGATTTCAATGCCTGAATAATTGACTAAATCAATCTATTAAATCTGTATCCCAGCATTTTATCTATGCTCAACATCGTCTAGTGTGAGGCATTGTTGCGCCGCACAAGCGCTGCTGCGATCGGCCTTAGGCCGTTCTAAGGAGACAGAAAAGATGCCCGCTTCGACTCACTACGATGTCCTCATCGTCGGTGCCGGTGTCACCGGCACGGCCCTGCTCTACGAATTGGCCAAGTTCACCGACCTCAACCGCCTCTGTCTGGTCGAGAAGTACGACAGCGTCGCCAAGGTCAATTCGCACGCCCACAGCAACAGCCAGACCATCCACTGTGGCGACATCGAGACCAACTACACCCTGGACAAGGCCCGGGCGGTCAAACGCACGGCCTACATGGTGATCAACTACGCGACCAAGCTGGCACCCAGCGAGCGCGACGGTATCGTTCACACGATGCCCAAGATGCTGCTCGGCGTCGGTCGCGACGAATGTCAGCTCGTTCGCCAGCGCTATGAGACCTTCAAGGATCTCTTTCCGCGCATGCAGTTGCTCGAACGCGAGCAGATCGCCGATCTGGAACCCAATGTGGCCTTGACGAACGGAAGCTGGCGCAATGAGGAGATCGTTGCGACCGGAACTCCGAACGACTATTGCGCGGTCGATTTCCAGGCCCTGGCACAATCGTTCTCGCAGGCCTGCACGCGCATGGATCGTACCAACGGCAAGCAGATCAGCCAGCTCTTCTCGACCAAGGTCGACTGGATCCGCAAGGAGAACGACCTCTACGTTCTTTCGACCAACCGAGGTCTGCTACAGGCGCGTGCCGTGGTCGTCTGCGCGGGCGGACACTCGCTGCTGATGGCCCAGGCGATGGGGCTGGGTCTGAACTACTCCTGCCTGCCGGTCGCCGGGTCTTTCTATTTCGCCCCGGAAGCGCTGAACGGCAAGGTCTATACGGTACAGAACCCCAACCTGCCCTTCGCTGCGGTACATGGCGATCACGACGTCAAGGAGCGTGGCAAGACCCGCTTCGGACCCACCGCGCTCATGCTGCCCATGCTCGAACGCTACGACCGCTCGTCGATCGCCGAATTCTTCAAGGTGCTGCGCTTCGATCGGCGGGTCGCGGCCGTGCTCTGGGATCAGATCAAGGTTCCAGACATCCGTCGCTACATCCTGCGCAACTTCCTCTACGAGGTCCCCAAACTCAACCGCCATCTGTTCGCGAAGGAGATCCGCAAGATCGTCCCCTCGATCTCGGTGTCGGATATCAGCTATGCCGAGGGATTCGGCGGCATCCGTCCACAGCTGATCGACAAGGAGACCAAGAAGCTGCGCATGGGCGAGGCCAAGATCACCGATGGAGCAGGCATCATCTTCAACATGACCCCCTCCCCCGGCGGCACCAGCTGTCTCGGTAGCGGAGAGGCGGATATGCGGGCCATCGCCCGCTATCTTGGAGCGCACATCGACGAAGACGCCTTCGAGCGCGAGATGCTGATGGGGCTCGAAGATACCCGTGGCACGGAAACCCGGATCGCCGCGAGCACGATCGACAAAGGCCCGATGGCCACGGCGGTCTGATCCGTTCGAGATCGACCAATACAGAAACGAAAAAAGGGGTCGCAAGGACCCCTTTTTTCGTTCCGGACGGCGCGACTCCAAGCGAGGAGACCGCCGCCGTTCCGATCCCGATCAAGCGTGATAGGGCCGGCTCAATTCATGGACGGCCGCAACCATCGCAGCCGGGATCTCCGGATCCACGTCAGGGGTGATGCCGTGTCCGAGGTTGAAGACATGGCCAGGGCCCTTTCCGTAGCTCGCCAGGACACGCGCGACCTCCTCGCGGACGCGCTCCGGTGAGGCGTACAGCGTGCAAGGATCCATATTGCCCTGCAGCGCCACTCGATCCTCCACCATGCGGCGGGCATCGGCGAGATCGGTCGTCCAGTCGAGACCGAGCGCGTCGCAGCCCGTCTTGGACATATCGCCCAGCCACTGACCGCCGTTCTTGGTGAAGAGAATCACCGGAACCTTGCGTCCCTCCGCCTCGCGGGTCAGCCCCTCGACGATGCGCTGCATATAGGCCAGCGAGAACTCGCGATAGTGGGCAGGCGCCAATGAGCCACCCCAAGTATCGAAGATCATGGTAGCCTGCGCGCCCCGGGCGACTTGAGCGTTGAGATATGCGGTCACCGCATCCGCCGTCTTGGCCAGCAAGGTATGCAGCAAGTCTGGGCGGTCGAACATCATCCCCTTGATTTTGGAGAAGTTCTTGGAACCTCCGCCTTCCACCATGTAGGTGGCCAGTGTCCAAGGGCTACCCGAGAACCCGATGAGAGGCACCCGGCCATTCAGCTCGCGACGAATGGTCGAGACCGCATCCATGACATATTTCAGCTCACCTTCCGGATCGGGCACGACGATCCGTTCCACATCCGCCTGCGTGCGCACAGGGCGCTCGAAGTGCGGACCTTCGCCTTCCGCGAAGTAGAGACCCAGGCCCATCGCGTCGGGCACCGTGAGGATGTCTGAGAACAGGATGGCGGCATCCAGCGGATAGCGCTCAAGCGGCTGCAGCGTCACTTCACAGGCAAGCTCAGGATTCTTACACAGATCCATGAAGCTCCCGGCCTTGGCTCGGGTCGCGCGGTATTCGGGGAGATATCGGCCTGCCTGGCGCATCATCCAAACCGGCGTGTAGTCGACTGGTTCGCGCATCAAGGCGCGGAGAAAGGTGTCATTGGTCAGTTGCGTCATGAAGCAGTGCCCGAAATGTGTGTAGTGAAAAGACCCGAATGGTCGAGTCGAGCCGCGCATTCTACTACGGGGCCGCTGTTTCGGGCGCGGGTCGGGCCGAAAGGGACATAGCGCTCCCCCTCTTCTTCCGGACGAAAATCCCACCGTATTAAAAATCAACGACTTAAGTCGTTGGTTGCGTTGTTCACAAACCTGTTTGCAAGCCTGTTAATATCATGTGGATATTTCTTGCGTCCAATTTTATCCACAACTTATATACAGGATTAGCGGTTATTTATAACCTTATAAAGGCATGTTTAATATGTAAAAAAACGATTTTGCAACTTATCCACAGGGTTTATTATTACAATTTTTATATTTATTTAAGTTATAAAAAGCGGCCTTTTAAGCACATCGAAACCCCTTTCCACCGAAACCAAATTTCTAGGCGATGGCAGCAGATCGGTTAGGGCTCGGCCGCAGAGATTGCTAGAATCCGCCGATGGACGTCTCTCCTCTCCTCGATTCACTCAACGAACCCCAACGACAGGCGGTTTCCGCCAGTTCGGGCAACCTCTTGGTCCTGGCCGGTGCCGGCTCAGGAAAAACCAGGGTTCTGGTCCATCGCATCGCCTGGTTGCTTCAGGTCGAGCAGGTACCTCAATGGAGCGTGCTGGCAGTGACCTTCACCAATAAGGCGGCGCGCGAGATGCGCAGCCGGATTGAGGAGATGCTTGGTACCCCGGTGGGGGGCATGTGGGTGGGAACCTTTCATGGCCTGACGCATCGCTTCCTGCGTGCGCACTGGCAGGACGCCAAATTGCCGCAACATTTCCAGATCATGGATTCGGACGATCAGTTCAGGTCGATCAAACGCATCCTGAAGGCGATGCAACTCGATGAGTCGCGCTGGCCGCCGCGCCAGGTTCAGGGCTTCATCAATAAGCAGAAGGACGAAGGTCTGAGACCGGCCCACCTGGATCCGGCCGGCGACTTCTTCATGGAGAAGATGGTCGAGGTCTATCGCCAATACGAAACCGCGCGGATCCAGGCCGGACTGTTGGATTTTGCCGACCTGCTGCTGACCGCACTCGAACTGTTGCGCGATCGACCGGACATCCTGCATCACTATCAGCAGCGCTTTCGTCACATCCTGGTCGACGAGTTCCAGGACACCAACGCGATCCAGTACGCCTGGCTCCGATTGCTCGCGGGGACGAACGACAATCTCTTCGCCGTGGGCGACGACGACCAGTCCATCTACGGCTGGCGCGGGGCGCGGGTGGAGAATATCCAATCGTTCCAGCAGGACTATCCCAATACGCAAACGGTGCGCCTGGAACAGAACTATCGCTCGACCGGCAACATTCTCGCTGCGGCCAATGCGCTGATCGCGAACAATCCGAACCGCTTGGGTAAGAACCTCTGGACCGACGGCTTAAATGGCGAGCCGATCCGTCGCTATACCGCCTTCAACGAGGTGGACGAGGCCCGATTCGTCGTCGAGCGGATCCACCGCTTCGTGCAGAGCGAGGGCATACGGCGCGACGCGTGCGCGATCCTCTATCGCACGACGGCCCAGTCGCGGCTCTTCGAGGAATCGCTGATGCAGGCCGGGATCCCCTATCGGGTCTATGGCGGACTGCGATTCTTCGAACGAGCCGAGATTCGCGATGCGCTGGCCTATCTGCGGCTCGTCGCCAATCCGGACGACGATGTGGCCTTCGAGCGGGTGGTGAATACGCCAACCCGTGGCATTGGCGAACGCACGCTGGAGATCGTCCGCCAGCAGTCGCGCGAATCGCACGTCTCGCTGTGGAAATCGGCCCATGACCTGATCCGCGCAGGCGGACTCGGGCCGCGCGCGAGCGGCGCATTGCGCCAGTTCCTCGAACTGATCCTGGGACAACGTCAGGCCAGGGAGGACATGGATCTGGCCGCAACCGCCAATGCACTGATCGAGGCGACCGGGCTTCGAGACTTCTATCTCAAGAACAAGGACGGCAAGGGACAGGACCGAGTCGAGAACCTGGAACAGCTGGTCGATACGGTCGGCCGCTTTGAACAGGACCTGGATCAGGAGGAAGGCGACCCGCTGGGTGCCTTCCTCGCCCATGCCGCACTGGAGGCCGGCGAGACACAGGCCGACGCGAACGAAGACAGCGTCCAGCTCATGACGCTGCATAGCGCCAAGGGATTGGAGTTTCCCGTCGTCTTTCTGGTCGGGCTCGAAGAGGGACTCTTTCCGCACAGTCTGTCGGCGGAGGATCCCGACCGGCTCGAAGAGGAGCGGCGTCTCTGCTATGTCGGCATGACCCGCGCCATGCGGCAGCTCTTCGTCACCCATGCCGAGAGCCGTCGTCTCTATGGACGCGAAGACCATCCGGCTCCCTCGCGCTTCCTGCGCGAGTTGCCCGTCCATCTGCTGGAGGAGGTCCGCGCCGCTGGCATGGCTCGGCGCAATCCGGCACCGGCCGCCAAACTGGCCGGTCAGCCCGGCGCTGCGGCGGCGGGTGGCTTCCAGCTCGGTCAGCGTGTGCGTCATCCCAAGTTCGGCGAGGGCGTGGTCCTCAACAGCGAGGGCAGCGGGACCAACGCTCGAATCCAGGTCAATTTTCAGAATGCCGGAGCCAAATGGCTGGTGCTCGCCTATGCTCGATTGGAGTCCGCCAGCGTTTGAGGAAGGCGTTTTACTGAAGGCGGTGCAGGATCCCGCCGACACTTCATTGGATCCCGATCGATGCGCGGCCCCGTTTGTGGGTCGATCGATCGAGGATTTTTTCGATCAACAACCCTGCGGCGTTCGCCTAAATCATGTCCAACCCTGAAAACTTCGAAGATCTACTGAAAGAATTCGACCAAACCCATCCAGGCTCACAGCAGGCCGAACCGGCGCCGGGCGAGAAGGTGCGTGGCGCATTGATCGCGATCGGCGAGGACTATGCGTTCGTGAACCTCGGCGCCAAATCGGAGGGTCGGATCGACCTCTCGGAGCTCAAGGATGCCGAGGGCGAACTCAAGTATGGGGTCGGCGACGAAATCGAGACCCTGGTAACCGGCAAGGATGAAGAGAGCGGCATGTTGCTGCTCGGCAATCAGCATGGACACAAGTTCCACGGCATTCATGAGGTCGAGCAGGCATTTCGTCAGGGATTGCCCGTGCAAGGGAATGTCAGCGCGGCCGTCAAGGGTGGGCTGGAGGTTCTCATCGCCGGGGTACGGGCCTTCTGCCCCGCCTCTCAGGCGGATCTGCGCTTCATTGAAGATCTGAGCGAATTCGTCGGCCAGAAGCTGGACTTCAAGGTCACCAAGTTCGAGGGCGGACGCCGGCCCAATCTCGTCGTGTCGCGCCGCGCATTGCTTGAGGAACAGCAGCAGATCCTGGCCGAGCAGACCCGTGCCCAGCTCAAGGAAGGGGTTGTCATGTCCGGTGTGATCACCTCGCTCAAGGACTATGGCGCCTTCGTCGATCTCGGCGGTCTGGAAGGCATGATCCATATCAGCGAGCTGGCCTTCGGTCACGTCAGACACCCCAAGGAGATCTTGCAGGTTGGCCAAACGGTCGAGGTCAGCGTGCTGCGGATCGAACCGGCGACCGATGCCAAGAAGCGCGAAAAGATCGCGCTCTCCATTCGCGCCTTGAGCCGCGATCCTTGGCTCGACGCGGTGGAATCGTTTCCGGTCGGGACTCGGGTCAAGGGCAAGGTCTCGCGTTTGCAGACCTTTGGTGCCTTCGTCGAGCTGGCACCCGGCATCGACGGACTGGTCCATATCAGCGAGCTGGGCGCCGGACGCCGCGTCAATCATCCGAGCGAGGTGCTCAATCCGGGCGACGAGGTGCTGGCCACGGTTCTCGGCGTCGACCTCGAACGCCACCGTATCAGCCTGAGCCTCGATGAAAACCGCGAGTCGGGTGAGGTGCAAGAGTCTATCGCCGCGTCGGTTCGCAAGACTCAAGAGCCGGCGCCCGAAAAGACGCTCGGCAGCTTCGGCGAGTTGCTGAAGGAGACCCTGCGGCAACAGCGTTGATCGATGCGATTTGAGCGCAGCCAGGGTGTGGCCGCTCGGATCGCGGTGTCTGGGGCGCGAGATGCGACGCCGTGATTTCATCCGAGGAATGGGTGCCGGTTCCCTAACCCTGGGAGCCGCCGCAACCACCCTGAGCACGCCTCTGGGCGAGCCGCAGTTCCATTGGACGATGGTCACCACCTGGCCGAGGAATTTCCCCGGCCTCGGTACGGGGGCCAATCGGCTGGCCGAGAGCATCGTCGCCATGAGCGGCGGACGGATCGCGATCAGCGTCCATGGGGCGGGCGATTTAGTGCCGGCCTATGACGTGTTCGAAGCGGTCTCCAAAGGCAAAGCGGACATGGGACATGGGTCCGCCATTTACTGGAAAGACAAGAGCCCCGCGATTCCCTTCTTCTCCAGCATCCCATTTGGGATGACGGCCTCCCAGGCCAATGGCTGGCTCTATCATGGTGGCGGTCTGGATCTTTGGACAGAGGTTTACGACCCATTCGGCCTGATTCCAATGCCGGTTGGCAATACGGGAATCCAGATGGGCGGATGGTTCAACAAGGAGATCCGCACGACCGCCGATTTCGACGGGTTGAAGATGCGTATCCCTGGATTGGGCGCCGAGGTCTTGGCACGCGCTGGCGGACACCCCATAGATCTGCCCGGCAAGGCCTTGCTCGGAGCCTTGAAGGACGGCTCGCTCGATGCCGCAGAATGGGTTGGTCCCTACAATGACCTGGCCTTCGGACTCTACAAGGCCGCCAAGTATTATTACTACCCGAGCTGGCAGGAGCCGGCCACCGTCATGGAGGCCATTATCAACCGACGCAGTTACGAGGCCCTGTCGCCCGATCTCCAGGCGATCGTCATGCATGCCTGCAAGGCAGCGAATCAGGATATGCTGGCTGAGTACAGCGCCCGGAATCCAGTTGCGCTACAGACGCTGGTGAGCCGGTTCGGGGTCGAGTTGAGACGTTTCCCGGATGCGGTTATCGACAGGCTTCGCTCACTGTCCGCGAAGGTCTTGGAGGAACGCGTCTCCAAGGACGAACTTGCCGCGCGGGTACATGCCTCCTATCGCAAGTTCCAGCTCCAATCGTTGGAATGGGCTGCGATTGACGATGCGACCCGCAGCATGAGGGATGGTCTTCTGTGACCAGTTCGGAACCGGGCCTGACTCGGGAGCTTCCGCCGCTCGCACTCTATGTCCATGTCCCCTGGTGTCTTCGCAAGTGTCCTTACTGCGACTTCAATTCACATGCAGCGGGCCGAAATCCCCCCTTCGATCGCTATGTGGACCGGCTGCTCGCCGATCTCGATCGGGAACTCGAGCGCCTGTCCGATTCACGTCGTCTGGCATCCATCTTCATCGGAGGAGGAACGCCAAGCCTGCTGCCGGGGGGGCTGGTTCAACGTCTGCTGGACGGGGTTCGAGCGCGAATCGCATTGGACGAAGCGGTCGAGATCACGCTGGAGGCGAATCCTGGAACCACGGACGCCGCCCATTTCGCCCGCTACGGCGAGGCGGGCGTCAACCGACTGTCCATCGGTGTCCAGAGTCTGTCTGCCATTCAGTTGAACCGACTCGGGCGCATCCACGATCCGCAACAGGCCAGGGACACGGTCGCCTTGGCACGTCGAGCGGGCTTTCGCAACCTCAATCTGGATATGATGTTCGCCCTGCCAGACCAGGGGCTTGCCGAGGCCGCAACCGATCTGGAGGCACTGATCGATCTGGGTCCAGATCACATCTCCTACTATCAGCTGACGCTTGAGCCGCATACGGGATTCCATGCGGATCCACCGTCGCTTCCCGAGTCGGATCTTGCGGCCGACATGGCGGAGCAGGGAGCCGAGCGTCTCGAAACGGCAGGGTTCGGGCGCTACGAGGTCTCCGCCTATGCCCAGCCAGGGAAACGCTGCCGCCACAACCTGAACTACTGGGAGTTCGGCGACTATCTGGGAATCGGGGCCGGTGCCCATGGCAAGATTTCGCGGCGATCGAGCAAGGGTCTCGCGATTCGGCGCAACGAGAAGATTTCCGATCCTCGATGCTATGTGGACGAGGCCCCAGACGCCATGCTCGCCTCGGAGCGCGAACTCTCGGATGCGGATCGTATCTTCGAATTCGCGCTCAATGCCTTCCGTCTCACTCAGGGGTTTCCGCGTGCATCGTTCGCCCAACGAACCGGGATCGATTGGTCGCGATGCGCTGCATTGATGGATGAGGCGGTTGGCAAAGGCTTGGTCGAACTGGACTCGGACAGGGTTCGTCCAACCCCCAGGGGATGCGCTTTCCTGGATGATTTGATCGCACTCTTCACACCTGTAACGGAATAAGTCATACGCGAATGTCAACAGGGAGTTGCAGCCGGGTGCTGGCAGTGGTAGCTTTGCGGGTTTTACAAGAATTCCACAGCCTAAGTGGCAAAAGGTCATCATGAAAGAAGGCATCCACCCGCAGTATTCCGAGGTGAAGGTGGTCTGCAGCTGCGGTAACGAGTTCACGACTTGTTCCACCAAAGCCGAGGGCATGCACGTGGAGGTTTGCTCCGCGTGTCACCCCTTTTACACCGGTAAGCAAAAGGTCCTGGACACCGCTGGTCGCGTCGACAAATTCCGTCGCAAGTACGCCCGCTAAACCAGCCCGGCGGACAGCGCCTCGGCAGGACGTGCGGCGGTTCCGTTCCATCGGAGCCCCGCGCATAGACTGGCGATAGAATCGCCCTCCCCAATACGCACGTCGTCTTGGGTCCATCCCTCAGTGGAGCCCCATCGTTTGACTCGCCGAATCCGGTGAGCGGATGATCGGAGCCTGCTGAGTTTTGCGTGCGCGAAAGATCCTGTACCGAACCCCAGGGTTTCGCAGCATGCCAGGCGGATGAACCCTTCGTCCCCGATCGCTCGCCGGCCAGCCGGCGATTGCCCGAGCATCATCAACGGAGATCACCGTGACCGACCCCGAGAGTTTTGCCCACCCAGACGCCGATTTGAACCGCCAGGCATTGGTCTATCACGCCGAGCCTCGCCCCGGGAAGACGGGGATCGCGGTCACCAAGCCGGCGGAGACCCAACGGGATCTGTCGCTCGCCTACACGCCCGGTGTGGCCGAGCCCGTGCGTCAAATCCAGGCGGATCCGCAGAATGCCTATCGCTACACCAACAAGGGCAATCTGGTTGCGGTCATCACCGACGGAACGGCGGTGCTCGGGTTGGGCGATGTCGGCGGACTCGCCGGTAAGCCGGTGATGGAAGGCAAGGCGGTGCTCTTCAAGCACTTCGCCGATATCGACTGCTTCGACATCGAGGTGCACGCGAAGCGTCCGCAGGAGTTCATCGAGACCGTGATGCGCATCGCCCCGACCTTCGGTGGCATCAATCTCGAGGACATCGCCGCTCCGCACTGTTTCGAGATCGAGCAGGCCCTGATCGAGCAGCTCGACATCCCCGTGTTCCACGACGATCAGCACGGCACGGCGATCATCATCGCGGCGGGCCTGTTGAACGCGCTCGAACTCCAGGGCAAATCGATCGAAGAGGCACGCATTGTGGTGCTGGGCGCGGGAGCGGCCGGAATCGCGGCCATTCGACTGTTGATGAGCCTGGGCGCGCATCGCAACAACATCTTCTGTATCGACCGCCAGGGTGTCATTCATTTGGGACGCAAGGATCTCAACCCCTACAAGTTCGGGGTCGCGGCCGACACGGAGAAACGCACCCTCGCGGATGCGATGGACGGTGCCGATGTCTTCATCGGCGTTTCCGGTCCCGATCTGGTCTCGGCCGAGATGTTGGCCTCCATGGCGCCACGTCCTGTAGTGTTCGCGCTCTCCAATCCAGTACCCGAGGTCCGTCCGGACCTGGCCAAGTCGGTGCGCGACGATTTGATTATGGCCACGGGCCGATCCGATTATCCGAATCAGATCAACAATGTTCTGGGGTTCCCCTTCATCTTTCGCGGTGCCCTGGACGTGCGTGCCTCGCGCATCAACGATGATATGCAGATCGCCGCAGTCGAGGCGCTGCGCGCGCTCGCGCACGAACCCGTTCCGGCCGAGGTGCTGGCCGCATACGAGGTCACGGAGCTGAGTTTCGGGCCCGACTACATCATTCCGAAGCCCTTCGATCCGCGTCTGCGCGAGCGGGTGCCGAGCGCCGTTTCGCGTGCCGCCGTCGCCAGTGGTGTTGCCCGGATCCCCTACTCCGGCGCATGATCCGCCACACGTAAAAATAGGACTCGGGGTCGTCGCCGGCCTCCGCAAGCGCAGAAAGATAGGCCCCGGGGTTTCCTTGGCTGTCATTCATCAGAGACCGGAGAAACAGCGACGTGAAGAAGATCACCATCGTAGGCGCTGGCCGGGTCGGCGAGACAACGGCCCAGATTCTGGCGGAAGAGGAACTCTGCCGCGAGGTTGCGCTCTTCGACGTGCGCGAGGATGTGCCCGAGGGAATTGCGCTCGATATCGTCCAGACCGCCCCGTTCTTCGAGTTCGACTGCGCGGTGCATGGGAGCAACGATCCGCGCATACTGAAGGATTCGGACCTGGTCATCGTCGCGGCCGGTTTTCCGCGCAAGCCGGGCATGTCGCGCGCGGACGTGTTGGAAAGCAATATCCGCGTCATCGACGAGGTCACCGACCACATCATGGCCTATGCCCCCGAGACCATGGTGCTCATGGTCTCGAATCCGGTCGATACCCTGACCTATCGTGTCGCTCAGCGCACAGGCTGGAGCCGCAATCGGGTGTTCGGCCAGGCCGGGGTGCTCGATGCCTCGCGGATGGCGAGCTTCATCGCCCAGGAGACGGGCTTCTCTGCCCGGGATATCACCACCATGGTGCTCGGCGGTCACGGCGACACCATGGTGCCGGTTCCGCGTTTCTGCACCATCAACGGGGTTCCTCTTTCCTATTTTCTGCCCGAGGATCGCGTCGAGGCGATCATGGAACGCACCCGTAAAGGCGGCGCCGAGATTCTCGCGCTACGCAAGAATTCGAGCGCCTATGACGCGCCCGGCGCAGCAGTCGCCGCCATGGTCGATGCCATCGTCAACAACCGTCGGCGTCTGCTGCCCTGTGTGGCACTGTTGGAGGGGGAGTATGGCGAGGCGGATATCGCGATGGGTGTTCCCTGCGTCCTCGGCGAAAAGGGCGTGGAATCGATCCTCGAACTCGAACTGAACGAACGCGAACAGGCCGACTTTACCCAATCGGCTAATGCCGTGCGCTCCGAGATCGAGCGTTTGCGCGACATCCAATGACTCGCCAGCCGGCGCACATCAGACTCGAAACCCAACACTACTAGCTGCCGCGCAGGTGCATATGCGTGTGCATCTCCGCCAGCGTGGCCAGGAGCGAGCTTATGTCGAACGAAACCATTACGATCACCAACAATGCCACCGGAGAGCAGCACGAATTCCCGCTGAGGGCCGGAACCCTGGGGCCGATGTCGGTCGACATCTCGTCACTTTACAAAGAGGCGGGCATCTTCACCTACGACCCGGGCTTCATGTCCACGGCGAGTTGCAACAGCGCCATCACCTATATCGATGGCGAAAAGGGGATCCTGCTCTATCGGGGGTATCCGATCGAGCAGCTGGCGACCAAGGCGAGCTTTCTCGAGGTCGCCTATCTGCTGCTCTATGGCGATCTGCCGGACGAAAAGGCGTTGGTCGGGTTCGAGCACCTCATCACCCGCCACACCATGCTCAACGAGAACCTGAAGAATTTCCTCAACGGGTTCCATTACGATGCCCATCCGATGGCGATGCTGGTCGGCGTGGTCGGCTCGCTCTCCGCCTTCTATCATGATTCGCTGAGTGTCAACGATCCGCGTCATCGCGAGATCTCAGCACATCGCCTCATCGCCAAGTTGCCGACGATCGCGGCCGTCGCCTACAAGCACAGCATTGGCGAGCCCATCATGTATCCGCGCAACGATCTGCGGTATTGCGCGAATTTCCTGCACATGATGTTCGCCACGCCCTGCGAGGACTACAAGCCGGGCCTGATCGCCGAAAAGGCGATGAACCTGCTCTTCATCCTCCATGCCGATCACGAGCAGAATGCCAGCACCTCCACTGTCCGTTTGGCTGGCAGTTCCGGGGCCAATCCGTTCGCCTGCATCGCGGCTGGGATCGCCTCGCTGTGGGGGCCGGCCCACGGCGGCGCCAACGAGGCCGTTCTCGACATGTTGCTGGAGATCGGCGACGTCAAGAACGTGCAGCGCTACATCGAGAAGGCCAAGGACAAGGACGATCCATTCCGCCTGATGGGCTTCGGTCACCGGGTCTACAAGAACTACGATCCGCGTGCCAAGATCATCCGCGAGGTCTGCCACCAGGTGCTCGACGAACTCGCCGATGCCAACAACCCCCTGTTCGAATTGGCGATGAAGCTGGAGGAAATCGCGCTCAGCGACGAGTATTTCGTCGAGCGCAAGCTCTATCCGAACGTCGACTTCTATTCAGGCATCATCTATCAGGCGCTCGGCATTCCACGCAACATGTTCACGGTCATGTTCGCCGTCGCGCGTACCGTCGGCTGGGTCTCTCACTGGCTGGAGATGATGTCCGATTCCAACAACCGTATCGGTCGACCCAGACAGATCTATCGTGGGCCGACGCAACGGGACTATTTGCCGATCTCGAAGCGATAGGCCGAGTCTGGCTCGTCGAGCATCCGAGCCACCTCGTCACGTGTGGCCCCACGCTGGGGCCGCTCGGTGATCGGATCGAGCGGCGGATGCCGTTGGGCGCGCCAAGGCAGAATGGCCAGCTCGAAAGGGATGTCGCCGGCCATGAAGCGAAAGACCGGATGCGCGCAACGCAATCCGCCGGGATAGCGGAAGGTGCGCTCGCCCTCCTGCCAGGGAATCTGTTGGTCCATCAGGGCGAACAGCACATCCTCGGGGCGATCCGCGAATAGAAAGAGCTCGACGCCCATCTGCGGGTCCGCCGTTCCAGTCAGTACCGCTCCCACCAGACGAGGAGCAAAGGCATCGAATACCCGCATGGCCTCGATGGCCTCGGTGCGCAGATCACGCGTTGCTCGCGTCTGGCTGGAATTCAGAAAGAGTCGGCGCTGAGTCAGGACCGCTTCGTGAACCGCCTCGTTGGATGGCCAATTGCGACGATCTAGAATCCCCGTGCGCTCGGCGGCTTTGCGCCGCGCGCGGTCGAAATCGGACAGGCCCTGCTCGATCATGATGCGCGCGGCCTCATAGGCCAGGCGTTCCTTCAAGGCACTGGAACGATCACGTCCGGACATAGGCTTCTCCCGAGCGTTGACGAGGCGTAGCAGGCCATCATGATACCCGAGACGCGCGGGTATCGGATGATGTGTCTATTCGAATGCAATCCAGGCGTCTTGGCATCGCGATTCGCGGCCATTCGCGGATGTGTCGCGTTTCCGCTCAATCCTTATATATCAGAGCACTGGTACTCAGCCTGGTCTATATGGCTATAATGCGCGGGGATTTCGAGTAAGGCGGCTGTCTGCGGATGCGGACTCACATTTAGCCCGTTTTTCTGGATCGAGCATTTTGCGAGAGCAACCCCATTGGGCTTCGGCAAGTTGATGTGGCCATCGCCTTCAGGTCGACATCCAGTGGTGCGATGTCTCAACGGGTGTTTGGTCTAGGTTACGCTTCGACTCCGTCCGCGATGATTCTGAGACGGGTTGGCGAAGGGAGGTCTTGATGGATGCTCTTAAAAGCCATTCCTTCGCGCGCAAAGTCCGCTAGATTTGTTATCTTTGGAGCCGGCATGGAAACCCAGGTCACTCACTCGGCGACGGACATCACCCAGCGAGATCACTATGTTTGGCCTCACTCAGCGCAATAAGCCCCTTCTGGGAATCGATATCAGCTCGACCGCGATCAAATTGATCGAGCTGTCCCAGACATCGAGTTCATCGTCGAATCATTACCGTGTCGAACACTACGCCATCGAGCCGCTGAGTCCGAACGCGGTTTCCGAGCAAAAGATCGCCGATCCCGACGCCGTTGGGCAGAGCCTTCGCAAGGCATTGTCGAAGTCGAAAACCAAGACGAAACGTGCGGCCGTCGCAGTGTCCGGGTCTGCCGTGATCACCAAGACGATCAGCTTGTCCGCCAGTCTTAGCGAAGAGGAAATGGATACCCAGATCCAACTCGAGGCGGACCAGTACATCCCGTTCCCCCTCGAAGAGGTCAATCTCGATTTCGACCTGATCGGTCCCACCAAGAATGCGCCTGATATGGTCGACGTGCTTATCGCCGCGTCGCGTCGCGAAAACGTGGACGATCGAGTCAGCGCGCTGGAACTCGCCGGTCTCACGGCCGCCATCGTGGACGTCGAGGCCTATGCCATGGAGAACGCCTGTTCACTGCTGTTGCGAACCCGGCATGAGGAATTGGCGGACAAAACCATCGCGGTCGCGGACGTGGGCGCCGCGACGACCACGCTGCACGTATTGAGCCAGGGACAGATCATCTACACTCGCGAGCAAAACTTCGGCGGCCAACAGCTTCGCGATGAGGTTCAGCGCCGTTATGGGCTTTCGCGCGAGGAGGCCATGCAGAAAATCCTCGACGGCGATGTCGCGGATGACTACGAGGATGGGGTTCTACAGCCCTTCAAGGAGGCATTGGCGCAGCAGATCGGTCGTGCGCTCCAGTTCTTTTACTCGGGTACCACCTTCAGCCGGGTGGATCAGATTTTGTTGGCAGGCGGTCCGGCGAGCATTCGCAAGATCGACGTCCTGATCGAGGAACGACTGAAGGTACCGACCATGGTCGCCAATCCATTCGGTCAGATGTCGTTGTCACCCAGCATCAAGTCCCAGGAACTCATGCGAGAGGCACCCGGAATGATGGTCGCGGTCGGGTTGGCCTTGCGAGGATTCGACTAAATGGCCCGCATCAACCTCCTTCCTTGGCGCGAAGCGGCACGTCAGCAAAGACGCAAGGATTTTTTGACCGCACTGGCTGCCGCGCTGATCGTCAGTTTCGGTGGCGTCGTCCTGGTTCATATGAATTTCGAATCCAGGATCAGCTACCAGCAAGAGCGCAATCAGCTTCTCAATCGTGAAATCGCCTCGCTGAACCGACGCATCGCCGAGATCAAGAGCCTTCAGAAGACCAAGGAGGCACTTTTGGCGCGCATGGAGATCATCCAGCGACTGCAGAAGAGTCGCCCGGAGATCGTGCGCCTTTTCGACGAACTGGTCACGGCGATCCCGGAAGGGGTCTATCTCACCAAGGTCGAGCAGCGAGGACGCTCGATCGTCGTCGAGGGGCGCGCGCAATCCAATGCGCGCGTTTCGGCCTTTATGGGCAAGATCGAGCAATCGCGCTGGATCGGCAATCCGCGACTCATGTTGATCGAAAACAAGGATAAGACTGGAACGGGTCTCAGCCACTTCCGCCTTTCGTTCGATCAGACCACTCCCGCCGAGGGCACCGGAACGGACAAGAAGGCGTAGGTCGCCACCGTCGATTGTTCATTCGGCAGACTCAGGTAAACCTCAAGGGATCTGGTGATGGATCTTAACGAACTGAACGAACTCGATCTCGACAGCTTCGGCGAGTGGCCGACACCGGTCAAGGCGATCGCCATTCTTCTAGCCTGTGCCCTGGTTGGAGGACTCGGCTATTACCTGGATACCAAGGATCAGCTTCTACGGCTCGAACAGGAACGCAATACGGAGGTCGATCTTCGTCGAACCTTCGAGAAGAAGCAGGAGCAAGCGGCGAACCTCAATGCCTACAAGAATCAGCTTGCGGAGATGAAGGAGTCCTTCGGGGCGATGCTGCGTCAGCTGCCGAACAAGACGGAGGTTGGCTCGCTCCTGGTCGAGGTGTCCCAGACAGGGCTGGCCAACGGCCTCGAGTTCGAACTCTTCCAGCCCGACAACGAGCTGAAGCAGGATTTCTATGCGGAACTGCCGATCCGCGTTCGTGTAAACGGCACCTATCACGACTTCGGACGCTTCGTCAGTGGGCTCGCCGCCCTGCCCCGTATCGTCACTGTTCATGATGTGCAGATCGTCGATGCCGGCAAGGGATCGGAAGCCCGGCCAGGCCAGAAGGAAACGAAACTGAATCTGCAGGCGACGCTGAAGACCTATCGCTATCTGGATGAGGAGGCGGCCCAATGAAACAGCGTCAGGATCCGAGGTTTGCGCTGTGCCTGCTTCCTGTCGTCTTCTTGGCCGGATGCGTGAGCCATGACATGACGGACCTCGAGAGCTACGTAGCACGGGTGAAGTCTCAACCGCCCGGACCAATCGAGCCTTTGCCCGAGATACAGCCAATCGACGTCTACGTCTATGAGCCGGGCGATCGGCGCGATCCCTTTACCCCGGACGAGGAAACCGAGCCGACGCAGCAAGCGATCGCCGACAATGGTCTGGCCCCGGATCCGACGCGGCGCAAGGAGGAGTTGGAGTCGCAACCACTGGATTCGCTCCGGATGGTCGGCACCCTGGACCTGGACGACGTTCGCTGGGCCCTTATCCGAACCAATAATGGAATTCTCCACCGCGTGAAGGTAGGCAATTATCTCGGCATGAATAACGGACAGATCACGAGTATCAGCGACGACCAGATCCAACTGACTGAGATCGTTTCCGATGCGCCTGGCCAATGGCGCGAACGCCCGGCCACGATTGCGCTGACCCAATAATCGGTGGAGGGAAGACGGCGATGAAGAGCGCATTTCAGCACGTGTCAAAGGCCAGGCTGCGTTCATTGGCTACCCTGCGGCGCGTCTCTGCGGCACCTGGTTTCGGAATCCTCATGCTTTGGTGCATGTTGGCACCTTCGGTCGAGGCGGCCGACCTTCAGAAGGTCGACTTCGCCGCCTTGCCTGGCAGCCGCGTGGAGGTGGAACTGACGCTATCGGAGCCCATCGCGGTGCCTCAGTCATTTGCGACCGAGTCTCCGGCACGTATCGCACTCGACCTGCCTGGCGTCGTGAGCAAGTTGGACTCCAAGTCCGTTCCGATCGGTGTTGGTGCGGTTCACAGCCTGATCGCCGTCGAAGGCAGCAATAAAACGCGCGTGGTCCTGAATCTAACCGATCCAGTCGCCTACGACGTCAGCACCTCAGGGAATCGCGTCATCATCAAGGTCGATCAACATGGCTCGCTCGCGAACGCGGCTCCGCCGCCGGTCACACCGCCGCCGACGCCCGCGAGCGCCTCGCCGAGATCCGTTGCGACGAATGCGCAGCAAACACCGCCCGCTTGGAGCTACCCGACTCGCTCGGCGCGTGCTGCGATCTCAGGACCACCGGTGAAGGACATCGATTTCAGGCGTGGAGCCAGCGGCGAGGGCCGCATCATCATCCGTCTGCCGAGTGCCAATACACGGGTTGCGGTCCGCGAACAGGCGACTCGGGTCTATGTGGATCTCTACGACACCTCCTTGCCACAGAGACTGTTTCGGCGACTGGACGTCTTGGATTTCGCGACTCCCGTGGTCGCGGTCGAATCTCGGCCGACGGGGCGCAACGTCGAGGTCGAGGTTCAGACCGAGGGCGATTTCGACTACATGGCCTACCAGACGGACGAGATCTTCACGCTCGATTTCAGACCTTTGACCCCTGCGGAGAAGGAGGAAATGGCGCGTAAGAAGGTCGTCTATGAAGGGGATCGGCTGTCGCTCAATTTCCAGGATATCGAGGTGCGCGCCGTCCTTCAGGTGCTCGCCGACTTCACCGATCTGAATCTGGTTGCGAGCGACACCGTCCAGGGCAACATCACCTTGCGGTTGAAGAACGTGCCCTGGGATCAGGCACTGGACATCATCCTCAAGACCAAGGGATTGGATATGCGTCGCAACGGCAATGTCATCATGGTCGCGCCGACCCAGGAACTCGCCGAGCAGGAACGACTGGCCTTGGAATCGGAGAAGAGTTTCGAGGAGCTGGCTCCGCTTCGTACCGAGTTCATTCAGATCAACTACGCCAAGGCGTCCGATATCGCTCAGTTCATCCGAGGCGGATCCAGTTCGGGCAAGTCCTCTTCCAAGACGACGTCGCGCAACACCGGCTTGCCAGCCCCACCTGGTGTCGACAAGGAGTCCATCCTGTCCAATCGCGGAACCGCCAGTTTCGACGAGCGTACCAATACACTGGTCGTGATGGACACCATAGCCAAGCTTGAGGGGATTCGCGCGATCGTCGCCAAACTCGATGTGGCGGTTCGGCAGGTGATGATCGAGTCTCGGGTCGTCATCGCCAATAACGACTTTGCACGTGACCTCGGCGTCAGATTCGGGGTGTCCGGTTCCATGGGGTCCATCGGCGGCAACGAGCTGCTGATCGCCGGTGGTCAGGACGGGAATCTCGCCTTGTCGGGGTTCGATACCGGCCCCTTTGGTATCAATACGGATACCGGAACAGCCTATATACCTAGCGAATGCAGGATTTCGGTTCTCAATTACCGATAATCTGGAAGTTCTCAGCAAGCAGCGTGCGCAGTTGGGGCGCATAGAGATCCAGCTCCGCAAAAAACTCTTTGCAGGCTATTCGGAACTC
>NZ_AFWT01000028.1 GCF_000224065.1 Thiorhodococcus drewsii AZ1
CCTTCTATGCGGTTTCTGTCCGTCGGCTCGCACTTTTACACTCGGGCTTCCTCCAGACATCCCCTCGCGGGTTTGCCCTTGCCGTCAGCTAGTAGTTACAGTCCACTTCGTGGACACAGGTACTCCTACAGGGGACTTTCACCCCATGAGTTCACGCCCATGCCGGGCGTACACGAAAAAGCCAGGCAAATGCCTGGCTTTTTCGAGCAATGCTCTAGCGCTCTAGCGCTGGGGCTTACTTGGACTCGGACTGAGCCGGAGCAGCCGGAGCGGGAGCGACAGGCGCGTAAGGAGCGGCATAGGGGAAGGCGTAGGGATAGCCGCCACCATAGTAGGGAGCGCCATAACCGCCGTACGGATAACCACCGTAGTAAGGAGCGCCATAACCATAGCCGTAGCCGCGGCCATAACCACGGTTGTAGCCACGACCGTGACCACCACCGCTCATGCTCATGTTGAAGTCGCCGTAGCCATCACCGAAGAAATCGTCCATCCAATCGCCCATTCCATTGCCGTAGCCAGGACCACCCCAGCCCGGACCCCACCATGCGGAAGCGGAAGCGGAAACACCCAGCAAGGCGGCGACGGCGGCAGCAGTAGCAAGCTTCTTCATCTGTATCTCTCCGAGAATTTTATGTCGTTGGCAGCAAGCGCGGCCACGTTCACTCCAGCGGCCACGGGAAAGATTATATTAGAAAATAATTAAATAAGAAATTACATTTAGCTATCGCATTTGGTTTCTTTATTGCCAAAAACGATTAAGACTCCTTCCAGCACCCATCAGGTCACCGAACCGAATCCTCGCCCAATATCCAAGAGGCGTCCAGCGCCAAGGCTCACCCCGTCCCCGATGCATCCAACCGCCGTCGCACGATCGTCAGGTCGCCCCAAACCTTGGCCTTCTGCTCAGGAGAGCGTAGCAAATACGCCGGATGATAGGTGACCCGAACCGGAATCCGCTCGGGTCCAAATTCCAGCCAGCGACCACGCAACCGACCGACGCTCTCGTCCGTCTGCAAGAGATGCTGTGCGGCGATCCGTCCGACCGCCAGGATCAGCTCGGGCCGAATCAGTCGCAGCTGACCGAGCAGAAAGCCCTGGCATCGCTGCGATTCCTCCTGACGCGGATCGCGATTGCCCGGCGGACGACATTTGAGGACATTTGCAATATAGACGCTTTCGCGCGGACAGCCGATCGCCTCCAGCATGCGGTTCAAGAGCTGCCCGGCACGCCCAACGAATGGCTCGCCCAGGCGGTCCTCGTCGGCGCCCGGAGCCTCGCCAATGACCAGCAGCCGAGCCTGGCGATTGCCCACGCCAAAGACCGTTTGGGTACGCGTATCGCAAAGCCCGCAGGCACGACAGGCGACGACCGCTGCCTCCAACGCGTCCCAATCCATGGTCTGCGAATCCGACGCCGTCGTCTTGGCTGGAGCCGCCGGCTCGATGATCGCAGATTCACTCGGCACCTCGACGCTGGGTGGCGGATCCTGCGGCGGGCTCTCCGGGCGAACCGATCGCTCAGGCACGACGGAGGCCGCCTCCTCGATCGGCGAGGCTGCGATCAGAGGCTCCATGCCGGGTCGCAGTGTCCAGATACTGACGCCCATGGCCGCCAGATAGTCTCGGCGGCGCGTCTCATCCATCACACCGACCTCAAACCTGGCCGGTCTGCGGATGGGCGCGCTCGGCCGGCTGCAGAATCTTGTTGCAGGCGTTGATATAGGCCCTGGCCGAGGCGATAAGGATATCGGTATCGGCGCCCTGGCCATTGACGATGCGCCCACCCTTCTCCAAGCGCACCGTCACCTCGCCCTGGGCGTCGGTGCCGCTGGTGATGGCGTTGACCGAATAGAGTTTGAGCGTCGTCTCGCTCTCGACGATCGATTCGATAGCCTTGAAGGTCGCGTCCACTGGACCGCCCCCGGTTGCGGTTCCCGCCTTCTCCACCCCATCGAGCGCGAGCACCAGCTCGGCCGTCGGGGTCTCGCCCGTCTCCGAACAGACGCGTATCGAGACCAGCTTGACGCGCTCGTTGGTGATGCCCAACGTGGTGTCCGTGACCAACGCCTGCAGATCCTCGTCGAAGATCTCGTGTTTCTTATCGGCCAGATCCTTGAAGCGCGAGAAGGCGGCATTGAGCTCCTCTTCAGAATTCAGGACCACGCCCAATTCCTGGAGCCGCGCGCGGAAGGCGTTACGTCCCGAGTGTTTGCCGAGCACCATGCGGTTCTCGGACCAACCGACGTCCTGGGCGCACATGATCTCGTAGGTCTCGCGATTCTTGAGCACACCGTCCTGATGGATGCCGGACTCGTGGGCGAAGGCGTTGGCACCGACCACCGCCTTGTTGGGCTGCACGGCAAACCCGGTGATGCCCGAGACCAATCGCGAGCAGTTCATAATCTGAGTGGTGTCGAGACGGGTGTCGCACTCTAAGAGGTCCTGACGGGTGCGCACCGTCATCACGATCTCCTCCAACGCGGCATTGCCGGCGCGCTCGCCGAGACCATTGATGGTGCACTCGACCTGACGCGCGCCATTGCGCACCGCCGCCAGTGAGTTGGCGACCGCAAGCCCCAGATCGTTGTGACAGTGCACAGAGAAGATCGCCTTGTCGGCATTGGGGATACGCGCGCGCAGGGTCGCGATCAGACTGCCGAACTGATCCGGGATGTTGTAGCCCACGGTGTCCGGGATATTGACGGTCGTGGCGCCCGCGTCGATCACCGCCTCCAGGATCCGGCACAGGAAATCGATCTCCGAGCGCCCGGCGTCCTCGGGCGAGAACTCGACGTCGTCGGTATAGCGACGCGCGCGCTTCACCGCGTAGACCGCCTGCTCCAGGACCTGATCCGGGCTCATGCGCAGCTTCTTCTCCATATGGATGGGAGAAGTCGCGATGAAGGTGTGGATACGCCCGGCGTTGGCACCCTTGAGCGCCTCGCCCGCACGGTCGAGATCATTGTCGAGCGCACGAGCCAGACCGCACACCCGGCTGTCCTTGACCGCCTCCGCGACGGCCTTGACCGCCTCGAAGTCCCCCGGACTCGCGATCGGAAAGCCGGCCTCGATCACATCCACCCGCATGCGCTCCAATGCCTTGGCGATGCGCACCTTCTCGTCGCGGGTCATGGAGGCCCCGGGACTCTGCTCGCCATCGCGCAGCGTGGTATCGAAGATGATCAGTTGCTCTTTTGCGGTCATGGATGATCTCTGAACGTTGACTGAGGTTACATCGAGCATCTCATTTTAGGCGATGAAGCACTCAACGCGAGTCTCTCTTGTGAAACCCTGAAATACCTGATAATCCTGATTCCAACATCGACCGCGCAAGACGACAATCCACCGATGACCCCAGATCTCCACGACCTGGAACTGTTGTTGCGTTCCGACACACCCATCGTACTCATCGAATCCCTGGAGGAATCGCGGGTGTTGGAGCTGTTCGCCCGGCTGGCGATCCGCATCTCCGAGCCCTCGTTCCGCTGGACCGTGACCGATGGGCTGCAGCGCATCGAGTACGACACCAATCCGCAACGTACGCTCGCCGAACCAACCGACGTGCTGAAACACATGCGGGTGACGCCGCAACGCGGCATCTACATCCTGCTCGATTTCCACCCCTATTTGGACGACCCGCTGCATGTGCGTCTGCTGAAGGAAATCGCACTCGGCTATGGCGAATTGCCGCGCACCCTGGTGCTGGTCAGCCATGCGATCGACATCCCACCCGAGTTGAGTCACCTGAGCGTGCGCTTCACCCTGCGATTGCCGGACCGCAACCGCGTCCTGGCGCTCATCCACGAGGAGGCCAAACTCTGGCAGGAGATCGGCGATTCGGGGGCGGTGCGCACCAACCGGACACTACTCAATCAGCTCGCAGACAATCTGCTCGGCATCACCGAATCCGATGCGCGCCGTCTCATCCGCAACGCCATCCGTAACGACGGGGCCATCACCAAAGAGGACGTCGAATCGGTCAAACGCGCGAAATACGAACTCCTGAGCCCGGAAGGGATCATCAGCTTCGAATACGACACCCGCTCCTTCGCGGACATCGCCGGACTGTCCAATCTCAAGACATGGATCGACCGACGGCGCGACGCCTTCCTCGATCCGGAACGCCAGCGCGACCATCCGCGCGGCATCCTGCTGCTTGGCGTTCAGGGCGGCGGCAAAAGCCTGGCCGCCAAGGCCGTCGCCGGCCGGCTCGGCGTACCACTGCTGCGGCTCGACTTCGGCGCCCTCTACGACAAATACATCGGCGAGACCGAAAAGAACCTGCGCAAGGCGCTCGAAACCGCCGATCTCATGTCACCCTGCGTCCTCTGGATCGACGAGATCGAAAAAGGGATCGCCACGGGCTCGGAAGACGAGGGCGTCGGACGCCGGGTACTGGGGACGCTCCTGACCTGGATGGCCGAGCGCAAAAGCCGCGTCTTTTTGGCGGCGACCGCCAACGACATCTCGCGTCTACCGCCGGAGCTCATCCGCAAGGGTCGCATCGACGAACTC
Organism: Thiorhodococcus drewsii AZ1; assembly: GCF_000224065.1. Lineage (GTDB taxonomy): Bacteria > Pseudomonadota > Gammaproteobacteria > Chromatiales > Chromatiaceae > Imhoffiella > Imhoffiella drewsii. The sequence goes on from NZ_AFWT01000028.1 coordinate 4,519, forward strand.
TTCTTCGTCGACCTGCCGCCGCCCGAGGTTCGCCGCGACATCTTCGCCATTCATTTACGCCAGCGCGGACTGGATCCGGACCGATTCGACCTCGACCGCCTGACCGAGGCGAGCGAGGGATTCACCGGCGCGGGCATCGAGCAGGCGGTCGTCTCCGCGCTCTATGCCGACTCGACCACCGAGAGCACGCCAGACACCGAGCGATTGCTCGACGAACTGACCAGCACCCAGCCGCTCTCGGTCGTCATGGACCACCAGCTCCAGCGGCTCAGAGACTGGGCTAAGAGCCGCACCGTGCCGGCCCATGCCAACGCCAACACAACCGGCCCGAGCAGCAAGCACCCGTGAGCAGATCCCGGATCCATCAGCTCACGCCCGGTCCATCCCCGGATCGCACGAACTGCAATCCCGCTGCATGCCCCCATTTACAACGCCAAATCGGGCGTCCTCGCCCGATCGCCACCACGCCGACCCTGAGACGCTTTGATGCATTACAAGGACTACTACAAGACACTCGGAGTCGCCCGCACCGCGACCCAAGACGAGATCAAGCGCGCCTATCGGCGCCTAGCCCGCAAGTATCACCCGGACGTCAGCAAGGAACCGAACGCCGAGACGCGATTCAAGGAGGTCAACGAGGCCAACGAGGTATTGCACGACCCCGAGAAACGGGCCGCCTATGACGCGCTGGGCAACAACTGGCGCGCCGGACAGGACTTCCGCCCGCCGCCGGGATCGGCCTATCGGGACTTCGATTTCAATTCGAACGAGAACACCGAATTCAGCGATTTCTTCTCCAGCATCTTCGGCCGCGCCTTCCGTGGCGAAACCGGAGGCACGCGCCAGCGACGCGGAGAGGACAAGACCATCAAATTCGCCATCGACCTCGAAGATGCCTACAAGGGTGCGACCCGCCAGCTCAAAGTAGAGGGCTCCAGCGGTGCCGGCCCCGGCAAACAGAAGGGCAAGACGCTGAACGTCCGCATTCCACCGGGCGTAACACAGGGACGCCAGATCCGACTCACCGGTCAGGGCTCGCCCGGTACGGGCGGTGGTCCAGCCGGCGATCTCTATCTGGAGATCGAACTCAAGCCACACCGGCATTTCACCGTCGAGGGCCGAGAGATCCAACTACGACTGCCGATCGCCCCCTGGGAGGCGGCGCTCGGCGCGCAGGTCACGGTTCCCACACTGGGCGGCACCGTCACGCTCAAGATCCCCGCTGGATCCCAGTCGGGCAAGAAGCTGCGACTCAAGGGGCGCGGACTGCCAGGTTCACCGCCAGGCGACGAGATGATTCTGCTGGAAATCGTCACCCCGGCCGCAACGACCGAGGCCGCAAAGGCGGTCTACCGCGACATGGCCGAACGCCTTCAGTTCGACCCTCGGGCCGAACTGGGGCTCTGACCGACTCACGCCGAGACGAACCGCATCGAGAGGTCCACGGCCCGCACATCCTTGGTTAGGGCGCCGACCGAGATGCGATCGACGCCCGTCTCGGCAATGGGCCGAACGGTCTCCAGATCGACGCCACCGGAGGCTTCGAGCAGTGCGCGCCCCGCGTTCAGCGCAACCGCGCGACGCAGATCGTCGAGCGAGAAGTTGTCCAGAAGCACCATCCCCGCCCCGGCGTCCAGTGCCTCCTGGAGTTCGGCGATGGACTCGACCTCGATCTCGATCGGAACCTCGGCGCCCAAGGCACGCGCCGCCTCCAACGCCGCCCGAACCGAGCCGGCAGCGAGGATGTGGTTCTCCTTGATGAGGATGGCGTCGAAGAGACCGATGCGGTGGTTATGGCAGCCACCGCACAGCACGGCGTATTTCTGCTGAATGCGCAGCCCGGGCAGCGTCTTGCGGGTATCCAGTACCCGAGCCGGTAGACCGGCCACGGCATCGGCATAACGCCGGGCCAGCGTCGCGGTACCCGACAGGGTCTGGAGCAGATTCATGGCGGTCCGTTCGCCGGTCAACAGGGCGCGGACGCTGCCTTCCAACACGCACAGACGCTGACCAGGCTGGACCGTATCGCCGTCTCCCGCCTCCCACCTCAAACGGCAGGCGGAATCCAGCACCCGAAAGACGGTCTCGAACCAGGCGCAACCGCAGAGCGTCGCCGACTCCCGTGTGATGAGTTCGACCCGCGCGATCTGCTCGGCGGGCAACAGCGAAGCGGTGAGATCGCCACTCCCGACGTCCTCCTCCAAGGCGGCGCGAACCTGACGCTCGATCAGGTCCAGCGACGGCATACATCGGCTCGGATCGTCCGCTGAAGAAGGGATCGACTCGACATTCTGACTGGGGTTGGACGTCACTCGGTTGGCTCCTTGGCATCGGACGGGGTCGACAGGATAAGATGGATTCTCGTCCTTGCGGAGCCTGAATGCAGTCAATGACCGAGCGACATGATGAATCGGCGGGCGAACCGGCGTCCGAACTGGATGCCGAGGGCTGGATCGGCGGCGCGCTGCGGCGCCCCTCTCCCAATCAGGACGACCGTCCAGCGGGCACCCAGATCGACCTACTGGTGATCCACAATATCAGCCTGCCCCCGGGAACCTTCGGTGGCGGCTGGATCGACGACCTCTTCCTGAACCGACTCGATCCCAGCGCCCATCCCTATTTCGCGCCCATCGCCCATGTCAGGGTCTCCTCGCACCTGCTGATCCGCCGCGACGGCGCGCTGATCCAGTATGTCCCCTGCGAACGCCGCGCCTGGCATGCCGGGGTCTCGTCATTCGAGGGACGCGAGCGCTGCAACGACTATTCGATCGGCATCGAGCTGGAAGGCGCCGACCTGATCCCATTTACCGACGCGCAGTACCGACGACTCGCCGACTGTACTCACTGGATTCGCACGCGTTATCCCGCCATCACCCGCGAGCGCATCGCGGGACACAGCGACATCGCGCCCGGACGCAAGACGGATCCAGGCCCCGCGTTCGACTGGCCGCGCTATCTGGATCGCAGCCAATAGTCCGCTCAGTTCTCGGCGAAGTCGGTCCAACCCTCCAACCAGCTGGTCCGAGCGCCGGGGCGAATCGCACCGATGAAGCTGGCCGCCTCGTCCCAGAACTCGCCCTGAGGTGGCTGAACGGCCAATCGCACCAATCGCTCGTCGTATTCCGGGACGAAATCGACCGCCGTCCAGACTGGCCCGGCATGCGTGAGAAGGCGCTTCGGGATGATGGCCTCATGGCCGACATCGACGGGTAGGAGACTCGCTTCATCGAAGCCTCCATCATCGTCGCCATCACCCTCCTCGACCTCGAACAGCCAATCTTTGAGGCCCCCGGCGAAGACCAATCCCTCAAGACGCAGCGCCCCCTGCTCGATCTGCTCCACCGTCGAGCGGTCGCGAATATCGATGGCTTCGAGGGAGAAATCGGTGATCAGAACATTCTGCAGCATGCCGGCGGTTCCGCGTCGGAGCACCATACCGCGTTGCCCAACGGCCGGATTGCGACCACCGATGATGGTCACGTTCGAAAGCGTCGGTGCGGATCGCGGGATCGCGTCATGATCGCTATCGAGGTTATCCGCCTCGATACCAGTATCGCCAGCGTTCGAATCCTGCTGAATCACGATGAATTGGCCGAAGCCGGTCCAGCCGCGATCCCAGTCCAGACCATCGTCCGCCGCGCCGGATATGACCACATGGCTCAGGTTTGCGCTGCCGCCAAACAGCTCGATTCCGTCATCGAGCCCCTGATGGACCTGGACGAAGCGAAGAATGGTCCCTTTGCCGCATCCACCGAGCGTCAGTCCATTCAGCTCGTTGTCCTTCGAGATCTCATAGCCGGCATATTCGATGCGAACGTATTGCAAAATGCCGCAGCTATCCGAATCGGCCTGACCGCCGAAGAAGCCGCGCGGATCTCCCGCGTCGATGCCCTCGATATGCGCGACCGGGGTATTGACCGGCGCATTCCCGAGCAGAACCACCCCACCCCAGTCGCCCCGATGACGCTCTCCGACCGGACTGGCGCTGGTGAAAACGATCGGATCCTGAGCCGACCCGTGGGCGTTGATACGGGCATCCCGGGTGACGATCAGCGCGGACCCCGGCTCGCCGATCACCCGAACGCCCGGCTCGATGGTCAGAACCGTATTGCCTTCGACGAAGACCAGACCGCTCAGACGGTAGGTCGATCCCGAGTGCCAATGGGTATCCTGAGCGAGACTCCCCTCCACCCGAACCTGAATCATCCGCTGAAGGAGACCCGTCGCGCTGGCCACATAGATACCGACGCCCAAGGAGACCAGAATCAGCATCAGCAGCAATGCCTTCACCCCACCCTTGCCCGCCGCCGGACCGCGATCCAATGGCGGCGATCCAACTGCGGTAGCGGAGACAGGGCGCGTCAACGGCACAGCATCACGATCGAGGGGCGACGAATCACTATCCCCCTGGTGGATGTGCGCAGAAAACGCCACGACCTCCTCCGCAAGCGAGCGGAGACCGGAATCGGACGATTCCAGCATCTTTCCGAGCAGGTCGTCGCGATAATCCGCGTCCTTGCGCAGGGCATGAAAATGCACGTAGTGAACCCCAGGAACGCTACCGGGCGGCGCCTGATCCACTGCGCGTTTCAGGGTCCAAAGAAGAGAGACGAATCGGGCGTTCTTGCTATCGTCATCTTGACCATCGGGTGCGAACGAAGACATCGGAAACCACCGAGCGAAGACCAGCCTAGCCGGGCGATAAGGGGCAAGAACCTCGGGCCGCGCAAGCAACCTGGATCCCACCGCTTGCCAGCTGAAACCTGGAGAGGAAGAGCATCAGTAGATTCACGCTATCAAGGGATTCTTACCGAATGACGACCTGCTCGCGACGATTTCGCGACCGAGCCCCAAAGTGTGACGAAGTTCGCTTGCGATCGGTGACCGCGCAATTTCCGAGCGCGACCGGTGACCCAGCTCGACACAACCCTGGAGAATCGCGAGGCGATTCGGCCAAACAGCTAGACCCGACCGTGCCCCAAGTGCGAGCCGCTCCGCAGGGAATCGATACTCCAGGGCCAACGCTCCAACCACCGTACCCAGAATGCCTGCCCGAGATCGAAGGTTAGACCCAGCGCATGCGAGGCGATCCGGGAGCCGGACTCGAATGCCAGTTCGGGAATCGCCCAGGGCGCAAGGTTCGCGTCCGCTGACGCCTTCGGTACAGGCGGGGGAAGCTCGTAGTCGAATTCCAGCTCTCCGCCCTCGCGCCAGCTAAACTGTCCATCCAAGCGCGACGCCAGTGCGCGCATGCCCATATTGGACGCCAAAATTTCACAGCGAACGCGCCGGAAGCCCTGCTCCGAGGCAGCCGCGATAAGCGCCTCCAGCAGGGCCGTTCCCACACCACGACCTTGCGCGACGTCGATCACTGCCATGGCCAACTCGCAGCCATCGGAGTCTTGCCCTTGGCGAATGCAGCGCCCTGCCCCCAACGGCTCGATCTCCTCACCGCCCGGACCCAGCCGGACGACGCCCAGCGCGATATGGTCACGACCATCGGCGCTGGTAAAAAAGTCCAGATCGGACTCGGTCAGCGCGGGCTTGATACCGAAAAACCGCATCCGACGGGAGGCTGCGGACAAGCCATCGAAACAGACATTCATGAAATCCCGATCATCGGGACCAATGGAACGAACGCGACATAGAGTTCCATCCTTGAGCCGAACGCGTTTTTGAAAAGCCCTTGCGAACGGATCTTTATCGGACATCGAGAACCTCGGCCATGCGGCCTGTTGCGGTCCAGCCCTAGGTGCCGATCAGGAAACGTGGATCGACAGTGGGCGCCTGGACGATTGTGCACTGCAACACAAGATGGCGGCAGATGCCAAAAGATCCATGGAAATGCGTTTGTACTCAGCGTTCTTCCGATGAATGGTTCCTTCAAGGCGCGCTGTCGCAAGACGACCGTCACGCCCGGAGCCCTGCCGAGACGCATTGTAGAATGGCCCCATTCCGAATCACTGGACTCCTGCATGCCCCGCCTCGTCCTCTTCAACAAGCCATACGGCGTTCTCAGCCAATTCACCGGCGCACCGGCAGGCTCGGGCGTCACGCTTGCCGACTATCTACCGTTGCCGGACGTCTATCCGGCGGGCCGATTGGATAAGGACAGCGAGGGGTTACTACTGCTGACCGACGACGGGGGGCTGCAGCACCGCATCAGCCATCCGAGACACAAGGAATGGAAGACCTACTGGGCTCAGGTCGAGGGCACGCCCAATGAGACTCAGCTGAAACAGCTTCGGCGTGGTGTGACGCTGAAAGACGGGCCAACGCGGCCGGCCCGTGTCCGCAGCCTGGCAGAACCGGATCTCTGGCCGCGCGACCCACCGGTGCGCTTTCGCAAAAGCGTCCCGACTGCCTGGATCGAGATCGAGATCCACGAGGGACGCAACCGACAGGTCCGACGCATGACCGCCGCCGTCGGGCTGCCAACCCTGCGGCTGGTGCGGGCCGCGATCGGAACATGGCGACTCGATACGCTCGCGCCTGGCGACTATCGGGTGATCGAGATGAATTCAACAGCGCGGGGCCGTCGCGAACCGACCCCGGAGGCACGCGAACGCAAAACCCGGCCGCGTCAGTCGCGCCAGCGATCCCGACGACCGTGATGGCCCCAATGACGATGGCCATGACGATAGTCTCGCCGTGACGAGTGACGGTGGCGCCAGTGATGACGCGAAGGCACCTCATAGTAGCGCTCGACCACCACCGGAGCGGGCCGATAGACCCGAGGCGGCGGAGCCGCATCGAGCAAGATGCCGGTGAATAGACCACCGACGAATCCGGCGGCCGCTGCGGCCCCCGCATCGCCCCTGTAGGCGTAGGCGCCAGTGGCACTGGTTGAGAGAACAACTAAGGTTGCTGCCAGAAGTATCGATCGTTTCATTAGGGATGACCTCGCCATTGGGAAACCTTCCACCTTCAATCGAGCCGAACCCCTCGCCCCTGCGTCTGCAATTCACGCATGCGGAGGATCTAGAATCGGCCAAGATGGCTGAAGAATACGCGGGGCAAAATGAACGAAGGCTGAATGGATACGACAGAGGTGTATTGATGCGCCAAGATAAACCCGCGACTGTCCAAGGCGGACCCGCAGACGACGCGGTCCGCCCCGGCTGAACGCCCCTTGTTTGAAGCCTATCTCCCCGGACAACACCGCAATATGCGCTCTGCGCAAAAAAGCTGAATCACAATGGAAGAATCGCGTTTTACATCGATCATCCGCGACTAGAAGACCGGCTCGGATTTGGAATCACGACGCTATCCCCGTATCTTAGAAGGGGTCGACGCTGTAAGACGGCGCCGCGCTCTGCGGTCGCCGAGAACGAAAGGAAATCCCTGATGTATATCCTGCTCCTAAGCATCCATGGACTGATTCGCGGCCATGACCTGGAATTGGGACGCGATGCAGACACAGGCGGACAAACCAAATATGTCGTCGATCTGGCCCGCGCGCTAGGCCGATGCGACGAGGTCACCCAGGTCGACCTGGTCACGCGACGCGTCCAAGATCCGGCGGTCAGCGCCGACTATGCCCAACCCATCGAGACGCTCAGCGAAAACACCCGTATCGTTCGCATCGACGCAGGCCCGGACGGCTACATCCCCAAGGAGCAGCTCTGGGATCATCTGGACAGCTTTATCGACAACCTGGCGGCCTTTCTGCACGAACAGGGACGCTGGCCCGACATCGTCCACAGCCACTATGCCGATGCCGGCTATGTCGGCACCAATCTGGCCAGCCTCATCGGCGCCCCGCTGGTCCATACGGGTCACTCACTCGGACGCGACAAACGCCAACGGCTGCTTGCAGCCGGTCTCGACAGCGACGAGATCGACGCCCGCTACAACATGCTTCGACGTATCGATGCCGAGGAATCGGTGCTCGCAAACGTCGATCTGGTCATCACCAGCACCCATAACGAAATCGAGGAGCAATACGGCCTCTACGACTGTTCGCGACCGGACCGCATGGTGGTCATCCCGCCCGGCACGGACCTGGACCGCTTCCATCCGCCGGCGAAGAACGACCCGCCGATCCCCTTCGCAGACGAGGTGGCCCGTTTCCTCGACGATCCCAGCAAGCCCATGATTCTGGCGCTCTCACGCGCCGACCACCGCAAGAACATCGTCGCCCTGCTCGAAGCCTACGGCGAATCCGCCGAGTTGCAGAAGCAAGCCAACCTGCTCATCGTCGCCGGTAACCGGGACGACATTCGCGAGCTGGAGGAAGGCGCCAGAAACGTTCTGACCGATATCCTCATCACGATCGATGCCTACGACCTTCACGGCAAGGTCGCCGTCCCCAAGCACCACGCCACGGACGAGGTCCCCGAGATCTTCCGCCTCACCACACTCAGCGGCGGCGTCTTCATCAACCCGGCGCTGACCGAGCCCTTCGGCCTGACCCTTCTGGAGGCGGCCGCCTCGGGACTCCCACTGGTCGCCACCGAGAACGGCGGTCCGGTCGACATCATCGGCAACTGCGACAACGGAATCCTGGTCGATCCGCTCGACCGCGCCGCGATCGCCGAGGCCCTGCTGCGCATCCTCAAGGACCGCGCGCTGTGGCAGACATATTCCGAGAAGGGACTGGTCGGTGTGCGCGCGCACTATTCCTGGCAGGCGCATGCCAAGGAGTATCTGCGCCGGATCGAGCCGTTGCGCACCAAGCACGAGCCGATCCCGGACACGCCGCCCATGCGACGCAGCATGATCTATCGCGACCGCGCCCTGTTCACCGACCTCGACCAGAGCCTGCTGGGCGATCCGGAAGGTGTCGAGCAGTTCGTCGCCATGATGCGCAGAAACAAGCGCTGCGCCAATTTCGGCATCGCTACCGGACGCCGGCTCGATAGCGTGCTCACCGAGCTCAAGAAGCATCGAATCCCGATCCCAGACGTGCTCATCACCAGCCTGGGCACCGAAATCCATTACTCGGCGCGACTGGTACCGGACGATTACTGGCACGACCACGTCGATCATCTCTGGAAACCCAAGGCGGTCCGCCGCGCGCTCCAGGATGTCCCCGGACTCATTCCCCAGACCAAGATCGAGCAGAGCTTCTTCAAGATCTCGTATCACTACGACCCCACGATCGCCCCGAGCGTCGAGGAGATCTCGACGCTACTGCGCACGCGCGAGCTGACGGTAAACGTCGTCCATGCCTTCGGCCAATTCCTCGATGTAATCCCGGTGCGCGCCAGCAAGGGCCTCGCCGTGCGCTATGTCGCCCACCGTTTCGGCATCCCGCTCGAACATGTGCTGGTGGTCGGCGGCTCGGGCGCGGACGAGGACATGATGCGCGGCAATACCCTCGCGGTGGTGGTCGCCAACCGCCACGAGGAGGAACTCTCCCAGCTCACCGAGGTGGACAACATCTATTTCGCCAAGCAGGCGCACGCAAAGGGCATCCTAGAGGCCATCGACTACTACGACTTTTTCCGTTCCTGTCGCGTTCCGGGTGCCTCATGATCCAGCCACTCCTGCTCTGCACCGATCTCGACCGCACGCTCATCCCGAACGGGACCGAACCGGAGTCGCCAGAGGCCCGCGATCGATTCCGCCGCCTCGTCGCCAATCCGGCCATCACCCTGGCCTATGTCAGCGGTCGCGACCTCGGCCTGGTGGAATCGGGCATCACCCATTACGCGCTGCCCCGACCGGATTATCTGGTGGGCGACGTCGGAACCAGCCTCTACATGCGCGTCGCCGACGACTGGCAACCCGTCGAGGACTGGGCGACCGAGATCAGCGAACATTGGGGAGAGGAAGGACGCGCGCGCATCCGCGAACTGTTCGCCGAACACCCTGCGTTACGCCCTCAGGAACCCGAAAAGCAGGGGCGATTCAAACTCAGCTATTACACCGCAACGGACATCGACCCCGATCGATTACGCTCGGAGCTCTCAGCCATTCTGTCCGACGCGGCGATCCCCGCCAGCCTGATCTGGAGTCTGGACGAATTGGCCGACCTGGGCCTGCTCGACGTCCTACCCGAACAGGCCACCAAGTTCCATGCGGTGGATTTCCTGATGCGCAGACTCGACCTAGATCACCAGGCGACACTGTTCGCCGGTGACAGCGGCAACGATCTGGAGGTGCTGACGAGTCACATCCCATCGGTGCTGGTCGCCAACGCCCATCCAGGGATTCGCCAAGAGGCGCTGGCAGGCTCCAAGGAGCACGGATTCGAGGATCGGCTCTATTGCGCCAGCGGCGACTGGGAAGGGATGAACGGCAATTACAGCGCGGGAATCCTGGAGGGCGTGGGACATTTCCGCCCGGATCTCATCCCGTTGATGACGCCCTGAACAGCCAGCATAGACCGACCGACAGAGCCGGCGCGCAAAACGACGCACCAGAAGAGGACATCCCATCGTGAAGACACCCTCAATCTGTATCTTCGGCGAGGTGCTGCTCGACTGCTTCCCGGACGGTCGCCAGATCCTGGGCGGCGCCCCATTCAACGTCGCCTGGAACTTGCAAGCGTTCGGCGCCGCACCGCGCTTCCTCAGCGCGGTCGGAACCGACGAGGCGGGCGAACGCATCCGCTCCGGCATGGTCGAGTGGGGCATGGACACGAGCGGCCTGCAGACCGACCCCGACCATCCGACAGGACGGGTCGAGGTCAGTGTTCACAACGGCGAACCCAGTTACGATATCCTCCTCGACTGCGCCTACGATTTCATCCGCGCCCCCAAGGATGCGGGGGACTGCGGGGTGCTCTATCACGGCACGCTCGCGCTGCGCCGCCCGGTATCGGCGGCGGCGCTACAGTCGATCAAGGCATCCACGCCCCATCAGGTCTTTCTCGACGTCAACCTGCGCGAGCCCTGGTGGTCGCGTGACGCGGCGCTGACCCTGGTCACCGAGGCCGACTGGGTCAAGCTCAACCGTGACGAACTCCTGCGTCTGAGCGAGCCGGACGACGCCCGCACCGACATGATCGACCTGGCTCGAACATTCCTCGATCGTCATCAGCTCAACGGCATTGTGGTGACGCTCGGCGAGGCCGGCGCGCTCGCCCTCACGCCCGAGACCGAACCGGTTCTGGTTGCGCCACAGCCAGCCCTGGAGGTCGTGGATACGGTCGGCGCCGGCGATGCCTTCGCCTCAGTGACCATCCTCGGCATCACGCGCGGCTGGCCGCTCGCGACGACCCTGGAGCGCGCCCAATCGTTCGCCTCTCTGGTTGTCGGTCAACGCGGAGCGACCGTCGCCGACCCCGAGTTTTACCGGCCCTTCATCGATCGATGGGGTCTCCACTCCTAGCCTCCAACGCCCTCTGGAGTCTGCATGTACGAACAGGTTTCACACGCCCTGCTGAACGACATCCTCGACGAGTTCAGCCATCGGGTCGTGCGTGAAGATTTACGCCATTTCTACACCCGCCTCGGCGCCAACTTCTACGCGATCCACTCGCTCTTCGAGCATCTCTACGGCCACCGCGAGGACTTCAAGGAGCATATGGTGGCGCTGACCGAGCGCCTGGCCCAGGCCTACATCGACCGGCCCCACGCGCTCAAACAGCTCGACATGGAGCGCGAGGAGGACCACAACTGGTTCCTGAGTCCGGAGTGGGTCGGCATGGCCCTCTACCTCGACGGCTTCGCGGGCAACCTGGAGGGGCTGATCGATCGCCTGCCCTATCTGCAGGAGCTCGGCGTCAACATGGTCCATGTGATGCCGATCCTGCGCTGTCCGCTCGGAGCGAGCGACGGCGGCTATGCCGTGAGCGATTTTCGCAACATCGACCCGCGCGCCGGCACGCTCGAGGACATCGCAGCCCTATCGGAGAGCATGCGCAAGCGCGGGATGCTGCTCACGCTCGACGTGGTGGTGAACCACACCTCCAACGAACACGAATGGGCCCAGAAGGCACGCGAAGGCGACAAGAGCCACCAAGACTTCTATTACGTCTTCCCCAATCGGGACGTGCCCGACATGTTCGAGGAGACCCTGCCCGAGATCTTCCCGGAGAACGCACCAGGCAACTTCACCTGGGACGAGGAGATGGGCAAGTGGGTGATGACGGTCTTCAACGAGTACCAGTGGGACCTCAACTACTCCAACCCGGCCGTCTTCATCGAGATGGTCGACATCATCCTGTTCTGGGCCAATCAGGGCGCGGATATCGTGCGCTTGGACGCGGTCGCCTTCCTGTGGAAGAAGATCGGCACCACCTCGCAGAACGAACGCGAGGCGCACCTCATCCTGCAGCTGATGAAGGACTGCTGTCAGGTGGCCGCGCCTGGCGTGCTCTTCATCGCCGAGGCGATCGTCGCCCCCTCGGAAATCATCAAATATTTCGGCGAGGACGCCGTGATCGCCAAGGAATGCGAGGTCGCCTACAACGCCACCTTCATGGCCCTGCTGTGGGACGCAGTCGCCACCAAGAACGCCAAGCTGCTCGACCAGGGCATCAAGAGTCTGCCCCACAAGCTCGATCGCGCCACCTGGCTCAACTACATCCGCTGTCATGACGACATCGGCCTCGGCTTCGACGACGCCGACATCCGCACCTGCAACTATGATCCCTACGCCCACCGACGCTTCCTGGTCGACTGGTTCACCGGCGCCTTCGAGGGATCGCCGGCCCGAGGTCGCCCCTTCGGCGTCAATCACAAAACCGGAGACGCGCGCATCGCCGGCGCCCTGGCCTCGCTCGCCGGTCTGGAAACGGCCTTGGAGATCAACGATCCAGAGGCGATCGAGCATTCAGTCGAGCTGATCCTGACGCTGCACGGCATGATGCTGTCCTTCGGCGGCATCCCACTCCTCTGGTACGGCGACGAGATCGGAACCTTCAACGACTGCTCCTTCCTTGATGACGTCAACAAGGCGAACGACGCCCGCTGGATCCACCGTCCACGCATCAACTGGGACCGCGCCGACCGGCGCTTCGATCACGGCACCGTCGAGCAGCGCATCTTCGACGGCCTCAAGCGGATGATCGCGGTACGCAAGAACACACCAGCCTTCGCCGACTTCAACAACCGCGAACTCATCGACGTCAGCAACCCGCATCTGTTCGTCTTTCTGCGCACCCATCCGACCATGCCGACCAGCTCGGTACTGGTCGTGGCGAACTTCGACCTGACGCCACAATATCTGGATCTGGAGGAGCTGAGTCAGCGCGGACTCTTCCGTTACGGACAGCTACAGGATCTGGTCACGGGCGACTCACCCGCACTCTTCAACAACCGAGTCGTCGTCCCGCCCTGTCATTTCTACTGGTTGGCGAACCAGCGCGCGCGCGCAACCTTCTAAGGCGATATCCCAAAAGAATCTCCCCGTAGGATGCGGTGAGCCTGTGAACCGCATCGTTCGCAAGCGATGCGGTTCGTTCCTCACCATATCCTACGATCGGTCCGTTCTTTCGCGGAAACCGCCTAAAAGGTCCCGGAGTTCCAGCCGAACAGATGACGTGGCGGAGAGGCGAACTCGATATAGACGCGCCCAGGCGGCACGGCGAGCAGCTCGGACATCAGCTCGCAAAGGACGCGGGAGAAATCCGGCGTGCGATCCTCGGGCAAACCGAGACTCTTGAGTTCGAGATAGGCGGCCGGATCGAAGGATCCGCCGAAGACGATGTCGCGCCCCTCTTCGAGCACGACCATCACATAGGACTCGGGCTTGCCGAGCATCTCAGCGACCGCGCTGGAGGCGCGAGCAAGGAGCGCCTGACGGGCGTCTGGCGCAACGGTGACGTTGGTGAGGATGCGCAGTGTCGGCATGGCGGTATCCCTCTCGGCGATGATGGAGACGCCCAATCATAGAGATCGGGCCGCATCCTGTCTCCCTCACGCCCCGCGACACTCCCCCCGACTTAACTGGCCTGAGCCAATACGACCGCTGGCTCCAATGTGGTGAGGGTCTCCGGATAGGCATCCGTCCAGCGCAACAGTTCGAGCCGGCCATCGTGATGCTCGACCAACGCGGTGCAGCTTTCGACCCAATCGCCGCAGTTGCAATAGGAAATACCCTCGACCTCGCGCATCTCGGCATGATGGATATGGCCGCAGATCATGCCGTCCAGATTGCGATGCTGGGCCTCGGTCGCGACGGCACGCTCGTAATTGCCGATATAGCTCACCGCATCCTTGACCTTGTGCTTCAGATAACCGGCCAGGGACCAATACTTGAGGCCGAACAACGAGCGCACCCGACTCAGAACCCCGTTGAGCGCCAGCAGCTGATCGTAGGCCTGCGATCCGAGCTTGGCCAGCCAGAGGCTGTTCTGCACCACGCCGTCGAACTTGTCGCCGTGCAGCACCAGGAAACGCCGACCGTCAGCGGTCGTATGCACCACCTCGTCGCGCACCACCACATCGCCGAAGCGTGCGTCCAGATGCTCGCGGAAGAGACCGTCGTGGTTGCCCGGAATGAAGATCACCTCGGTCCCGCGCCGCGCCTTGTCGAAGATCTCGCGCGCCACCTGATTGTGCAGTTCCGGCCAATAGAGCCCGCCCTTCATCGCCCAGAGATCGACGATGTCCCCGACCAGATAGAGCTGCTTGCACTGGGTCGACTGCAGGAAATCGAGCACGAAACGGGCCTGACAGCCTCGAAAGCCAAGGTGGATATCCGACAGGAAAATGCTGCGGTACTTCAGGGGGTGCATGCGCTTGATCTCGGACATCGCGGTAAGCGCCTCTGACGCAATCTGGTGTCTGAAATAATGGCGCCATGTTCCACGAACTTTGTTTCAGACTGATTGAGGCCAGGTGAAGAGGCGATGAAGAATGCTGATTTAATTCAGTTTTCTGACAACATAATGTCAAGCCCGTGGCAGCCAGAAGACAGCCATCACCGAACCCAAAACAACCGACGCATCCACGCTCCGAAGATCTCGACCGACGAGAGGTCGAACGCGACCGAAACTGGAGCCTCCCGCAGCCCAGGGCGCCGTTCTATACTGTGCGATTGCCCGATGGGGCCTGTTAAACCGTAGATTTGGAGCAAGACGATGGCGCAGAGCGCAATCAAAAAGGTGGTCCTGGCCTATTCCGGCGGACTGGATACCTCAGTCATCCTCAAATGGCTGCAGGAGGAATACGGCTGCGAGGTGGTGACCTTCACCGCAGACATCGGTCAGGGCGAAGAGGTGGAGCCGGCGCGCGCCAAGGCGAAGGCGGCCGGCGTGAAGGAGATCTACATCGACGACCTGCGCGAGGAGTTCGTGCGTGACTTCGTCTTCCCCATGTTCCGCGCCAACGCCATCTACGAGGGCGAGTACCTGCTCGGCACCTCGATCGCCCGTCCGCTGATCGCCAAGCGCCTGATCGAGATCGCCGCCGAGACCGGCGCGGACGCCATCTCGCACGGCGCCACCGGCAAGGGTAACGACCAGGTGCGCTTCGAGCTCGGCGCCTATGGACTCAACCCCGACATCAAGATCATCGCCCCCTGGCGCGAATGGGATCTGCTCTCGCGCGAGAAGCTGATGGCCTACGCCGAGAAGCACGGCATCGCGGTCGAGATGAAGCGCGACGGCAGCAAGTCGCCTTATTCGATGGACGCCAACCTGCTGCACATCTCCTACGAGGGCTACGATCTGGAGGATCCCTGGGTCGAGCCGGGCGCCGACATGTGGCGCTGGAGCGTCTCGCCCCAGGAGGCGCCGGACACGCCGACCACCATCGAACTGACCTTCGAGCAGGGAGACGCGGTAGCCATCGACGGCAAGCGCATGACCCCAGCCGAGATCCTGGCCGAGCTCAACCGCATCGGCGGCGCCAACGGCATCGGCCGCGCCGACATCGTCGAGAACCGCTATGTCGGCATGAAGTCGCGCGGCTGCTACGAAACCCCCGGCGGCACCATCCTGCTCAAGGCCCACCGCGCCATCGAATCGCTGACGCTGGACCGCGAGGCCGCCCACCTCAAGGACGAGCTGATGCCGCGCTACGCCAGCCTGGTCTACAACGGCTACTGGTTCGCCCCCGAGCGCGAGATGCTGCAAGCCGCCATCGACCAGACCCAAAAGGTCGTCAACGGCGAGGTCCGACTGAACCTCTACAAGGGCAACGTCATGGTCGCCGGCCGCAAATCAGCGACCAACAGCCTCTTCGACGCCTCCATCGCCACCTTCGAGGAAGATGCCGGCGCCTACGACCAGGGCGACGCCACCGGCTTCATCCGCCTCAACGCCCTACGTCTGCGAGTGCAGGGCCGGAAGAAGTAGCGGCGTAGCGGTCAGCCTCCAGCCGCCAGCTCCCAGCCTTTGGTGCTTGGGATGCATGGCGGCTTTTATCCTTGGCATGAGCAGCTTGCAGCCATAAGGTTCAGCGGCGCTCGATCTCTTGGCCAGCTGGCCGCTGGAGGCTGGTAGCTGGAAGCTGAAGAATCCGCAGCAACGCCCCGTCGGACTCGTCCGTCAGGACGTAGAGATACCCATCCGGCCCCTGGCGCACATCGCGCACCCGCTTTCCGATCGTCAGCTTCTCCTCGCCGACCACCCGCTCCCCGTCGAGCTGGACGTGGCGGATCTGTCCGAAACTCAGCGAACCGGAGAAGAGATCGCCCGTCCAGCCCGGATAGCGGTCGCCGCTGTAGAAGGCCAGTCCGCTCGGCGCGATCGATGGCGTCCAGACCACTTTGGGGTCCGGCACGTCCGATCGGCTATGCACGTCCGAGATCGCCGGACCGAAATACTCCATGCTGTAAGTAACCTCCGGCCAGCCGTAGTTTTGGCCGGGCCGGATCAGGTTCAGCTCGTCCCCGCCGCGCGCACCATGTTCGCTCGCCCAGACCCGACCGCTCGCCGGATCGCGCGCCAGACCCTGGATGTTGCGGTGACCGAAGGTATAGATCTCGGGTCTAGCCCCGCTCTCGGCGACGAAGGGATTGCCGGGGAACGGCTTGCCATCCTCGGTGAGCCGCACCAGCTTGCCAAAGTCCGTCCCCAGGTTCTGCGCCTGCTTGCGAATGAAGTCGCCATCGAACGACAACGGCGGATTGCCGCCGTCGCCCAGGCTCATCAGCAGACTCCCATCCGGCAGCCACAACAGCCGCGAGCCGAAATGCGCACCGCCCTTTTTCGTGTCTGGATTCCGGAAGAGCACCTTCAGATTCGAGAGGCGCGCCCCGTCCTCTTCCAAGCGCGCCCGGGCCAGAAGGGTACGGTTCGCCTCCTTGCTGCCCACCGCATAGGTCAGATAGATGAGCCGGTTGGTCGCGAAATCAGGATGGAGCGCGACATCCATCAACCCACCCTGCCCGTGCGCCAGGACATCGGGCACACCTGCAATCGGCGTCGACACCAAGGCCCCATCGCGGATCAGCCGCAACCGACCGGGCCGCTCGGTGACCAGCGCCGAGCCATCCGGCAGCCAGGCGATGGACCAGGGATGCTCCAGCCCGTCAACGACCACCTCGGTCCGCCAGCCGGATGC
Organism: Thiorhodococcus drewsii AZ1; assembly: GCF_000224065.1. Classification (GTDB taxonomy): domain Bacteria; phylum Pseudomonadota; class Gammaproteobacteria; order Chromatiales; family Chromatiaceae; genus Imhoffiella; species Imhoffiella drewsii. The sequence continues at coordinate 21,924 of NZ_AFWT01000028.1, forward strand.
CTCCGGGACGTCGGCGGTCGACTCCACCGGAGCGGCTGAAGCAACCGAGCCCAGTGAAAGAGAGCCCCCGAACAGCAGCGTCAGAAAGATCGAACGGCGAATGCGCATGGTCGTCCTCCATCGGTTGAACAGGCAAAACCCGGATCGGGTGAAATCAAGAAGCGGCGACGTCTGGCAGCCGGGATGGCGCCTCACCACGCGCCTTCAGCTCCTCGAAAGGATCCGCTCCCTGGCGCTCATGCCCGGCATCCTTAAGCTGTCGCAGATAATCGAACCAGAACGGCTGCCAGGCACGCCCGAGCTTGTAGAGATAGCCCCAGTCGTAGAGCCCCGAGTCGTGCCCGTCGTCGAAGACGATCTTCAGCGCATATTGACCGATGGGCAGCAGATCTTTGATGTTCACAGCCTCCTTGCCGACCTGGAGCTTCGCCGTCGCCGGAGAATGACCGCGCACCTCTGCGGACGGGGAATAGACCCGCAGATACTCGCAAGGCAGACAGAAACGCGCACCATCGTCGAAGGCGATTTCAAGGATGCGGGACTGCTGATGGAGACTGATCTCGGTTGGATGTGGATGCTGATTCATGGGATAGATTCGAATGTCGATGAGAGAACTGGTAGATGGGGACGAAACAGCCCAGTAGGATGCGGTGAGCAAGTGCGAACCGCATCATTCGAGGCACGGAGGTCTTCGTGATCGATGCGGTTTGTCCCTCAGCGCATCCTACGACTCTGATGCCGGAGGCGGAAACTGGTGACGGAGAGCCGGAATTCATTTTGGGTAACACACTCCGGCTTGATCTGCAGCACGATTGGTGCGTTCCTCCCTGTGCGGTTGCGCCGAATAAGCGACTGCCGGCCCTGATACTGCCAGCGATGACGTTCAGATTGCCCACTCAGGGAGCAAGAGTATAAGATCGATCCGTTTGCGCTTGACGGACCAGGCGTGTCCGATCATCCATGCCGTTTCTGTCTAGCAGGCTGGGGAAAACAGAACAGCGGGTGAGCTGCCTAGCCAGCGACGCTGATCCGGCGCAGCGTTGGTGCGGGAAATCTGCGATCCGCGTCAACTGACTGCTCTGTGGAGCCGCAATGCTATACAGAATCTGCCTATCTCGATAATTAGTGATTCTGTCTAGCGCTAGAATTACAGAATCTTTCTAATCAACTGTTATGGCTACAAATAGACAATCGTTATGAAACCAGATGAATGGTGGCAAAACTTCGCTTTAGGCGTTGAAGTGGACATCTCTGGTACGTTTATTTACAACGGAATACAGCGACTAGACAAGCTTGAAAATTTAGGTGCGGCGACAGATATTTTCGAGGTTTTATACAATTTATCTGTAGGAATTGAGCGCCTACTTAAAGTGGCAATTATTTTAATCGAGTACAGCGATGAGCTTGATATTGAGGCGTTTGAAAGAAGTCTTATATCTCACAATGTAATGGATTTGGCAAATCGAGTTGACACGGTTAGAAGCTTGTCGCTATCTGGTGTTCATAAGGAATTCTTGTCGCTACTTTCAAAGTTTTATAAGACGCATCGATATGGCAGATTTTCCTTGGGTAGCGTTCCAGATATTAGAGCTGAAAAAGATGATTTTCTGAATTATTTAGAAAAGCATCTTAAAATTGAAACTCAAAATCACAATGAGTTTTTCCCTGTCTATAATACGGATCAGATTCGCAAGTTCGTTGGTAAAATCGTTTTCAAAATCGCAAAAAGCGTTTTCACTGTAATCGGAAGACAGGCTACGGAACTAAATATATATACGGATGAGTTAAGAGGAGATTCAAAGGCAATTCGAGTTTTCTACGGCGAGAAACTAGATTTTATCGAAGAGAGAATAAAGAAAAAGGAGTTGTTGTTATTTCTAATGCACCCGGATAGCACTGGAAGTCATATAGACCTTTTGCGATCATTCCAAGCTTTAGATTTGGATCCTGAAATGGCTCCCAACTACATAAGTGCATTAATAAATGATACTCACCTGTATGAAGTGGAGGAGGAGATAGATGAACTCTATACAGAGCTTGATGATATCAGTCGAAGAATCAGTTTTGTAGAGATAATGGATAATGAATATCTATCTTATGACGATGAAGAAGATGAAGAGCCATAACAAGGCGAATCCAGCCGACGCGCCAAAGGCGCGCGCGGCTGATTTGCATCGTTATGCGCAGCAGATGAAGAGCGATGAACTATCTTGGCAAACCAAAAATACTAATAGATTGACTATCACATTCGGCGAATTATCCAGCGGATGGCTGGCTCTATATAAAGAAAGATCAAAAAGCTATTACTAAAGACACACTCTGCTGGCCAGGGGTAGCTAAAGATCGAAAAAGGGGACAGATTTATTTTGCACGGTTCATAAAGATCACAAACCATGAAATACACTGGCACTTGGTACATTGATGAAATGGAACTCTGGGACGAGGATTATTTCAACATGGACGTCCGTGCCTATATCACAATCGGCAAGAGCAGGACGGGCGAATTTCAGTTCGGGCTTGTTTCCGGTGATATTGATGGCAAGATCATCAGGAGTGCTGAAACGGAGAGATTCGAATTCACTTGGAGCGGAAGCGACGAATCCGATGCTGCATCAGGCTCCGGCTGGATCAAATTGAAAGACGAGCAGACCATCGAAGGAATGATTAAATTCCACATGGGCGACAGCTCGGGATTTTTGGCTAAACGCGCGGAATAGCCTGTGCAGGGCGGAGTAGTAGGTGTATTCCACTGCAGGGTAGCCACTTCCATTCGGCGGAATACGCTGCGCTATTCCGCCCTACGGTTGATAGGGATGGCGTGGGTGATGACAGGCGTTTCCCGATGGGAAACGCCTGTTTTGGGTCAGGCTTTGGCGCCCATGTGGCGTGCCCGGTCGGCGCGTTCGGCGAGACCGGCGGCGTCGACGGCTGGGCCTTGGACCTCTGGCCAGCCGCTGCAATGGCGGTGGATGAGGTCGGCCAGCATCTGCATGTGGTCGGGGTTGTCGTTGAGGCAGGGGATGTAGCTGTAGGACTCGCCGCCGGCTTCGAGGAAGAGGTGGCGGTTTTCGATCGACATCTCTTCGAGCGTCTCCAGACAGTCGACCGAGAATCCGGGCGAGATCACCTGGATCGACTTGATGCCCTGTGCGCCCAAAGCCTCCAGTGTGGCGTCGGTGTAGGGCTGGAGCCATTCGCTTTTGCCGAGGCGCGACTGAAATGAGAGCAGCCAGCGATCCGACGGCAGGTCGAGTTCGGCGGCGATCAGACGCGCGGTCTTCTGGCACTGGCAGTGGTAGGGGTCGCCCTTCTCGAAATACTCCTTGGGGATGCCATGGAAGGAGAAGAGCAGCCGCTCGGCTTGGCCGTGTTCGGCCCAGTGGGCGCGGATGCTGGCGGCGACGGCGGTGATGTAGGCCGGCTCGTCGTGGTACTGGTTGATGAAGCGCAGCTCCGGCAGCCAGCGCCAGCGCCGCAGCTCATCGGTGACGGCGTCGAAGACCGAGCCGACCGTGGTGGCCGAATACTGCGGATAGAGCGGGAGCACCAGCACCCGCCGAGCATTGGCGGCCTTGAGTTCGGCCAACCCGGCGGCGACCGATGGATTGCCGTAGCGCATGGCGAGCGCAACCCGCACCGGACCGCCAAACCACTGGGAGAGCAGATCCTGCAACGCGGTCTTCTGACGCCGCGAGATCTCCAGCAACGGCGACCCTTCAGGGGTCCAGATCGATTGGTAGGCTTTGGCCGAGCGCGCTGGGCGGGTACGCAGGATCACCCCGTGCAGGAGCAGCATCCAGGGCAGGCGCGCCATTTCCACGACCCGAGGGTCGGAGAGGAATTCGGCCAGATAGCGACGGACGTCGGGAACGCTCGGGGTATCCGGCGTCCCCAGGTTGACGAGCAAAATACCGAGACATTCCGGGTTATCGTGTCGATAGTCGAGCGTATCCACAAAGGTCATTCGGAAATCTCGGGGCTATGGGCCTGTTCGTAGAGGCAACGGTAGAGCGCCCGGAAACGGACGGGGTCTGGAGTGCCGAACAGGGGGTCCTCGGCGACGGGGGCCTCGGCCTCGATCGCGGCCCAGTCGTCGTCATCGAGATACTGCTGGGCGATGGGGAAGGCCTCCGCGTCCTCCAGTTGGAGATGGGCGCGCATGGTGGCCACCAGTTCGCGGCCGTTGGCCTCGACGTCCTCGCGCAGCAGCACCTCTTCATTGATGATGCCTTCGAGCGACTTGCTGAAACGTTTGCTCACGGCGCTCAGACCTGCATGCTGACGCATCAGCACATCGAAAACGTCGTGCTGGCCGGCACCCTTTTCGAGCACGCGCCGGAAGATGATGTCCTCGGTCGGGTGGTGGACGATGTCGGCGTAGGTGCCGATGTATTCGACCATTTCCTGCATCAGCTCGAAGTCGGGCTCGACGCCCTCATGGAATCGGTCGAGCAGTCCCTGGAGTAGATCAAGCACGCGCGTGAGACGCGCGTGGTCCTGGGCGAGATTGGTCATGACCGCGTGCATGTGCCTCCTCCTTATGGTAGGCGAGCGACAATTGTCCAGTATGCCATTATCGAAGTCGTTGCCAAGCCGCAATCCAGCGCCAAATAGGCCCCTCGCGAGGCGACTCCCCGGTCACAACATAGCGTAACGCATGGATGTTCTGGAGCACCCAGTCCATGCGCCGATGTGCCTCCTCGCGACCGCAGAAGAGCAGATGGTCGCCAGGTTCGAGCCGCTCGTCGAGCTCGGGCAGCAAAAAGCGCTCCCCATCGCGGATCAGCAGCAGCGGGATGGCGCACAATCGCCGCTCTCGATTCCTGGGGTCGCGCAGCAGCGTATCGAGCGTCGCCACCAGATGGCGCATCTCGTCATCATGCAGGGCGAAGGCGCCCTCCTCGTCCACCATGACCTCCCAAACGTAGGGCATGCGTTCGTCGATCAGGGCGATGATGCGGCTCACCAGCTGACTGGCCCATTCCTCGTCCTGGAAGCGTGCCAGGGTCGAGAATTCGGCCAGCAGCGGTGTGACCAAACGGATGCGGATACGATTGGCGATGATGGTGCTGGGATTCATGATGGCATGCGCCCCGACACGATCGAACAGCTCCTGATTCTGGATATGGTTCTCGCGCGCGATCACGAACAAATCCGGGTTGAGATCGAGCGCGGTCATGATGATGGAGAGATTGTCGGCGTCGTGGTCGGTCCCGGCCACCAGCCCGACCGCGCGCCGGATCTCGGCCTGCTCCAGGGTGACCGCCTCAGTGCCGCGACCATGGATCACACCCTCGGGTGGAATTCCGGTCTTGTGCGGAGAGGCCTCGATGACCGACAGCTCGAACCCCTGCCCCTTGAGATGCTGGTACATGGCCTTGCCGAAGCGTCCGTAACCGCAGATGACCCAGAGCCCCTTGGTGGGCGGATAGCGCGGCTCCGTCAGCGCCTCGCCGCCGAATCCGGACAGCCAGTCGACCAAGAGGGTCTGACAGGGCGCCTGAATGGCGGTAGCGATATAGAGCGCGAAGGTATCGAAGGGGTCGTAGATATGATCGGTGCCGAAGGAGGCCATGTTGGCCTCGACCTCGTGCGAATCGGCGCGGCAGATGACCTTGACCTTGGGCTGCAACAGCTTGGCCGCGATGGCGATCTTGAGGTTGGCCTCGTTGACGTTGGTCAGGGCGACCACGCCCCGGCACAGCGGATGGCTCAGCCCGGCCGATTCGAGCGCCGCCGGACTGCGGGCGTCGGCACAGAGCGCCGGCACGAACTCGCGCTGATTGTCGAGCCGGAGCAGATTGATACGGTCCGGGTCGACGTCGATCACGACCGCCTGCAGATGGCGGTCGGTGAGCCCGCGCACCAAGGCGCTTCCGGTCTGACCATAACCACAGACTAGATAGAAGGGACGCGAGCCCGCGCGCACCCGCATGCGGAATCGGCGTTCGGCGATCGCCCGCTGCAAGGTGGTGTCCTGCAGCAGCGCGATCAGGTTGCCGATGGCATAGATCCAGACCGCCACGGTGGAGAAAACGGTCAGGGAGACCCACAACCGCTGGGCATCGGTGAATGCATTGGGCAACTCGCCGAAACCGATGGTCGTCGACATGTAGCTGACGAAATAGAAGGCATGGAAGAGGCTCATGCTGGTCGGACGACCGTCGGCGTCCTGGGCCGGTATGAGCGCCATGCCCGCCATGGCGACGGCATAGACGACGATGAGGATCAGCAGCGGCGCACGCATCCGCCGCAGGACGAGGAAAAAGATGGTATCCATGAGCGTGGCGCGGACGGCCCTCAGCGACGCACCATCACGGTCTCGATCACCAGCAAGACGACCGACACCACGTTGGCGATCATGGCGCCGCCAGACAGAGAGACGACGCTGGCCATGACCGAAGGCGTCAATCCAGCATCGGTCGCGTAGACCGAAAAGGTCCACAGCAGCGTGGCGGCCAACAGCTGCAGCATGGCGACCAGGCTGGTGGACAGCAGCACGGCCCCGATCTGACTGCGATCGCCGAACTTAAGGACCGTGGCGACCATGTTGACGACCACCACCGCAAACAGCTCCCAGGCGTGATGGTGATTCGGGTTGTCGAGCTCCCCGACGAAGAAGCCGAAATTGAGGGTCAGTGCGAGGACGATGAAAAAACCAAAGACGACCTTCTCTGGATTCATGGGCTGAATTTCCTGATTGACGACGGGGTTGCGCGGTTATTGTCGCGGGTCGCGCGCAAAAGGCAATGCCTGACACCGAAGCGAAACGCCCGGCCGATGCGGGCATGGACCCGAGGCCGACGAGAGCGGCTATGCTGTCGTGAGCCACTCTTTCGAAGGTGAACGACCATGCCGATCCGAGACGTCCTACTCACGCTGGTGCTCTCGCTCGCCGGGCTCGCCTTCGGCCTCTGGAACGACGAGCTGCTGCTGTACGGACTGATCGGATTCCTGCTCGGCCGCCAGCTGTCGCTGAGTCTCTCGGTCGACGACCTGCGCGAACAGATCGCCCGCCTGAAGAGCACGCCGGACCCGGCCGCTTCCGCGCGCACCCAGACCGAGTCAGATCGGGCCACAGGAAACCCCACGCAACCGGCAGCCGAACGGGCGCCAGAGCCGGACAGCGAACCGCTCTCGCTGGACCTCGATTGGCAGACGACGCCAGAGCCGACCGTGGCGGAACCAGAGACCGCGCGCCCGACGCCGCGCCCCGACCCCATCCTCGGGCTCATCCAGTTGGTCCGCGACTGGTTCCTCGGCGGCAACCTCTTCGTGCGCGTCGGCATCCTGCTGGTCTTCTTCGGCGTCGCCTTCCTCATCAAATATGCGGTCGATCAGCGGTGGCTGAGCTTCACGCTCGAATTGCGCCTGGCTGCGGTGGCGGCCGGCGGCGCGGCCCTGCTCGGGCTCGGCTGGCGGCTGCGCAAGAGTCGCCGCGACTACGCCCTGCTGCTGCAGGGTGCGGGCATCGGCATCCTCTATCTCGCGGTCCACGGCAGCCATCAGCTCGCCCATCTGCTCGACGCGGGACCGGCCTTCGCCGCGCTGACCGCGATCGGTCTGGGCGCAGCCGGACTCGCGGTGATCCAAAACGCACCCTCGCTGGCCTGGTTCGGCTTTGCTGGCGGCTTCCTCGCCCCGATCCTGGCCAACGCGGGCACTGACGACCATGTCGCGCTGTTCGCTTACTACGCACTGCTCAACGCCGCCATTCTGGGGGTCGCCTGGTTTCGCAGCTGGCGCGCGCTGAATCTGCTCGGATTCGCCTTTACCTTCGGGATCGCGGTCGCCTGGGGCGTGCTGCGCTACGCGCCCGATCGCTTCGCGAGCACCGAGCCCTTTCTGGTGCTCTACTTTCTGTTCTATGTCGCCATCACGGTGCTCCACGCACTGCGCCAGCCGCCACGGCTGCGCGGCTATGTCGATGCCACGCTGCTGTTCGGCACGCCGATCCTGAGCTTCGCCTGCCAGATCGCGCTGGTCCGCCATTTCGAATACGGCATCGCCTGGTCCGCCCTCGCCATGGGGCTGTTCTATCTGGCGCTCTCCGCCGGTATGCGCCGGATGCGGAGCGAGGGACTCGACCTGCTCGCCCAGGCATTCCTGGCGCTCGGCATCATCTTTCTCTCGATCACCATCCCCTTCGCACTGGCCGCCGAGACCACGGCCGGTGCCTGGGCGCTGGAAGGCGCGGGTCTGGTCTGGATCGGTGCGCGCCAGGGACGCCCTCTGGCACGCGCCTTTGGGCTGCTGCTTCAAGCCGGCGCTGCGCTCGCATTCATCGCCGGTCTGCCCTACACGACACCATATCCATTCGCCAATGCCGCCTATCTCGCCTCGGCCATGATCGGCATTGCGGGTCTCGTCAGTGCCTACTGGCTCGACCGCTGCGACGCGAAGCGGGCGCGCTGGGAATGGGGCGGCGCGCCCTGGCTTCTGCTCTGGGGCCTGGCCTGGTGGTTCGGCGCTGGCGCGCTGGAGCTGGACCGCATCGGCCCACCGGACGCCTTCGCCGCGCATTGGCTCTGGTACGGAATCGGATCGCTCCTGACCGCCGAACTGCTGGTGAGCCTGCTGTCCTGGAGACGCCTGGATCACGCCTTGAGCGCAGCGGCGCTGATCGGGCTGGCGGCCCTTGCCGTCAGCCTGGACAGGCTGACACATCCGGCCGAGTCGGGCGGAATGCTCGCCTGGCCATTCTTTCTCGCAGCGGCTTATCTGACGCTCTGGCGCAGCGAGCAGCGCGAGCGCCATGCCCTCTTGCCCTGGGGTCACGCCGCGCTGGCGCTGCTGCTGGTGGCGCTGGCGCAATGGGAGACGAGCTGGCGTCTGCTCGAACAGTTCGGTGCGATCGAAGGCTGGAGGGTCGCGGCCATCGCGCTGGTCCCGCTGCTCGGGCTGCAGTTGGTATCAAAGGCACGCTTCTGGCCGATCGGCGCCTGGCGCTTGGTCTATCGGGTCCTGATCGGTGGTGTGCTGGCGGTGGGGCTGTTGCTCTGGTCGCTCTGGTCGGCCGAATCGCCTGGCGGAACCGGCTCGCTACCCTGGCTCCCCGTGCTCAATCCGGTCGATGCGCTCACGGGTGCCGCGATCCTGGTCCTGGCACGTTGGTGGATCGGACTGGCGGAACAGGGTGTCATGGCCTCGCACTGGCGCGACGACCGGCTTTTCTGGGGACTGCTGGGCGGCCTAGCCTTCCTGTGGATCAACCTCATACTGCTGCGCGCGTTGCACCACATCGGGGGCATCGACTACAGCGTGCACGCACTCTTCCGCTCCGATCTGGCGCAGACCTCGATCTCGGTGCTGTGGGGACTGACTGGAGTCGGTCTGCTGCTGGTGGCTCGGTGGCGGGGATCGCGTCCGCTGTGGATGACGGCCGCGCTCCTGTTCGCGGCCGTGGTCCTCAAGCTGTTCGCGATCGATCTCGCCGCCAGCGGCACCATTGAGCGCATCGTGTCCTTCCTCGCCGTCGGCGGTCTCCTGGTCGGCATCGGCTGGCTTTCGCCGCTTCCACCGAGACGCCACGACTGAGACGGGGTGGATCGCCCGAACCAGGCGACTCGAACGCCCGTCAGCAGAGTGGCTCGGCGATGTCGGACGTCGGCGTCGCCTCCTTCTCCTTGGCCAGTGCCCGGTGCACCAGGATGTTGAGCATCCTGACGGTCGCGCCAATGGCGGCAAAGACCTGATTGGCGTGAACGCCCCGGGTGCGCAGGTCGCCCCGGTCGGTCTGCCAGGTGATGCTGCACTCGGTCAGCGCGTCGGTACGACCGCCCTTGGGGATACGCACCTCGAAGTCGGACAGCGCGGGCAGATTCAGCCCCTGTTTCTTGAGGATCTTGCCCAGTGCGCTGGTGAAGGCGTCATAGCCCCCGTTGCCGGTTCCAGACGCCGTGTAGATCTGATCTTCGAGACGCATCTTGATGGTGGCCATCGAGCCCAGATCCAGGCTGGACGAAATGCTGCAGGCCAGCAGCTCGACGTGGTCGTAGTCCTTGCTCTCCAGCACCTCGGCGATAATGAAGGGCAGGTCCTCGGTGGTGATGGTCTTCTTGGAGTCGCCCAACTCGACGACACGCTGGAGGACCTTGCGCTGGTTCTCCTCCGAAAGATGGATATCCAGCCGCTCCAGATTCTTGGCCAACGACGCCTTGCCGGCGAGCTTGCCGAGCGCATATTTGCGTCGGCGGGCGAAGCGCTCGGGCGACAGTCGGCTGTGATAGAGACTGCCCTTCTTGTCGCCGTCGGCATGGATGCCAGCGGTCTGGGTAAAGACGTCGGCGCCGACGATGGGGGCGTTGTCGGCGATACGCTTACCCGAGAAATACTCGACCAGCTCGCTGACCCGCGCCAGATGGCTCTCGTCGATGCCGACCTCGAACCCGAGCTGATCGCGGAGGTTGACCGCGACCTCGGCCAGCGAGGCATTGCCGGCGCGCTCGCCCAGACAGTTGACGGTGCAGTGCAGGGCGGCGGCTCCGGCCTGAGCGGCGGCGAGCACGTTGGCCGTGGCCAGCCCGTAATCGTTGTGCGGATGGAAATCGAACTGGAGTCCCGGGAAACGCTGGACCATGTCCGATACGGAGGCGAATACCCGTTCCGGCGTCATGACGCCGAGCGTGTCGGGCAGCATGAAATGCCCGACACCGAGATCGGCCAGACGCTCGACCAGACCGAAAACATACCCCGGGCTGTCGCGATAGCCGTTCGACCAGTCCTCCAGATAGAGGTTGACCGCCAGACCGCGATCGAAGGCGATGGCGATGGTGTCGCGCACGTCGGCCACGTGCTGGTCGAGCGTCTTGCAGAGCTGACCGTGACAGTGCTTTTCGCTGCCCTTGGCGAGCAGATTGATGACCCGCCCGCCGGCGCCATGAATCCAGTCGACGCTCTGTCCGCCATCGACGAATCCCAGCACCTCGACACGCTCGGCAAGCCCCTTGTCCTCGGCCCAGGCGACGATCTGGGACACGGCAGCGGCCTCGCCACTGGAGACGCGCGCCGAGGCCACCTCGATGCGGTCGACCCGAACCTGCTCCAGCAACGCCTTGGCGAGATTGACCTTCTCGGCGGGCGAGAACGACACCCCCTGGGTCTGCTCGCCGTCGCGCAGCGTCGTATCCAGAATGCGAACGTAACGGCTGGCGTCGGTCATGAGGTCGATCTCGCGCAAGGAAGGGGAATGACGGGCACGCGATCCGCGCGCCCCGCAGGATGAAACGAACGCCCCCGAGCAATGGAGACGCGGTGATGACTCACAGACATCTCAAACGCCTTCCCCCAACGCGTCACGCAGATGGCCCTTGACCGCCTCCTGCGTGGCGTCCAGTTCGGTGCAGCGCGTTTCCTTGTCCATGAGCCCCTGCAGTGACGGCGGCTGGGCCGCCTCCAGACCGATCGCCTCACGCACTGCCTCGGCGAACTTGGCCGGATGGGCCGTGGCGAGACAGACGACATCGCGCATACCGCGCGCCGCGTGTACGCCGACCGCCGTATGGGGACAGAGGATGTAGCCGCTGCCGGAATAGGTGGAACGGATCTGTTCGAGCGTCTCCTCGTCGCTGGCCGAGGCGGCATCGAAGTCGGCCTGGACCTGGTCGTGACGGGCCGCATCGACCTCAAGACGACCGGTCTCGCGCATGGACTCGAACGCCGCCCGCACCTGGGCGCTGTCGCCGTCGAGCAGGAAATAGAGATAGCGCTCGAAATTGGAGGCGATCTGGATGTCCATGGCCGGACTCAGAGTCTGATAGACCGCGTCGCCAACCGCATAGACGCCGGTATGCACGAACCGGGTGAGGATATCGTTGCGGTTGGTGGCGACCACCAGACGCTCGATCGGTAGCCCCATACGCTTGGCCAGATAGCCGGCGAAGACGTCGCCGAAATTGCCGGTCGGCACGGAGAAGCTCAGGCGCCGCTCCGGATCGCCGCCGCTGACACGCGCCCAGGCGTAGAAGTAGTAGACGCTCTGCGCCAGGATGCGCGCCCAGTTGATCGAATTGACCGCACCCAGGTGGTAGGCCGACTTGAAGGGTAGATCGTTGAACAGCGATTTGACGATGCTCTGGGCGTCGTCGAAGGTTCCGCGCACGGCGATGTTGTGCACGTTCGCATCCAGAACGCTGGTCATCTGGCGTTCCTGGATCGGCGAGACCCGCCCCTTCGGATGCAGGATGAAAATCTGGATGCGTTCCTTGCCGCGCACGCCGTAGATGGCGGCGGAGCCGGTGTCGCCGGAGGTGGCGCCAACGATGTTGAGCTGGCCGCCGCTGCGCGCAAGCAGATACTCGAAGAGGTTGCCCAGGAACTGTAGCGCCACGTCCTTGAAGGCCGCAGTCGGGCCGTGGAAGAGTTCCAGGATGCGGTTCCCGCCCGCCTCGACCAGGGGCGTCACCTCGGGATGCGAGAAGGTCGCATAGGAGCGATCGATCAGGGAGCGCAGATCCTCGCGCGGGATTTCGTCGCCAATGAAGGGTGTCATGACCTCCAGCGCGAGTTCCTGGAAGTTGAGGCCGGCCCAACGGCGAAGCTGGTCGGGTGTGACCTGGGGGATCTCGGCGGGAACCAGCAAACCGCCATCGGTTGCCAACCCCATCATGACGGCGTCGGCGAAACCGATGGGATCGATCCCACCACGGGTGCTCTGATAGTACATGGTGCTCTCTAAGGACTCTTTGGCTCGGGCGCCGAGGCGCGGCGAGCGAGGCTCGGCAGGGGCTCAAACCCTGCAGGTTAAGAAACCCGCGCCCGCTTGACAACAGATCCCTTCCATCAAGATTCGGAAGAAACCCGCGTCGGCGATGCGGAATCCGCGATCTCAAACCTCCCAAACAGACATTCATTTGGTCGAACGCGTTGACAGAACCGAGAAACCGACCAGACAATGCGACGAGATCCGATCATTTGGCAGAGATGGACGGCTCTATATAAAAACGAATGGGGGGGCACATCTGCTGCATGTCGATTCAATGACCACCTGCGTCCGTGGGTTCGGTCTACGCCCCGTCACCCCGCCCTTTCCTGAGACAAGAAACATCTACGGAGTGACATCATCATGACAAGCGACAAAAGGACGGACTATTGGAAGGCGAATCTACGCCTTCTAGTCGTTCTACTGCTTATTTGGTTCAGTGTTTCATTCGGCTTTGGCATCCTGCTCGTGGAGCCATTGAATGCCATCCAGCTCGGTGGCTACCCGCTCGGTTTCTGGTTTGCGCAACAGGGATCCATCTATGTCTTCGTCGTTCTCATCTTCGTCTATGCAGGTCTGATGAACCGGCTCGACAAGAAATTCGACGTCGGCGAAGACTGAGGGAGTGGTGAATCATGACTGAACTCGATCTCTGGACCTACAGCGTCGTCGGCGCGACCTTCGCGCTCTACATCGGCATCGCCATCTGGGCTCGCGCCGGAACCACCGGCGAATTCTACGTCGCCGGCGGCGGCATTCACCCGATCGCCAACGGCATGGCGACTGCGGCAGACTGGATGTCTGCGGCTTCCTTCATCTCGATGGCGGGTCTCATCGCCTTCAACGGCTACGGCGCGTCCGTATTTCTCATGGGTTGGACCGGCGGCTACGTGCTCCTGGCCCTGCTCCTGGCCCCGTACCTGCGTAAGTTCGGCAAGTTCACGGTGCCCGAGTTCATCGGCGACCGTTACTACTCGCAGTCGGCGCGCATCGTCGCGGTCATCTGTCTGATCCTGGCCTCGATCACCTACGTTATCGGCCAGATGAAGGGTATCGGCGTCGCCTTCTCGCGCTTCCTTGAGGTTCCCTATGACATGGGCCTCTACATCGGTATGGCCATCGTCGCCGTCTACGCGGTGCTCGGCGGCATGAAGGGTATCACCTACACCCAGATCGCCCAGTACGTGGTGCTCATCTTCGCCTACACGGTCCCGGCCGTCTTTATCTCGCTGAACTTGACCGGCAACCCGATCCCGCAGATCGGTCTTGGCGGCGACTACATGGCAGACGGCGGCGCCAGCGGTCTCACACTGCTCGGCAAGCTCGATCAGGTCGTCACCGAACTCGGGTTCAAAGAATATACGACCCAGGTGATGGGCAGTACGCTGAACATGTTCGCCTATACCCTGTCGCTCATGATCGGTACCGCCGGTCTTCCGCACGTCATCATCCGCTTCTTCACCGTACCCAAGGTCCGCGACGCGCGCTACTCGGCCGGCTGGGCGCTGGTCTTCATCGCCCTCCTCTACACCACCGCGCCTGCGGTCGGCGCCATGGCCCGTCTGAACCTGATGGACACCATCCAGACCGGACCGATCGGCGCCGAGACCGGAAACCTTGCCTACGACGAGCGCCCGGACTGGTTCAAGAAGTGGGAAGAGACCGGCCTGCTGCAGTACGAGGACAAGAACGGCGACGGCCGCATCCAGTACTACAACGACAAGGACCCAGAGTTCGCCGCAAAGGCCGAGTCGTTCGGCTGGAAGGGCAACGAGATGGTCAAGGTCGACCGCGACATCATGGTGCTCGCCAACCCGGAGATCGCCAACCTGCCGGCCTGGGTGATCGCGCTCGTGGTCGCGGGTGGTCTGGCCGCCGCGCTGTCCACGGCCGCCGGTTTGCTGCTCGCCATCTCATCGGCCATCTCGCATGACCTGCTCAAGGGCGTCTTCGCCAAAGGCATCTCGGAGAAGACCGAGCTGATGGCGGGACGGATCTCGATGATCGTGGCCATCCTGGTCGCCGGTTATCTGGGCCTCCATCCGCCAGGTTTCGCGGCGGGAACCGTGGCCATCGCCTTCGGTCTGGCGGCCTCCTCGATCTTCCCGGTCCTGATGATGGGCATCTTCGCCAAGCGGATGAACCGAGCCGGGGCGATCGCGGGTATGGTGTCCGGCATCACGGTCACGCTGCTCTACGTGTTCCAGCACAAGGGCATCTTCTTCATCCCGGGCACCGAGTTCCTGATGCCCGAGCTGGGGATGGGACCGGACTGGTTCCTGGGTATCTCGCCGAATGCCTTCGGGGCCGTGGGCGCACTGGTCAACTTCGCCGTCGCCATCCTGGTCTCGACCGTGACCGCACCCCCGCCGGAGCATATCCAGCATCTGGTCGAGGACGTCCGCGTCCCACGTGGAGCCGGCACAGCGGTGGATCATTGATCCGCTCCGCCTGATCGACACGTTGGACAAGCCCCGCTTCGGCGGGGCTTTTTGCGGCCACCTGAAGCACGCCGTACCCAGACGACGCCAAACTCCGATGAAATCGCCATGATTCGTCTGCAGTTTCAGGTTTCTTGACAGCAACGACAGGGTCTATCGCGATGGATATCGAACTGATCGAGATCCAGGAATTCCTGGCCAGCCACCCTCCCTTCGATCAGCTACCCGAGGAGACGCTCGCGCGCCTCCCGAAACGGCTCTCGATCCGCTATTTCCGGCGCGGAAGCGACTTCCCACCCGAGGACGAAACTCCGGCGTGTCTCTACATCCTGCGCAAGGGCGCGATCGAGCTGCACGACCTGCAGGGAGAGCTGATTGGCAAGCTGGCGGAGGGCGACCTCTGCGACATCCACTGCCACGCGAATCGCGATGAGGTCGACTATCAGGCCAGCCCCGTCGAGGACACGCTCGTCTATGCACTGCCCTGCGACGAACTGACCCAGCTGAGGCGCGAGCACACCGCCTTCGCCGAGCATTTCGAGCAGTCCATCTCGAACCGTCTGCGCAAGGCGCTGGACGTGATGATCGAGACCCCTCCGGCAGGCACCGGACTCATGACGGTCAAGGTGCGCGACATGATCAATCGCGCGCCCATTACCACGCATCCGGACACCAGCATCCGCGAAGCGGCCACGATCATGTCCGAACACCATGTCTCCTCGCTCCTGGTCATGGAAGACGAACGGCTGGCGGGCATGATCACGGACCGGGATCTGCGCAACCGCTGCGTCGCCGCCGGACTGCCAACGGATCGTCCGGTGCGCGACATCATGACTTCAGAGCTGACCAGCGTGGACATGGAGACGCTGGGCTTCCAGGCGCTCATCACCATGACACGGCTCAACGTCCACCACCTACCGGTTCTGGACGACGACAAGCGGGTTGCCGGACTTCTGTCCTCCACGGATCTGACTCGCTTCCAGAGCGCCAATTCGGTCTATCTGGTGGGCGATATACATCGCGCCGACTCGGTCGAGACACTGGTGCACATCAGCTCCAAGGTGCCCGAGCTACAGGTCCATCTGGTCACGGCCGGCGCCACCTCGAATCATGTGGGACAGGCCGTCAGCGCCATCACCGATGCCATCACGCTGCGACTGATCGAGCTGGCCGAGGCCGATCTGGGCGCGCCGCCCGTGCCCTACGCCTGGCTGGTCGGCGGGTCCCAGGCCCGACGCGAGCAGTCGTCCCATTCGGATCAGGACAACGCCCTGCTCCTCTCGGACCTGGCCAAACCCGAGCACGAGCCCTATTTCAGCGCCCTCGCCAAATTCGTCAACGACGGGCTCAACGACTGTGGCTTCATCTACTGTCCGGGCGATGTGATGGCCTCCAACCCCAAATGGCGCCAGCCGCTGCACATCTGGAACAAATATTTCGTCAACTGGATCCTCAAACCGGAACCCATGGCGCTCATGCTGTCGAGCGTCTTCTTCGACCTGCGTCCGGTCCACGATCCAGAGCACCTCTTCGGCGAGTTGCAGGAGCGCGTTCTGCAACGCTCGCGCACCAACCGCATCTTCATCGCCTACATGGCGGCCAACGCGCTCAAGAATCGTCCACCACTCGGATTCTTCCGCAATATCGTGCTGATCCACGGCGGCGATCACGACCACACCTTCGATATCAAGCATCGCGGCACCGTCCCCATCATCGATCTGGCTCGGGTCTATTCGCTCTCGGCGGGGCTGAGCGAGACCAATACCATCGAGCGTCTGCAAGCGGCCGCCGAATGCGGGGCATTGAGCAAGGACGGCGCCGCAAATCTGATCGACGCCTTCGAGTTCATCGGCACGCTGCGCATGCGCCACCAGGCGCGTCAGCTGCGCCAGGGGGGCAAGGCAAACAACTTCCTGGCACCGGACGAGCTGTCGCCCTTGGAGCGCGGACACCTGAAGGACGTTTTCCTCTATATCAACACCATGCAGGAGTCGCTCGGACAACGGCATCAAACCGGGCGCTTCGCCTAACGCCGCCCGTTACCGAGTCCCATTGATGCCACTATTCATCGACTGGCGAAGACGCTGGCGTCTGCGCACCGCCCCTCGGGGACCGCTGCGCGGCTATCTGGAGCACCCCTTCCCGCTCGCCAACCGGGATTACCGTGACGTCGAATATCTGGCGATCGACCTGGAGACGACCGGTCTCGACTGCAAACGCGACCTGATTCTCAGCGTCGGCTATGTGACCGTGCGCGGCATCCAGGTCGATCTCTCGACCGCATGCCACCGGGTGGTGCGGATCGATCGCGCCATCCCGGAGGCAAGCGCCGTAATACACCAGATCACCGACGATCAATCGGCACGGGGACAGGAACTCGCCGAGGTCATGGAAGAAATGCTCGAACATTTGGCTGGGAAGGTGATGATCGCCCACCACGCCCACATCGAGGAGAGTTTTCTGTCGAAGGCCTGCAAGGAATGCTGGGGAAAGGGTCTGCTGATGCCGGTAATCGACACCCAGGAATTGGCCTTCCGGACCTTCGAGCGGCGCCAGATTCCATTCAAACCATCCGACCTGCGCCTCCATGCGCTGGGGCACCGCTATAACCTGCCCCGTTACAGCGCCCATAATGCGCTGAGCGACGCGATCGCTGCAGCCGAGCTTTTCCTTGCCCAGGCCGCCTATCGCGATGATGGAAAAAATCTGAAACTCGCCGAATTTCTCTGTTAATAATAGGTAGAAACCCCTAAACGAGATGGTTCACGGCTAGATACTTTTGCGTTTGCCGGTTTACTATTCGCTATCACCCGCAGCCAGCGCACAATCACACCTGAACAATAGAATGGGTCTGCTGGCGCCGATCACATGACAACCCAGAGCTGAGGAGATGACACTTATGTCAGAAGAAAAGGTCTATGCAGTACCAGCGGAAATCGCCGCGAAGACCCACGTCAATGCCGAGCAGTATGCGGCGATGTACCAGCGTTCAGTCGATGATCCCGAGGGTTTCTGGGCGGAACAGGCGGAGCAGTTCGTCACCTGGAGCAAGAAATGGGACCGCGTGCTCGACTACAGCTTCAACCCGGATAATCTGTACGTCAAGTGGTTCGACGGCGGCAAGCTGAACGTCTCCTACAACTGCCTGGACCGCCACCTGGAGACCCGTGGCGATCAGGTGGCCATCATCTGGGAAGGCGACAACCCGAACGAGGACCGTAAGATCACCTACCGCGAGCTGCACGCGGAGGTCTGCAAGCTGGCAAACGTCTTCAAGGCACGCGGCGTCCAGAAGGGCGACCGCGTGTGCATCTATCTGCCGATGATCCCCGAGGCGACGGTCGCCATGCTGGCCTGCACCCGCATCGGCGCGGTGCACTCCATCGTCTTCGGCGGCTTCTCGCCCGATTCGTTGCGCGACCGCGTGCTCGACTCCGAGTGCAAGCTGGTCATCACCTCCGACGAGAGCGTGCGCGGAGGACGTCACATCCCGCTCAAGAAGAACGCCGACGTCGCGCTGCAGGAATGCCCCAACGTCGAGACTCTGGTCGTCGTGCGTCGCACAGGCGGCAGCGTCGAATGGACCGAGGGCCGCGACCTCTGGTACGACGAGGCCATGACCACCGCCTCCACCGACTGCCCGCCCGAGGACATGGATGCTGAGGATCCGCTCTTCGTCCTCTATACCTCCGGCTCGACCGGCAAACCGAAGGGTGTATTGCACACCACCGGCGGCTATCTGGTCTATGCGGCCATGACCCACAAATACACCTTCGACTACCAGGACGGCGAGGTCTATTGGTGCACCGCAGACGTCGGCTGGGTCACGGGACACACCTACATCGTCTATGGTCCGCTGGCCAATGGCGCAACCTCGCTGATGTTCGAGGGCATTCCGAACTATCCGGACATGTCGCGCTTCTGGGAGGTCGTCGACAAGCATAACGTCGCCATCTTCTATACCGCCCCGACCGCCATCCGCTCGCTGATGCGTGCCGGCGAGGAGCCGGTCAAGAAGACCTCGCGCAAATCGTTGCGCATCCTGGGTTCGGTCGGCGAGCCGATCAATCCCGAAGCCTGGGAGTGGTACTACCGCGTGGTCGGCGATGCGCGTTGCCCGATCGTCGATACCTGGTGGCAAACCGAAACAGGCGGCCATCTCATCACTCCGCTACCGGGCGCCACGCCGCTGAAGCCGGGCTCGGCAAGCCGTCCCTTCTTCGGCGTCGCTCCCGCGCTGGTCGACCCGGCCGAGGGCACCCCAATCCAGGGCGCAGGCGAGGGTGCGCTGGTGCTATCGCACCCCTGGCCGGCGATGATGCGCACCGTCTACGGCGACCATCAGCGCTTCATCGACACCTATTTCAAGCAGTACCCCGGGAACTACTTCACCGGTGACGGCGCCCGACGCGATGCTGACGGCTACTACTGGATCACCGGGCGTATCGACGACGTGCTCAACGTCTCCGGCCACCGCCTGGGCACGGCCGAGATCGAGTCCGCGTTGGTGTTGCATCCGCACGTTGCCGAGGCGGCTGTCGTCGGCTATCCGCACGACCTCAAGGGTCAGGGCATCTACGCCTACGTGACCCCGATGGCCGGCGTCGCCCCGAGCGACGAACTCAAGAAGGAGTTGGTCGCCATGGTACGCGGAGAGATCGGCCCGATCGCGACGGTCGATGTCATCCAGTGGGCACCTGGCCTGCCGAAGACGCGTTCCGGCAAAATCATGCGCCGCATCCTGCGCAAGATTGCAGCCAACGAAATCGATTCGCTGGGCGATACCTCGACCCTCGCCGATCCGACCGTGGTGAACGATCTGATCGATAACCGCGCAAATCGCTAAGGCGTAAGACGCATGCCCGCCGATCCACGTGATCGGCGGGCGCTCCCTGCGTTCCGGTGCCTGCAGCCCGCTCCACCCCACAGGCCGCGCTGTGCTACCTTCTTAATCCCCACGTCCTTCGTCGAGGCCGCGCCCCTCCCGCCAGCCGGCCCCAACCGTCGAAATACTAGGGATGCCCGAGATCCATAACGGATTTTCACTACCACAACGGCCAACCACCGACCTCTGAAGAGGCCAGTCGCTTGGCTAATCAATGCTGTATGAACGAGGTTTAGTTTGGGTGCGAATTTTCGAGTAGGCGTCTTCGTCGACGCCGAAAACATCCGCTACAACGGTGGTTACCAGATGCGCTACGATGTGCTGCGACATTTCGCGGCGCGCGAAGGCGGCATTCTGCAACGACTCAACACCTATATGGCGTTCGATGTGGAACGCTCGCGGGAGGATCTGGAATACAAAAAGAAGGCGCAAACCTATCAGCAGATGGTGCGCGACTTCGGCTGGAAGATCACCGTCAAGGAGGTTCGCCGTTACACGGACGAAAACGGCAACGTCACGACCAAGGCCAATGCCGATCTGGACATGGCCGTGGATGCCATGCTACAGGTCAATCGGCTCGATCAAGTCTTGCTGGTCACAGGCGATGGCGATTTCCTCCAGGTGGTCGAGGCTCTGCAGAATACCGGCTGCCGGGTCGAACTGGTCGGCTTCAAAAACGTCTCGCGCCGACTCAAGGAGAAGGTCGACAATTTCTATTCCGGCTTTTTGATACCGGACCTGCTGCCGATTGCCTATGAGCCTCGCAACGAATGGGGGCAGCCGTCCTCATGCGTCCGCGGCGTCTGCACCAAATGGTTCCCGGATAAGGGCTACGGTTTCCTGCGGATCATGAACGACATCTCGCCCAACCTCTGGATTACCGACCCGCGAGAGCCACTTTCGCCCTATACGAGCGTCTTCTGCCACGCCAACGAGCTCGCCGACGAGGTTACGGAGGACCTGCTCATGAATCGCGAAACCATCCTCGAGTTCTATGTGAACGAGAGCGAGCAGAAGGACAACGGCTTGGTCGCCAACAATGTCAGATTGGCGTTTTCGGTGAATCGGTAGGAGATTCGAATGACCAACCGCATCGGGTAGCCATCGATCCGCGAGCTGGGCCTGGCGATCAACAGTCCCCCCCGCCTCGACTGGCTCGCCGCAGAACATCTCGCCCCACGAGCACAAGCCAACCGCATCGGCTCGGACTCGGTGAGGGATAATGCGCGGATGTCACGACGGGAAATGCAGCCAATGTCGACGGAGCAAGCCAGCACAATCAAACCTTCCGGCCTCGCCTGGCGGCTGGTCAGAGATCAGCTCATCTCCGAGCAGCAGATGCTCGCGAGCTACGAGGAGGCGGCCCAACAAAACAAGGGCTTCGTCCGTCATCTCGTCGAGCAACGATTGCTGGATAGCCGGCGCATCGCCATTGCGGCCTCGCACGAATTCGGGGTGCCGCTGCTCGACCTGGCCGCCCTGGATCTGAGCAATCTCCCCACAACCCTGGTCGACGAGCGACTGATCAGCAAGCATCGGGCGCTGCCGCTGATGCGCCGCGGCAATCGGCTCTTCGTCGCCGTCTCCGACCCGACCAACGATAAGGCGCTGGAGGAGATCCGCTTCAACACCGGGCTGGCGATCGATGCCATCCTGGTCGAGGAAGACAAGCTCAATGCCGCCATCGCAACCGCAATCGAGGCCCAAGACACCACCACGATCGGCGATTTCATGGACGCCGAGCTCGAGAAACTCGAGATCGCCACAGACGACGAGGAGGCCGCCGAGGACGTCGATGCCAACATCGACGACGCGCCCATCGTCCGTTATGTCAACAAGATCCTGGTCGACGCCATCACTGCCGGTGCCTCGGACATCCATTTCGAGCCCTTCGAGAAATTCTTTCGCGTCCGCTTCCGTCAGGATGGCTTGCTGCGCGAAGTGGCCAACCCACCGCTCAACCTCGCCACCCGTCTCACCGCACGCCTGAAGGTCATGTCACGGATGAACATCGCCGAACGGCGTATCCCCCAGGACGGACGCATCAAACTCAAGCTGAGCCGCACGCGCGACATCGATTTCCGTGTCAATACACTGCCGACGCTCTACGGCGAGAAGGTGGTTCTGCGGATTCTGGACTCCAGCTCGGCACAGGTCGGCATTGAGGCGCTCGGCTTCGAGGCCGAGCAACGTGAGGCGTTTCTCAGCGCGATCAAGAAGCCCTATGGCATGATACTGGTCACTGGACCGACCGGCTCGGGCAAGACGGTGTCGCTCTACACCGCCCTCAACATTCTCAACGAACCAGATGTCAACATCTCCACGGTCGAGGACCCGGTCGAAATCCAGGTCGCCGGGATCAATCAGGTCAACCTGAACAACAAGACCGGCCTGACCTTTGCCGCCGCGTTGCGCGCATTCCTGCGCCAAGACCCGGACATCCTGATGGTGGGTGAGATTCGCGACCTGGAAACGGCGGAGATCGCCGTCAAGGCGGCGCAAACAGGCCATTTGGTGCTATCGACGCTGCATACGAACGACGCGCCTCAATCACTGACGCGTCTCGCCAACATGGGGGTTGCGCCCTTCAATATCGCCTCATCGGTGCTGCTCATCATGGCCCAGCGTCTCACGAGACGGCTATGCGTCCATTGCCGCGCGCTGGTGGACCTGCCCCGGGAGGCATTGCGCGAGGAAGGATTCACCGACGAGGAGATCGACGAGGGACTGGAAATCTATGGACCCGTCGGCTGCGAACACTGCACCAAGGGTTACCGCGGGCGGGTCGGCATTTTCCAGGTGATGGAGGTTTCCGAGGACATCTCACGCCTGATCCTTGAGGGTGGAAACGCCATGCAGCTGGCCGAACAGGCGGAACGCGAGGGCGTGTCGGACCTGCGCCGTTCAGGTCTGCGCAAGGTAAAGGCGGGCATCACCAGCTTGGAAGAGATCAATCGGGTCACCAAGGAATAATCTAGCTCGGAGTAATCGCGATGGCGCTGGCAACGGCAGGCAAGGTCAAACCGAAGGCCAAGGCTCAGGCCGACAAGGCTCGGGTATTCACCTGGGAGGGCATGGATCGACGCGGTGCCCGCGTGAAGGGCGAATCCCGCGCGCCCAGCATCAACGCGGTCCGTGCCGATCTGCGTCGGCAGGGCGTCAACCCGACCAAGGTCAAGCCGAAGCCCAAGCCACTGTTCAGTAGCAAGAAAAAGATCACGAGCGCCGACCTTTCCGTCTTCACGCGCCAGCTCGCAACCATGATGGGAGCCGGCGTGCCGCTGGTACAGGCCTTCGACATCGTGGCGCGCGGACACGAGAACCCCTCGATGCAGGACCTGCTGCTCTCCATCAAAACCGACATCGAAAGCGGAACCGGAATGGCGCCCGCCATGGCCAAGTATCCACTCTATTTCGACGATCTGGTGTGCAACCTGGTCGCCGCCGGCGAGCAGGCGGGCGTGCTCGACATCCTGCTCGACAAGATCGCGATCTACAAGGAAAAGACCGAGTCCATCAAGGGCAAGGTCAAGAAGGCACTCTTCTATCCGGCAGCGGTCATCGCGGTCGCCATCATTGTGACCGTGGTCATCCTGCTGTTCGTGATTCCCCAGTTCAAGGAACTCTTCACCAGCTTTGGCGCCGACCTGCCGGCCTTCACCCTCATGGTGATCGGGCTCTCGGATATCATCAGGGCCTGGTGGTGGGCGATCTTCCTGGGGATCGGCGGTGCGGTCTATGTGATCAGTTACAGCTTCAAGCGCTCGCGACGCTTCCGCGAGATCGTCGATCGCGCGGTCCTCAAGATCCCAGTCATCGGCGGCATCCTCAACAAGGCCGCGCTCGCCCGCTTCGCACGAACGCTCTCGACCATGTTCGCCGCCGGCGTTCCGCTGGTCGAGGCGCTGCAGTCGGTCGCCGGCGCGACCGGCAACATCGTCTATCAGGATGCCGTCATGACGATGCGCGAGGAGGTGGCGACCGGTCAGTCGCTGCAGCTGGCGATGAGACAACGCGACATCTTTCCGCACATGGTGATCCAGATGACGGCCATCGGCGAAGAATCGGGCGCGCTCGACGACATGCTGGGCAAGGTCGCCGACTTCTACGAGGAGCAGGTCGACAATGCGGTCGACAGCCTGAGCAGCCTGCTCGAACCCATGATCATGGTGGTGATCGGCGGGCTGGTCGGCAGTCTGGTGGTCGCCATGTATCTGCCCATCTTCAAGCTGGCGGCGGTCGTTTGAGCTATGCCGATCGATGATCTGATTCTGGTGCTGGAGCAGCACCCCTGGCTGCTCCACGGCGGAGCCCTTCTACTCGGCGCCATCCTCGGAAGCTTCCTCAACGTGGTGATCCTGCGTCTGCCACGCATCCTCGAAGCGGGCTGGCGACACGATTGCGCCGAGTTCGTCGCCGAGACGGAAGCGGAATCACCGCAGCCTCACGAACAACTGACACTCTCCAGCCCGCCCTCGACCTGCCCGGCGTGCGGACATCGCATCCGCGCCTACGAGAACATTCCGATCCTCAGCTATCTGCTGCTGCGTGGCCGCTGTTCGGACTGCAAGACCCGAATCAGCCCGCGCTATCCGCTGATCGAGGCATTCACCGCGCTGCTGACACTGGTCGTGGTACTGCATTTCGGGATCGGCTGGCAGACCCTGGCCGCCTTGGTTCTCACCTGGACCCTGATCGCGTTGGCCTTCATCGATCTGGACACCCAACTGCTCCCGGACACGCTCACCCTGCCCATGGTCTGGCTGGGCCTGATCCTGAGTCTGTTCGATCTCTTCACCGACGACCGGTCGGCAATCATCGGTGCCGTGGCCGGCTATCTGAGCCTCTGGACCGTCTTTCATCTCTTTCGACTCGCGACCGGCAAGGAGGGCATGGGATACGGCGACTTCAAGCTGCTCGCCCTCTTCGGCGCCTGGCTCGGCTGGCAATATCTGCCCCAGATCGTCCTGCTGTCTGCACTGACGGGCGCCGTCCTTGGAGGACTGCTGATCGCCTTCGGACGCCACCAATCCGGAAAGCCGCTTCCCTTCGGTCCCTTTTTGGCCACCGCAGGCTGGATCAGCCTCATCTGGGGCGATCAGATCAATGAAACCTACCTGCAAATAACCGGACTTGGATAGATCTCACGCATGCTGACCATTGCATTGACGGGCGGCATCGGCAGCGGCAAAACCACCGTAGCCGACCGTCTGGCCGAGTTGGGCGCGGGGGTCATCGACACCGACCAACTCTCGCACGAGCTCACTGCGGATGACGGGCCAATGCTGCCGGATCTCCGCGAGGCGTTCGGCGACGGCGTCTTCCACTCCGACGGGCGGCTCGACCGCGCGGCCTTGCGCCAACGGGTCTTCGACGATCCGAGCGCACGCAAACGACTAGAGTCCATTCTGCACCCACCCATCCGCCGCATGATGCTCGAACGCCTGGAGGTACTCGACACGCCCTATGCGGTGATGGTCGTCCCCCTCCTGTTCGAGACCGGACAGCAGCGTCTCGCCCAACGTATTCTTGTGGTCGATGCACCGGAAGACGTTCAGATCGAACGGGTTCGAACACGCAACGGCCTAACGGTCGCCGAGATCGAACGCATCATCGCCTCCCAAGTCCCTCGCAACACGCGTCTCGCCAACGCCGATGACATCATCGACAACGCGGGGTCTCCGGAGACACTGGAGCCCCAGATTCAGCGTATTCATCGACATTATATGGACCTGGCCGTTCGAACACCCTCCAGATAGCCCTGATCGGCAAACCAGATGACGAAGGCCTAATCGGCCATTGATTGCGTGTACGCTATTCGCTATTTTCTGCCGAAGCGCTGCGATAAAACACGCAGCGTGAAAACTTAATGTACGTTCGAGCACGTTAAGGGAGATAGCGATGACCAGAATCCCACCCGACCTCGCCACCCGACTCATCCTTGTCGCCTCACTCATCGGAGCCCCGAGCGCCTTCGCCGCCTCAGCCTGCAAGGGCCTGGAGCGACCGACCTGTGAGGGCAAAATGGACTGCCGCTGGGTCAAGGGGTACAAGAAACAAAACGGCTCCCAGGTCTCCGGCTATTGCCGGTCCTCGCAGAGAAAGACGCACAACTCGGATCAAGGCATGGACAAGGCGTCCTCATCCAAGCAATAGATTCATGCCCGAACAGCCGAGCCTTCCAGGCTCGGTTTCGCCCCTGCTCCACGCCTCAAGCACCGATTCTTGACGCGGCGCAGACAAAAATCCGACAGCCCACAGTCGGCATTCGTTGTCTATTTTAGCAAGGCCGCTTTATGGTGTAGTCTCGATTCAGCCACCACTCGCTCGCCTCATCAGGCTGAATTCGTTGGAGTCTCTACCATGCGTGTTTCCGGACGTCCGAACAGCGAACACACCCTCGACCAAAACGGCCTCTACAATCTTGAAACCGTCTACTGGAACCTACCCACGCCCGCGCTCTACGAGCAAGCACTGAGGGCACGCGAAGGCGTCCTGTCCCACCTAGGTCCGCTCGTCGTACGCACTGGCCACCATACCGGTCGCTCGGCGAATGACAAGTTCGTCGTGGAAGAGCCCAGCAGCAAGGACCACATCTGGTGGGGGGAGGTCAACCGGCCGATCGACGAAGCCCATTTCGATCTGCTGCACCATCGACTGGCCTCCTATCTGCAGATGAAGGAGGTCTATGTGCAGGACTGTTTCGTCGGCGCCGATCCGAAATACCGCATGCCGGTCCGCGTCGTCTCGGAGCACGCCTGGCACAGCCTGTTCGCGCGCAATCTCTTCATCCAACCAACCCCCGAGGAACGGGAAACGCTCGTGCCGGAATTCACCGTCATCGACGTACCGCGCTTCCACGCCATCCCGACCCTGGACAACACCCGCAGCGAGACCTTCGTCATCCTGAACCTCGCCAAGCGTCTGGTGCTGATCGGCGGGACCAGCTATGCCGGCGAGATCAAGAAATCGCTCTTCACTGTGATGAATTATCTGATGCCGTTTCGCGGGGTGCTGCCGATGCATTGCTCGGCGAACATCGGCCCAGATGGCCAGACCGCACTCTTCTTCGGACTCAGCGGCACCGGCAAGACCACGCTCTCGGCCGATGCCTCGCGTACACTCATCGGCGATGACGAACACGGTTGGAGCGCCGACGGCGTCTTCAATTTCGAGGGTGGCTGTTACGCCAAGATGATCAAACTCTCGCCCACCGCCGAGCCCGAGATCTACGCCACGACTCAGCGCTTCGGAACCGTGCTGGAGAACGTCACGGTCGAGTCGGAGGATCGCCACCTCAACCTGGACGACGATTCGCTGACCGAAAACACCCGTGGTGCCTACCACATCAGCGCCATCCCGAACGCCAGCGAGACCGGCATCGGCGGACATCCGTCAGCCATCCTTTTCCTGACCTGCGATGCCTTCGGGGTGCTTCCGCCGGTCTCCAGGCTCTCGCCGGAGCAGGCCATGTATCACTTCATCTCGGGCTACACGGCGCGCGTCGCCGGCACCGAAAAGGGAGTCACCGAACCTTCTCCGGTATTCAGCGCCTGCTACGGCGCGCCCTTCATGCCACTGCATCCACAGCGATATGCCGAACTGCTCGGCGAACGGTTAGCCGAGCACGGCACTCAGGTCTGGCTCATCAATACCGGCTGGAGCGGCGGACCCTACGGCGTCGGCGAGCGGATCCGAATCCCGCACACCCGCGCCATGGTCCATGCAGTGTTGGACGGCAAACTCGACGGCATACCGACTCGCCCAGACCCCTTCTTCGGCCTTCAGATCCCCGAGTCCTGCCCCGAGGTGCCGAGCGAAATCCTGGATCCGCGCAGCACCTGGAAGGACGGTGCGGCCTACGACGCACAGGCCGCCAAGCTCGCCGGAATGTTCCGCGCCAACTTCGCCAAGTTCTCCGATCAGGTCGACCCGCGCATCACCGCCGCCGGCCCGAACGCGAACTGAATCGGCAAGACCCCCGGGCCAGGGCATCAAGGCCGCAGTACGACCGACCACAGGCCGCCCTCGACAGGGCGGCCTGTCCTTTGAACGCGACCCGCAGAGACGATGAATCCAACCACGACACTCGAAATCACCCGCCCGGACGACTGGCACCTGCACGTCCGCGACGGAGCCGCGATGGCGCACGCCGTTCGACTGAGCGCGCGCCAATTCGCCCGCGCCATCATCATGCCCAACCTGCGCCCCCCGGTCGTCACCATGGCGCAGGCGCTCGACTACCGCGCACGCATTCTCGCGGCGCTCCCTGAAGGGAGTGACTTCCAACCACTGATGACGCTCTATCTCACCGATCGCACCTCGCCGTCCGAGATCTCCGAGGCCCGCGCCAGTGGTGCCGTCTTCGCCTGCAAGCTCTATCCTGCAGGCGCCACAACCAACTCGGAGAGCGGCGTCACCGATCTCAGGCTGGTCTATCCGGCATTGGAGGCGATGCAACGCGAAGGGCTGCCGCTGCTAGTGCATGGCGAGGTCACGGACGCCGAGGTGGACATCTTCGATCGTGAGCGGCACTTCATTGATCAGCGGCTCGCGGGCATCGTCGCCGACTTTCCAGAACTCAAGGTGGTCTTCGAGCACATCACCACGCGCGAGGCCGCCGACTTCGTGCGCGAGGGATCCAGCACACTCGGCGCCACCATCACGCCACACCATCTGCTCTACAACCGCAACGCCATCCTGGCCGGCGGTATCCGTCCGCATTTCTACTGCCTGCCCGTCCTCAAGCGCGAGTCGCACCGCGCCGCCCTGATCGAGGCCGCGACCAGCGGAAACCCCAAGTTCTTCCTCGGAACCGACAGCGCACCGCATCCGATGCAGGACAAGGAATGCGGCTGCGGCTGCGCGGGGATCTTCAGCGCCCATGCCGCAATCGAGCTCTACGCAGAGGCATTCGAGCAGGCGGGGGCACTTGAGCGGCTGGAGGCATTTGCGAGCCATTACGGCCCAGACTTCTATGGTCTGCCGCGCAATAGCGCGAAAATCAGGCTGAGCCGCGAACCCTGGCGGGTGCCGAGCGACTACGCCTTCGGCGAGAACCGGGTCGTTCCGCTACGGGCAGGAGAATCGATCGGGTGGCGCCTCCTCGACTGAAGAGGCGCTCGGCGCGACTAAGGCGTTGACGGCTTCTCTTTCGCGTCGAAATCGACGTCGTTCCAGAAGTCGTTTTCCCCATCATCCGTCGGCGGGTTGCCATCGTAGACGAGACTCAGGCGACGCTGCAGATAGACGTCACGAAGGAAGCTGTATGGATCGATGGCCGCATCCTCGAGGATCTGACCGGCGGTCAGGAGATCGGCGCGTCGATCGACAACACGCAAACCGACCAGCCCCCAGCGAACTTTATCCTCGCGCACATTGACCAGGGGATCCGTGTAGATATCGCCGGCTAAACCGATGGTGTCTCGAATCGAACTGGGCCCCAGGAACGGCAGCACGAAATAGGCACCCGGCTCCACGCCCCAGTAGCCCAGCGTCTGACCGAAATCTTCCTTGTAGCTCGGCAGCCCGACATTGGTGGCCACGTCGACGAATCCCAGCACGCCGACCGTCGAGTTGATGAAAATACGGCCGACATCGCTGCCCGCGCGCGACATCTTGAACTGCAGGACATTGTTCACCGCCGAGGTCAAGTCGGCGAGGTTATTGAAGAAGTTGGTGACGCCTCGATCGACCGGCTCGGGCGTCACCGCCTGGTAGGCCTTGGCCACGGGCTGCATGAAGGCACGGTCGAAGTCGGTGTTGAAGCGATAGACAGCGCGATTGTAGGGTTCGAGTGGATCCCTCGGATCCGCGACCCGCTCAGGATTCGAGGCACAGCCGACCACCAACAGGGCCGTGAGCAACGCCCCAAGACGAGTCAGCCTTTCCCCTCGCATCTCTTCAGCCTTCATGCCTAACGCCCCTCCCGACGGATTGGGCGCATGCTATCACACCGCAAAGCCATCAACAGCGCTCCCAACAATGTTCGAACGACCGACGGGACAGGATCTATTTGGCATTCTTCGTCTCGCCACTTATGCTGTCGCGATGAGAGACGAAGACCTGATCCCTGACGGCATTGCCCAACGCTTCCGCGGCTTCCTTCCCGTCGTCGTCGACGTGGAAACTGCGGGCTTCGATGCGCAGCGCCACGCACTCCTTGAAATCGCTGCGGTCATCATTCGCATGCGACCCGATGGCCTGCTCGAACCGGCACAGACACTGGCCTGCCATGTTCTACCGTTCGTAGGCTCGGAAATCGACCCACGCGCGCTCGCCTTCAACCGGATCGATCCCGACCACCCCTTCCGCGACGCCGTCTCGGAACAGGATGCCCTCAACCGAGTCCTCACGCCGATCCGTCGCACGGTGAAATCGACCGGATGCAACCGGGCCATCCTGGTCGGACACAACGCCCATTTCGATCTGGGCTTCGTCAAGGCGGCCGTGGAGCGAACCGGGTTCAAGCGCAACCCATTCCATGCATTCAGCGTCTTCGACACCGTGACCCTGGGCGGACTCGCCTTCGGTCAAACGGTCTTGGCGAAGGCATCGAAGGCGGCCGGCATGCAGTGGCTCCACAGCGAGGCCCATTCAGCCATCTACGATGCGGAACAGACGGCACGACTCTTCTGTACCATCGTCAACCGCTGGTACGAGCTGGATCCGGTGAAATACTGGGAGCGCGGACCGGAAGGAATGAACGAGATGATCGTGGATTCGAATTGAAGTCGCACGCCGAACGCACCCAAGGGCGCGTTCGACCGACACGGACAGCGATCGACCTCGCGGACGCTCAGGCCCCTGCGGACTCACCCTTAGCGGCCGCCTGCTCCGCCAAGCTCTTGAGCTCGCCGCTGGCATGGAGCTCCAACGTGATGTCACAGCCACCGACCAACTCACCATCAATATAGATCTGCGGAAAGGTCGGCCAGTCGGCATAACGCGGCAGGTTTTCGTAGATCTCGGGATCCTGCAGCACGTTGATATAAGCGAACGGCACACCGCACTCCTGGAGCGCAGCAGCCGCACGCATCGAGAAGCCGCATTGGGGAAACTGCGGCGTCCCCTTCATGTAAATCACGACCGGGTTGCTCTTGACCTGATCGCCGATTCGTTCCAATACGTCCATCACTCACCTCGCCTTGAATGGATAACCGAGCTTGGCGTGAGAGTCGGGACGCGACGGAACATTTCAAGCCAACGCTACCTCGCCCCATCGACATGACGCTGCAGCCAGAGCTCCAGCAAGGCCAAGTGCCACAACTTGCTGCCCTGAATCCGAGTGTGGTGCATGTCGGGCGCGGCGAGCATCTGGTCGACATACTCACGTCGATAGAGACCACGCTCGCGGCAGGCGCGCGAGTCGAGCGTATCGCGCATGAGTTCCAGGAACGCACCGCGCACATATTTAAGCGCCGGCATGGGGAAATAGCCCTTGGGGCGATCGATCACGGCATCCGACAACAGCCCACGGGCGAGCGCCTTGAGCGGGTACTTGCCGCCCTCGCGCAGTTTGAGCTCCGGCGGACAGCGCGCGGCCAGCTCGACCAACTGATGGTCCAGGAAGGGAACGCGTGCCTCCAGACCCCAAGCCATGGTCATGTTGTCGACCCGCTTGACCGGATCGTCGACGATCAGGGTGGTGACATCCAGGCGTAGAACGGCATCCATGAAGGTCTCGGCCCCGGCCTCCTCGAAACGCTGGGCGACCAGCGCCGAGGTATGGTCGGCTCCACCGTAGGGATCCGTCACCATCCGCAGATATTCGTCGTGATCGCGATCGAAATAGTGCTTACCGAACCGCTCCAAGGGCGAACCGCTGCGTTCGGCCTGCATCCGCGGATACCAGAAATAGCCCCCGAAGACCTCGTCGGCCCCCTGGCCGGACTGCACCACCTTGATCTCGCGCGACACCTGCTCGGAGAGCAGATAGAAGGCGACCGCGTCCTGACCGAACATGGGCTCGGCCATGGCGTCGATCGCCTCGGGAAGACGCATCAACACCTGATCGTTGGGGACCAGGAACTTGTGGTGCTTGGTGCCGTAGCGTTCGACCACCAGATCGGAGTATTGGAACTCACTTCCTGCCTCCTCCGGGGTGTCCTCGAATCCGACCGAAAAGGTGTGCAGATCCGACACGCCAGCCTCGGCCAGCAAGGCCACCAGCAGGCTTGAATCCAGCCCCCCCGACAGTAGAACGCCGACCGGCACGTCGGCGACCTCGCTGCGGATTTTCACGGCATGGCGCAGCGCGGCATGGATCGCGTCGAGCCAGTCGGACTCGCTCAGCGGCGAATCGGGGCGAGTGGCCTCCAGTCGCCAGTAGGCGCCCTCGGTCAACTGGCCCTGGGCGTCGATGCGCAGCCAATGACCGGGAGACAGCTTGCGAATGCCGTTGAGAACAGTGCGCGGCGCGGGGACCACGGCATGCAGGGTGAACAGATGATGGAGCGCGACCGGGTCGAGACTGGTATCGACACCGCCAGCCGCAAGCAGTGCCTGTGGACTGGAGGCAAACCGGAGAACTCCGCCCTGATGTGTCCAGTACAGCGGCTTGATACCGAAGCGGTCACGCGCCAGGAAGAGCGATCGCTGGCCTGCGTCCCAGATGGCGAAGGCGAACATGCCGTGCAGACGTTCAACCGCATCCGGCCCCCAGGCATGCCAGGCCTTGAGGATGACCTCGCTGTCTCCGTCGGAGAAGAAGTGATAACCCAGCCCCTTCAACTCGGTGCGCAAATCGCGGTAGTTGTAGATGGTGCCGTTGAAGACCAGGGCGAGCCCCAACTCGGCATCCACCATCGGCTGATTGGAGCGAATCGAGAGATCGATGATGGAGAGCCGCCGATGACCGAAGGCGAGCGCCCCGTCGCTATAACTGCCACCATGATCGGGACCTCGGCGCACCAGGGCGTCCATCATGGACTGGACGCGCCTCAGCTCGGCCGGAGCCCCGTCGAAACGCAACTCACCGCAAATACCACACACAGACAATACCTCCCAACGAGCCAGCCATCCCGGCCCGCGCAGCCTGTCGAGACCGATCGCTCGACACTAATACTCAGATGATTCAGTTCAGCCCGGATCGCCCCAGCCCCCGCCACCGGGGGTCTCGACGCAGATCAAATCGCCGGGTTCGACACCAAGGCTGACCTTCGACGCCAGAGGCTGTCCATTGAGCCGATTGTGCCCCTTGGACCCCGATTGACCGCCAGCGATCCCCCAAGGGGCAAATCGACGCCGCTCGGTCAACAGGGTCACCTGGCTCGGGGCGAGAAACCGAAAGGCGCGGATCAGCCCATCGCCGCCGGGGCGAGCACCCAGCCCACCGGATCCGGCGCGCAAACTATAGCGCTCGACTCGGAGCGGGAAACGGGATTCGAGCACCTCGACCGGGGTGTTGAGCGTATTGGTCATATGCGTCTGCACCCCACTCCAACCGCCGCCCCGCGCGCCCGCGCCCATGCCGCCGCCGATCGTCTCATAGTAATCCCAAGCGCTCTCCGGGTTTGCGCACCCCATGGCCAGATTGTTCATGCTGCCATGACTCGCGGCCGGAATCGCCTCGGGCAGGGCCTGGGCCAGCGCCCCCATCACCACGTCGACCACGCGCGAGCTGGTCTCGACGTTACCGGCGGCAACCGCAGCGGGACGCCCGGCATTGAGGAAACAGCCCTGAGGGACCTGCAACCGAATGGGGCCGAAACTTCCCGCGCAGGCCGGCGTCTGCCGGGGCATCAGACAGCGGAAGACGTACAGCACGGCGGCGGCCGTCACCGCCAAGGGACAGTTGATGTTGCCCTCGACCTGCGGGGCTGTCCCGCTGAAATCGAGCGTCACTTCGCCGTCCGAAACCTGCATCGCCAGCCGGATCGGAATCTCGACCCCGCCCTGCCCGTCGTCGTCCATCCAATCCTCGAAACGATAGACCCCATCAGGAATCGCGGTCAGCGCACTGCGGGCGAGCCGCTCGCCATAGTGGTTCAGCGCATCGAGAATTGCTGCATAACCAGACCCACCCAACTCAGTGACCAAGACGCCCAATCGACTCAGTCCGACACGATTGGCGCTCAACTGGGCCAGAAAATCGCCCCGAGCGTCCTCGGGGTTGCGTGTGGCCCCGAGAATGCGATCGAGCACGTCGGCATCGATCGCTCCAGAGCGCACCAGACGGGTCGGCGGAAGGATCAACCCCTCATCTTCCAGCCGACGCGAGACCGGCATAGAGCCCGGAGAAGCCGCACCGATATCGGCATGATGGGCGCGATTGGCGACGAAGGCGATCAAACGCCCATCCAGGAACAGGGGTGCGATCAGGGTCACGTCCGGCAGATGGGTTCCACCCAGAAAGGGGTCGTTCAAGACCAGCATGTCGCCGTCGGCCCAATCGACGGCGGCGACGATCTCGGCCATCGCATGGGCCATGCTGCCCAGATGCACAGGGATGTGCGCCGCCTGCGCGCTCAGCCGACCTTCCCGATCGAAAATCGCACAGGAGTAATCGAGACGATCCCGGATGTTGGGCGAGAAGGCCGCCTGGCGCAGCACCGCGCCCATCTCATCGCATACCGCATCCAGGCGGCTGGCAAACAAGGCAAGTTCGATCGGGTTCACTGACATGCGGAAATCCTTGATCTCAAGGGGGGTGCGATGGTTGAGGCATCATGGAGGACGATGCGGCAATCTTGCAAAACGCCATTCACGCCCGCATGGTGCGGGCAGCCTTCAAACAGGCTGCGGCCGCACAGACGCTTGAGATGCGGACGAACGCTCCAATGTTCTCCCCATCGATTGCTCCTCTGCGAGCGCACCTGAACATCAACCGACCACCATTGATTGGAGAAAACATCATGGCGCACGAACTACCGGCACTTCCCTACGAAAAGAACGCCTTGGAGCCTGTCATCTCGGCCGAGACCATCGAGTATCACTACGGCAAGCATCACCAGACCTATGTCACCAACCTGAACAACCTGATCGCCGGGACCGAATTCGAGACCATGAGCCTGACGGATATCATCATGAAATCCTCGGGCGGACTCTTCAACAACGCGGCGCAGGTCTGGAACCACAGCTTCTACTGGAAGTGTCTCAGCCCGAACGGCGGCGGCGCGCCGAGCGGAGCCTTGGCCTCGGCCATCGACGCCAAGTTCGGCTCCTTCGATGAGTTCAAAAAACAGTTCTCACAGTCCGCCGCGACCAACTTCGGCTCGGGCTGGACCTGGCTCGTCAAGAACGCGGACGGCTCGATCGAGATCTTCAACACCGCCAACGCCGGCACTCCGATGACCGAGGGCAAGACAGCCCTGCTGACGATCGATGTCTGGGAGCACGCCTACTACATCGATTATCGCAATGCGCGACCGAAGTACCTGGAAAGCATCTGGAACAAGATCGACTGGTCCTTCGTCGAGGCAAACTTCTCGTAAAAATAAAATTTGTGGGCGAATAAAGGGTTTATGGTGCTCATGCCTTGTCTGAACTAGACGCTTAGCGTTATATTTTCGCACTTCGCCTTACGACAAAGGCGGTTTCCCTTGCGGAGGAACCGCCTTTTTTATTTCTTATTGCTGTTTGATTGGGGCCCCGACGCCATGAGCGAACCCTTGATGGCCACCTACAAACGCCTGCCTGTCACCTTTGAGCGCGGTGAGGGAGTCTGGCTCTGGGATACTGACGGGAAGCGTTACCTCGACGCACTCTCGGGTATCGCCGTATGCGGTTTGGGCCACGCCCACCCCGCAGTGCGCCAGGCCATCTGCGAGCAGGCGGGCCAGTTGATCCATACCTCGAACCTGTACGGGATCGCCGAGCAGGAGCGCCTCGGCGCCCTGCTGACCGAACGCGCGGGGATGGATCGCGTCTTCTTCTCCAACTCGGGAGCGGAAGCGAATGAGGCCGCCATCAAGCTCGCAAGGCTGCATGCCCATCGGCGCGGCATTGAGAACCCGGCGATCCTGGTTGCCGAGCACAGCTTTCACGGACGCACGCTCGCGACGCTGTCGGCGACCGGAAACCGTAAGGTTCAGGCTGGATTCGAGCCCCTGGTCCAAGGGTTCGTGCGGGTCCCCTACGACGATATCGAGGCGATCGAGACCGCCTCGGCCAATCGGCAGAACATCGTTGCCATCCTGATCGAGCCCATCCAGGGCGAGGGCGGGATCAATATCCCCGCCGACGACTATCTGACCAAGCTCCGGGCTATCTGCGATCGCGAAGGCTGGTTGCTGATCCTCGACGAGATCCAGACCGGAATGGGGCGAACCGGCAAGCTGTTCGCACACCAGCACAGCGGCATCCAACCCGATGTCATCACGCTCGCCAAGGGGCTTGGCAACGGTGTCCCGATCGGCGCCTGCCTGGCGCGCGGCCCGGCAGCCGAAGTCCTGACTCCAGGCTCGCACGGCTCGACCTTCGGCGGAAATCCGTTGGTCTGCCGGGTCGGACGTACCGTCATGGAAACGATCGAGTCCGATCAACTGATCGACAATGCGGCGCTCCAAGGCGACTATCTGCTGAGCGCCTTCCAAGAGGCGCTGGGGCAAACCAAGGGCGTGACGGCGATACGTGGATGCGGACTCATGCTCGGCATCGAGCTGGATCGTCCCTGCGCGGAGCTGGTACCGAAGGCGCTCTCCACAGGACTGCTGATCAACGTCACCGCCGAGCGCGTCATTCGTTTGCTCCCGCCCCTGATTTTGCAACAGGCCGAGGCCAACCAACTCGTTCAGACACTGACCGAACTGGTTCGCGATTTTCTGACCGAGTCCTGAGGATGGACGCAGCGAAGAGCACGAATTCCATGGACGTCCAGCCCAATTCCTGTCGCCACTTCCTAAGCCTGTTCGATGTCAGCGCGGACGAGGCGCGCGCGCTCATCGCGCGCGCCATCGAACTCAAGCAGATGCTGAAAGCCGGACAGGTGTACGCCCCCTTCCAGCGTCGCACCCTGGCGATGATCTTCGAGAAGTCCTCGACCCGAACTCGCGTCTCCTTCGAGACCGGAATGGCCCAGCTCGGCGGACACGCGCTCTTCCTGTCCCCACGCGACACCCAGCTCGGTCGTGGCGAACCGATCGAGGATAGCGCACGCGTCATCTCAAGCATGGTCGATGCCGTCATGATTCGGACCTTCGATCCGGAGACGGTCGAGCGCTTCGCTGCCTACTCTCGGGTCCCCGTCATCAACGGCCTGACCGATCGGCTCCACCCCTGCCAGCTGCTCGCGGACATGCAGACCTATTTCGAGCACCGGGGTGATATTCGCGGACGCCGCGTGGCCTGGATCGGCGATGGGAACAACATGTGCAACTCTTTCATTGAGGCCGCGCAGTTGTTCGACTTCGAGCTCATGGTTGCCTGCCCAGAAGGCTTCGAACCAAGCGCCGATATCCTCGCTCCAGCGGGGGATCGTGTCACCATCGTCCGTGAACCGGAGGCGGCCGCAGAGGGCGCCCACCTGATTTCGACCGATGTCTGGGCCAGCATGGGTCAGGAAGAAGAACAGGCTCGCCGCCAGAAGGCATTCGCGACCTATCAGGTCAATGACACCGTCATGGCGCGCGCAGCCAAGGATGCCCTCTTCCTGCATTGCCTGCCTGCGCATCGCGGCGAGGAAGTGACTGCATCGGTCATCGATGGCCCCCAATCGGTCGTCTGGGACGAGGCCGAGAACCGTCTCCATGCCCAAAAGGCGCTGTTGGAATTTCTGCTACTCGCGAACTCCTGACACCAACGGCTCCTCAGCCTGACGCCGGGGCTCACCATCAATTTTCGTGAGGGACGCCTCGACACACCGCCTCACCTCGGTCGACCCACCGAGTCGTGCGCATTTCGCTTGCTCACCGGATCCTCGCGTCCGATCATGCAGCCTATTCTTCTCTAGCCACCTCATTCGCGCGCCACGCGGTGGCGCATCCGACGTCGCCAATCGGGGCAACGTCGCCCACAGCCCCGGTCAGAGCCGTACTCGACTCTAGCGCCGTGCATATAATTCAATCCTATTGAATCGAGTAAGAAAGGTCCCTTTTCATGCCCCAATACCGCTCTCGCACCACGACTCACGGCCGCAACATGGCAGGCGCGCGCGCCCTTTGGCGTGCGACTGGAATGACGGATGCGGATTTCGACAAGCCCATCATCGCGGTCGTGAATTCCTTCACTCAGTTCGTCCCAGGACACGTTCACTTGAAGGATCTCGGCCAACTGGTCGCGCGCGAGATCGAGGCTGCGGGAGGCGTCGCGAAGGAATTCAACACCATCGCCATCGACGACGGTATCGCCATGGGGCATGAGGGAATGCTCTATTCGCTGCCATCGCGCGAGATCATCGCCGACTCGGTGGAATACATGGTAAACGCGCACTGCGCGGACGCCATGGTCTGTATCTCAAACTGCGACAAGATCACTCCCGGGATGCTGATGGCCTCGCTACGGCTCAACATCCCCACGGTCTTCGTCTCCGGCGGCCCGATGGAGGCCGGCAAGGTCCTGAGCCCTGACGGGGAAAAACATCTCGACCTGATCGACGCAATGATCGCCGCTGCCAACCCGAACGAAACCGACGATTCCGTGGCGCAGCTCGAACGCTCGGCCTGCCCTACCTGCGGCTCCTGCTCGGGCATGTTCACCGCCAATTCCATGAACTGTCTCACCGAAGCGCTGGGATTGAGTCTGCCAGGAAATGGCTCGCTGTTGGCGACTCACGCCGCACGCAAGGATCTCTTCCTGGAGGCCGGTCGACTCATCGTCGCGCTCGCCAAGCGCTACTACGAGGCAGAGGATGCAAGCGTGCTTCCGCGCGCGATCGCAAGCTTCGAGGCATTCGAGAATGCCATGAGTCTGGACATCGCCATGGGGGGATCCACCAATACGGTGCTCCACCTCCTCGCCGCAGCACGCGAGGGCGAGGTTCCATTCACCATGTCGGACATCGACCGGCTCAGCCGCCAGGTGCCGAACCTCTGCAAGGTCGCCCCAGCCACCCAGAAATATCACATGGAGGATGTGCATCGCGCCGGTGGCGTCATCGGCATCCTCGGCGAACTGGATCGCGCCGGACTCATTCGACGAGAGTGCGGGAGCGTGCATAGCACCTCGATCGGTGCCGCCATCGACGCATGGGATATCGCGCGTACCGATTCCCAGAGCGCCAAGGAACGCTTCCTCGCCGGTCCCGGAGGCGTTCCGTCTCAGGAGGCTTTCAGCCAGAACGCGCAATGGAAAACGGCGGACCTCGACCGCGAATCCGGCTGCATCCGCGATTTGGAGCATGCCTACAGCCGTGACGGCGGCCTCGCCGTGCTCTTCGGCAATCTGGCCGAGGACGGCTGTATCGTGAAGACGGCCGGCGTGGACGCCGAGATCCTCACCTTCGCCGGCCCGGCACGCATCTGCGAGAGCCAGGAAGCGGCGGTCAACGCCATTCTCTCGGACCGGATCCTGCCTGGCGACATCGTACTCATCCGCTACGAAGGCCCTAAAGGCGGACCAGGCATGCAAGAAATGCTCTATCCGACCAGCTATCTAAAATCGAAGGGGCTGGGCAAACAGTGCGCGCTCATCACGGACGGACGCTTCTCCGGCGGCACATCCGGCCTCTCCATTGGACACGCCTCGCCCGAAGCCGCCCAAGGCGGCACCATCGGACTTGTCGAGGAAGGCGACCGTATAGAGATCGACATCCCAAACCGGCGCATCCATCTCGCCGTCTCCGATGAGGTTCTCGCCAAACGCCGCGCAACAATGGAAGCTAAAGGAAAGGACGCATGGCAGCCACTACAACGCCAGCGCACCGTTTCATCTGCGCTCAAGGCCTATGCGGCACTGACGACCAGCGCCGCACATGGAGCCGTTCGCGATATCGCTCAGCTGAAGTAAGAATGCGGCGACGGGATCGGAAGGTCGATCCCTGATAACGAGACCCGAGAAGCCGTGTCGTCGACACGGCTTCTTTTTTGAGCGCCGATCGCCAATCAGACACGAACAGGTGTGATTCGATAACAGTCTTTTCTTCGCGCCCTTTGCGGCTTAGTGGTTTTATTTTTCGCGCGCAAAGAAGAAACCCCTGCCACCTGTGGGTGGAAGGGGTTTCGGGATAAGGCCCTGGCGGTGACCTACTTTCGCATGGGGAAGCCCCCACACTAACATCGGCGAGGC
>NZ_AFWT01000027.1 GCF_000224065.1 Thiorhodococcus drewsii AZ1
CCGATGCTGTGCTGTTCCTGGCCTCGCCGCAGGCGCGTCTGGTGACCGGTGCCACGTTGAGCGTGGATGCGGGATACGCCTTGGGTTGAAAGCGACCAGCGACCAGCGGCCAGCAATTATTTTTGCTCAATTTAACCGGGAACCCCGGTTAAATTCACACATTCCAAAGGCTGGTAGCTGGTAGCTGGTAGCTGGTAGCTGGTAGCTGGTAGCTGGTAGCTGGTAGCTGGTAGCTGGTAGCTGTAGCTGGTAGCTGGTAGCTGGTATCTGGTAGCTGGTAGCTGGTAGCTGGTAGCTACCCCACAGTTTGTCCTTCGCGGCGCCTTGCCGCATCATGCCCGCCCTGTTTGCGATCGGATCCATGAATCAACCATGACGGAAACCCTGACCTACAACGCCGAGGGTCTCGAACGACTCCCACTGAAGGATTTCACCGAGAAGGCCTACCTGGACTATTCCATGTACGTCATTCTCGATCGTGCCCTGCCGTATCTGGGCGATGGGCTTAAGCCGGTTCAACGGCGCATTCTCTACGCCATGTCCGAGTTGGGGCTGTCGGCGGCGGCCAAATTCAAGAAATCGGCCCGGACCGTCGGCGACGTGCTCGGCAAGTTTCATCCGCATGGCGATTCGGCCTGCTACGAGGCCATGGTGCTCATGGCCCAGTCCTTCAGCTATCGCTATCCGCTGGTCGACGGACAGGGCAACTGGGGTTCGTCCGACGATCCTAAGTCGTTCGCGGCCATGCGCTATACCGAATCGCGCCTGACGCCCTATGCCGAGCTTCTGCTCGGTGAGCTGGGGCAGGGCACGGTGGATTGGCAGCCGAACTTCGACGGCACCCTGAATGAGCCGCTGCTGCTACCAGCGCGTCTGCCCAATCTGCTGCTCAACGGCACCACCGGCATCGCGGTCGGCATGGCCACCGACATCCCATCGCACAACCTCAGAGAGATCGCGCGGGCCTGCATCCATCTGCTCGACCATCCAGAGGCGAGCGTGACCGATCTGATGCGTTTCGTGCCGGGGCCGGATTTTCCGACCTCGGGCGAGATCGTCACCCCGCCGGAGGATCTGCTCAAGCTCTACCAAACCGGCGGCGGCAGCGTGAAGCAGCGCGCCCGTTATGAGATGGAGCACGGCGATATCGTCATCACGGCCTTGCCCCATCAGGTTTCGGGCAGTCGTGTGCTGGAGCAGATCGCGGCCCAGTTCAATGCCAAGAAGCTGCCCATGATCGAGGACTTCCGCGACGAGTCCGACCATGAGTATCCGATCCGATTGGTTATCGTGCCGCGTTCGAACCGGGTGGACGTCGAGCGTCTTATGTCGCACCTGTTCGCGACCACCGACCTAGAGCGCAGCTATCGGGTCAACATGAATCTGATCGGGCTCAATGGCCGTCCGCGCGTTATGGATCTGCGCGAGATGCTGGCCGAGTGGCTCGTCTTCCGCACCCAGACCGTGCGCCGTCGTCTGCAGCACCGCCTGGAAAAGGTGCTGGAGCGCATGCACCTCCTGGAAGGGCTGTTGATCGCCTTCCTCAATCTCGACGAGGTGATCCGTATCGTCCGGACCGAGGACGAGCCCAAGCCGGTTTTGATGAAGCGTTTCGGTCTGAGCGACGACCAGGCCGAGTACATCCTCAATACCCGTCTGCGCCAGTTGGCGCGGCTTGAGGAGATGAAGATCCGGGGCGAACAGGATGCG
The DNA here is from genome assembly GCF_000224065.1 of Thiorhodococcus drewsii AZ1. Lineage (GTDB taxonomy): Bacteria > Pseudomonadota > Gammaproteobacteria > Chromatiales > Chromatiaceae > Imhoffiella > Imhoffiella drewsii. Next base: position 1,711 of record NZ_AFWT01000027.1, read on the forward strand.
CTGGCCGTCGAGCGAGCCGAACTGGAACGTCTACTGGGCGATGCTAAGGCGCTCAACCGCTTGATCCGCGACGAGATCGCCGCCGATGCCGAGAAGTATGGCGATGATCGTCGCTCGCCACTGATCGTCCGGACGGCCGCCAGCGCGATCGACGAGACCGAGCTGGCGCCGAGCGAGCCGGTGACGGTCGTGTTGTCCGAGAAGGGGTGGGTGCGCGCGGCCAAGGGGCACGACGTGGATGCCGAGGGGCTGAGCTATCGCTCGGGCGACCAATTCCTCGGGGCGGCGCGGCTGCGCAGCAATCAGACCGCCGTCTTCCTGGACTCCACCGGGCGTAGTTATTCGCTTGCGGCGCACACGCTGCCCTCGGCGCGCGGACAGGGTGAGCCCTTGACGGGCCGGCTCGATCCGCCACAGGGGGCGCGATTCGTCGCCGTGCTGGGCGACCGGCCCGAGGCGCGCTATCTGCTTGCCAGCGATGCCGGCTATGGCTTCATCGCCCGGTTCGAGGACCTGCTGGCCAAGCCCAAGGCTGGCAAGGCGGTGCTGACCTTGCCCAAGGGGGCGGGGGTCTTGATGCCGGTTTCGGTGGGCGACTCGGCCGGGGCGCGCTTGGCGGCCGTGACCAGCGGCGGACATCTGCTGGTCTTCCCGGTGACCGAGCTGCCCGAGATGGCGCGTGGCAAGGGTAACAAGATCCTCGCGCTTCCGGCCGCCGCCGACGAGCGGATGATCGCGCTCGCCGTGGTGCCCGAGGGAGGCAGTTTGGTCGTGCACTCGGGTAAACGCACCCTGACCCTCAAGCCGGCCGACCTGGAGACGTATCGGGGCGAGCGTGGGCGTCGCGGACGTCTGCTGTCGCGCGGATTTCAGCGGGTCGATGCATTGGAGACCGTCGCACTCCAGGATCCGTGATGTGGATCTCGCTTTCTGCGCGTTGCGCGAACAACAAGGCGCGATGCCTGTAGGCTGGCGTTCCATGCGTTCTCGCGCGGTCGGGCCTTGCCCCTTTGGGCTTCCGCGCTGGCCGCCTTTTCTATAATGGAGAGGATGCCTGAGGCGGTTTCATCGAAAGACTGTACCGACTCGTAGAACGTGGCGGGAACACACCGCATCGGTTGCGAAAGATGCGGTTCGCGCGCTCGCTGCATCCGCATCTACGGGGAGGTTCTTTTCTGGGGACTGTCTTGGTCCGGATTCGGGCCAGGGCGTTTCGGCACGGCTCCGGGGAAGCACGTTATGCGCGCGATCTTCACTCGGTGGCAGGGCTCTCGATCCAGCCGCGCGGACGCACAATGAGCGCATGCTCAGGAGCAATTCGGATGACGGATGCAGCATTGCCGACAATTCTGATCGTCGATGATTCGCCGGAGAACCTCACGGTCCTGAGCGAGCTTTTGCAACCCGAGTATCGAGTGCGTGCGGCGACCTCTGGCGAAAAGGCGTTGCGTGTCGTTGCCACTCCACCGCGACCGGACATCATCCTGCTCGACGTCATGATGCCCGGCATTGACGGCTACGAGGTCTTCTCGCGTTTGCGCAGCGACGAGCGCACCAGTGACATCCCCGTGATCTTCGTCACCGCCATGGATAGTACCGATGCCGAGATCCACGGCCTGGACGTCGGTGCCGTGGACTACATCGCCAAGCCGATCGTCCCGCCCATCCTGCGTGCACGCGTGCGTACTCAGCTCGAACTCAAGCAGGCCCGCGATTGGCTCAGGAATCAGAACAGCTATCTGGAGGGCGAGCTGCTGCGGCGCATGAAGGAGAATCTGCTGGTCCAGGATGTCAGTATTCATGCCTTGGCACATCTGGCCGAGATTCGCGATCCTGAGACGGGCAACCATCTGCGCCGCACCCAGGGCTATGTGCGCGCCTTGGCGAACCGGTTGCGTCATCATCCCAAGTTTGCCCATTTCCTCACCGACCACATCATCGAGCAATTGTTCAAATCGGCCCCCTTGCACGACATCGGCAAGGTTGGCATTCCGGATCATATCCTGCTGAAGCCCGGAAAGCTGACCCCGGAGGAGTGGACGATCATGAAGACCCACGCCAAGCTCGGCAGCGATGCCATCGAATACGCCGAGCGCGATGTCGACCGGCCGGTCGAATTCCTCGTGCTGGCCAAGGATATCGCGCATTATCATCATGAGCGCTGGGATGGAACCGGCTATCCAGACGGCTTGGCCGGCGACGATATCCCCATTTCGGCCCGACTGATGGCACTTGCCGATGTCTTCGATGCCCTCATCTCACCGCGTGTCTATAAGCCGCCCATGACATTTCAAGAGGCTCGGGACATCATCCTCGCCGGGCGCGGCAGCCATTTCGATCCGGACGTCACCGACGCCTTTTCTCAGGCCTACGACGAGTTCCGCGAGATCGCCAAACGCTACACTGAAACCGAGAAGGTCTCGCTGGGTTGATCGTCGCCGGTTCTTGCGTGCCGGCACAGGATGGGTACGCAAGAGCGTCTTGGTGCGGGATGAGCGCATGGAGAGTTCATGAGCAGCGATTCGGATTCGCAGATATCCCATATCCCCCGGGGCGGCATTGTCCTGGTCGTTCTCGTTTATGCCGTCTTCGCTGGCGCTTGGATCCTCTTTTCCGATCCGTTGCTGGGCTGGCTGCTCAAAACGCCGGGCCGCTTCATTTTGATTAGCAGCCTCAAGGGTGGCGTTTTCGTGATCGTCAGCAGCGGACTGCTCTATGTCGTCATGAGGCGTATGTTCCGGCGTCCTTTCGTCGGATCGGGAAACGAACCCCAGGGTTCTCTGACCCTGCCGATGGTCCTGCTCTCCGTCGCCGTCCTCTCCTTCACGGTGGGGGCCATCCTGCTCGATGTTCGGCAGCACAAGGAGAGCACGGCCGAGAACCTGAAAACGATTGCCGAGCTCAAGACCACGCAGCTGGCCGACTGGCTGGACGAGCGTCATGGAGACGCCGAGTTTCTACGCTCCAGCATGAGCGGATCTGATCGATCCCTCCTGCTGGGCCTGGAGCAGGGTGAGGCGGTGGTCGGTAACATGCATCTGCTCGACCGAATGCGCGAGTTTTCCCATCTGAACTCCATCTCCAATGTGGTGGTGACAGATCTGAAGGGCGAGGTACTCTTGGCCTCCGAACCGCTATCGCATCCGCTGTCGTCGCGTCTGGTGCGCGTTATCGGAGAGGCATCCACGTCTCAGGCCATCTCGCTGTTCGGACCCTATTGGGATCGGGAGGGTCGTGTGCATCTGGATTTCATCGTCCCGCTACCGGCTGAGTCCGCAGACACTCCGGGCCTGGTCGTGGTGTTGCATAGCGATCCGGCCGCCTATCTCTATCCCGCTCTTCAGATCTGGCCGCTGCCGACCCAAACCGGTGAGACGCTGCTGTTTCGGGTGGAGGGGGATCAGGTCCAGTTTCTCAATCCGCTGCGTCATCGGGACGATGACGCCGGTCTGTTTTATCTGCCCTTGAAGGACGAGCGACTGCTGGCGGCCAGGTACGGACGGAACGGTCGACTGTTGGGAACCGGTCTCGAGGGGTTGGACTATCGCGGCGCCCCCGCCATGGGCTATGCGATGGCGGTGCCTTGGACCGATTGGATCCTGCTGGTCAAGGTCGATCTCGCCGAGGTCTATGCCGATGCGGTCGGGAGTGGGATCTGGATCGCGCTCGCAGGTCTGTTGGCGCTTCTCATGGTCACCAGCGGTGCCTTCATGCTGCGCCAGCGTCAGCAGCTCGAATGGGCCGAGCGGCTGCACAGGTCCCAGAGCGAGCGACTGAACGCGCTGAATCTGCTCGACGCGATCGTCGACGGCTCCAGCGATGCCATCTTTGCGAAGGATCTTGAGGGTCGCTACATCCTCTTCAATCAGGCGGCGGCGGATTTCGTCGGTCGCGCCTCGGAAGAGGTCGTCGGTTTCACCGACGACGCGCTCTTTTCGTCCGAGCAGAGCGCCCGGATTCGTCAGCACGACCGTTCGGTGATCGAGGCCGGCTGCATCCAGAGCTTCCACGAATATCTGGACACGGCTCAGGGTCCACGCGCCTTTTTGGCCATCAAGGGGCCGTTGCTCGACGCCCAGGGAACCGTCATCGGGATGTTCGGCGTCTCGCGCGACATCACCGAACTCGACCGCATCAATCGTGAACTCTCCGAGGAGACGGCGCGTCGTCAGGCGCTGATCGAAAGCTCGCGCGATGGCATCCTGGTTCTGGATCAGTCCTATCGGATCATCGAGGCCAACGGACGTTTCGCCGAGATGCTGGGTTATGCGTCCCAGGAGGTGGTCGGTCTGGGAATTTGGGATATCGATACGCGTTTTTCGGAGCGGGAGATTCGTGAGCGGTTCGTCGACCACTCCAGTCCGCACGTCCAATTCGAATCCCGTCATCGTCGCAAGGACGGCTCGGAGTACGACGTCGAGGTCAGCACCAGCAGTGTCGTCTGGGGGGTGGATAACCTCGTCCTCTGTATCTGCCGCGATATCACCGATCGCAGACGTGCCGAACAGTTGCTGCGCGACACCAACCAGCTCCTGGCCGAGATGAGCTCCATCGCTCACATCGGTGCCTGGGAGTTCGATTTGGTGACCGGTGAGGGCACCTGGACGGACGAGGTTGCCCATATCCATGGCCTGGATCCCGATCATCCGACGAATTTGCAATTGGGATTGAGCTTTTTCGAGGGCGAGCAACGCGATCGGGTCGAGGCGGCGATCGAGGCGGTCGTGAGCCAGGGTCAAGCCTACGATCTGGAGCTGGAGCTGCACGCGGCGGACGGGCAGGTCAAATGGGTCCGGAACATCGGGCGTCCGGTCTATGAGGATGGACGGATGGTGAAGGTGCGTGGGTCCATACAGGATGTCACGGAGATGAAGCGCGCGAGCCAGGAGATCGAACGTTACCGGCATCATCTCGAGGAGTTGGTCGATACACGCACCGCCGAGCTGCGACGTCAGAGTCAGTCACTGCGCGCCATCATCGACAATATCCCACACATGATCTGGTTGAAGGACCGCGACGGACGTTTCCTGGCGGCGAACCGGGCGATGGGCGAGGCGATGGAGCGGCCCATCAATGAGCTTATCGGCAAGACAGACCTGGATCTCTGGCCGATTTCGTTTGCCGAGCGCTATCGAGCGGACGACGACAGGGTGATGGCATCGGGGCAGCGCATCACGGTCGAGGAGTCCTTTCCGAACCAGTCCGAATCCTTCAACGAGACCCTCAAGGCGCCCGTGCTCGATGACGACGGCAGCGTTTGGGGGACGGTCGGATTCTCGCGCGATATCCGTGCCCAGAAAGAGACCGAACGCGCGCGCGAGGCGGCGCGTGAGGAGGCCGAGGCGGCCAACCGCGCCAAGAGCACCTTCCTGGCCAATATGAGCCACGAGATTCGCACCCCCATGAACGCCATCGTGGGACTGACCTTTCTACTGCGTCAGGGCGGCGTCACGCACGAGCAGGCGGATCGTCTCGCCAAGATCGATTCGGCCGCCCAGCACCTGCTATCGATCGTGAACGATATCCTGGATCTCTCCAAGATCGAGTCCGGTCGGCTGGAACTGGAACAGACCGATTTCGCCCTGTCCAGCATCCTCGATAACGCCTGCTCCATGATCGCCGATCAGGCGCGCTCCAAGGGCGTGGCGATCGAGGTGGATCCGGGCGACGTACCCAAATGGCTGCGGGGCGACCCGACTCGACTGCGTCAGGCGCTGCTCAACTATGTCGGTAACGCCATCAAATTTACCGATCAGGGGCGTATTTTGCTGCGCTGTCGTCTGGTGGAGAAACGCGAATATGCGTGTCTGGTTCGGTTCGAAGTCAGCGATAGCGGGATCGGGATCGCTTCCTCGGAGCTGCCCCGTCTCTTCTCGCCCTTCGCTCAGGCCGACGTCTCGACCACGCGCAAGCATGGCGGAACCGGATTGGGGCTCGCCATCACGCGTCGTCTGGCGCTGCTCATGGGTGGCGATGCTGGTGTGGCCAGCGAGCAGGGACGTGGAAGTACGTTTTGGTTTACCGCTAGGCTCGGGCTGGGCCATGCCGTTTCTGCGGAGGCGAAGCCGAGCGAGCGGGACAACGCCGACGCCGTATTGCGAGCGCGCTATTCCGGGGCGCGTCTGCTGCTCGTGGAGGACAACTTCATTAACCAGGAGGTTGCGCTGGAGCTGCTCCATGCCGTCTCGCTCTCGGTGGACATCGCAGAGAACGGTCAGGAGGCGGTCGAACGGGTCGGGAGCGGTGACTATGCATTGGTGTTGATGGACGTTCAGATGCCTGTCATGGACGGCTTGGAGGCCACCCGTCGGATTCGTGCCGCAGGTACCCATGCTGGCCGACCGATTCTAGCGATGACGGCCAACGCCTTCGATGAGGATCGTCAGGCCTGTCTGCGCGCGGGCATGGACGACTTCGTCCCCAAGCCGGTCGAGCCGAGTGCGCTCTACGCGAGTCTAGTGAAATGGCTGAGTCAGGATGCCGGCGAGGCCGATGCATCCAATGGGATGCCGGTGGATGCTGAGTCAGCAGCGGCTGGTGCGGTCGACTCGTTCGTTGGCATCGAGGGGCTCGATACGGTGCGCGGACTGGCCGCAGTACGCGGACAGACGCGGGTCTATCGGCGTTTGCTCGGACTTTTTGCCCAGTCCCACGGCGCAGATATGGAGCGGCTCTCTGCATTCCTGGAGGCTGGAGAAATGCACGAGGCGCGCCGGCTTGCCCATGCGCTCAAGGGGGCCTCGGCGACCCTTGGGGCCGATCGGTTGTCGGGATTGGCCGCCGGGATCGAGACTGCGTTGCGCCAAGGCGCGGACAAGGAGGATCTCGAAGCGAGTATCCGCGAGGCGGATCTGGTCATGAAGCGGCTGGTGGAGTCGATCGAGACGTTCGGCGAGCGTTCGAGCACGTTCGAATCGGTCGTCGCCGATTCGGAGCGTCTGCATTCCGTTTTGAACGAACTGGAGACGCTCTTGTTGGAGGACGACAGCCGGGCTGTGCAGTTCGCTCGCGATTCGCGCCTGTTGCTGCGCGAGGGGCTCGGCGAGACCTTCGATGGTCTGATGAGCCAAATCGAGAGTTTCGATTTCGATTTCGCCCTGGCGGCCCTGCGCGCGGCACGGCATCTCGTCGATCCCGATCTGCCCGCCAAGTAGGTGCGAATTTATTCGCACTTCCGGCGTTGGCTCATGCGCTAGAGCTGAATCTGATGATGTCTCAGCGGATGTCCCTGGTCGCGGTAGTACCTGAATCGATCGCGACCGGCGGCGCGCAGGGTGGGGTCCAGATCGACCAGATCGCAGACCCGATCGAAGCGCGTGAAGAATCCGGGCACCTCTCGGCCCAGGTTGAGCAGTACCTGGACCTCCGTCTCGGGACGTCCGTCCTCGGCGATCAGAATGGGGGTCAGTTCCTGATCGACCTTGCCGACCAGTCCATGCGGCAGGAAGCTGTCCTCACGATAGGTCCAGAGCAGTCGGTCGAGATGGCGTGCCTCATCGCGGTTCGGGCAGTGGATGAGCAGGCGCAGATCCTGGGCGCGGATGCGTTCCGCCAGACGGCAGGCGACCTGGAAACGGTCGCCTCGGCTCGTGGGTTTCAGGCTGTAGAAGTCGATTTGGGGCATTGACGTCGCTCGTGGGTCGTGAGGATTGCTTGAGGGGAAGCTTTCAGCCTCCAGCGACCAGCTTCCAGCCAGACTTCACAGCTGCGGATGCGGCTCATATCTAGCCACTGCTGGAAGCTGAAGGCTGGAGGCTGGAAGCTTCCCCCCCCCATCATGTCACGCGCGCCAACATGCGCCGGTTGCGGGTTATGGTCGCCCATTCCTTCCCGACCACGAACCAGAGACAGAAGAAGCCCTCGCGCGCCAGTTGGACGAGGGTCGCTGCTCGATGGCTCAGTCGTGGCTCGGCCGGTTCCAGCCGATGGCGAAGTCCCAGGCTGGCGGCCATGAGCCCGAGCCGGGCCAGGTGGTAGCGGTTCGAGACGATCAGGAATCGCGCCTGACGGTCGTTTTCCCGGTTGGCCAGCTCGCGCAAATTGCGCAGGTTGGTGAGCGTGTTGCGCGATTGACCTTCCAGAATCAATGACAGGTCTGGATTTATCACGCTGAGTTCTAGATAGTCGGCCCCGGCCTGCGCCTCGCTGAGGGTAGCATTCGCCGTCCTGCCCCCAAGGATGGCCAGTCGTCCGGCGAACGGTGGGCGCGCGAGGGTTGCTGCACGATCGAGCCGTTGGCGGAAATCGGCGTCGGGTCGATTGCCGATCAGGCGCTTGCCCGGTACCACCAGCCAGCCGCTGTTTTCCGTACGTGAGGCGTGGACTGCTCGGGCGGTCCCGATCACGCGTTTCAGCCAGTAGAGATAGGCGAGTCCGAAGGTCGCAAGGACGACGGCGACGGTCAGTGTGATGGTGAAGAGTCCGTCCCAGTCGAGCTGGCGCGGATTGGGCGTCACGGTGAACTGCCCTCGCGCTGCTCTTCAAGTGGCTGCAGGTCCTGGCGTAGCTGTGGCGGAGGCAGGCGCATGAGCGAACGCCAGAGACCGAGCGGGTAGAAGCTGCGGCGCGCCAGCTTGGCGGCAACCATGCGTACGATGCTCGACGTGTCCTTGAAGGCGCGGTAATGGCTGGGACGGGCGTTCGGATGGTAGAGGGTCGCGATAGGGATGGCGAAGGTGAAATAGCCTTGGCGAGCGGCGTCGATCAGGATCTCGCTCTCGAAGGCGAATCCGGCGTCCGGGCGTGGGTTGGTGGCGAGTCGGTCGACGAGCGGTCCCGGATAGAGCCGGAATCCCGACTGGGTGTCGCGGATGGCCTGTCCGCAGGCCCAGGAGATCCAGAAGTCGGCGAATGCATTGGCGAAGCGGCGCAGCGGTGGTGCCTGCTCGCGACTGTGCAGACGCGCCGCGATCAGGATGCGCTCCGGGTACTCCTGCGCTCGGGCGGTGAGGCGGGGGATGTCCTCGGGTCGATGCTGTCCGTCGGCGTCGATGCTGATGATGTGGCTGGCACCAGCCGCCCGGGCGTGCCGCATTCCGCGCAGCAGGCTGGCGCCTTTGCCTTGATTGTCCGGGTTGTTCAGACGGATGAGCGGCAGGTCGGCGATGGCGGCGGCGGTGCCGTCGGTCGAACCGTCGTCGACCACGACCAGCCGTTCGATCGGTTGCTCCAGCACCCGCAGACAGATATCGCGGATGCTCGCGGCCTCGTTGAAGGCCGGTACCACCACCCAGATGCGGTTCATGTCATGGCTCCATCGAGACAGATGACCTGGCCCGATAGATAGCCCGAGTCGCCGCAGACCAGATAGGCGACCAGATCGGCAACCTCCTCGGGACGCCCCGCGCGGCGCATGGGGACCAGTCGCTCGATGGCGGCCCGGTCGAAGAGTGCTCGGGTCGATTCGCTGTCGATGATGCCGGGCGCGATGGCATTGACTGTGATCCCGCGCTTGGCCAGCTCGCGCGCGAGCGATTTGGTGGCACCGTGCAGACCGGCCTTGGCCGCGGCATAGTTGGTCTGTCCCTGGTTGCCGAGCACCCCGGAGATGGATGAGATGTTGACGATGCGTCCCCAGCGGGTGCCCATCATGGGCAGCAGCAGCGGCTGGGTGACGTTGAAGAAGCCGCTCAACGAGACGTCGACGACGGACTTCCAATGTATGAAGTCCATTCCGGCCATAGGGGCGTCGCGATGGATGCCTGCATTGTTGACCAGGACCTGAATCGGGCCTTCGCTCAACAGGTCGTCCAACGCACGCTTGCTGTCCTCCGGGTCGGTGACGTCGAAGCTCACGGTGGATGCGTTCCCGCCAGCGGCTGCGATTTCCTCGACCAATGCCTCTGCACGCTCCATCCGGCGATGGGTGTGGACATGGACTCGGAGCCCCTCGGCGGCCAGTCGGCGCGCGATGCGGGACCCGATCTCGCCGGTTGCGCCCGTGACCAGTGCCCGTTTCATTCTGTCTCCTGGCGTTGCGCCATGACGGTGAGGCGACCGCTGGACAGTCGCTGCTCGCCGTCCTGTATTTCGAAGCGATAGATAGCGTCCTGCTCCGATCCATGAAGCCGCGTCACCCGGATTTCCAGCGAGCCGTCCAGATCCGAGAGCGGATCGGACGGGAGCTCGACCTGGGATGCTGCGACCAATAGGGCTGGAGTCGGCGGGGCTCCCCGTGCGCGCGCTCGAAGCCCTCCGTGCAACGCGCAGGCCTGTCCGGCATATTCGATGACGTGGGCTACTGCAATGACCCCATCGGTTCGCAGCGGGTTGTCGGTTCCTCGGTGCGAGTGCGTTCGAGCGATCAGTCCATCGGCGTCCCAGGACAGCACCTCGTCGATGAGGCACATGTCGCCCGCGTGCGGGATGAGCGCGCGCAGCGCGTCGCTCAGCATGGAGCTTCACTCGGCATGGGTTGAAATCCAAGGTCGACAGACAGAACGGCACCGTCGAGATAGGGCAGCCGCACCTTGCCCGCGCGTTGCTGGGCGATGGCCTGTAGCAGCGGCAGAACGCGTGCGGCCGGATTGCCCGCACGCATGGACTCCAACGCCGGGGACAGTGCATGCGTTTCGTCCTCTCCTTGCGGATCGGGGGCCGTTATTGGATCGAGCGCCATGCGCGCCAGCGCGGTCTGGCTCCGGTCCCGTGCGAGCAGCAAGGCGCAGGCGAACGGTGTCTCGAAATGCCGATGGATGTCGAGCGTCGGCGGTCCGGGAAGGTCGTAGGCCACCAGCAGGATCTCGTCGCACTCGGTCGCGAGCTGTGTGGCGCACTCCAGAAGCCCGGCGGACAGTGTGGCGTCGCCCGCTGCCAGGCTGGTCGATGGGGACATACAGCCGCTGCCGATCGACCAGTATCCGGCTGCGGCGTTGTGCACCGAGTTGTGGAAGAGGGTCGGCGAGAGCGCGACCGGTTGTTGTGCGATGCCCTCACAGAGCCGGTCGATCAGGCTCAGGTCGCCATCCGAGGAGGCGAAGACGCTGGGCAGATGGGTGAGATCCGCCGCGATCGGCTCGATCGCCTGTCGCGCCGCCTCCATCGCCAGACGGGTCGGCGGCGTCGCGCGGCGGCGCTCGTTGGGCGGCAGCAGCAGGGGGGCGAGCGGCGGCAGTGGGGCCGGCTGGTACTGGATCTCGCCGCGCAGGATGGCCGCAGTCGTGGTCCAGTCGGTCAGGCCGGGTGCAATGACACCGATCGATCGGATCAAGATCGGGGGGATCATCGCGGATACCCCAGGACGAGCGAGGCGTTGGTGCCTCCGAAGCCGAACGCGTTGGTCATGACGATCTGGGGGCTGAATTCGAGGCCCGTCTCCAGGACGTCCAGTGCCAGATCCGGATCTTGGACGCCACGATTGAGGTTGGCGGGCAGGAAGCCCTGTTTCAGCGCCAGCAGACAGATGACCGCCTCGGTTACCCCGGCGGCACCCAGCGTGTGTCCGGTCCAGCCTTTGGTGCCGCTGGCGCGCGGCGGGCGGGTGAAACATTGGGCGATGGCCCGATCCTCGGCACGGTCGTTGGCCGGGGTTCCGGTCGCGTGCAGATTGAGATAGTCGATCGCCTCGGGGGGGAGGCCGGCACGATCGAGTGCGGCGCGCATGGCCAGCGCGGCGCCCAATCCGTTCGGATGGGGCGACGAGATGTGATGCGCGTCGCTGCTCTCGCCGTAGCCGAGCAGCGCGGGACGGCTCGGGCTGGGTGGGAGGCGTTCGAGCAGCACGAATCCGGCGCCCTCGCCGAGCGAGATGCCGCGCCGGTCGCGCCCCCAGGGCTGGCAGGGATGAGGCGAGAGCAGCTCCAGCGAGGCGAATCCATGGAGCGTGGTGGAACAGAGCGTGTCGGTGCCGCCGACGATGGCGGCATCGCAGAGTCCCGACAGCAGATGACGGCTGGCGGTTGCGAAGACCTTGGCGCTCGACGAGCAGGCGGTCGAGACGACCTGGGTCGGGCCGCTGATCCCCAGTCGGGTGCGGCAGAAGGCGCCGAGCGAGAAGTTGCTGTGGGTTTGATCGAAGCGCAGGTCGTCGCCCAGATCCTCGTTGCCGGACAGGGTGCGACGGCGGTAGGCCGCCTCGGTATGTTCCAGGCCCGAGGTGCTGGTGCCGAGAAAGAGACCGATGCGCTCGGGTCCGTAGCCCGCGCGGACACGCTCGACCTCGCGATCGAATCCGTCCTGTTGGAGCGTCAGGTTGGCGAGCCGGTTGTTGCGGCAGTCGAACGCCTGGAGTCCGTCTGGCAATGGGGCCGATTCGAGGTCGGGGACGCGTCCGATCCAGGTGTCGAGCGCAATGCCGGGGAGGTCGCAGTGCGTCAGGCCCGAACGCGCCTCGCGGAGCGCCTGCAGCGAGGCCGAGCATCCGAGTCCCAGTGCGTTGACGAGAGTGAAGGCGGTGACGCTGAGGGGCTCGATAGACATCTGACTCTGCACGGAAAGACAAACACGTTCGGCGCGCATCATAGCAGTTTGTGCTCGCGCCTCAACCGCTCAGACTCGGCCGTCGAGGGCGTGCCAACAGGAAGGTGGCCGGCAGCGCCAAGCCGATGCCGAGCGCGGTGGTGAGACCGATGGCGTGCAGCACCGGGATGCTGGACAGGGCGAGCAGTCCGAACATGAGCAGGCTCGAGAGTGCCGAGAGGGCGACGGCGAAGGCGGCCCGCGCGGATTCGGCCGGATCCGCGCATCGGCGGCTGAGAAAGAGGCTGTAATCGATGCTGAGTCCGAGCACCAACAGCAGAGAAACCAGATGGAAGAGGTTGATCGCGCCTTCGATGGCCAGCAGCAGGCCGTAGTCGAGGACGAGGGTCAGGGCGATGGGCAGGATCACCCTCAGTGTGCGTCCCTGACGGCGGACACCGAGCCAGATGAGTACGCCGATGAGCGCGGCGGCGAGCGTCAGACTGTTCAGCGTCTCCCGGATGAAACGGTCGATCAGTCCGGCGCTGGTCTCGCGCAGGTCGAGATAGCGCAATCCGCTGGCGGGATCGAGCGACTGGAGCGCGGCGATGGCCGCCGGATGATCGGCTCCGATCAACGGGATGAGTCCCACCCATTCAGCGTCGAAGGGCTGGAGCAGCGTCTCAAGTCGTTCGCCGATGGGCGTTCCTTTCAGGTCATCCGGTGTCAGCGGCGTCTGGGCGTGCGCCAGATCCAGGTCGTCCAGAAAGGGCGCGAAGGCACCGGTGCGAAATGGCAGCCCGGCGACGGCCTGATCGAGTCGCCGTTGCAGCTGGTCCCGGGTCGGTAGCTCGGATTGACGGGCGCGCTGGGTGGCTTGGCTGGGCAGGATCCGCGTGGGTGTGTCGAAGCCGGCGATGAGGCTGGCGTCGACCAGTCGATTCAGTTCGGTGCTCGATGACTCGATGCGTTGCAGCACCTGTTCGGGATTCGTGCCGACGACGAAGAGGATCTGCGCCACCTCGGGTGCGCCCAGCTCGGCGCGCAGACGTTGGTCCAGGGCGATCTCGGACCTGGGGACCGTGCTGAGACGCGAGAGATCGCTGCTCCAGGGATCTGGATGAAGCGCCAGCAGCGCGGTCAGGAGTCCGGTCAGGCCGAGCGCGATGAGACGGGCGGGGCAGCTGTCGAGGGTCGGTAGACGGTCGAGCAGGCCGGGCAGGGCACTGGGCGCCTTCCAACGGTAAGGCTCCGGGAGCAGGGCTGGCAGCAGAAACCTGGAGCAGGCAGCGGCGCTGGCCAGCCCGGCTCCGGCGAGCACCCCCAGCTGGGCCAGTCCCTCGAATTCGGCCAATGCCAGGGCCGCGTATCCGCAGACCGTGGTGACGACCGCGAGCAGCAGGCTCGGCCCGATCCCGCTCAGGCCTCCGATGTCCCCATCCCGGCGCTCGGTGTGCACGAAGATGTGCACCGGGTAGTCCATCGCCACACCCATGAGGGTTACGCCGAGTGCCAGGGTGATGCCCTGGATGGAGCCGAAGGTCAGGACGACGGCGGTGGTGCCGATCAGGATGCCGGTCGCCAGCGGCAAGGCGCCGATCAGCACCAGTCGCGGCGAGCGGAAGGCGGCGAACAGCAGGGTCGCAACCACCAGTGACGCGGCGGCGCTGAGCCAGGTCGTCTGGGTCTGGATGGTCTCCTGCGATCCGATGGCGAAATAGCCCGGTCCGCTGATCGCCAGATGCAGCTGCGCGCTGTCGGCGAGCGCGGCGAATCCGGTTCGAACGGCTGTGACGGCCTCGGCCTGGGCCGCCAGGTCCGATGCCTGGGCGCGCGTCTCGGCCAGCAGCAATGCCTCGCGACCGTCTTGTGAGACCCAGACGCCGTGCCGCTGGTGTGGTCTGGTGGGCGGTTTCAGTCCGAGCAGCAAGGCGCGCAAGCAGCCGGTCGGGTCTCGGGCGATGAGCGATGTGTCGATCGGCGGCATGGGACCGGCCAGCTCATCCAGGCGCCGTTCGAGCGCACGACGCAGACCTTCCGTGCCGAGATCCATCTGACAGGGTTCTCGCGGGCCGATCAGATAGCGGTGCGCGAGCGCCGGCGCCAGAGCGTCCGCCTCGAAGGTCTCCGAACCGTTGGCGACACGCCGAAAGCGCCCGCTGGCATCGAGCGCGGCGCTCAGTGCCCGGCTGGCGTCCGCCAGACGCTCCGGATCCAGATCGCCCTGGAGCGCGATCAGCAGGGTCCTGGCGGCGATCCCCTCGCGCAACTGGTTCAGCAACAGATGTTCCTGGAGGGTCGCCGTGCGCGGCAGGAACATGGAGAGGTCGCGATGCAGCGTCGTCTGGTTCAGGTTCCAGAGCATCAGAAGCAGCAGGCAGAGTAGCCAGACGGCGAGCAGAGGGCCGGTTCGCGGGAGGCGCATGCGGGGTGCCATCAAACCAGTCTCGAGGTCTTCGTCTCTTGCGAGAGCGCTTTGCAACCTGGGCAACGGATTGAAGCGTTTGGTGTCCCTTGCCAGTCGATGGCCGTTGGGGCGTTCACTGCGTGCTCCGGCAGTCCTTATCCGGCCCAGAGCACGCCAGCAGTCGCTGATTGCTCAGTCGCATGCTGCGTCGGTCGCCGTTGCCTTCCACGATCTCCAGCCGATCGATCCGGTTCTCGACTCCCGTGATGCGAATCGTTTGGACGATGTTGCCGATACCGCGCTCGCGCGGGGTGAGCGCGAGTGTCCAGCTGTCCGTTCGGGGTTGGTAGTCAAGTTCGAAGTGTCTGCGCAGTCGATCCAGGTTGCCGGCGAAGGTCGCCCTCAGTGCCAGCACGACACTGGCGAGAGCGGCCTGATCCGAGATCATGAACTGGGCTTTGCTGTCCCCTTCGATCACCTCCACGCGATCCCCATCGATATGGACGGCATCGCCCCGGTCGCTGGTCTTGCTCAAATGGTCGGGGGCCTGGTAGCGGAGATGGCCGCGCGATTCAAGTGGCTGGTCGAGCAGCGAGAGCTCGACCGTCTCGCGATACTCGGCCTCGACCTGGGTCACCTGGGCGAGCGAGCGCATCCGTGTCTCCAGGTCGATCGGCGCGGCGATCGGGTCCGCCGTGCACAGCAGGAGTCCGATGGCGGCCATGGCGACTGCGGCCAAGGGACGTTGGCGTCGGCGGCCAATGCTGGGTCGACACCAAGACGCTTGGCTGGATCTGGGTTGGTTCTCCAGCCGATCAGGTTTCATCCCAGAAGTCATAGAAGTTGAACCAGTTGTAGGGTGCCTGGCGGGCGTGGTGTTCGAGCCGCTCGGCATAGCGTTGGGTCCATCGCTCCACGGCCTGGGCGCGCTGACCGCGATTCGGGGCGATCACCTCGGTGAGGGGTTCGAAGATGACGTCGTAGCGGTTGCCGCCGCGATAGAGCCCGAAGAAGAGCACGACGGGTGCGCGGGTCGCGGCCGCGAGCGTCATGGGGCCGATCGGAAGGCGTGCCGGTCGGCCCATGAAGTGGTAGGTCAGGGTGCCTTCGTTCGTTCTGGCTCGGTCGCCGAGCAGTGCCACCATGCAGCCCAGGTCCAGACTCTCCTTGACCTGCAGCAGGCTTTCCGGGGTGCCGAGCGGGATGATGGTCGCGGCGGCCTGCGGATTGAGCGCGTGCAGGATCTCGGTGATGACCTGATTGTGCTCGGGGACCATGAGCACCTTGAGCGGCAGGTTGCGGCGTCCGATGGCCAGGGCGCGCACCACCTCGAAGCTGCCCAGATGCGAGCCGAGCAGCAGGAATCCCTGTCCCGCGTCGATGCGTTCCAGGACGCACTCGGGGTTGTGCAGCCGGATATCGAGCAGGTCCTCGCGGCCCGAGAGCAGAAACAGCCGGTCGAGGATGGTCGCCGCGAAGCAGTGGATGTGACGGGCGACGTCGAACAGGCTCGCCGCTCGGCCGAGCGCGCGGTTCAGATAGAGTCGGGAGGCGATGCGCTGCGGTCTGGCCTTGATGAGGAAATAGAGCGTGATGGGGTAAAGGAAGGCTCGGGCCACCGGGCGTCCGAGACGCAGTCCGATCCAGCGAATCAGCCGCAGCGATGCGCGCGATCCGCGCTCGTGTTGGGCGGTCCATTGCAGGCTCATGGCGTGATGGTCAGACGTCCGGCACAGATGCTTCGGCCGCTCTGGAGACAGCGGAAATCCAGTGCGCGCCCGTCGCGCGCCGGGCCGAATTCGACCTCTGCCTCGCGTCCCGGGATCAGAGGATGCTGGAATTTGATGAAATCCAGATGGCTAGAGCCGGTTGGGCAAAGGGCGAGGATGCGTTCGAGGATCACCGAGCCCGGAACCATGGGGGTCCCGGGGAAGTGTCCGGCCAGTGCCGGGTGATCTGCCGGGACGCTGAATCGGATCGCGCGTGTCATGTCTTCCGCCCCTCCTCGGATTTCAGGAGTGCGAGCAGCCATTGGTGGGGCGTCTTGCCGACCTCGTTGCGCGGCAAGGCATCGACGAAGAGGATGGGGCGCGGAATGAAGACCGGGTCGATCTGTTCGCGCAGCCGGGCGATGAGTTCGGCGCGATCGAGTCCGTGCGCGACCAGGATGGCGGCGAGACGGCTGGGCGATGGATCTCGGTCGTCCGGGACCAGGATCACGCCCTCGCGCACGCCTGGGATGGCGTTCAGCGTGCGGTTGAGATCGGCGAGCGAGGCGCGTTTGCCGCCGATATTGACCATGTCGCTGCCTCGGCCCAGGAGCCGGAAATGGGTCTCGTCGATCAGCTCCAGTCGGTCGTTGAGCGGGATGCTGCCGGGCAGGAAGTCGGCCTCGACCTGGGTCCGCTCGGCGTCCAGCTGGGTGGCCCGGACACCGTCGTACCACTGCCAGATCGGACCGGCGACGGTGCGGCGGCTGGCGATGGACCCGGCTTCGGTACAGCCGTAGATCTCGTTGACCTGGGTCGAGAACGTCGACTCGACCGATCGCGCCAGGTCGGTGTCGAGCGGGGCGGTGGCCGAGATGACGCGGTCGATCTCGGGCCATTTCAGCCCAGCCTTGAGGCAGGCGCGCAGATGGACGGGCGTGGTCACCAGGATGCGCGGACGGCGGGTTTCGGCGAGGGCGCGACGAACGTCCTCGGGGAAGAAGGGACGGCCGGCATGGGCGGAGGCGCCGGTCGCCAGCGGGATGAAGACCGAGAGTTCCAGGCCGTACATATGCTGCGGCGGTACGGTGGCGACGATGTTGGTCTCGGGTCCGATGCCGAAGCGTTCGGCTGCGCGCAGCGAGCAACGCATCTGGTCGCTCCAGCGCTTGGCGTGCGGCTGGGGCGTGCCGGTGCTGCCGGAGGTGAAGGCGATGATGGCGTCCGCTCGATCGGACAGATCGGGGACGCGAGCCGGTTTCAGATCCGCGGGGTCCGGTTCATGGATGTTGTGATGTGGCAGGCTCGGGTCCGTGGCCTCGCCGTCCGAGAGCGTCACGCAGCCCGGATAACGCTCGGCGATTCCACGCACGGTGGCGTCGAGCCGGTTGGGCGGCAAGAGTGTGGGGATGTCGCGCACCAGGGCCGCGCACAGCGACAGCATGAAGCGATAGCGATCCTCGCAGAGATTGATGAGGTGCGTCGCCGGCGGTAGTCGCTCTGCGATCAGTGCGACCTGGGAGAGGAATGTCTCGCGCGAAATGGTTCTGCCCTCTCGCCAGGCGATCGGTCCTCCCCGCCGGTGGGCGGGCATAAGCGCATTCACGCGAGGATCCCCCATCAATGCGTGCGGTTGGCCGCGATGTGGGCGCAGAGATCGCGTAGCGAGGCGAAGATGGAGCGGACGTTCGGGTCCTGGGAGCTGATGGTCACGCCGTATGTTTGGGTGACGGCCAGCGAGAGCTCCAGGGCATCGATCGAGTCCAGCCCCAGGCCGTCGCCGAACAAGGGGGCGGTGGGGGAGATCTCCGAGACCTGCATGCCATCGAGATGCAGGGTCTCGATGATCAGTTGAGCGACTTCTTGTTCGAGTGGTGCAAGCGTTTCCAAATTGACTTCCTTAAAGGCCTAATCCGAGTCAGAGCCCCGGTTTAAGCGCTGTGTATTCGTTCATGATGGCATGGAGGACCGATCGCTTGACGGCGGAGAACCCCGATGCCTTCAGGGCGGTCTCGATGGTTCTGGGAGGAACGCACCGATCGACCGTATCCCAATAGTATTGCATCAGGCGTCGCGCATCCGTGCGACCTGTCACCAGGACCGCCAGCGAGGGCACCAGATGCTTGAGATAGAGGCGTGTCATACGGTAGCCCAGCGGCGAATCGGGCGGCACCATCTCCAGCAGCAGGAGTCGCCCACCCGGCTTGAGCACGCGAAGATATTCGTCGAAGGCCACCCTCAGATCGCAGACATGGCGTAGCGCGTAGCCCATGGATATGAGGTCCACCGAGGCGTCTTCGAGCGGCAGCGATTCGGCGATACCGCAGGCGCGGTTCTCGACGCCCCGTTTGCCCGCCTGTTGGAGCATCGGCAGGCTGGGGTCGATGGCGATGACGGTGCCCTCGGGACCGACCAGTTCCGAGGCATGTCGGGCCAGGACCCCGGTGCCGGTGGCGATGTCGAGCACCCGGTCTCCGGTCCGAATGCCGGCGCGACGCAGTGCCTCCAGCCGGTAACGCTCGCCGGTGCCGAGGCTCATCCAGCGGTTGATGCGGTCGTAGCTCGGCGCGGTCTGGTCGAAGAGCTGGCGAATATAGGGAACGCGCTGCTCGCGGCCGGCGTAGTGTTCGTCCAGGACCGGGTGGGGCGGGAGCTCGGCGGATGGCGTCTTGGTGCGAGTCATGGCGATGGCTCTTGGCTTGGCGGACGCAGGCGGCGTATGGGGGCGCGTCGCATGGGAGTCGGTTCGGTTCGGCGGGACCCGGAGGCCATGCCTGGCCTGTCCGAGGAGGCTCGACGGTTCAGTTCGCTGCGACGCATGGCTCAAGCACGCCCTCGATCTCGATCGCGAGATCGCGCCGACAGATCGCGCCGCGCAGATACTGGATCGCGGTCGCCGGCCCGCACCAGTGGCGCAGGGTCGGCTCGATCCAGTCGATCTCGTGTGGGGCGCGGACATAGACGCGGAGCAGATCCGGGCGACGTCCTCCGGGTGCTCCGGTCGCCTCGATCAGCGTCTCCAGATTGCGCAGCGTCTCGGTCAGTTGCGCCTCGGGCTGATCCGGGTGGTTCGAGGCGTGTCCCACGACGCTCGCCGTGCCCGAGAGGAAGAGCCTGTCCGACAGGCCGCCGGCGCCCCGCATGGCGCGCGCAAAGTAGGGTGGTCGGATGCCGTACTCTGGTGGATAGCGATAGGCCGGGACCTGGCGAGGATTCTCGACCGCCGTCCCCGGCGAGCGTGCGAACAGCCCGTAGACCAGGAGCCCCCCGCAATGGGTGCCGATGGCGCTGGCGGCCGGGATGCGCTCGATTCCGAATCCGGCGCGGTCGAAGGCGTTGGCCCGACCGGTGCTGAACGCCCGGTAGCCGTCCTGTCCGTCGGCCGGGTCGTGGATCGCCTCGACGAGGTTCCAGAGGCGCAGCGGATGCGGATAGCCGCGCCGAGCCGTCAGGTCGAGCATCTCCGTATAGAGTGCCTCGGTCGTTGCGGCGAGTGCGTTGCGGTCGGTGTCCTCGATCAGTCGATGGGCCAGCATCAGGTCCTCGCCTTCCACAAAGCCCATGCCGCCCTCCCAGCCGAGATCCTCGATTCGCTCGACGCCCCAGTGCTCGAGCGGTTGGCTCGGCCCTAGTGGAGCGAGACCGACGGTCAGCGCGCGCGGATCCTCCGAGCGCAGATGTCGGTGGCCGAAGCGAATCTGGGCGAAGGTGCGTGCGTCGAGTGGAGTGGGCTCGACACTGTCCGCGATCCGATATGACAGTATCATCTGGTGCGGTGTCGCGGCCTTGGGGCGGGAGCTGTCGTTGGCATGATCGCGGTCTGTTCTGAGTGAGTTCGACAGGTTCCTTGGGCCGTCCGTCATTGCGCCAGGCCGCCTGACGGGGACGGCGGGAGTCTACGCATAGCGCTGATTCGCATCAAGGTAATCGGCGGTTGGGTTTTTGAATGCGGCTGTTGTCCGGGGGGATGGAATGCGCGTGTTGGTCGAGGTCGTTCGTAAGGCGAGGCGGACCGTTCGGGTCTCCTGGCATGGCTCTGGGAGGACGGTTGAAAGCGGGCTTTTGGTCCTGGTGCTGCTCGGTGCGGGTGCCGTCCAGGCCGCGCGCGAACCGCTGTGGGAGGTCGCGCTCGGTGGCGGCGCACTCACCTTGCCCGACTATCGCGGCGCGGGCCAGTCCAATGGCTACGTCTATCCATTCGTCCTGCCCTATTATCGCGGCGATGTGTTCAAGTCGGACGAGAACGGCATCCGTGGGCTCTTCTTCGAGTCCGAGCGCATCAAGCTGGATGTGAGTTTGGACGGGACCGTCCCGGCATCGAGCAGCGACGATCCGGCGCGTCGCGGTATGGACGATCTGGATCCGACCTTTCAGATCGGCCCTATGTTTCGCTATCTGTTATGGGATCGCGAGGATCGGAATCGTTCGTTGAGTCTCAACCTGCCGGTTCGCGCGGCCTTCGCCGTGGGGAGCGGGCTCCAGCACATCGGTTATACCTTCTATCCCCATCTCACCTATCGACAGGATCTGGACCTGCTTGGAGAGCGCTGGCGGGTGCGTCTGTCGGGCGGTCCCATGCTTGGGACCGAGAGCCATCACGACTATTTCTACCGCGTCTCCAGTCGGGACGCGACGCCCGGGCGCGCGGCCTACGATCCTGACGGCGGTTATGGGGGCGTGCGGATGATCGGGACCCTCTACCACCGTCACAAGGATTTTCTGGTCAATGTCTATGCCATGTACGACTCGGTCGATGGGGCCGTCTTCGACGACAGCCCGCTGGTCCGGCGCGACAGTGGTGTGACCTTCGGTTTCCTGGTGAGCTGGTTTCTGTTCAGGTCGGACCGGACGGTCGAGACGGGTGGTCTGGATTGGTGAGGCGCGGGCCAGAAGGGCCGCTCCCGAATCGCATCTGTTCGCCGCCTGAAGCCGAGCGCCGCTCGATGCGGAAACGCTCGGCAAGATTCGGTGCCCCCCGGAGTCGGCTCATGCCTCATCCGGGCTACGGGGCTCGATCAGAAGCCGTCGGTGGAGGTGAAGAGTCCGACGCGCAGGTCCTTGGTGGTGTAGATGGTACGTCCGTCGACCTGGACGACACCGTCGCCGATGCCGAGTACCAGCTTGCGGCTGATGACCCGCTTTATGTCGACGTGGTAGGTGACCTTCTTGGCGGTCGGAAGCACCTGGCCGGTGAATTTGACCTCGCCGACGCCGAGCGCGCGTCCATGTCCGGGGTTGCCGATCCAGCCTAGATAGAAGCCGACCATCTGCCAGAGCGCGTCGAGACCCAGGCAGCCGGGCATCACGGGGTCGCCGGGGAAGTGGCACTCGAAGAACCAGAGGTCGGGGCGGACGTCGAGTTCGGCGATGATTTCGCCCTTGCCGTTGGCGCCGCCGAAGTTCGCGATGCGCGCGATGCGGTCCATCATCAGCATGTTCGGGGTTGGCAATTGGGCATTGCCTGGGCCGAACATCTCGCCGTGGCCACAGGCCAGGAGTTGATCGCGGTCGAATGAGGCTTCTTTGTTCATGTGATCCTTGTGTTCTTCAAGTGGTTGGCGTTTGGCTTTCCATGCCCTTGCGTAGCGGAATCGCTGCCAGGTTGTGGGTCATTCGTCTCGAATTCCCGACCTCGTCTGCGCGGATGTCGCAGTCTCCGCGCAGGCGCAGCTCGTCTCAGGCGGCGGTGTTGTACGCGGCCTTCAGGCGTTCCTTGAGGAAATCGACGATCTCGGCGATGGGGATGAGCTGCATTTCGGCATCGGTGCGGCCTTTATATTCGATGACGCCATCGTCCAGCCCTTTGTCGCCGACAACGACCCGGTGCGGGATGCCGATGAGTTCCATATCCGCGAACATGAAGCCCGGGCGCGCATCGCGGTCGTCGAGAAGGACCTCGATGCCGGCCGCCTGGAGATCGGCGTAGAGTTGCTCGGTCGCCTCGCGCACCCGATAGGATTTGCCGAGCTTCATCGGCAGCAGCGCAACCTCGAAGGGGGCGATCGGGGCGGGCCAGCAGATACCGCGCTCGTCGTGATGCTGTTCGATGGCGGCGGCGACGACGCGCGAGACGCCGATGCCGTAGCAGCCCATGGTCAGTGTGGTGGCCTTGCCGTCCTCGCCCAGTACCGTGGCATTCAGTGCCTCGCTGTATGTGCGACCGAGTTGGAAGATGTGTCCCACCTCGATGCCGCGCGCGATGGTCAGGGTTCCCTTGCCGTCGGGGCTGGGGTCGCCTTCGACGACGTTGCGCAGATCGGCGATCTCTGGCAATGGCAGATCGCGTCCCCAATTGAGGCCGAACCAGTGCTTGCCGTCCTGGTTGGCTCCGGCGCTGAAGTCGGCGGTGACGGCGACAGTGCGATCGGCGATGCAGGGAATGGTCAGATCCTTGGGTCCGAGCGAGCCTGGTCCGGCTCCGATCGCGGCACGGATCTCCTCTTCGGTGGCCATGCGCAGGGGCGAGGCGACCTGGGGCAGCTTTTCGGCCTTGATCGGGTTGAGTTCGTGGTCGCCTCGCACCAGTAGGGCGATCAGATCGGCGTCGATAGCCTCCGAGGCTGCGACCACCAGCGTCTTGACCGTGTGCTCGATCGGCTGTTGGAATTGCTCGACCAGATCGGCGATGGTTCGGGCCTTGGGTGTATCGACCAGGCGAGCCTCTTCGTTTGCTGCGGGCAAGGCGTTCGCGAGGGCCACGGCCTCGGCCAGCTCGACGTTGGCGGCATAATCGCTCTCGGTCGAGAAGGCGATGGCATCTTCGCCCGAGGTTGCGAGTACGTGGAATTCGTGCGAGGCGTTGCCGCCGATGCTGCCCGTGTCCGCCTGCACCGGGCGGAAATCGAGTCCGCAACGGCTGAAGATGCGACAGTAGGTCTCGTGCATCTTGCGGTAGGTTTCGGACAGGGATGCCTCATCCAGATGGAAGGAATAGGCGTCCTTCATGAGGAACTCGCGTGCGCGCATGACGCCAAAGCGCGGGCGGATCTCGTCGCGGAATTTGGTCTGGATCTGATAGAAGTTAACCGGGAGTTGCTTATAACTTCTCAGTTCGTTACGCGCCAAGTCGGTAATGATCTCTTCGTGCGTCGGGCCGAAACAGAATTCGCGTTGGTGGCGGTCGCGCAGACGCAGCAGTTCCGGTCCATATTTCTCCCAGCGCCCGGATTCTTGCCATAATTCAGCTGGTTGGACCGCAGGCATGGCGACCTCGAGCCCGCCCGCCCGGTCCATCTCTTCGCGCACGATGCGCTCGACCTTGCGCAGGACACGCAGGCCCAGAGGTAGCCAGGTGTAGAGCCCGGCTGCTAGCTTGCGGATCATGCCCGCGCGCAGCATAAGCCGGTGGCTGGCGATTTCGGCGTCCGCAGGGGTTTCTTTGATGGTCTGTAGAGGAAACTGAGAGGTGCGCATGGCGACGGCCGTCGATCGGGGAAAACGCGAGAGTCTATTGTCCAACGCAGATGGACACAACTCTCTGACCTCTGCCAGTCCCTGTGACGCTCGGGTCGGGTCGGCGGGTTCGACCCGAAGAGGGCTTTTTTAGAAAATACTTGAAATTTTGGATGCGGTTAAGGTACACGCATTGGTTGAAACGCGATGAGGCATCTGGATCAAGGACACCACGCCATCATGCAACAGAGTATTCGCACTATGAACCATTCGGAGTCGGGTGAGGTCGCCCCAGATCGGCGTACGCAGGCGCGAATCGAGGTACGGATCCCGGTCAAGGTCACGCTTCCAGGACAGGAAGGCTCGATCACGGGAGTGAACGAGGATATTTCCTGGGGTGGGGCCTTGCTGCGGATTCCGGGTCCTCTCCCCAAGGTCGCGGGCAATATACGACTCGTTTATCCCTGGAAGCAGGGCGACAACATCACGATCGAGGGGAGGATGCTGCGCGCAACGCCGCTCGACGACGGTCGCCACTATGAGGTCGCGGTTCGGTTCGTCAGTCTCTCTCCCCGCAGTCAGTCGCGTCTGGTGAAGCTGCTCAAATTGCTGCGCAACGGTCGTCAGTCGACCGAGGGCTCGGATACGATAGATCTCGTCCGCGAACTCGAGGTCGAGGTGAACGATGCCGATAACCTACGCGGTATGCTCAAGCAGATTGCCAGGGGGCGGCATTCACTGACCGTGTTCGATGCCTACGAGCCCAATCAGAGCATCAGTCTATCGATCGTGGGAACCAAGAATCTGCCAGGTATCCGACTTCGGGCACGCGTGATCCAGGTGGAGAAATCTCACGCCAAAGGTTTCGAGTGGGCCGAGCTCTATACCTTGCTGCTTGGTTTCGAGCATCCAATAAAGGCGCTCAGGGCCAGCGTCAAGATGTTGCTCGAACAGCTTCCTGCGGAGCGCGAAAGCTCCCTGACGTCGGAGGCGGCGCCGGACTGGCTGAAGGCGACGCCTTTTGCGCATCCCACGGTTGCGGACCGAGCGCGCTTTTCGCTGCAAAGCAATGCCTTGAGCACCCTCGAAGCCGATTATCCGGAGGCGTTGAACCACCTCATCGTCGGTTGGGGTGACGTCGAGATGTTCGAGTCTCTGTTTCGGGATTTGACCTTGGGGGATCAAGGATTGCCCGGCGGTTGGCCGCCCGATGCTTGGGCCGAGTTGGAGATGCTTCAGGACGTGCACGACCTGTCCTATGGGAAGTCTTCCGACCGCAAGGCGCTCCTGAAAGGCGGCCGGATCACCTGAAATCCTGTGGTCTCCGTGGGGCTGGACGTTCGTAGGTCGCCTGGTGGCGCTTGACCCTCGGTTGCGATCGCGGTAAATTCGGACTCTTTTTCAATGTTTTTCCAAGCTCCTCCTCGACCGGAAAAACCGACTCTTCCTCCGCCGTCTTACGGGCCTCGCCGATCACCGGCTGGGCCGCTCGTGGTGTGTTGGAGGCATGAGCCGAAGAAGTCGCCGAGGGGGAGGCTGATCGGAGGTCGCGAAAGGTGGCACTGACTGGAGCGGAACCAGATGGGGCGAATGTGACGGCGGCTGGCATGGAGTTGAGCGGGGGCGAGATCGTCGTCCAAGCGCTGCTGGACGAAGGGGTCGAATACGTCTTCGGCTACCCGGGTGGTTCGGTCCTTCACATCTACGATGCCCTGTTCAATAAGGGTGGGGTCAAACATATCCTCGTCCGGCACGAGCAGGCGGCGGCGCATGCGGCCGACGGCTACGCGCGCTCGACCGGCAAGTGCGGCGTCTGTCTGGTCACCTCGGGGCCGGGCGCGACCAATGCCGTCACCGGCATTGCGACTGCCTATATGGATTCCGTCCCCATGGTGGTGCTCACCGGCCAGGTGCCGACGCCCTTCATCGGTAGCGACGCCTTCCAGGAGGTCGATACCGTCGGCATCACGCGTCCCTGCGTGAAGCACAACTTCCTGGTCAAGGATGTGCGCGATCTGGCGGAGACCATCCGCAAGGCCTTTTATATCGCGACCACGGGCCGTCCGGGTCCGGTGGTAGTCGATATCCCCAAGGATGTGACGGATCCCAACGTCAAGGTGCCCTACACCTATCCCAAGGACGTCAAGCTGCGCTCCTATAGTCCGGTCGAGCGCGGGCATCTTGGGCAGATCCGGCGGGCGGTGGATCTCATGCTCGAGGCGAAGCGCCCGATCTTCTATACCGGCGGTGGCGTGGTGCTGGGAGAGGGATCGGCCGAGCTGAGAGCCTTGGTCCAGGCGACAGGATTCCCCGTCACCAGTACGCTCATGGGGTTGGGGGCCGTTCCGGGAACGGACACGCAGTTCCTCGGCATGCTCGGCATGCACGGCACCTATGAGGCCAACATGGCGATGCACGAGACCGATGTGCTGATTGCCGTCGGTGCGCGCTTCGACGATCGAGTCACCGGCAAGATCGAGCATTTCTGTCCGCACGCAAAGATCGTCCACATCGACGTGGATCCCTCATCGATCTCCAAGAACGTCAAGGTGGACGTGCCCATCGTGGGGCAG
This sequence comes from Thiorhodococcus drewsii AZ1, assembly GCF_000224065.1. Classification (GTDB taxonomy): domain Bacteria; phylum Pseudomonadota; class Gammaproteobacteria; order Chromatiales; family Chromatiaceae; genus Imhoffiella; species Imhoffiella drewsii. The sequence continues at coordinate 28,188 of NZ_AFWT01000027.1, forward strand.
GTGGCGAGCGTGTTGGCCGATATGTTGCGCCTGTATCAGGAGCAAGCCACGAGTCAGAGGGCCTCCCAGCTCGCTGACTGGTGGGCCAAGATCGCCGAATGGCGGCGTGTCGAGTGCCTTCGTTATGACCAGGATCCGGCGGCGGCCATCAAGCCGCAGTTCGCGGTCGAGACGCTCTACAAGGTGACTCAGGGCGAACTCTATCTGGCCTCCGACGTGGGTCAGCACCAGATGTTCGCGGCCCAGTTCTATCCCTTCGACGAGCCGCGCCGCTGGATCAATTCCGGCGGTCTGGGCACCATGGGATTCGGATTGCCGGCGGCGATCGGGGCCCAGCTCGCCCATCCTGAGGCGCAGGTCGCCTGCATTTCGGGCGATGCCAGCATTCTCATGTGCATCCAGGAGCTTGCGACCTGTCTGCAGTATTCGCTGCCGATCAAGGTGGTACTGCTCAACAATGGCTACATGGGCATGGTCCGTCAGTGGCAGGAGCTCTTCTACGAGAGCCGCTACTCTCAGTCCTACGTGGACGCCCTGCCGGATTTCGTGAAGCTCGCCGAGAGCTTCGGGCATGTTGGGATGCGGGTCGAACGCCCGGGCGATCTCGAGGGCGCTATGCGCGATGCCTTCGCCATGAAGGATCGTTTCGTGTTTATGGACGTCTTGGTCGATCCGACGGAAAACGTCTATCCCATGATCGTCGCGGGCAAGGGGCATCACGAGATGCAGTTGTCGCCTGGCCTGTCCGACCGCGAGTTGTCCTGAGCGTCATCCCCACATAGACCGAATACGAGATCTGAGCCAATGAGACACATCATTGCCGTGTTGCTTGAGAACGAAGCCGGTGCGCTCTCGCGCGTCGCCGGGCTTTTCTCGGCCCGTGGCTACAACATCGAATCTCTAACCGTCGCGCCTACCGACGATCCCACCCTGTCCCGCATGACGCTGGTGACGACCGGGAACGACGAGATCGTCGAGCAGATCAAGAAGCAGTTGAACAAGCTGATCGATACGGTGAAACTGCTCGACCTGTCCGAGGGGCCTCACATCGAGCGCGAGATGATGATGGTCAAGGTGCGTGCCGAGCGCGAGGACCGCGAGGAACTCAAGCGCCTTACAGACATCTTCCGTGCCAAGATCATCGATGTGACGGATACCAGCTACGTGATCGAGCTGACCGGTGCCTCCAGGAAACTCGATGCCTTCATCGATACGCTGCCCGGCGGGGCGATCATCGAGGTGGTTCGCTCCGGGCCGACCGGCATCGCGCGGGGCGAGAAGGGACTCGTCCTCTAAACATATCCATCGTCCGCAGACGCAAAGGTCCGACCCGCTCCCGTGGTATGTCAACGGGCATTGGGCAATGGCATCGATGCATGCGGATCGTTTCATTCCAATGGGATCCAGCAAATGACCATTAACGTGTATTACGACAAAGACGCCGATCTCTCCCTGATCCAAGGGAAGAAGGTGACCATCATCGGTTACGGCTCGCAGGGCCATGCCCACGCCAACAACCTCAAGGACTCCGGCGTCTCCGTCACGGTCGGTCTGCGTCCCGGCTCCACGTCAGCGGTCAAGGCGACCAATGCCGGTCTCACCGTCAAGTCGATCGAAGAGGCGGTCGCCGAGGCCGACGTCGTCATGATTCTGGCCCCTGACGAGCATCAGGGCGCGCTCTACCGCGATCAGGTGGCTCCCAACATCAAGCAGGGCGCCGCTCTCGCCTTCGCCCACGGCTTCAACGTCCACTTCGGCCAGATCGCTCCGCGAGAGGATCTCGACGTCATCATGATCGCGCCCAAGGGGCCTGGTCACCTGGTGCGTTCCACCTACACCCAGGGTGGCGGCGTGCCGAGCCTGATCGCCGTCTACCAGGATGCCAGCGGCCAGGCGCGCGACATCGCCATGGCCTATGCCTCGGCCAATGGTGGTGGCCGCGCCGGCATCATCGAGACCAGCTTCCGCGAGGAGTGCGAGACCGACCTCTTCGGCGAGCAGGTGGTGCTCTGCGGCGGTCTGACCTCCCTGATCCAGGCCGGTTTCGAGACCCTGGTCGAGGCCGGTTATGCGCCCGAGATGGCTTACTTCGAGTGTCTGCACGAAGTGAAGCTGATCGTCGACCTCATCTACGAGGGCGGCATCGCCAACATGCGCTATTCCATCTCCAACACCGCCGAGTACGGCGATCTGACCCGCGGTCCGCGCGTCATCACCGGCGAGACCAAGGCCGAGATGAAGCGCGTCCTGGGCGAGATCCAGTCCGGTCAGTTCGCCAAGGAATTCATCCTGGAGAATCAGGCTGGTGCCGCCTCCATGAAGGCCATGCGTCGTCTTGGTGCTGAGCACCAGATCGAAGAGGTCGGTGAGCGCCTGCGCGAGATGATGCCTTGGATTCGCGAGAAGAAGCTGGTCGACAAGACCCGCAACTGATCGCACCGGTTGCGCCGGCTCTGGTCGGCGCTCCGAGCATCCGAATGGCCGCCTTGCGCGGCCATTTGCGTTTTCAGGAGGGGGCAGGGTCAGGCGACGCGCGTGAGGCGTCGGGCGGGCCGCCGCTGGGGGTTCGGCGTGCGTTGACCGCGCGAGTCCTGCATGGCCTGGGTGGCGCGCTCGAAGATCGCTTGGGCCTCGATGCCCTCTTGCGGATAGAGGGCGTAACCCATATCGTTCAAGACCTGCAGCAGAGCTCCCTTCGCCATGATGGGTTTTTGGCGAGGCGCTTGGTGAGCCGGTCGGCGACACCCTGGGCCTTCGGCGGCTCCATGATCCCTTCCAGAATGACGGCGAACTGGTCGTCTCCGATCCGTGCGACCGTGTCGGTGCTGCGCACCCCGGTGCGGAGTTGTTCGGCGTACTTGCCGATGACCTGTTCCGCGACGCCGTTGCCGTAACGCTCACAGATGGACTCCAGATCGTCCATTTTCAGCAGGAGCAGGGCGAACGAGCCGCGATGGCTGCGGTGATACCTGATGGCATCGGTCAAGCGATCGAAAAAGGCCTTGCGGTTGATGAGGCCGGTCTGTACATCGTAATCGCTGGCGCTTGGTGTGCGGCGAGGTGTCAGGTTCCTCGTTGAGCGGTTGTCGCGCTGCGAATCGGGCGGTTCGGCCTGCATGCTGTCGGGATTGGGGGAATTCGGTCCAACCATCTTGTCCTCATCATCGTGGACGGCGTGTCGTTATGTGTTCGGCATCGGCCCAGGTTCAACTATTGTCGCATCGGTGGGCATCTGACAGAGTATATGAAAAAACCGATAGGATAATGAGATTCTTCCTCTCGCAAAGGTGCCGTCGATGATAACGATCAAGCCTTGATGAAGGACATGAATTCGGCGCGGGTGCGGGGGTCCTCGTCGAAGGCGCCTCGCATGGCGCTCGAGACCGTCGTGCTGCGCTGTTTCTGCACTCCGCGCATCATCATGCAGGTGTGGCTGGCCTCCAAGACGACCGCGACGCCGTGCGCTCCGAGATGCTCCATCAGGGCGTCGGCGACCTGATTGGTCAGGCGTTCCTGGACCTGCAGTCGGCGGGCGAAGACGTCGACCACGCGTGCGATCTTGCTCAGTCCGACGACCTTCCCGTTGGGCAGATAGCCGACGTGGGCGTGCCCGAAGAAGGGCAGCATGTGGTGCTCGCACATGGAATAGAACTCGATGTCCCGCACCACGACCATCTGTTTGACGTCTTCGGCGAAGACGGCTCCCTTGATGATGTCCTCGGCGGACAGGCCGTAGCCGCTGGTCAGGAAGTCCATCGCCTTCGCGACCCGTAAGGGTGTGCGTTTCAGTCCCTCGCGATCCGCGTCCTCGCCGATTTCGACGAGCATGCGCCGGACCAGATCCTCTTTCAGTGGGTCGTAGACCTCCTCGTTGGACTCGGGTTCGAAACTGGTTGCGTAATGGCTGTGTGCCAGTACCTGAGACAGCTTGGACTTCTCTGACATGCGATGGCCTCGATATCCTTTGCGCTCGCTACGGGGCGGCCTTGTCCGTCCCCGAACGGCTTCCGTTGAGTGCTCGAATGCAAAAATTGGGGCAATTCCGCAAAAGGGAATCGGACCTGACACTACGAATCGGCAAGGCGGGTCGGATTGGGTTGGGTCGGTTTTCGCTCATCCGCCGGTGGCGTTCATGTGGCGTAACACAAGGGGTTGACCGGAGAGGTTGAAGTCGTGGCCGCGCGGTTTCAGGTCCATCGCGGAGACGATGGTCTGTTTGACCGGCGCATCGTCGCAGGGGTTGGCCCGTAGCGCGCGTCGGAGGTCGACCGAGTGCTCTTGTCCCAGACAGAGCAGAAGCCGTCCCTCGGCGGTCACACGGACGCGATTGCAGTCGCCGCAGAAATTATGGCTGTGGGGCGAGATGAAGCCGACCCGGGTCTCGGTCCCGGCGATGCGGTAATACTTGGACGGACCGCCGGTGGTTTCGGTTGTAGGCAGCAGCTCGAATGCCCGTTCCAGATCGAGGCGGATCGCATCGCTCGGATAGTAGGCCTCGGCCCGGTCATGATCGGCGATAACGCCGAGGGGCATCTCCTCGATGAAGCTCAGATCGATGCCCTGGTCGATGGCGAAGCGGGTGAGGTCGAGAATCTCGTCGTGGTTGCGGTTCTTGAGGATGACGCTGTTGAGCTTGATACGCTCGAATCCGCAGCGGATAGCCGCTTCGATTCCGTCCAGTGTCTTGTCGATGTCTCCGAGCCGGGTAATGCGTCTGAAGCGCTCGGGCTTGAGCGAATCCAGGCTGATGTTGATGCGTTTGACCCCGGCGTTCTTCAGCGCCTGGGCGTGCTGGCGAAGCTGGCTTCCGTTGGTGGTCAGTGCCAGGTCGCGGATCCCCGGGGTTTCGCCGAGTCGCTCGAAGAGCCAGGTGGCGTTGCGGCGGACCAGGGGCTCGCCGCCGGTAATGCGGATGCGAGTGACGCCGAGTTCGCTGAAACAGCGGCCGAGTCGTGCCATCTCTTCGAGTGTGAGCAATTGGTTGCGCGGCAGGAATCTCATGTTCTCGGACATGCAATAGACGCAACGCAGATCGCATCGATCCGTGATGGATAGACGGACGTAGTGAATGCGCCGGCCGAAGCGGTCGGTCAGCTCGCCTCCCGCATCGATGCTCTTTCGGGTGGATGGGCTCATGTGCTCGGCGCTCCTCGTCCCGTCGGCTCGGATGGCCGATCATGCTTCTATTCGGTGTCGTTCAGGGCCGTTTACTCTCGCAGGACTTGAGGTCGGCAGCAACCCGAGGAAAGGGTGGTTTTGTCCGGCTCGCTCGGTTGGCTCTGCGCTGCGTCGATTGGGGCTCTCGTTGACCCGGTGAAGGCCATGCTCTAGCCTGCCGTTTCGTCCTCGGGCTTGGGCTCGGGATTTCTGGCGGGCGGCGAGCGATCGCCGTATCAATCGGACGCGTTCCCATGAAAGATTCCTGGAAGGCCGCGATGCAGGAGGCCGCTCGGTTGACTCGAGCCGGTCAGATTGCCGAGGCGACCGCGCTTATCGGACGTGCACTGAGCAAGGATTCGTCCACTCCCGAGCCTGGCGACGCTTCGGGTTCAGTGATCGATGGCGAGTTCGAGGTCGTTCAGGATGCGCGCGCGCCGGCATCGCCCGAATCTTCGGGTTGGTCGTCCGGGACCTTCGCGAACGCATCGGGTGCGCGCGACTATCGGCTTTTTGCGCCTCCGCCCGACTCGCGGGCAGAGGCTCCGCGTCCACTGTTGCTCATGCTTCATGGATGTACGCAGGATCCCGATGATTTCGTGGCATCGACCCGAATGCAGGCGCTGGCTTTGGAGCAGGGTGTGTATCTGCTGTGCCCGGCGCAGTCCGTTGCGGCCAATTCCAACCGCTGTTGGGGTTGGTTCGAAGAGACGAATCAATCGATCGATCAGGGGGAGCCGGGAATCATTGCCGGCCTGGTTCGCCAGATTCTCTCCACCCATCCGATCGATAGGCGCAGGGTCTATGTCGCGGGCTTTTCGGCCGGCGGGGCCATGGCGGCGACCCTGGCTGCGCTCTATCCGAACCTCTTTGCGGCAGCGGGCGTTCATTCGGGGGTGGCCCATGGTGCGGCACGCGATCTCATGTCCGCATTGGTCGTCATGCATCAGGGTGCGCCGGCGGTGGATGCAAGCCAGGGCTTGGGGGGCGAGCCCGTGCCCATGATCCTGTTCCAGGGCGACGCGGACGCAACGGTGCATCCGAACAACGCCGCGCGTTTGATCGCGCAGGCCGGTTTCGTCGTCGGCGGCCCCGATGAACGGCCGGCGGAGCAGGGGCGCGTGCCTGGCGGCTACGCGTATAGCCACTGGGTCTACGCCGATCCTGCTGGTCGTCGTTGCGCCGAACGCTGGTCGATCCATGGCGCCGGTCACGGCTGGTCGGGCGGCAGCGCCCTGCACGCCTTTACCGAGCCGCGAGGACCGGACGCCTCGCGCGAGATCCTGCGATTCTTTCTTGAGCACCCCAAGGGCGGTTGATCGCGCGCCGGGGAATCGAGTCGGGCCAAATAGTGTTTTGCACAATCCCATGTAAGAATCACGGTTTCCTGATACTCAACATGAGGTATTCGTCCGTGAGTCAAGATATTAAGGTCGCGCGTTATGGCCTGGTCGCACAGGGGTTTCACTGGCTAGTGGCCCTGCTTCTATTGGGCCTCTTCGTCACCAACAGTCTGCGGGAGGCAGCGCCCGAGGCGTCCGAGCTGTTCTGGCTCCGACTTCACATGTCGCTCGGTATCCTGGTCTTTCTGGTGACCATCGCCCGGATCGGCTGGCGCAAGATCGTCCCTCCGCCGGCGATGCTGGATGCGCCTAAGTGGAGCCAGTTCGCGGCCAATGCGGCCCACGTTCTGCTCAACCTCGCAACCTTGCTGGTTCCCATCTTTGGTTATTTGCGTGTCGCCTCGAAGGGCTATGCGGCTGATTTCTTCGGCGCTCAGATTCCGTCTATCACGGGTGAGATGCACGCTCTGCACGAGCTCATGGAGAACGTTTTCCATGGCGAGCCGATGGAACTCTTCCTCTATGCGCTGATCGCGCTGCACGTGGTCGCGGCGCTTTGGCATCAGTATGTTCTGAAGGACAACGGGCTTCGGCGCATGTTGCCTTGGTAGGCCGTTGCGGCGATGGGGTCTGTGGAGTCCGTTGCCGCGACAGCGTACGGATGTCTGGAGGCGGTGCGAGGCGAGCGCCGATGCGCCGTCGAGAGAAGGGAGTGAGGCCGATGGATCGCTTGACGAAGACGCGCCACTCTCGGCGTTTTCGTCAAGCGATCGCTCGGTCGGATTAGCTGGATCCGTTCGCGGTGCGGCGATAGATGCGTACCGTATCACCCGGGTTGAAGCGTTTCTCCACGACCGGGTTCCAGCGGCGGATATCGGCGGTCGTCACCCCGTAGCGACGGGCGATGGCCGAGATGGAGTCGCCCTTGCGCACGCGATGGGTGAGCACGGCGGAGGTCCGCTTCTGGGTTGGGATGCTCAGGGTCTGTCCGGGCAGTAGCGGGTCGCGAACCGACATGCCGTTCCGGTCGGCCAGGGTCTTGAGATCCAGTCCGTGTCGCAAGGCGACCGAGGCCAGTGTCTCGCCGTTACGCACGACGTGATCCTTGCTGTCGAGCATGGATTCGTCGACGAAGCTCGGTTGGCGCTGATGGACTCGGACCGCGACTCGCGAGGACATGGAGCCGGTCACCACCGGTATGACGTCGATCTTCGAGGACTTGGCGCTGATCTTGGATCCCATCCCGGCGGGAACCATCAGCTGACGTATCGATTGACCGCTCTTGATCTTGAGGGCTGGGTTGAGCTGACGCAGTACGGCGAGATCGACCCCGCTAGCGGTTGCCACCTTGACCAGATCCATGGGCTCGCGACTGCGGATGACCTCCATGCCCGGCCGGTCGGGGATGCTCGGCAGGTGCTGGCCATATTTGCGGGCCTCGGCGACCAGTCGTGCGTCTGCGAGGATCTTCGGGACGTAATTCTTGGTTTCGGCGGGCAGGTCGAGCGACCAGAAATCGGTGGGCTTGCCCTTGCGGCGGTTGGCGGCGATCGCCGATTCGACGCGTCCCGGGCCGCAGTTGTAGGCGGCCATCGCCAGTTCCCAGTCTCCATCGAAGCGACGGCTGAGCTGCTCGAGATATTTCAGCGCGGCACGCGTCGATGCGACGACGTCACGACGCTCGTCATAACCTCTATCCAGTCTCAGGCCCATCTCCCGCGCCGTGTAGGGCATGAACTGCCACATGCCACCAGCGGCCTTGGGTGAGGTTGCTGCGGGGTTGTAGCGGCTTTCCACATGCGGCAGAAGGGCGAGTTCCATCGGGAACCCGCGGCGCTCGATTTCGGCGACGATCTGAGGCAGATAGGGCGAGGCGCGTTTGGAGAGCTTTTCGAGATAGCGCGGATCGCGTCTGAATCGCTCCAGCGTGCTGTCGATGCGAGCGTTCGCGTGGAGGTTGAGCTGCATCCCTGCTCGAACCCGTGACCAGAGATCCCCTTTGCTGCCTCCCTGGGCCAACTTGGCGCGTCCGGAAACGGAGACGTCGCGAGCGGGCTTGACGAATCCGTATTCGCGAGCCGAAACGGTGCCGGCGTAACTGCCGTAAGGTTGTTCGATCGTTGAGACATCCGTTCGGTTCGCGCAGCCCAGCATCAGGGGCAGGGCAAGGACAGCCAGCGCGCAGGCTACGCGTCCGACAAGGCTGGCTTCAGTCATGGTAACCCCGACTTGAAATTATGTAACTACCTGTTTAAGCGAGTATTATGATTTTACGCGTGCCATCATACGCAAAGGGGCGGCCTAATTCCAGGTTTGCCGCATGGCTTGGGTCTCTTCGGCAGCACGACAGACGTGTCGATCCTGGGTACCATGTGCGGTCTCAAGAGGCATCCTCATGATCGTTTCCACTCGTCAGGAATCCCCGTTGGCCCGCTTGCCAGACTGGTATCGCTCCCCGCTCGGACAGGAGGTGGCGAGGCTTGAGTGTGCCTGCGTGCAGGGATTGCTCAACACCACCTTCGGCTACCATCTGGTGCAGATCGGCGCGACGGAGGTCTTTCGGGACGTCCTCGCCGCCAGCCGCATCCGGCACCGCGTTCTCATGCCGTTCGAGTCCGCGCCTGGTTCCGAGGGTTCTCGGGTCATCGGCTCGGTTCAGCGGCTTCCGTTCGCCTCCGACAGCATCGACGCCGTGCTCCTGCCGCACACGCTGGATTTCGCTTCCGATCCCCAGGGGGTTCTGGAAGAGGTCGAACGAATCCTCATTCCCGAGGGACGGGTCGTGATCGTGGGATTCAATGCCTTGAGCTCCTGGGGCGTCCGTCGTCTTCTCTGGCGCTCCAAGGGGCGGATGCCCTGGTGCGGCCGCTTTCATCGTCCCGGACAGGTTCGGGATTGGCTGTCGGCGCAGGGCTGCGATCTGGAATGCTGCGAATACAGGATGTTCCGCCCACCGTTGGCGAGTCTCCAGGGCCCTCGTTGCGGTGGGCTCGACCTTATGGGGCGACGCTTCTGGCCGATTCTGGGCGGCATCTATGTGATGCGCGCGGTCAAGCGAGTCGCCACCGTCACGCCTTTGCGCCCGCGTATGGCTCAGGCTTCCGCTTTGCTATCGGGCCGCGCGGTCCGTCCGACGACACGAGGAACAGGTCATGTCTGATTGCGTTCAGGCCTTCACCGACGGCGCCTGCAAGGGCAATCCCGGCCGGGGAGGTTGGGGTGTGCTGCTGCGCTGGGGCGAGGTGGAGAAGGAGCTGTTCGGCGGCGAGCGCGAGACCACCAACAATCGCATGGAGCTGATGGCCGTCATTGCCGCCCTGGAGTCGCTGACCCGTCCGACCTGTATCGAGATCACGACCGACTCCCAGTACGTCAAGCGTGGTGTCGGCGAGTGGATGCCGCGCTGGAAGCGCAACGGTTGGATGACCGCCGGTCGCCAGCCGGTCAAGAACCGCGACCTCTGGGAGCGCCTGGATCGGGCGCTGGGCGCGCATCAGGTCGGCTGGCACTGGGTCAAGGGGCATGCTGGGCATGCCGAAAACGAGCGCGCCGACCGTCTCGCCAACCGAGGCGTCATCGATCAGGAGGGCAGTCGTGCGTCAGATCGTTCTTGATACCGAAACCACCGGTCTGGATCCGAAAGAGGGGCACCGCATCATCGAGATCGGCTGTGTCGAGGTGGTCGACCGCCGCCTGACCCGCAACAGCTTCCATCAGTACATTCAGCCCGACCGCGAGATCGACGCCGAGGCGATCGAGGTGCATGGGATCACCAACGAGTTCCTCGCCGACAAACCGCGCTTCGCCGAGGTGGCCGAGTCCTTCGTGCGTTTCGTCGCGGGCGCCGAACTCATCATCCACAACGCACCCTTCGACGTCGGCTTCCTCGATCACGAATTCAGGCGCTGGCGCCCGGATGCGCCCTGCGTCGCCGATCTGTGCGCGGTGACGGATACCCTCGCGATGGCGCGGCGGCTCCATCCCGGGCAGCGCAACGGCCTGGATGCGCTCTGCAAGCGCTACTCGGTCGACAACTCGCACCGCGAACTGCACGGGGCTCTGCTCGACGCCGAGATCCTCGCCGATGTCTATCTCGCTATGACGGGGGGGCAGGTGGCGCTGCACCTGGGGAGCGAATCGCGGGAAGAGGATGGTGGCGGCTCAGGCGTGGTGCATCGCGGCCGCATCGACCTAGGGCGTCCGTCGCTGCGGGTGGTGCGTGCCGACGATGTGGCCCTGGAGGCGCACGCGCGGCGCCTGTCGGCCATTCAGTCGGCCTGCTCCGATGGCTGTCTCTGGCTCAAGGACGCCTGAGTCTTTGCCCTGAACGTTGCGCCCAGGCGCCCCTCAGGTCTGCTGTTGCTGCTGGCGGCGTCCCTGTCCCGAGCCGCCGACCAGGGATTCGAGCGCGGTGAGATCGAGCAATTGGATATGCTTGCGGTCGACACGCATCAGGCCGTCTTCCTGAAAGCGCGTGAAGAGTCGACTGACGGTTTCGACCGCAAGACCGAGATAGTTGCCGATCTCGTGCCGTGACATGCTGAGATAGAAGTCGGACGGCGACAGTCCGCGCTTGTGCAGACGTTGCGACAGGCTCAGCAGGAAGGCGGCCAGGCGTTCCTCGGCGTTCTTCTTGCCGAGTAGCAGCAGCATGTCCGTGTCCTGTGCGATTTCCTTGCTCAACAGCCGGTACATCTGATGCTGAAGGCTCGGGATGATCGAGGTGAGTTCTTCGAGACGGCTGAAGGGAATCTCGCAGATCGCGGAGGTTTCGAGTACCTTGGCCGAACAGGCATGGGCATCCTTGTCGATGGCGTCCATGCCGATGATCTCGCCCGGCAGGTGGAAGCCGAGTACCTGCTCCCCGCCCTCCGGGCTGGGCGCGAAGGTCTTGACCGATCCGGTCTTGACGACATACAGAGAGCGGAAGCGATCGCCCTCGCGAAACAGGAAGTCGCCCCGATGCAGGGGCCGGGTTCGTTTGACGATGTCGTCCAAACGCTCGACGTCCTCTGCAACCAGGCCCATGGGCAGGCATAGAGAGGACAGCGTACAATTTTTACAGGCGACACGGATGGTTTCTAGAGAGATCACTTTTCGCTGATTCAATGCGCCGCCCCTTAGACTGACATCGACGGTAGGGTTTTCATTCTGCTGTTTGATCTGGATCAAATATTAGCATTTTGTAACCTGATCCACGTCAGAATACAAGGGCGGCATTCCGTGTACGAAGGCTTTTCGGCTCCAGATACCTTTCGTCGCTCGGCGCCTGATCGCGGCGATTCCAGGCCTCAGTTGATCGCGCGCTCGATTGAGCCGATGCGGCGATTTTGGTAGTTTGTCCGGGCATTCGGGCTATCACCCTCGACCCTCCTTTTGTTTCCCTATGACTAAGTATATTTTTATCACCGGCGGTGTCGTTTCATCGCTGGGTAAAGGCATTGCATCGGCTTCGCTCGGGGCATTGCTCGAAGCGCGTGGCCTCAAGGTCACCATGATCAAGCTGGATCCCTACATCAACGTGGATCCGGGCACCATGAGCCCCTTTCAGCATGGCGAGGTCTATGTCACGGACGATGGCGCCGAGACCGACCTCGATCTGGGCCACTACGAGCGTTTTCTGCGCACCCGCATGGGTCGCAACAACAATTTCACCACGGGCCAGATCTATGACAGCGTGCTCCGCAAGGAGCGGCGCGGCGACTATCTGGGCCGTACCGTGCAGGTCATTCCGCACATCACCGACGAGATCAAGCAGAGCATCCGTCTCGGAGCCGAGGGCGCGGATGTCGCCATGGTCGAGATCGGCGGCACCGTCGGCGACATCGAATCGCTGCCCTTCCTGGAGGCGATCCGTCAGATGCGCGTCGAGGAGGGTCGCGAGAACGCGCTCTTCATGCACCTGACCTTGGTGCCCTTCATCCGTACCGCCGGCGAGATCAAGACCAAGCCGACCCAGCACTCGGTGAAGGAGCTACGCTCCATCGGTATCCAACCCGATATCCTCTTGTGCCGCTCCGAGACGCTGTTGCCGGACGAGGAACGGCGCAAGATCGCGCTCTTCACCAACGTCCCCGAGAACGCCGTCATCTCGGCGGTCGACGCCGACAATATCTACCGCATTCCGCGCTTGCTGCACGCCCAGCAGCTCGACGATCTGGTCGTGCGTCAATGTCATCTCGACGTGCCCGAGGCGGATCTCTCCGAGTGGGACCGGGTCATGGAGGGCTTCGACCATCCAACCCGCAAGGTTCGCATCGGGATGGTCGGCAAATACATGAACAACACCGAGGCCTACAAGTCGTTGTCCGAGGCACTCGCCCATGCCGGCGTGCGCACCGGAAGCAAGGTCGAGGTGCTCTATGTCGACTCCGAGGAGATCGAACAGCACGGGAGCGACTGTCTGGAGGGGCTCGATGCCATCCTGGTTCCCGGCGGATTCGGCGAGCGTGGGATCGAGGGCAAGATCGCGGCCGCCCAGTATGCCCGCGAGAAGCGCATTCCCTATCTCGGTATCTGTCTCGGCATGCAGATCGCGGTGATCGAATACGCTCGCCATGTCGCGAATCTGGAAGGTGCCCACAGCACCGAGTTCGATCGCCAGACCCCGCATCCCATCATCGGGCTCATCACCGAATGGCGCGATGAGACCGGCAAGGTCGAGACCCGCAGCGAGACGACCGATCTCGGTGGAACGATGCGGCTTGGCGGACAGAACTGTCGTCTCGAGCCCGGCAGCCTGGCGCGTTCCGTCTATCACATGCCTCAGGTGCGCGAGCGCCATCGGCATCGTTACGAGTTCAACAATCGCTATCTCCACCAGATGCAGGATGCCGGCATGCGCTTTTCCGGCTGGTCGCTGGATAGCCGTCTGGTCGAGATCATTGAGATCCCGGATCACCCCTGGTTCATCGCCTGCCAGTTCCATCCCGAGTTCACATCGACGCCGCGTGACGGACATCCGCTGTTCGAGGGCTTCGTCCGTGCGGCATTGGTCCACCAGGAGAAGACCGGAGGCATGGCGGCATGATGCAACTGGCCGGCTTTGAGGTCGGGCTCGACAAGCCCCTGTTTCTGATCGCCGGCCCTTGCGTCATCGAAAGCGAGACGCTGGCCCAAGAGACCGCCGGCGCGTTGAAGGAGATGACCGATGCGCTCGGCATCCCCTTCATCTTCAAATCCTCCTTCGACAAGGCCAACCGCTCCTCGGTCGGCAGCTTTCGCGGGCCGGGTCTGGACGAGGGGCTGCGCATTCTGGAGTCGGTCCGGGACCGTATCGGTGTCCCCGTGTTGACCGACGTCCACGAGGACACCCCGTTGGCGGAGGTCGCGGACGTTGTCGACGTGCTCCAAACGCCGGCCTTTCTCTGTCGTCAGACCAACTTCATCCGCGCCGTGGCGAGCCAGGGCAAGCCGGTCAACATCAAGAAGGGGCAGTTCCTGGCGCCTTGGGACATGCGCCATGTGGTCGAGAAGGCGCGCTCGACCGGTAATGCGCACATCATGGTCTGCGAGCGCGGGGCCTCCTTCGGTTACAACAATCTGGTCTCCGACATGCGTGCGCTTGCCGTGATGCGCGAGACCGGTTGTCCGGTCGTCTTCGACGCGACCCATTCGGTGCAATTGCCGGGCGGGCAGGGCGATCGCTCGGGCGGGCAGCGCGAGTTCGTGCCGGTTCTGGCGCGTGCGGCCGTCGCCGCCGGGGTCTCCGGTGTCTTCATGGAGACCCATCCCGACCCCGACCGGGCTCTGAGCGACGGACCCAATGCCTGGCCGCTGGGGCGCATGCGCGAGTTGCTCGTGACCCTGATCGAGATCGACCGTTTGGTGAAGTCTGCCGAGTTTGCCGAGTCGACCCTCTAAAGCAGCATCTGTTGCCGCTTTGGGGGGAATCGCGGGCACGCGATATTTCGGCTCGGTGAGGTCGAGCCTCGAACACTCTAGGTGATGATCCTTGCGCACAAGCGCCTGGGAGTGGTGATGTGACTTTCCGGGACGGCCTTAACAGATACGCTGGTGCGTTTCCTGATAGTGTCGTGCCGTTGGCTAGTATCGGGAATGCGTTGCTGAATGTCTTGGTCCGTGCGGATCGACTCCCGATTTTCTCTTCAGCTCCGTATCGATTTGGAGCACTGATCATCGAGAGCCGTTTCAGATGCCATCGCCATCTGCTCGAACCCTCGTGTCGACCGGTCGTCACTTCCTCGGGTTGATTCCCGGCGTTCAATCCGCCGGCGCCTGCGAGCCGGACCTGGGCGCGCGTATTCGCGCCGAACGGATCGCCGTGCTCTTCGCTAACACGGGCGCGGCACTGACCGGCAACCTGCTGGTGGCCGTGTTGGCGCTGGTTGTCGCATTTCCGCTGATGCCGGCGAGCTTATTGGTGTCTTGGTTCGCTGTTTTCATGCTGATCGCTCTGGTTCGCGGTTGGATGGCTTGGCGGTACAACCGATGGTCGGGCGATCGGCGGCCCTCTGCGGATGTCTGGGTGCGCGCCCTGTTTTTCGTTCTGGCCTTCCAGAGTGTCTGGTGGGGCGTCTTCTGCGTCTTGCTGATACATTACGCCAATCCATTTCAGGCCGTTTTCGCGCCCTTCATTATCGGTGGAATGGTGGCTGCTGCGGTGGCGACCCTGGGCTCAGTGAGGTCGGCCTACCTGGCGTTCACGCTGCCGATGGCCGTCTCCTTGGTCGGTGTGCTGATTTGGCAGGGAGATCATGATGCCCTGTTCATGGCTGGATTTTCGATCGCCTTCGAGATCACCATGATCGTGACGGTCTGGCAGGTGAGCGCGATCGTCAGTCGCAATATCGAGCTGAGGATTCAGAACGAGCATCTGGCCGGCTCATTGGCCGCGACCAACGAGGAATTGAGCGAGGTCAACCGGGATCTCGCCCGCGAAATCGAGGAGCGTAAGCGCGCGGAGGCGCGTAGCGACTTCCTGGCGACCCATGATGTGCTCACGGGGCTTCCCAATCGTCGCACCCAGTCGGACCGCTTTGCCCAGGCCGCTGCGCGGGTTTCGCGCTCGGGGGGGCTGGTCGCGATACTCTTCGTCGATCTCGATCGCTTTAAACAGGTGAACGATGCTCTGGGGCATGCGGCTGGAGATCGTCTCCTGTGCTTGGTCTCCGAGCGGTTGCGTCATGCTCTGAGAGGTGGCGATTCGGTCTGTCGGCATGGCGGGGATGAGTTCCTGGTTCTGGTCGGCGAGGCGGCCGATCGCGCCACGATCGTTCAGGTTGCGGAGCGCATTCTGGAGGCGGTCTGCGCGCCGATCGATCTGGACGGGCAGTTGGTGCAGATCGGCTGCAGCATCGGGATCAGTCTCTATCCGGATGACGACGACGCGTTCGAGCGCCTGGTCGTTCATGCCGATCAGGCGCTCTATCGCGCGAAGGGTCAGGGTGGATACGCCTATCGCTTCTTCGCGCCCGAGCCGATCCTGTCCACGGGGTTCGGATTGGCTGCGGGCGGCGGCGAAACGGTGGTCTGAACGCGCGCGCGTCCGTTGGGCTTGAAGGCAGTCCGCTTCGCCCTACAGTCTTGACTTCAGATCCAGGGTTTGAGGCGAGGTGAAGACGATGGCAACTCACATTCGTGCATTCCTGATCGATATGGACGGCGTCCTCTACGAGGGCGAGCGCGCCATTCCCGGCGCGGCCGAGGCGCTCGATTGGTTGAGGCGCGAAGGGCTTCCGTACCTCTTCGTGACCAATACCAGCTCGCGTCCGCGTTCCATGCTGGTCGAGAAGCTCGCCGGTCTCGGGATCGCGGCCGAGCCCGGCCAGATCCTGACCCCACCAGTCGCCGCTGCAGGCTGGCTGGCCGCTCATGTCGAAGGTCCAATCGCGCTCTTCGTCGCGGAGGGGACCGTCTCGGATTTCGCCGAACTGCCGCTGGCCGATCCGCAAGGCGAGGCACCAGTCGGCGCGGTGGTGATCGGGGATCTCGGCGAGGGTTGGAGCTTTGCCAGGCTCAATCGGGCCTTCCGTTGTCTGATGCGCTCGAATGAGTCTCGTTTGGTCGCACTCGGTATGACCCGCTACTGGAAGGCCGAGGACGGTCTGCGGCTCGACACGGGGCCCTTCGTCGCCGCGCTGGAGCAGGCGACCGGGCGGTCCGCCGTGGTGCTGGGCAAACCCGCCGCGCCCTTCTTCGAGACCGCGCTCTCGGTGCTCGGGGTCGGTGCCGATGAGACCTGCATGATCGGTGACGATCTGAGGGGCGACATCGGCGGCGCCCAAGGCGCGGGTATGCGCGCTCTGTTGGTCAGAACCGGAAAGTTCCAACCGAGCGATCTCGGGCAGCCGATTCGTCCCACGGCCGTGATCGATTCATTCGCCGATCTGCCGACCTGGTTCGCGGCTTCGCGGTGATTGGGGGCGGCTGCCAGCCGCCAGCGAATGCGTGGCTCTCCGGTGACGGCCGCGCTGATGCGCTAATCTGTCCGCTGGGGCCCTTATCTCCGCTGAAACGGCGCACGTCACCCCAGGGCGGGTTAGAATCCTCCTCTCGAATCTTGAGGAGTCATCAAACATGTCTGAAATCGTCGATGTCCGTGCCCGTGAAGTGTTGGATTCCCGTGGAAACCCGACCGTCGAGGCCGACGTCATCACCGCAGACGGGGCTATCGGGCGCGCCATCGTTCCGTCCGGCGCCTCCACCGGTTCGCGCGAGGCGCTGGAGCTTCGCGACGGCGACAAATCCCGCTTTGGCGGCAAGGGCGTGCAGACAGCGGTCGCCAATATCCAGGGCGAGCTGCGCGATGCCATCATCGGCATGGAGGTTGCGGACCAGAAGGGACTCGATCAACGCATGATCGAGCTCGACGGTACCGACAACAAAGGTCGACTCGGGGCGAACGCGCTGCTCGGTATCTCCTTGGCGTCGGCCCATGCGGCGGCTCAGGAGAAGGCGCTGCCACTGTTCCAGTCGCTGTCCGCCGGCCCCTACCGTCTGCCGGTCCCCATGATGAATATCATCAATGGCGGCGAGCATGCCGATAACAGCGTCGACTTCCAGGAATTCATGATCCTGCCGGTGGGCGCTGGAAGCATTCGCGAAGCGGTTCGCTACGGTGCTGAAATCTTCCATGCCCTCAAATCCGTGCTGCACGGTCGTGGCTTGGCCACCTCGGTGGGCGACGAGGGCGGCTTTGCCCCTGATCTTGCCTCCAACGAGGCGGCGATCGAGGCAATCCTGGAGGCGATCGAAAAGACGGGCTTCAAGGTCGGCTCCGACATCTATCTGGGTCTGGACGTGGCCGCCTCCGAGTTCTACGAGGACGGCAAGTACGTGCTCAAGGGTGAGGGCCGCACGCTCGATTCGGACGGCATGATCGACCTGCTCGACGCCTGGGTTTCCCAGTATCCCATCCTCTCGATCGAGGACGGTCTGGCCGAGGGCGACTGGGACGGCTGGAAGCGCATGACCGACCGCCTGGGCGGCAAGGTGCAGATCGTCGGCGACGATCTCTTCGTCACCAACACCCGCATCCTTCAGGAGGGCATCGACAAGGGCGTCGCCAACTCCATCCTCATCAAGGTCAATCAGATCGGTACCTTGACCGAGACCCTGGAGGCCATCGCCATGGCGCACAACGCCGGCTATACCGCCGTCGTCTCGCACCGCTCGGGTGAGACCGAGGACACCACGATCGCCGATCTGGTGGTCGCGACCAGTGCTGGGCAGATCAAGACGGGCTCGCTGTCGCGTTCCGACCGCGTCGCCAAGTACAACCAGCTGATGCGCATCGAAGATCAGTTGGCCGGTGAGGCCCTGTATGCGGGTCGCTCTGCCTTTAAATGGCTCTGATACCCTGTCATGGGGGATCGCGTTGTCTCGCTGATCCCTTTCTCTGATCGCCATAGGCCTGGATATGCGTTGGCTGATCGCCATTTTGGTCGTCCTTCTGGTCGCCCTCCAGTACCGGCTCTGGGTCGGCGAGGGTAGCCTCGCCGAATTGCACGCCCTCAAACAGGAGATCGCTCTCCAAGAGGACGAGAGCAAGCGCCTGATTGCACGCAACCAGGAGCTACAGGCCGAGGTCGAGGATCTCGGCGACGGATTGGATGCGGTGGAAGAACGGGCGCGTAGCGAACTCGGTATGATCAAACCCGGAGAGATCTTCATTCAGGTCATTGAGGCGCCCACGCCGGAGGTCGCCAAATGACGGGGCATCCTGCACTCTGGGCGGTGTTGCCCGCTGCCGGCGTCGGACGCCGCATGGGCAGCGCAGTCCCCAAGCAGTATCTCGATCTGGCCGGTCGCGCGGTGATCGATCACACCCTGGATCTCTTCGTTGCGGATGAGCGGATTCGCGGTGTCGTGGTCGCGCTGGGGCTGGAGGATGCCTATTGGGGCGATACCTGCTACGCCGATCACCCCAAGGTGATGCGCGCCCCCGGCGGGGCGGAGCGTTGTCATTCGGTACTCAATGCGCTGGCTGCGCTCGACGGCCGCGCCGACGATGCCGATTGGGTTCTGGTGCACGATGCCGCTCGGCCCTGTCTGCGGGTCGCCGATCTGGATCGTCTGATCGACGCCCTGATCGACGACCCGGTGGGCGGTCTGCTCGGCATCCAGGTGCGCGATACCATGAAGCGTGCCGGGGATGGTGGGCGTATCGCGTCCACCGTCGACCGCTCCAGTCTCTGGCATGCCTACACGCCGCAGATGTTTCGCCTCGGATTGCTGCGGCATGCACTGCGGGATGCCCTGGAGGCCAACGACCTGGTGACGGACGACGCCTCGGCCATCGAGCGTCTCGGCCAGGCACCGCGTCTGATCGAGGGGCATGCGGACAACATTAAAATCACCCGGGCCGAGGATCTTCCCCTGGCCCGTTTCTACCTGCAGCAGCAGGGACGTATTTGACGGAGCCTCCAGCTTCCAGCTTCTAGCTGCCAGCTTCCAGCCATCAGCTTCGGGGTGCCCTCTCCTCAGCGCTTCATTGCCCGGCTTCGGTCATGGACAAGGGCAATGGGCGAGTCCCCGATGACGGTTGGAGACTGCAGCTGAAGGCTGGGGGCTGGCGGCTGGAGGCTGACACATGCTTATCGGACAGGGCTTCGATGCCCATCGTTTCGCGCCGGATCGTCCGCTCATTCTGGGCGGTGTCGAGATTCCTCACGACCAGGGGATGCTGGCCCATTCGGACGGCGACGTCCTCATCCATGCGCTTTGCGACGCCTTACTCGGTGCCGCTGGACTGGGCGACATCGGGCGTCATTTCCCCGATACCGACGCGGCCTTCGCGGGAATCGACAGCCGTATCCTGCTGCGTCGCGTCATGGAAAGCCTTGTCGAGCGTGGTCTTTCGGTGCGCAATGCTGACCTGACGCTCATCGCTCAGCAGCCCAAGCTGTCCCCCTATATCGACGCCATGCGCGAGGTCCTGGCCGGCGATCTTGGCTGTTCGGTCGCGCGGGTCAACGTCAAGGCGACGACCATGGAGAAGATGGGATTCACCGGGCGTGGCGAGGGGATTGCGGCCTCGGCGGCCGTGCTCCTGAATGAATCCGATGACTGAGATCCCGTCTCCACGCTGGACGCGTTTCACGGCCCTGCCAAGGGTCTATGGCGGCCCACTCGGAAGCGGTCGGTTGCGCGCGCTCCCCGAGGATTTTCAGGTCGAGGAGCGCCTCGGTTTCGAGCCGGACGGCGAGGGCGATCATCTCCTGCTCTGGGTGCGCAAGACTGGCGCCAATACCGAGTGGGTGGCACGCAAGCTGGCCGCCTTGGCCGGGGCGACCCCGTCGGCGGTCGGTTATGCCGGACTCAAGGATCGCCACGCGGTCACCTGTCAGTGGTTCTCGTTGCCGCGTCCGCGTGAGTCGCTGCCGGATTGGTCCGAGCTGGCGCCTCTGGGGATCGAGGTGCTGGAGGTGCATGCCCATCGGCGTAAGCTGCGTCGAGGGGCGTTGCAGGGGAACCGCTTTCGGATCCGGGTTCGCGACTGCCACCTCGACGCGGCTCGGCTGTCCGAGCGGATCGCGGCGATCGTCGAGCGTGGCGTTCCCAACTATTTCGGCGAGCAGCGGTTCGGACGCGAGGATGGAAATCTAGTCCGTGCGGGTGAGCTCTTTTCCGGTGCGGCACGGCGTGTTCCGCGTCATCTACGTAGCCTCTGGCTGTCTGCGGCGCGTTCTCAGATCTTCAACGAGGTGTTGGCCAGACGCGTCGAGCGCGGCGATTGGGATCGTCCGCTGGACGGCGACTGTCTCCAGCTCGACGCCAGCCATTCTTTCTTCGTTGCGGAGCTGATCGACGAGACGCTCGACGAGCGCGCACGGCGCATGGACGTACATCCGACCGGTCCCCTTTGGGGTGCGGCGATGCCGCCGAGCCTCGGTATTACGCGCACGCTCGAAGAGTCGGTCGCCCGTGAATTCGACGATTGGGCGCTGGGGCTCGCGACCTTCGGCATGGAGCAGGAGCGCCGTGCGCTGCGTCTTGGTGTGACGGATCTTCTGGGCGAGCTGCAAGGCGACGATTTGGTGCTTGAATTCTCCCTGACCTCTGGTGCCTATGCCACGGCCGTGCTGCGCGAATTGATCGATTGGACGCAGGATCGATCCGAGGACTGATCGAGAAAGCCTTGCTGCGTGCGCCATGTTGTCTGCTGGATTTTATCGTGTGGTGTCCCAATTCACGGTTCGAGGGAACGCGAAGGAGGGCTAAGGTTTTGCGTGGAAAATCCAAAACGAAAGGGCGTGTGACATGGCTAGGTTGTTGATCGTCGATGACGAGCCCATCAATCTCGAAATCATTGCGCATTGTCTCGGTGACGATCACGCCTTGAGCTTTGCCCATGACGGACTGGAGGCCTGGCAGATACTGCAATCGGAGCCGGACGTCTTCGATGGCGTCATCCTCGATCGCATGATGCCGCGCATGGATGGTATCGACGTGCTGCGTCGACTCAAAGCCGATCAGCGCTTCAGGGATGTCCCGGTCATCATGCAGAGCGCGGCCGACAGCTCGGAGGAAGTCGCCGAGGGATTGGCGGCCGGTGCCTGGTATTACCTTGCGAAGCCCTATTCGACCAAGGCGCTGACCAGCATCCTCGCCGCCGCGCTGGACGACCGGCGCAGCCGGCGCGATCTCGCGCGCCTGGGCTCGGAGATGAAGGGCATGCTCTCCATGACCCGACAGGCGACCTATACCTTCCGCGATCTCGATGATGTCTCGATGCTGGCATCCGTGCTGGCACAGGCCTGCTCTCATGCGGAGACGGTTTCGATGGGCCTCTCTGAGCTCATGCTCAATGCCGTGGAACACGGCAATCTGGGCATCGACTATGCCGAGAAGGGCCGGCTGATCGAGGCCGGGGACTGGCAGGCGGAGGTGGAGCGGCGTTTGGCCGACCCGGCTCAGGCCGATCGTGTTGCAACCATCGAGTTCCGTCGCGAGCCCGACCATCTTTCCTTCCTCATTACCGATCAGGGAGCTGGATTCGAGTGGGGCAGCTATCTGGATCTGGACACCGCGCGCGCCTTCGACAGCCACGGGCGCGGGATTGCGATGGCGCGCCATCTGGCCTTCAGCTCGCTCGAATACCTCGGCTGCGGCAGCCAGGTCAGGGTCACGGTCGTCCCGGTCGAGGAGGGTGAAGAGGGCGGCCAACCTGACCCCTAGGTTGACAAGCGGGGCGCGTCTGACGAAAGTCGGTTCATTACAAGCCAGACGGACGCGCTCGAACCATGGAACTACTCGACGACATCGCTGAACGTTTTCGTTCGCGGGCACCCTCCTGCGATTACTGGACCCTGCGTCTGGTCGCCGAGGAGTCCGACCATCTGGAGGTGCGACAGGGCGTGGTCGAGCCCAGCGTCATCGCCTCCACGCTGGGCGCGATGGTCACGATCGTCACCGCTGGCGGGGTCGGTTATGGCGCCACCAGCGATCTCAGCCCCTCTGGCCTAAGCAGTGCCGCCGAGCGCGCGGCAGACTGGGCTCGCATGCACGCGAGTCACGGTCTCTTCGAGGCCGATCTCTTTCCGCGCAGCGCGACGGTGGCCGATTATCGCTCCCCGGTCTCCGAGCCGTGGAAAGGAATGTCGGTCGCGGACAAGCTCGATCTGCTGCAGCGGGCCGACGCGGCGCTCGACATCGACGAGCGGATCCTCGACTGCTCGGCCTGGATCACCCGCAGCCGGCTCAAACAGCTCCTGGTGACCAGCGACGGCGGGCGTATCGCGCAGCGATTCGAATACGTCTTTCCCGGACTGCTGGCCGTCGCCAATGCCGGCTCTCAGACGCAGCGCCGCCACGGTGGCGGTGCGGACAGCGTGCAACAGGGCGGGCTGGAGCGTCTGGCCGCCGCGCGTTTGTTGGAAGAGGCTCCGCGCGTCGCGGAGGAGGCCATCGCTTTGCTTGACGCCCCGGAATGTCCCTCCGACACCCGCGACCTCATTCTGCTGCCCAATCAGATGGCGCTGCAGATCCACGAGAGTATCGGCCATCCGCTCGAACTGGACCGGATCCTCGGTGACGAACGCAACTATGCCGGGACCAGCTTCGTCACGCCCGGCATGTTCGGCCGCTATCGCTATGGGTCCGATTTGCTGGATGTCACCTTCGATCCCACGGTACCTGGCGAGCTGGCCTCCATGGTCGCCGACGACGAGGGCAACGCGGCCGGTCGCCGCTATCTGATTCGGCGCGGCATCCTGGAGCGACCGCTCGGCGCTCCGCTGTCCCAGGCGCGTGCCGGTCTGTCTGGCGTGGCCTGCAGCCGCGCATCCAGTTGGGATCGTCCGCCCATCGATCGCATGGGCAACATCAATCTGGAGCCGGGTGAGGGGAGTCTCGAGGACCTCATCGCTCGGGTCGAGCGCGGTGTGCTCATGGATACCAATCGTTCCTGGTCGATCGACGATAGTCGCAACAAGTTCCAGTTCGGCTGCGAGCTCGGGCGTCTGATCGAGGACGGCCAGCTGACCGGCCTGGTGCGCAATCCCGGCTACCGAGGGATCTCGGCCGAATTCTGGCGCAGTCTGGATGGGGTCGGAGGTCCCGAGACCCGCGAGGTCTGCGGTGTCGCCAACTGCGGCAAGGGCGAGCCGAATCAGGCCATCTTCGTCGGACATGCCTCGCCGCCGTGTCTGTTTCG
Organism: Thiorhodococcus drewsii AZ1; assembly: GCF_000224065.1. Lineage (GTDB taxonomy): Bacteria > Pseudomonadota > Gammaproteobacteria > Chromatiales > Chromatiaceae > Imhoffiella > Imhoffiella drewsii. The sequence continues at coordinate 51,807 of NZ_AFWT01000027.1, forward strand.
CGACGTTGCCGTCTTCGGGGGTGGTGAATGAACCAGGAGTACTTTCAAAAACTGGCCGAGCGTCTCTTTACCCGATTGGAAGGCGAGGAGATCCTCTTTTGCTCGTTGGGCGGCGAGACCTCCGACTTCGTTCGCCTGACCCGTAATCGTATCCGGCAGGCGGGGAACGTGCATTCGGCCGCCCTGGGGCTGACGCTCATCTCCGGCGCGCGCCAGGCCGAGGGCAGCTGCGATCTGGCCGGCGAGTCCGGTCCTGATCTGTTGCGGGCCATCCGTTTGCTCCAGGCCCTGCGTAAGCGCATCGGGCATGTCCCGGAGGACCCCTATCTCAACTACTCGACCGAGCCGAGCGAGAGTCAGCGCCGAGTCGAGGCCGAGCTGCCGCCGGTCGAGGAGGCGTTGGCCGAGCTGATCGGCGCGGCCGAGGGGCTGGATCTGGTCGGAATCTGGGCGAGCGGGGAGATCCAGGAGGGATTGTCGAGCTCAATCGGTCATCGTCACTGGCATCAGAGCAACAGCTTCAATCTGGATTGGAGCTGTTATCTGGAGTCCGACAAGGCGCTCAAATCGGGCTACGGCGGATTCCGTTGGGATTCCTCTGTCCTGCGCAGCAAGTTGGGCGCCATGCGGGATGCCTTGCACGTGATGGCGCAGCCAGCCGTGACCATCGCGCCGGGTCGCTATCGCGCCTATCTGGCGCCGGCGGCCGTCCAGGAGCTGATGGAGATGTTGGCCTGGGGCGGATTCGATCTCAAGAATCATCGCACCCAGCAAACGCCTCTGCTCAAGCTGATTCGGGGCGAGCGACATCTGGATCCGAGGATTTGCATCCGCGAGGAGTCGTCGCGCGGTCTGGCGCCGGCCTTCACAGCCGAGGGGTTTCTGCAGCCCGACTCCGTGGCGCTGATCGAGCAGGGCCGTCATGCCGAGTGCCTGGTCGATGCCCGCAGCGCCAAGGAGTACGGTGAGTCCGTGAATGCCGCCGGAGCGTCGCCCGAGTCGCTCGCCCTGGATGCGGGCGATCTGTCGCTCGCGGATGTCCCCGCCCGACTGGATACGGGGCTCTATATTGGCAATCTCTGGTATTGCAACTGGTCCGACGCCAACGACTGCCGCGTCACCGGAATGACCCGTTTCGGTACCTTCTGGATCGAGAAGGGCGAGGTCCAGGGGCCGGTCAAGGTGATGCGGTTCGACGACAGCCTCTATCATGTGCTGGGCGATCGGCTGGAAGCTCTGACGCGGGATCGAGAGCTCATACTCTCCGCCGATACCTACGACGGGCGCTCGACGAGCAGCGCCTTGCTGCCTGGGTTGTTGGTGTCTGGGATCGACCTGGCGCTTTAGGCGATCAGCAGAAACCGTTTCCTCGGAGCGCCGATCGCGAATGATGCCGACCTATCCCCGGTGACTTGGGATCCGTTTTTGGAGGGAATCATGGAAAACTGCCGCCTCATCTATCGCAGCACCTGTCAAGACGGCTTTATCGACAACGCCGATTTGCGCGACCTTATCGCAAAGAGCGCCGAGAACAACCGGGCCGCTGGGATCACCGGCATGCTGATCCTGAGTGGCGACCAATTCCTGCAGGTACTGGAGGGGCCGGCGCAAGCGGTCAACCAGCTCTATGGGTTCATCATGGCCGACGGGCGTCATCAGGATCTGAGGCTAATCTCTTATGAGCCGATCGCGGAGCGCTATTTCGACGACTGGGGCATGTCTCTGGTCGATCTCTACGACCTACCCAAGCCGGCGCGTGATCTGCTGGAACACAAGTATTCGGTTCGTGACGGCGCCATTCTGATTCCGGAGCGGCTCCACGAGGTCTACGCGCTGCTGCTCGACGCCCGTTTCCTGTGCCAGGGACGGCCTTGGGAGGACGGGGCGGACTGAGGGGGGGCTCGCGGCGCGAGGGCGTTTTCATCGGGCCTTGTTGGCCCGTCCTCGTACCGGAGCGGATCCCGGAATGCTCGGACGGCGCCAACCGGCGAAAGATTTTTTGGGTGTCGCCCTACAACTCCTGAGAGGCGAAGTCGGCGAGTCGCGAGCGTTCGCCGCGCATCAGTGTGATGTGCCCGCTGTGCGGCCAGTTCTTGAAGCGGTCCACCACATAGGTCAGGCCGGAGGTGGTCTCGGTCAGGTAGGGCGTATCGATCTGGCTGATATTGCCCAGACAGACGAACTTGGTCCCAGGTCCGGCGCGGGTGATGAGCGTCTTCATCTGCTTGGCGGTGAGGTTCTGGGCCTCGTCGAGGATGATGTATTTGTTGAGGAAGGTGCGTCCGCGCATGAAGTTGAGCGATGAGATGCGGATGCGATTGCGGATGAGATCGTTGGTCGCGGCTCGACCCCACTCGCCGCCCTCGGGTTGGGTGAGTACCTCCAGGTTATCCATAAGGGCGCCCATCCAAGGCGTCATCTTTTCCTCCTCGGTGCCGGGCAGGAAGCCGATGTCCTCGCCGACCGGGACCGTGACGCGGGTCATGATGATCTCGCGGTAGAGACCGCGATCGAGCACCTGCGCCAGCCCGGCGGCCAGCGCGAGCAGCGTTTTGCCGGTTCCGGCCGAGCCGAGCAGGGTGACGAAGTCGAGCTCCGGATTCATCAGCATGTTGAGCGCGAAGTTCTGCTCGCGGTTGCGCGCCGTGATGCCCCAGACATTGCGGCGCGGGAGCCGGTAGTCCTCGATCAGCTCGATGACGGCCTCGGTGTCGGAGCGCTTCTCGCGCACCATCGCCTCGAAGCTGGCGTCCTCGCTCAGGGCGAGACATTGAGCGCTGTACCAGTCGGCGACATCCGGTCCGATGACGCGATAGAAGGTGCGTCCTTCCTCCTTCCAGGCGTCGAGGTTCTTCTCGTGACGCTCCCAGAAGTCCTCAGGCAGGATCTCGAGCCCGGTGTATAGCAGATCCGCGTCGTCCAGGACCTGATCGTTTGAATAGTCCTCGGCCGGTATACCGAGCACGGCGGCCTTGATCCGCAGGTTGATGTCCTTGGAGACGATGATCACCTGACGGTCGCTGCGCAGCTCGCGCAACGCCTGGGCGGTGCCCAGGATGTTGTTGTCCGGTGTGCTGCCGGGAAGTGAGTTGGGCAGCTTGAGATCGAGCGGCTCGGTTTGGAAGAAGAGGCGTCCCGTGGCGGGGCTGGCGACGCCGCCGCTCGTACCGGATTGCATAAGCTCTAGTCCGGCGTCGATTTCCTGCTTGTCCGCGTCGACCATCAGTTGATCGAGGAAGCGACTGACCTGGCGCACGTTGCGGGCGACCTCCGACATGCCCTTCTTGCCGTGGTCGAGTTCCTCCAGGACCATCATCGGCAGGAAGATGTCGTGCTCCTGGAAGCGGAAGAGCGCAGTCGGGTCGTGCATCAGCACGTTGGTGTCCAAGATGAACAGGCAGGGCTTGTCGTTTTCGCGCTTGATCATGGGGTGCCGGGGGATCGGTTGGCCGTCCTGAAGGACTGGCGTGGGACTGGCGGCGGAGCCGGCCCGATGCCGGCTTCAGGGGCTGGCGTCGAAAAGGTCAGCGTCCGGCGAGTTCGCGTGCGGCGCTCAGAACCTCATCGACGTGGCCTTTGACCTTCACATGGCGCCATTCGCGTTGCAGGACGCCCTCGGCGTCGATCAGGAAGGTGCTGCGCTCAATGCCCAGGCTCTCCTTGCCGTACATCTTTTTGAGCTTGATGACGTCGAACGCCTGGCAGAGTGATTCGTCCTTGTCCGAGATGAGATCGAATGGGAATCCCTGCTTGGCCTTGAAGTTTTCCTGGGCCTTGATGCCGTCGCGCGAGGCGCCGAGGATCAGTGTGTTGGCCTCGGCGAAGGCGTCGGTGGCGTCGCGGAAGTCCTGTCCTTCCTGGGTGCAGCCGGGCGTGCTGGCCTTGGGGTAGAAATAGAGGACGAGTTGCTTGCCCCGGTAATCGGAGAGCTTGATGGTCTGGTCGCCGGTGGCCGGCCGTTCGAGATCTGGGATCGTTGCACCGATAGCGGGAGGCATGGTCGAGGGCTCCGAATTCAGCTCGTCGTCGAAACGAGGAGGGCGCCGCGCGGATCCGCCGAGGGTCCGGGTGGGGACGTCCTCCCCGGGTTGAGTGGATCAGCCTTTGAGCGGCTCCAACACCGCGTCCAGATTGAGTCCGTCGCAATAGTCCATGAATTCCTCGCGCAGACCCGCGATGTGGATGTCGGCTGGAATGCCGACGGTTATGTGCACCGAGAACATGGTCGTGCCCGTGTGGGCGGCGGCATAGGTGCTGGTCGCCATGTCCTCGATGTTGATGCTGCGCTCGGCGAAGAATCCGGCCAGGTTGTTGACGATTCCGGGGTGATCCATGGAGACCACGTCTACCGCATAGGGCAGTAGGTTGCGTCCGGAGGCGCGCTCGCCGGTGCGTTTGGAAATGATGGTCATACCGAGCTGGCGTTCGAGCTCGGGAAGCGTGTTTTCGATCTTGGCCAGTGTGTTCCACTTGCCTTCCACTAGCAGTATCGCCGCAAATTCCCCGCCGAGGACGGTCATGCGGCTGTCCTCGATATTGCAGCCATGGTCGAGCACGGCCTGCGAGAGTTGGTTGACGATACCTGGGTGGTCTTCGCCGAGTGCCGAGATCACGAGGAATGTCTTCTGCCTGGTCATGGAGGTGCCGGGGGTCCTGAGTTTATTAGGGAGGCTGTATTGCTCGGGGCAGTTTAGCATGGGCTAACCTGCAACCACATTGCCGCTGATGGGGGGGCGGTGTGCCGGGCCGAATCCTCCATTCTGGCTAGAGATCGCTCCACATTCGCACTAGATTGGCGTATGTGCGGTTCACGTAGGCGGTCGTCGACTGATCTGGAGCATCCGTCAGCAGTTGTTCGCGGGCCAGATTCAGTTCGTAGAGGAGTTCGCGCTGTGCCGGATCGCGCACATAGCTTTGGATCCAGGTGAGTGCGACCAGCCGCTCGCCCTGTTCGACCTCGGCGACCCGGTGCAGGCTCGATGAGGGATAGATGACCGCGTCTCCGGCCGGGAGCTTGACCTGGCGTTCGCCGAATGAGGTTCGGATCACCAGTTCTCCACCGAGGTAGGCTTCGGGGGGATTGAGGAAGACGGTCATGGAGACGTCGCTACGAAAACGCGGTCCGTTCGTACCCATGATGGGGTCGTCGACATGTTCGCCATAGGCCATGCCTGGCGTATAGCGGGCAAAGACGAGTTCGGCCACTTTGTGCGGAAATGCCCCGGAGCGGAAGGTCGGGTGGTGGCCCAGGCTCGCCATGAGGATTCGGGTCAGTCGCTGTTGACGCTGCGGATCCGGGCCGAGCTCCTGGTTGTGTTTGACGCGGGCCGCCGCGAAGCCGGCGCTGAGTTTGCCGTCGACGAATGGGGCGTCGGCGAGGGTTTCCTGGATCTTAGCGAGTTGAGCCGGGTTCAGAAGCTCGGGAATCGTGAGTAGCATGGTCTGAGGTTCCACGCGTGTCCGTGGGGGCGGGAATCGCCCCATACCGATGAATCCACATCTTTATAAGACGAGGGGGTGTCTATGATCCTGAATGCCATCATCGACGATCAGGTCTGCGAGCTCAACGTGCCGGATGCGCTGCTCGGTCAGGCGGAGGGTTTCTTCGATAAGCTCGACAGCGACATGGACGGTGGCTGGCAGATGGGGCGCGAGTGGGTGGAGTGTCCGGATCGGGTTCAGCGCTGCCAGATCGTGGCCGATAAGCTCCTGACGGCCATGGAGTCCGAGAACGAGCGGCTCGGAGTCATGATGGCGGGCTATCTCTTGGCGCGGATGCCGGGGTTGAAATCGGTCCAGCTCGACATCCAGGGCGAGGTGCAAAACAACAGCTTCGAGATCGAGGAACGGCCAGTCGAATCGACCGCCGTGGCTGTGGAAATGGCGCCGGGATTGAGCAAGCTGGAGGCGATGGAGCAGGCTGGAAACGCGGTGAGCAAGGTCTTCAAGGTCGGTCGAGGCTACCGTTTCTCGGTGTTCGACGCCGTGTCCGGGGACTGGTGCGATTCGCCGCTGATCGCTACAGAGGAGGAGGCGGGACGTTTGCGTCAGGCGGCGTTTCGAGAGCGCTACGAGTCTTTGCTGAAGGGCGAAGCGTGAGGGGCGTGGCCGCATGGCCGCGCCCCTCGGCCGAAAACCGGATGGATCAGCCTTCCTTCTTCTCGGTGGTGTCGATCTTGAGCGGGACGTAGGCCAGACAGGTGCCGAACGCGCCGGTGGCGAGCACGATCAGGCCCAGGATGTCCAGGAGCACTGAGTTGGCAATGAGCCCGGCCAGGATGAGAACGCCTGCTACGGCCAAGCGGATGTTGCGGTCCATGGTTCCGACATTCTTAGGAAGTGTCATCGTCGAATCTCCTGCTATTTGAGTTTAAGGTGTCGTGCGTTGATTCGTCGTTTCGTGCCTGAGGCCGCAGCGTCCGAATATTGGTCGAGCGCGCATGCCTTCGGGGACGTCGGTCTTTGTGCGGTTGGCGGACTTGTCGGTCGTGTCCTTACGGGGGAGGCTGAGTTCGTCCGCCGGTCGTTGTCGGTTCGGCGCGAGCGATTCCTCGGAGGAAGGCGCTCTGATCGCGGCCCTCTGTTGTGATGAGTCCCTGCTCCGATCGGCATGCATCTGAAGAGGGATGGCATTGGCGCGCCTAGTATACGCGTTGCGCTCGCCCTGCGTGATTGCGATATGTGGTGTTCTGACGTTCTTTCGCAGTGCCGATCCGTTCATCTATAAATAATGCTGCTGTTTCCTGGAGTCTTTGCATGAATGCCATCTTCTCGAATCTACGGAGTGCCGTGATCCGCGCGCTTTTGGTGGCCGGAGTCGTTGCGGTGAACGGGTGCTCGGATTCCGGCGAGGACGTGCGGGTCGTCCTGTGCAAGGATCTCGCATTGGAGCTGTCGCGACCGACGTTCGAATCGGTCGAATGGACCCGGGTCGAGACCCAGATACGTCGCAGCGAAGAGTTGAAGGTGAATCTGGGTTTCGAGTCACGCGCCGGGGATGGCTCGACCCAATCGATGCGCGCGGCCTGTTTTTATCGCTACGATGCGGTCGAGGATACGGCTCTGACGCTGGCCGACCCCCTGTCCGCCTACTCGACCTCGCCGAATCGCGTCATCCTGAACGGCCGCCTGACCTCTGGTCGCGAATTGGCCGATGCGGTCGGTCGGGCAATGCTGGGACAGGGGCGCGATCTGCTGGAGCGCGCACAACGCGGGGTCGAGGGCGCGGTGCGAAAGCTCGGACAGGGGGGCAGGACCTTTAGTCGCGATAGCTCGGCGAGCGATCCGCATCTCGGGCTCTCTAGGCGCTCATCAGTAGAGGGCATGCGAGCGGCTGACGTATTTGGTCAGCTCGACGTGCTGCGCGTTCATGCGTCTCAGAATGTCCTGACTCACCTTGACGATGTTCTGCATCACCCGATAGACCAGCCAGGGGTGTTCGGCCAGGAGCGATTCGAAGGCTTCGCGCTCGAAGCTGCAGACCTGAGTGCGTCCGAGCGAGCGCAGCGTCGCCGTATGGGATTGTCCGCTGATAAAGCCCATCTCGCCCGCCAGGTCGCCGGTGCGCAGCACATGGATGGTGGTGTATTCGCCCTTGCCGACATCGCGCGTTACCGCGATCGCCCCCTCCGTGATGATGTGCAGGCTGTTGTCCACGTTTCCTTCCTTGATCAGAACCTCTTGGTCGGCGAGTCGTCTGCAATAGGCGATGACGGCGAGCGCCTCGACCTCATCGTCCGTGAGGCTGGCGCTCAGGCTAGACCGGCGAAGCGAGGAGAAGTCGTTCTCGATGCTCATCTGGAAGCCCCGAATATTCTGATTTACTGATGTTCTGTCAGTTTGATCCAGGGTTGGAATTTGATCAAGCGAGGTGATTCGCGATGGGTTGTTTTTTTAGGGTTTTGTCGTTGCGTGCTTTTCATATAGAATGCGCGATTCCCTGAAATATCGGGGATACTCCTTGCCTCACCGATTTTCGTCGGGAGGCTGCCAATCCGAAGGGAGCAGCAATGCGACATTACGAAGTGGTTTTTCTGGTTCATCCCAGCCAGAGCGAGCAGGTGCCCGGCATGATCGAGCGCTATCAGGGCAATCTGGAGAAGCGTGGCGGTGTCATCCATCGCCTTGAGGATTGGGGGCGGCGTCCGCTGGCCTATCCGATCAACAAGGTTCACAAGGCGCATTATGTGCTGATGAACGTCGAGTGCGATCAGGAAGCGATCGACGAACTCGAGAACACCTTCCGTTTCAACGACGCTGTTCTGCGCAATCTGATCGTCAGCCGTAAGGACGCCGTCACCGAGCCTTCGCCGCTCGCGAAGACTGGCGAGGAGCGCGAGCGTTCCGATTCCGATTCGTCCGACGACGATTCCCGTTCCCGTGATAACGATTCCCGCTCCCGTGACAGCGATTCCAGCGACGATTGATCTGTCGCTCGTCTGAATCCGTCGCGTATCGCGAATCCCGCTCAAGCTAAAAAACTACGGAGAAATCCATGTCCCGTTTCTTTCGCCGCAAGCGCTATTGCCGCTTCACCGCTGAAGGCATCACCGAGATCGATTACAAAGATCTCAACCTGCTCAAGGCCTATGTGAGCGAGTCCGGCAAGATCGTGCCGAGCCGTATTACCGGTACCTCGGCCAAGTATCAGCGTCAGTTGGCCCAGGCCATCAAGCGCGCGCGCTATCTGGCCCTGCTCCCCTACACCGACGGCCACTGATCGAGGGCGCGCTCGGGGTCATGGGTCGTCGCTTCGCGGCGTCCATGTTGACTCTCGGCGCGCTCGCATGACATCCCCGGTATAGGTCTCCGCATTGAAGGCGCTCGCTCATTTCGTTATGCGAGGCTATTCGCAGGCCGCGCTGGTCGCTGCGGTCTCGGCCTTGCTGTCGATGCTGATGCCGCTTCTGGGGCTGATCAGCTCGGCCTCGGTCGGGCTGGTGACGCTTCGAAATGGCGCGCGCGCGGGCATCCTGCTCATGCTGCTGTCGACGCTGGGGGCCGGGGTGTTCGCCTGGCTCGCGCTCGGTTCGCTTTGGCCGGCCTTGGGCGTCCTGCTGGTCTTCTGGCTGCCCGTCTGGGCATTGGCTGTTGTCCTGCGGCTGGGGCGCTCGCTCGATCTGACGGTCCAGCTCGCTGGGCTCGGCGGTCTGCTGCTGGTGATCGCCCTCTTCACGCTGGTCGGCGATCCGACGGACTACTGGCATCAATTGCTTGAGCCAGTTCGCCAGTCGCTGCTCAAAGATGGTCTGGTCGAGGCGGATTCCAGCCAGGCGATGTTCGCGGAAATCGAGCGCTGGATGACCGGCGCCTTCGCGGCCGGGCTCGTGCTGCAGTCGCTCGTCGGGCTCTTTCTGGCGCGTTGGTGGCAGGCGGTGCTCTTCAATCCGGGCGGTTTCGGGCAAGAGTTCAGGGCGCTCGGCGTCGGTCGCGTCGTGGGGGGGCTGTTTTTGGTCCTGTTGGGCTGGGTCCTCATGGGGGCCGGCGCAGGCGCTGCAGCTGGGCTGTTGCCGGTGTCGGGCGTGCTCCTGCTGTTGCAGGGGCTGGCCGTGGCGCATGGCGTGCGTCACATCCGGAATGCTCCTCGGGGATGGTTGATCGGTTTATATGTGCTGATGGTGTTTATGCCGCAGATGGGCTTGTTGGTCGCCTGTCTCGGCTTGGTGGATGTCTGGCTGGACATTCGTGGCCGAATGGCGCGTCGTACCTCAAAGTCAGGCTGACATCATTCGGATTGCGGCATCCAAACGAATTTTGAGAGGAATACACAAGTGGAAGTCATCCTGCTGAAGAATGTGGGCAACCTGGGTGTGCTCGGCGACAAGGTGAAGGTTCGCGCCGGCTACGGTCGCAACTATCTGCTTCCGGGCGGATTCGCGGTCGCCGCGACGCCAGAGAACCTGGAGGCGTTCGAGGCTCGTCGCGCCGAACTGGAGCGCGAGGCCGCTGAACTGCTGGCTGCAGCCGAGGCACGCAAGGCGCGTCTGGAAGGTGTTCGACTGACCGTTGCCCGCAAGGCTGGCGACGAAGGTCGTCTCTTCGGCTCGGTTGGAACCGCTGACATCGCTCAGGCGGCAGTCGAGGCCGGTTTCGAGCTGGACAAGTCCGAGGTGCGCTTGCCGAATGGTGCCTTCCGCGCGGTCGGCGAGTACGACGTCATTCTGCATCTGCACGTGGATGTGAACGTCGAGATCAAGGTCGACGTCGTTCCTGGGGACTGATGCCCCGCGACCATCCCGGCGGCCCTGCCGGGATGGGGGCTGATCGCTTGGTCGGCTCCGCCCATGCGGCTGGATAGCCGCAGTTGACCCGTTTCCGTTTTCGCCTATTTGCGCTTTTCGTCCTTCCCGCGCTCCATCTGCGGCGCTCTTGTTTCACTCTGTTTAGCACGACAGAATAACCCCTTATGCCGAGGCCATCGTCCCTCGCCCCCGGGCACGGTGACCGCCTTCTTCCGCCATTGTCTCAGTAGGTCTCTCGCCCTAGGGCGCAGCCTGCTTCTTCGCCTGTTCGAGGACTCATGTTCGATTCAGATGCCGACGAGATTGCGAAACTCGCATCGGAGGCGGGGGTCGACGACCTGCGCGTTCCTCCACACAATATCCACGCCGAGCAGTCCCTGCTTGGTGGTCTCATGCTCGATAACAGCGCCTGGGACCGTGTGGCCGACATGGTCTCGGAAAAGGACCTCTACCGGCGCGAGCATCGACTCATCTTCGCGGCCATCGTCAAGCTCGCCGAGAGCGATCAGCCATTCGATGTGGTGACGCTGGCGGAGACGCTCGAGCGCACCGAGCGTCTGAGCGACGCCGGCGGTTTGCCCTATCTGGGGACGCTGGTCGGCGAGACCCCTAGCGCCGCGAACATCAAGGCCTATGCGCGAATCGTGCGTCAGACCTCGGTGCTCAGGCAGATGATCTCCGCCGGGACCGAGATCGCCGACAGCGGCTACAACCCGCAGGGGCGCGATGCCGCCGAGCTACTCGATGATGCCGAGCGTAAGGTGTTCGCCATCGCCGAGCAGGAGTCGCGCGGCGGGGGCGGTTTTCAATCGATCAAGGTGCTGTTGAGCCGGGCGGTGGAGCGCATCGACACGCTCTATCAGCGCGACGAGCCCATCACCGGGCTGGGGACCGGATTCTCTGACTTCGACGAGATGACCTCTGGCTTGCAGCCTTCGGATCTCATCATCGTGGCCGGACGCCCCTCGATGGGTAAGACCACCTTCGCGATGAATATCGCCGAGAACGTCGCCATCCAGTCCAAGCGACCGGTGGCCGTCTTCAGTATGGAGATGCCGGGCGACTCGCTCGCCATGCGCATGATGTCCTCTCTGGGCCGCATCGATCAGCACCGGGTGCGGACCGGCAAGCTGGAGGACGACGAGTGGCCGCGTCTGACCTCGGCGGTCAACATCCTCGCCGGCGCACCCATGTTCATCGACGACACCCCAGCGATGTCGCCGACCGAGGTGCGCGCTCGGGCGCGGCGTCTGAAGCGCGAGCAGAACGACCTGGGTCTGATCGTGCTCGACTATCTGCAGCTCATGCAGGCTCCGGGGGCGGGCGAGAACCGGGCGACCGAGATCTCGGCCATCTCGCGCTCGCTCAAGGGGTTGGCCAAGGAGCTCAACGTTCCGGTCATCGCGCTCTCGCAGCTCAACCGCAGCCTGGAGCAACGTCCGAACAAGCGTCCGGTGATGTCGGATCTTCGTGAGTGCGTGCCTGGGGAGACCCTGGTGGTCCTGGCCGACGGTCGCCGCGTTCCGATCCGGGATCTCGTCGGTACCTGTCCGGATCTGGTGTCGGTCGATGCCGCCGGTCGCCTGATCGAGGCCAAGGCCGACTGTGTCTGGAGCGTCGGGCGGCGCCCGGTCTTACGCGTTCGGCTCGCGAGCGGCCGCCAGATCCGGGCAACGGCCGAGCATCGACTGTTAGGTGCCGATGGCTGGCAAATCGTTGGCGATCTGCTGCCTGGTGCGCGTCTGGCGATCTCGCGCAAACTGCCCGAGCCGGTCGAGACGCTGCGTTGGCCGGAACATCAGCTGATCCTGCTAGCACATTTGATCGGCGACGGCAGCTATCTGAGCGGTCAGCCTCTGCGCTATACGACGGCCTCGGAGGACAACAGTCGCGTCGTGACCGAGAGTGCGGCTCGGTTCGGCGTCCGTATCAATCGCCACGCCGGTGTAGGGGCCTGGCATCAGCTGGTCTTCAGCGGCAACGGCAATCGCTGGCATCCGGCCGGCGTGAACCTTTGGTTGCGAGAACTGGGGATCTTCGGCCAGCGCTCTCACGAGAAGCGCGTACCCGTCGACCTGTTCAGGCTGGGCAACGATCAGATTGCCCTGTTCCTGCGCCATCTTTGGGCGACCGACGGCACTATCTCATTGCGAAAGCCGGGGCAGAAGGGTAGCCATGGCGTGCATCTGAGCACCAACAGCTATGGTCTTGCGCAAGACGTGGCGGCCCTGGTGATGCGTTTGGGAATCGTCGCCCGTATCCAGTCCGTCGTTCAGGCCGGCTATCGCACAACCTATATGGTCTGGGTTCGAGGGGCTGAAAACCAGAAGGTCTTCCTGGCTCGCGTCGGTGCCTTTGGTCCTCGGGTCTCCCAAGCCGCCGCATTGGAGGCGGTGCTGGCCGACGTCAAATCCAATACGAACGTCGATACGCTGCCGAGAGAGGTGTTCGCTCGGGTCAAATCCGCGATGCAAGGGAAAGGGATCTCTCAGCGAACGATGGCGGCAATGCGCGGAACCGCCTATGGCGGCACCTCGCATTTCCGCTTCGCGCCCTCGAGAGCCTTGCTGGCGGATTATGCCCATCAGCTACAAGATCCCGAGTTGGAGGCGGCCGCCACCAGCGATCTATTTTGGGATACCGTCGTTGCCGTCGAGCTGGATGGCGAAGAAGAGGTCTTCGATCTGACCGTTCCGGGGCCATCCTGCTGGCTGGCGGACGGTATCGTCAGTCATAACTCGGGAGCCATTGAACAGGACGCAGACCTCATCGTCTTCATCTATCGCGACGAGGTCTATCACGAGGACAGCAGCGACAAGGGTGTCGCCGAGATCATCATCGCCAAGCAGCGTAACGGTCCGATCGGAACCGTGCGTCTGACCTTCCTCGGCAAATACACCAAGTTCGAGAACTTCATCGGCAACTATTACGGCGAGGGCGGCTGAGCTCCGGCAGCTTCCAATCCCAGAGCCAGAGCGGAGGTGGGCAGCAAAGTCAGCACGCGGGTGCCCCGATGGGTGCTTCTAGCCTCTTCGTGCCGGCCCCGGCCTCCAACTGGTGGCCGGCAGATCTCGGCGCGCCCAGCGCGACCGGAAGCCAGAACAATGTCCGTTATGCCTATTATTTCGCCAATGCCCGCCGCCTCGCGGTGGAGACCTTCGGGCAGGTCTGGATCTACGACACCCTGGATCACCAGATCGGCGGATTCTTGCAGCAGCAAGGCGGCGGTGGCTCGATCCTCTTCACCAGCCAGTACGGCACCGTGAACCTGTCCAGCCTGCCGGTGGTCTCCATCGACGGCCGCACGCCGCCCTGCCAGATATCCTCGGCGCCTGCCCCGGCTCCCAAGCCGGCGCTGTCCACCCCGTCGAGCGAGCATGACGTTTTTGCCGCCATCGCGCGTCTCGTCGCACTGCACGGTAAGGGAATTCTGACCGACGACGAGTACGCCCGGAAGAAGTCCGAGCTGCTGAGTCGTTTGTGACTGACGGACTTGGCTGCTGATTACTTGATATCAAGCGACGGCTTTGTCCCAGCTGCGGACACTGGTGCTTCGCCGGTCGGAGTCCGTAGCTACGTGGACAGCCGACGCTCGTCCGGTTCACGAGCTGCATATACTGTCTCCGGAATTCCTCGCCGCACGCGGTGATTGCGTCCAAATCGATTCCGAGGTCGCGTTCCCAGGCTCCCATGTGGGTAAAACAGTCACGCTTGCTCGGTCAGAATTTGATCCGTATACGTCCATGTGACGGGCTCGCTCGTACTTCCGAAATCTGTACAGCGTGTGCCAGGCTTGTCCGGGCCGCTGACGTACAGCAATTCCCGCCGAGAACTCTTCCAGTTTGAAAACAGACCTATTTCGGACGTCCCTGATAACCCGCTGGCCATGTTTTGAGAACTCTTGCAGGCTCTTGCGGTTGTTTGGACTTGAACTCGGTCAGGTCGAGTTCAAATATGTTGACCGCGATCTGGCCGCTTCCATGAACGTGAGCAATCACCTTCTCATGGCGTTCCTTGTAGGGGACCTGGGCAGTGGAGCCACCGAATTCGCCGCAGTTGGTCATGACTACGGGCTGGAACATGTGGTAATTGAGCGCCTGCACCATCGTATCGAAGGTCGGCACGTCTTTGTTCAAGGCCGCGATCACAAGGCAGTCCGATTGGTCGCGCAAGTCTGCGGCCAAGCTCAGGTCGGTCGCGTCGTAGCAGATGGCTCCGGCGAGGCGATAGCGCGCTCCAGCTGGGCCATTTAGCTCGATGAGCACCTGATAGGGGCGATTGCTCTGCACGCCCATTCTTTGCTCGCCCTTGGTCATGTGCTGCTTGCCCTGATGCACTCGGACAATTTCTCGACTCCCGTTGTGCTCATGGCGCAGCAGCCAGAGCGCATGGTTGACCGTTTTGCCGTCGCTACCTTCCTGGAAAGTGAGCCCGACGAAGAGATTGGATTTAGTGGTATCTGACAGGCTACGCAGCAGCCACAGATCATCCGGGTGAACCGAAAGCTCCGGAAGCACGATCAAGTCGATACCCGCAGGCTTTCCCTCATCCGTATTTTGGGGGTTGACACTGCGCTCGGCGGCCAAGTGTTGCGCAACCAGGCGGCACACGGAGGCGAGGTGGGCGCGATGACGCGCCCGGTAGTCCGTAGACCAATAAAGCGGATTCTTGACGTCGAAGTCGGTCATGCGCGGCATCAGGGTTTGGACCATGGCGACGCGAAGCGCTCTTTCGTTCTCCCGCGGACCTCGGCTCGCCGGCAGCACGTAAATCGGCAGCTTCGACTGCATCCCGTAGATCTGCCGCTGCTGTTCCTGACGCTTGGTGACGATTTGCGCCAGTTGCTCGGGGGTTTCTACCCGATCTAGCCCCTCAATCACGCCATTGGAGGGGTGTACTCCAGGCCATTGCAGCAGATACATGATGAGGTCGATTAACCAGGGCGACAGCGGGGCTGGTTCTCCGAGCAGTCCCTCCGGGGTGTTCAGTAGACCGAGGCGACGCTTAGGCCAAGACGATGACAAGCCACGGTAACGGGCATGGTCCTCGCGGACCAGGAAACCTCGGGCGGTAAAGTCGGGATCACCGACGATGCAGGCGCGGAGAACACGCCCGACGGCATAGGCCCAGGTCATGTCTTTCCGGCACCAGTTCGGCGGCTGATTGCGCGGGTCCGTTGGCCCATTCTCGATGACGGTGATCTCGAAAGAGGCGTCGGGGTGCTGAGGGTTCTTCCATCGGTTGCAGGCAACCTCAAGATTCAACAAACCCCAGGATGCGCGTGCCTCCAGGTACTCGGGACGACGCATCGCCTTGAGCAAGGCGGCAAGCAGACCAAGGGCTGCATTCTCCTGGCGAAATGGATTGTCCCGGCGCAGCACTACTTTTATCAGTGGCAAGGCTTCAAACCCGAGGGTATGCCAGTCGCCCCACTTCCCCGCGACATAGTGGCTAGGGCGCAAATAGTTCTGATCGCGATTAAGGCCATGTGTCCAGCCGCGACGTTTGTCGCCGTGGGCTTTCCAGGCGGCCTGAAGTAGATCTGGGCGCATGTGGCCAAGTGCGGTGACGAGATCCTGCTGCGCCTTGCCTTGCTGCTTGTCCAGGATGGCGTCGACCCAGGTCGCAAAACGCGTCTGGTTTGCCCCCAGCTGCTGTCCGATAAGCCCCGTAATAATGGCGCGAGCTGCGTCATTCTTGTCAGGTTGGCGGAACAGGAGGGCGTCGTGGAGCAGCTTGTAGTCCTTGAGCGACATGTCCGCTACCAGATCGGCTTCGGGCTGGAGCAGCGATCCAAGATAGAGTGCTGCCTGTTGTCGCAGAAACCAGGGCGCGGCGGGGCTCTCTTCCAACACTGTCCGAGCGATGGTGGCAAGCTGCTCGCGAAACGACTCTAGGTCAGCCCTGCGAGGGATCGGTTCTGCATCCCGATAACCGATGTCGACGGCGGCGGCTCGCAACAGCTCTGCAATTGCGTAATCGGCGACCGCTTGCTCTTGAGCAAAGTCTTTGGGTTCAGGCAAACGCTTGAGCATCAAGGCGTCAAGGATCGGTGTTAGCAGCTCAGGACTCGGGAACAGCGTGAGTCCACATCGCAGCACGGGAACTAGCGCCGGGTTGCGCGACCAGCTTGCAACGAGTTTGCGAGCCGTGGCCTCCATTTCATGCTCTAGGGTCGACCTTGATGCACCGTCGAGTGTCGCCTCCGAATCCGGATCATCTCTTCGCCCCTCGCTGGTCATGGACTGGCGCAGACGAAAAGACTTGAGTAGCCGGTAAGCCGCAAACCGTTTCAGGGTATCGTCGCGAACGTCCAGTTTCGGTAGCGCAATGCGCGACAATGCAAGGGGATTGCGCTGCACCTTGTCCGCCGATTCAATCGCCTCTGAGAGCCATAGAAGCCCATCGAGACCGGTCGTGGCCTGGCGCAGGCTGTCCTGGTCCGGGGTCGCGCTGATCAGTCCCTGCAGCCATGCCATCTGGACGGATGCACTGCCCTGGATTGCGTAGTCAGCCCAGGGAACGACCTTTGTCTTGGCCGGGTTGAGGCAAAGCTGGAACTCTTCGTCGAGTCCTTTGCAATACCGATTCAGCAACCCCTGAAGCTTGTGAGCAACCTTCTTGCCAACGTCCTCGGGGTTTTTGCGGCGATCAGTCTCCACCACTAGCCGCATGTCATCGACGTACCGGCAATAGTCATAGAGGAGCACATCGTCCTCGTCGTCTTTGCTCCCGACTTGCCGTCCTATCCAGCGATCAAGCCGCAGCATGTAGGCATTGGATAGAAAGCCCGATGCGACCAGCCCCTGAGGCAGGTCCGCTGGCAGGCGTTGGTCTGATTGATCCTCGGAGGATGGATCGGAAAAAAGACCTCTCTGTGCTTCGGCTTCGTCAGACCATTTCCAGGACATGATTCGATGTGCCGAATCAATGAAGCCCGATTCGAGCTTGGATCTGTTTCGAGGCCCGAAATGACGAGCATAGAGACGCCAAATTGCGGCTAAACGAGTGACCAACCGTTCCCTGCTAATGCAGTCGAAGAAGCGCTTGAGATCTAGCTCGACGACATAGATCGTCTGTTCTGCTCGACACCGGGAGGCCGCGACTCGGGCAAGCTCGGCTGGGCGAGCAAGGAAGCGACGGTAGTCTTCGAAATACGCAGAGTAGGTCGCGGCGCTCCCCCAACGGAAGCGGGCATGCGCGGGCTGATTCTCGTGGTTTTGCCAATCGCACCAGAGCCGATTGCCGTAGCTGAAAACCCCTCGTTTCCGAGCGGTCTCGGCGTCGGGTTGATCCGTCGGTCCCTGCAAGGTCTCAACTGCGTCGGCGAAGCACAACACCAGTCCCATGGCGAGGGCCTGGTCGCGAACGGTGAGATGCGCCAGCGGCCGCAGCTGCGGGGGTTCCTTCGGCATCCAGTCGCGGCTGGTTGGCGACTCACTCTCGGAGTGCGGAAATTCCCAGGGACAGTTTTTCGGCGCCGGCACCAGTTGCATCGGCTCCGGCTGAAACTTAGGCTGCCTAACCTGTGCTGCCCAGTCGGCGAGGTCCGACTCGATCGTCAACACGGCGAGATCGAGCGCTAATGTGTCCGCATACCAATTATACCAGCGGGCGTAGCGCTCAGCTTTCTTCCATGCTTGCGCTAGCACCACCTCGTCCGTTAGATATTCAAGGCAAGGTATCAGTCGGTCGTAGCGCCTCTCGACAACACTCAAAACCAGTCCTCCATGAGGTGAAGCAGCCGCAACCAGCAGTTCCGGGGAGCCGTTGACTCGTTCCGGGGCGTTCCGGCGACAGTTTACTTAATCCGACTTCGCCTGTTCAGCGGGAATCGCGCCGGAAAAGCTTGATCCTAAAGTGGACCCCATGTCCAGGACAGTTTTCCCCCGAATTTAAGTTGTACTGGCCACCTCAATCGCAGCGGTTTGGCGCTGCCCCAGTGTTGTCTCGCCGAAGCGATCGACGATCTTGGCCCCACCCCGTTTCCCGATCGGTAGACCGCATCA
>NZ_AFWT01000026.1 GCF_000224065.1 Thiorhodococcus drewsii AZ1
GGCCAGGCGCCGGTGGCGGGGAGCCGGAGGACGGCGCCGACCCGCGCGGCGATGGCGGCGTAGCGATCGGCCTCCGCCTGGCCGCCAATTGCCGCGCTCATGCCACTAGCCCCGGGATCTTGCCGAGCAGGTCAGTGGCCTTGGTGGCGAGTTCGACGACCTTGTCGGCGGCGGGCAGAGCACCGATCGCGCGCTGGAACAGGGACTTCGTGGCCTCTGAAATCGGCTGGTTCTCCTCCACCTCCCCTTGGGCGCTGCGGCACGCCTTGCGTAGATCGGCGTAGCGAGACTCCCCGGTGCCGGTTTCTGCGAGCAAGCGCTCGAGCAGCGGCAGCAGCTCGGCCTGCGGGGTGGTCAGGTTGTGCTGATGGGCCTGCGCCGGCCCGGCGGCCATATTGGCGGGACCATTGCCGGAGTGAATGTTGACGTTGAACTGGACGGGTGCGCCTTGGGACTCGGTCATGGTTGTCGACTCCGGTCTGGGGATTGATTGGGTGGACTGCGTTGCTTGCTCGGGAGTCGTCGCGAGGATTCGACGACGCCCGTCGACCGCCTGCAGATGCGCTGCGTACCAGGTCTCCAGCATTTCGCTATCGGCACGTAGCACGGTGCTGGCGCGCCTCGGATCGCCGCAATCGAACAAGACCAGGTTCGGCAACAGCCTCAACAGACCGTTTTTGACGTCTTCCGCCTCACAGGCGCACTGCTCCCAGAGACCGAAGACGTGCGAGTGGCGGCTGTTGTGTCGGGACAGTTCTCTGTTGACTCTCTGGCGAAAGTCCTCGAAGGCACGACTGTCGGTCAGCGCGGGTCTGTCCTGATCGACCGTGCCGAGCGTATCGGCGAATGCGCAGACGAGTTGATGCAGTCGCGCATCGACACTGAGCTGGGTGACGTTGCCAGAACGCACCGCGCGGGTGGAACCCTGGCTGTCGTCGAGCCGTGCCTCGGCGGTGTCCGGGACCGCTCGCACCAGGCGCATGCCATCGAGCCGTCGCGCCCGATCGATCAGCGCCCGGAAGGGCCACGCCTTGGATTCACCGTGATGCTGGTGCCAACGACCGGGAGCAAGTCCGTCATCGGCAGCGGCACAGGCCAGGATGATCGTCCGGAGAAACAGCCCCAGGGTATCCAGGTGATCGGCCGTCGCGGCGCGGGCGATGGTCTCGTCGAGCGGGATGTCGACCAGATTGTTGAAGTCAGCGAGTCTGCCCTCGTCCAGCAACCGGGCGATGTGCGCGGCCTGAGTCAGGGCATCAGGCAGACCCGACTCGCGCTCGGCGATGCGCTCGACGAGCCCAGTTGCATCGCAGGCAGCAAGCGCACGCCGAATCGGCGCCGGATCGATGGTCGGGAAATATTTGGCCCGACGCAGCCGGTCGGCCGCATCGCGGGCACGCTGGGCATGTGGGGACTGCCCGTTGGCGTCCAGGTCGCGGGCATGATTCTCGGTCAGCTGGATCGGGCAAACACCGACCTCTTTCGCCAGATCCTCGTAGCGCACCTGCTGCGGGGTGTCTGAACCACACCGCTCCAGCCGCTGGATCGTCTTGACGTTGACATTCAGCGCCGCAGCCAGCGCCTCTTGCGTGAGTCCATCGGGTTCGACGGCCTCTCGCGGCCCCCTCAACCAATTGCTGCCCATGGTCCGGCTCCCTTCGATGGGATCGGCGACGGGCCGATCCTCGACACAAAATCTAGCCAGAATCGGTTGCCGGCGACAGGACAGACACCGGACAAGATTCAGCCGATAGAGGACATACGCTGGCTTTCGAGAACCAGCGGCTTGCCTGAAACGGCGAATTCGCCACGGCACCGACCGAAATCGACCCATTCGGAACACACCGAAAGGCGGATGTACCTTTCCGTCACTTTTCCGACCGAGCCTAACGGCCAAACGCGGGGCAATCCTCAGCGCAGACAGGCCGCCGCGCTGCGATCTGCCAAGGCCAAGGACGCTCGGGTCCCTGCTCCTGGCACTCGACTTGCTGTGCTAGGCAGATCGTACCCGCAGCATCCGCTCCGCCATTTATGACAGACACACCCACGCTCGAACTCGACCTCGACGAGATACAGGCAGATTTCACCCATTGCTTCACCGGCGAATGCCGAGTGAATGTGCTGCCGATCCTGCACAAGATCGGTCATGTCAGCACCCGCAACGCCGACCTCTCGGCGCTGCTCGCCATCATCCTGGAGGTGATGCAGCAGCCACTGAAGATGCACCGAGGGATGGTCATGCTCTACGACCGTCACTCGGACACCATCGGAATCCATGACAGCTTCGGACTCACCGAGGAGGAGAAGGGGCGCGGCATCTACGCGCCCGGCGAAGGCGTCACCGGCAAAGTGGTCGAGACCGGCAAGGCGATCGTCGTCCCCCGACTGAACGAAAGCCTGGACTTTCTCGATCGCACCCGGGCACACGCCGAGCGTGGCAGCGCCAACGCATCCTTCATCTGCGTGCCCATCATGCGCGCCGAAAAGGTCCTGGGAACCCTCTGTGCCGAGCGCATCTACATGAGCCGACGCCTGCTGGATCAGGACGTCAAGCTGCTCGCAACCATCGCCTCCATGATTGCGCCCGTGGTCGAGCTGTATCTGCTTGAAAACATCGACAAGGTGCGTCTGGAGAACGAGAACCGTCGGCTCAAGAACGCCCTGAAGCGCCGCTTCAAACCGTCCAACATCATCGGCAACTCCAAACCGATGCAGCAGGTCTACGAGCACATCCGCAAGGTGGCCGGAACGCGCGCGACCGTGCTCATCCTCGGCGAAAGCGGCGTCGGCAAGGAACTGGTCGCCAGCGCCATCCACTACAACAGCCCCTACGCCGAAGGCCCATTCGTCAAATCCAACTGCGCCGCCTTCCCGGAAAACCTGGTCGAAAGCGAGCTCTTCGGTCACGAGAAGGGGTCCTTCACCGGCGCAATAGCGACCCACAAGGGCTGCTTCGAGCAGGCCAACGGCGGCACCATCTTTCTCGACGAGGTCGGGGAACTGAGTCTGGCCAACCAGGCCAAGCTGCTGCGGGTACTACAGGAGCGCAGCTTCAAGCGGATCGGCGGGATCAATCCGGTCAGGGTCGAACTGCGCATCATCACCGCCACCAACCGCAACCTGATCGAGATGGTCGAGAACGGCACCTTCCGCGAGGACCTCTACTACCGGCTCAATGTCTTCTGCATCACCCTCCCGCCGCTACGCGAGCGCGGCAGCGACGTCATCACCCTGGCCGACCACTACGTCAACCGCTTTGCCGCCGAGAACGGCAAAAGCGTCAAGCGCATCGCGACCCCGGCGCTCAACATGCTGATGAGCTATCACTGGCCCGGCAACGTGCGCGAGCTGGAGAACGTCATCGAGAGCGCGGTAATCCTGTCCGACGACGGGGTCATACACAGCTACGACCTGCCGCCCTCGATTCAGACCTCGCACGAGAGCGGC
This sequence comes from Thiorhodococcus drewsii AZ1, assembly GCF_000224065.1. Lineage (GTDB taxonomy): Bacteria > Pseudomonadota > Gammaproteobacteria > Chromatiales > Chromatiaceae > Imhoffiella > Imhoffiella drewsii. The sequence goes on from NZ_AFWT01000026.1 coordinate 3,448, forward strand.
ACCACCAACGCGCTCACGCTGGAAGACAAGCTGCGCGCAGTCGAATACGAAATGATCGTCGAGGCGTTGAAGAACAACAACGGCAACGTCGGCGAGACCGCCAAGGAACTCGGGCTCACCCGCCGCATGCTGGGCATCCGCATGCAAAGACACCGCATCAGCTACAAGACCTTCCGCACCCGAGTCACCGACGCACTCGACTGACCCCTACGCTCCACCGAAGGCTTATCCGCCTTCGCCTCCCTTCCCTCCCTTCCCTCCCTTCCCTCCCTTCCAGGTCCCCGGCTCCACCTCGGGGCATCCCCTGCTTCATGCGCTCACTGGCTGACCGATGCTCAATCGGTCAGCGCCTTCCATCTTGAATCCGACGTTGAGCCTGCGTTGCCGCGCCGGGTTGCCACTCGGCCGCCGGTCTTGCTCCCAGGAAACGCCGCCGATCCAGCGAACCAGTTCAGACAGCTCCATCAGCAGCCGATCCGCATGACGAAACCCGAATTGACGTCTCGCGAACAATCCCACCGAAATTGCACCCGAGAGGTAACTCTTTCGAAATGGCAGCTCCAAAAACCGAATGATATTTCGTTCATCCAGGAACAAAAAACGCCGAATAAATATTCCGAGTTGGCTTTAGCTTCATCAAAAAACAGCGCCAGCCATATCAAGTCATTTTATTTCAACGACTTCCACAAAACGCAGCGAGTGAGCGCACCAGCCACGGATCGGAAACTCAATTCCTGGCACACCCGTTGCAAATAGATTCATGCCGGGGCGATCTCCCAATCCGGCCGAATCTTCACTCACTCTCATTGATTCAATAAAGACCGAATAGGAAACCGAAATCATGACACGCAAAGTCGCTATCTACGGCAAGGGCGGTATCGGCAAGTCCACCACCACGCAGAATACGGCTGCGGCACTCGCTCATTTCCATGGACAGAAGGTCTTCATTCACGGCTGCGACCCCAAGGCGGATTCCACGCGCTTGATTCTGGGCGGCAAGCCGCAGCAAACGCTCATGGACGTGCTGCGCGACAAGGGCGCGGAGAAAATCACCAACGACCAGGTCATCAAGGCCGGATTCAAGGATATCCGCTGCGTGGAGTCTGGCGGTCCGGAGCCGGGCGTCGGCTGTGCCGGCCGTGGCGTCATCACCGCTATCGATCTCATGGAGGCGCGCGGCGCCTATACCGATGATCTGGACTTCGTCTTCTTCGACGTGCTCGGCGACGTGGTCTGCGGCGGTTTCGCCATGCCGATTCGCGATGGCAAGGCACAAGAGGTCTATATCGTCGCCTCGGGCGAGATGATGGCCATCTATGCCGCCAACAATATCTGCAAGGGCCTGGTGAAATATGCCAAGCAAAGCGGCGTGCGCCTGGGCGGCATCATCTGCAATAGCCGCAAGGTCGACGGCGAACGCGAATTCCTGGAGGAGTTCACCGCCGCCATCGGCACCAAGATGATCCATTTCGTACCACGCGACAATATCGTACAGAAGGCCGAATTCAATAAGAAGACGGTCACCGAATTCAACCCCGAGGAAAACCAGGCGCGCGAATACAGCGAACTCGGACGCAAGATCATCGAAAACGAGGACCTGGTAATTCCCAATCCGCTCAGCATGGAGCAGCTCGAAGACATGGTCGTCAAATACGGGCTCATGGATTAATCGGCGAGAGACGGGAGTCAATGCAATGAAAATGATTCGAGCGATCGTACGTCCGGACGCCGCAGACAGTGTCGCCGAGGCACTCGCCGATGCGGGCTTCTACTCCATGACTCAGGTCCACGCCTTCGGGCGCGGCAAGCAGAAAGGGATCTCGCTCGGCAGCATCCGTTATGACGAGCTGCCCAAGACCATGATCCTGATGGTGGCCGAGGACGATGACGTCGAGGAGATCGTCAAGCTGGTCAATTTCAAGGCCTACACCGGCAACTTCGGCGACGGCAAGGTCTTCGTCTCCCCGGTCGATGAAGCCTTCACGGTGCGTACCGGCCAACCCGGGCTCTGAGGCCGGAGGATCCCATGAAAGAGATCATCGCCATCATCCGACCCAAAAAGGTCGCCGCCACCAAGGCGGCGCTTGAGGAGCTCGGTTTCCCCTGCTTCACCGCCATCCCGGCGACCGGGCGCGGCAAACAGCGCGGAATCGCCAACGAGGTCAGCTGCGAACTGCCGGCCGAGCTGCAGGGACAGGGCCGCTCGCGGGGCATGAAGTACATCCCCAAGCGCCTGCTGAGCATCGTGGTCGGCGACACCGACGTCCAGCCGGTGGTGCAGGCCATCATCCAGGTCAATCGCACCGAGCAGATCGGAGACGGTCGGGTCTTCGTCTGCCCGATCGACGACGCCGTTCGGGTCCGGACCAAGGAAACCGGCGAGCACGCCATCCTTTAACCGCCATTCGGAGCGCCCATTCGGAGCACCAGCCATGCCATACCATGAATTCGAATGCAGCACCTGCATTCCCGAGCGCAAGAAGCACGCGGTCGTCAAAGGACCGGGCGAGACCCTGGCCGACGCCCTGCCCCTCGGCTATCTCAACACCATCCCCGGAACCATCTCCGAGCGCGGCTGCGCCTACTGCGGCGCCAAGCACGTGATCGGCACGCCGATGAAGGACGTGATCCACATCAGTCACGGTCCGGTCGGCTGCACCTACGACACCTGGCAGACCAAGCGTTACATCAGCGACAACGACAACTTCCAGCTCAAGTACACCTTCGCCACCGACGTGAAGGAGAAGCACATCGTCTTCGGTGCCGAAAAGCTCTTGAAGCAGAACATCATCGAGGCGTTCAAGGCGCATCCCGACATCAAGCGGATGACCATCTATCAGACCTGCGCCACGGCCCTGATCGGCGACGACATCGACGCCATCGCCCAGGAGGTCATGGAAGAGCTGCCGGACGTCGACATCTTCGTCTGCAACTCGCCCGGCTTCGCCGGCCCGAGTCAGTCCGGCGGTCACCACAAGATCAACATCGCCTGGATCAAGAACAAGGTCGGCACGGTCGAGCCCGAAATCACCAGCGACTACGTGATCAACTACGTGGGCGAGTACAACATCCAGGGCGACCAGGAGGTGATGCAGGACTTCTTCAAGCGTATGGGGATCCAGATCCTCTCCACCTTCACCGGCAACGGCTCCTACGACGACCTGCGTGCCATGCACAAGGCGCATCTCAACGTCCTGGAGTGCGCCCGCTCGGCCGAATACATCTGCAACGAGCTGCGCGTGAAGTACGGCATCCCGCGCCTGGACATCGACGGCTTCGGTTTCGAGCCGCTGGGCAACTCGCTGCGCAAGGTCGGTCTCTTCTTCGGCATCGAGGACCGTGCACAGAAGATCATCGACGAGGAAACCGCGCGCTGGAAGCCCGAGCTCGACTGGTACAAGGCGCGCCTGACCGGCAAGAAGGTCTGCCTCTGGCCGGGCGGCTCCAAGCTCTGGCACTGGGCGCACGTCATCCACGATGAAATGGGCCTGGACGTGGTCTCGGTCTACACCAAGTTCGGCCATCAGGGCGACATGGAGAAGGGCATCGCCCGCTGCGAGCAGGGCGCGCTCGCCATCGACGACCCCAACGAGCTGGAAGGTCTGGAGGCCATGAACAGGCTCCAGCCGGACATCATCTTCACCGGCAAGCGTCCCGGCGAGGTAGCCAAGAAGATCCGCGTGCCCTATCTGAACGCCCACGCCTATCACAACGGCCCCTGGAAGGGCTGGGAGGGCTGGGTCCGTTTCGCCCGCGACATCTACAACGGCATCTACTCGCCGATCCACGAACTCTCCAAGCTCGACATCAGCAAGGACGAGATCCCGACCGACAAGGGCTTCAAGACCGCGCGCATGATCTCGGACGCCGACCTGCCCGAGGCGGTCAGGAACGATCCCAACCTGCGACGCTACACCGGCAAGTACGACATGGTCGCCGAGCTGCGCGAGCGCACCTATCCCGAGTTCGCGCGCCAGGGTGCCCAGGAGGCTGCGGCATGAGCGACCTGAAGACCGAACGGATCGAGCAGATGCTCGACTACATCATGAAGAAGTGCCTGTGGCAGTTCCACTCGCGCGCCTGGGACCGGCGCGACCAGAACCAGGGCATTCTGAGCAAGACCACCCAGTTGCTGTGCGACGAGCACGTCGCGCTGGAGACCCCTGCCGACCGCTGCTACTGGGTCGACGCGGTCTGTCTGGCCGAGGCATTCCGGGAACGTTTGCCCTGGCTGGCCGGGATGAGCGTGCCCGAGATCAAGGATCTGATGCAGGGGCTGCACGAGCGGCTCGACTATCTGACCATCGACGGTTCGCTCAACGAAGAGCTGACCGACCAGATGTACTGACCGGGGATCGAACACCATGCATTGCGAACTCAAAGAGAAAGACCGGATCGGGACCATCAACCCGATCTTCACCTGCCAGCCGGCCGGCGCCCAGTACGCCAGCATCGGCATCAAGGAGTGCATCGGCATCGTCCATGGCGGCCAGGGCTGCGTCATGTTCGTGCGATTGCTGATCTCGCAGCACCTGAAGGAGAGCTTCGAGATCGCCTCCTCCTCGGTGCACGAGGACGGCGCGGTGTTCGGCGCGCTCGACCGCGTCGAGCAGGCAGTGGACGTGCTGCTGATGCGCTATCCGCACGTCAAGGTGGTGCCCATCATCAGCACCTGCTCGACCGAGGTCATCGGCGACGACATCGACGGCGTGGTGCGCAAGCTCAACGAGGGGCTGCTGCAGGAAAAGTACGCGGGACGCGAGGTCCACCTCATCCCCATCCACACCCCGAGCTTCGTCGGCAGCATGGTCAGCGGCTACGACGTCGCGGTGAGAGACTTCGTCAAGTACTTCGCCGAGCCCGGCGAGCCCGGCGAGCCCAACGGCAAGGTCAACCTGATCACCGGCTGGGTCAACCCCGGCGACGTCAAGGCGCTCAAACATCTGATGACCGAGATGGACATCCAGGCCAACGTGCTGTTCGAGATCGAGAGCTTCGATTCGCCGCTGATGCCCGACGGCAACTACGTCTCGCACGGCAGCACCACCATTGAGGATCTCAAGAGCACCGGCAGCGCCAGCGCCACCCTCGCGCTCAACCGCTATGAGGGGGGCCAGGCGGCCAAGTACCTGGAAAGCGAGTTCAACCAGCCGACCATCGTCGGTCCGACCCCGATCGGCATCCGCAACACGGATACCTTCCTGGCCAACCTGAAGACGCTCACCGGCAAGCCGATCTCGCACTCGCTGGTAGTGGAACGGGGCATCGCCATCGATGCCCTGACCGACCTCACGCACATGTTCCTGGCCGACAAGCGGGTCGCCATCTACGGCAATCCGGACCTGGTGATCGGACTCGCCGAGTTCTGTCTGGACCTGGAGATGAAGCCGGTCCTGCTGCTGCTCGGCGACGACAACGCCAATTACCCGGACGATCCGCGCATCCAGGCGATCCAGCAGAACGTCGACTACCCGATGGAGATCATCACCAACGCCGACCTGTGGGATCTGGAGAACCGGGTCAAGAACGAGGGGCTGGAGCTGGACCTGATCCTCGGGCACTCGAAGGGGCGCTTCGCGGCGATGGAATGCAACGTGCCGATGGTGCGGGTGGGCTTCCCGACCTACGACCGGGCCGGTCTCTACCGCTACCCGGTGGTCGGGTACGAGGGCGCGGCCTGGCTCGCCGAGCAGATGGCCAACACCCTCTTCACCGACATGGAATACAAAAAGAACAAGGAGTGGGTACTCAACGTCTGGTAGCCGCAACCGCGCCCCGTCACTGACACCGGCCCGACCGCTCCCCGCACGGGAGCGGCGCGCCCCAACCACCAGCAGGTTCGATGATGTCACTCGTCCTCTTCGAAACGCACGAGAAGAAACTCCAGCGCTGCCTGACCGACGCCCGAGGCTATCACCAGCGCGCTGTGCAATTCGCCACCGACGGCGAGCGCGCGAGCCTCGTCTTCAACATCGCCGCCGTGGCGATCGAGGCCTATCTGATCGCGCTCTGTGCCCGTCACGAGATCCTGCCGTTCAATCACGACTACGGCAGTCTGGTGACAGTCGCCGAGGAAGCCGTGACGTTCACGCCCGAGCTGAAGACGGCCATCCTCTCGCTCGACACAATCTTCGGCATCTGCTCGCTCGAGAACTACCACCACGGCACACCGATCCAGATCGACGCCGATCGCACCCTGACCATCTGCGACGCGCTGTCGCAGATGTTCGAGCCACCTCACACCGCCGACACGCCGTCACTGCGGGCCGGACAGGTCTAACGGAATCCAGAGCATGACCACGAACCAACCCCAATCCGCGCGGCACCCGCACGCCGCCATGCGGCGCAGCGACCGCGAGATCACCGAACGCGCCGAGATCGACGCCATCATCCAATCGACCCGGGTCATGAATCTGGCCCTATCGGACGCGAACGTCCCCTTCGTCGTCCCGGTCTTCTACGCCTACGACGGGCGCTCGCTCTTCATCCACTCGGCCAAGGGCGGCAGCAAGATCGGCATCATGCGTCGCAACGACAAGGTCTGCTTCGCCATCTCGGTCGACCAAGGGGTCATCGAGAGCGACCAGGCATGCGACTTCGAGGCCAAACACCGCACCGTCATCGGCTTCGGCCGCGCCTGCTTCATCGAGGACGAGGCCGAAAAGATCGCTGCGCTCGATCGCATCGTCGCCCGTTTCAGCGAGCACGCCTTCACCTATCCCAAGACCAATCTCGACGCTACCGCCGTGATCCGGATCGAGATCGAATCCATCAAGGGCAAGAGCCACGGCTTCGGCTAAACGCGCAACCGCCTCCACGCACGACCGGGAAATCGCCGTACCGACCGTCCACGTCCATCGGGAGAGTCAACGATGAAGATTGCCGCCTGCATCGACAGCCAGGGCCAGCCCCTGTCGCCACAAGAGCCGGGCGTCCTGCGCCTCTTCGCGCACCAGGACGGCACCTGGCAACAGCTATCGGATACCGCCTTCAAGGGCATCGGCGCGGGCTCGATCAGCGAGCTCACACAACGCACCGAACAGCTCGGCAGCCTGCTCGACGGCGCCGAGGCGCTGCTGGTGCGCGACGTCAAGGGCATCGCCGTCACCCTGCTGCAGAACCTGGGACTGCGTCTGTGGCGCCTCGACGGACCGCCCGAGGCCGCACTCGACGCGGTCCGGCATGAGATCGAACAGTCCGCAATCGAAATGCCGGACCCGGCCCGATTCTTCGAGTCAGGCGACAGCAAGGGCACCTATCGAATCGACCTCGCCGCCGTGCTCGCCAGCGATTCCAGCCTCAACTCACAGATCGTCCTCATTCCATTCCTGGAGCAGACCGACTTCAGACGACTAGAGGTCGTCTGCGACCACCCGCCGCGCTGGCTCGACAAACAGCTACCGGCGCTCGGCCTCGACTGGGAGCAGCAGGAGACCCAGGACAGCGCCTACCGGCTCCTCATTCGCCCAATCGGGGAGCGGACGATCACCTCACCGCCCCCAACGATTGGATGCGGCAACCACGGCAAAGCTCACGCCCCCGGGCGCACGGGCGGCGGTTGCCAGGGAGGCGGCTGCGCCTAGCGAAAGCCCCAACGCAAACGTTGCACACCAAGGAGTGGTCGCAGCTCCAAGCAAAACCCCACCATCAGCACGACGCGCGCTGTCGGCGTTCGCTACCTGCAGATTGGGCGAAATGTCTCAGGTGCGGACAAGCACGCCTTTTCCGTTGGAGGCAGCTGTCGACGGGACAGTTAGGTTCTGACCTCCCTGACGAGAACGAGGATTCGATCACCTCTTCGCAGTCGTCCAGCGTGGCCAAGATGTCGCCCGGTGACATGTCCATTCTCCAAACGATGGGGGCTGTTTGTGGGGGCCGGGGCGGTTTTGTGCTCTTGTGAGTGATCGGTCGCCAGGCGTGGGTTGTGGTCTCAAAGGGTCTGCAAGAGCTGGCGGTATTGGTTTTCGTCGAGACCGGCTTCGGAGCCGAGGGAGTCGATGCGCTGCTGGGCTTCGGTCTCATCGAGTGACATTTCTTTGAGCAAGGTTCGGTAATTTTGAAATGCCGCGCTCAGATGCGGATGAGCGTATCCATTCTGTCGGGTAAAGATCAGAAAGATGACGACATGTCGCCGCATCAGCGGTTCGGCCTCGCCCAGGCGGTTGGTGGCCTGAAGGAGGTGGGCCAGGTTGTTGAGGTCGACAGCGACATCAGGATGCTCGGGGCCGTAGCTCGCCTCGTCGATCGACAGCGCGCGGCGCATCAGCGGCTCGGCATCGCCCAGGCGGTTGGTGGCTTGAAGGAGCTGGGCCAGGTTGTTGAGCGCCGTGGCGACGTTGGGATGCTCAGGGCCGTAGCTCACCTCGAAGATGCCGACCACGCGCCGCATCAGCGGCTCGGCCTCGCCCAGGCGGTTGGTGTCCTGAAGGAGCTGGGCCAGGTTGTTGAGCCGGATGGCCACCTTGGGATGCTCGGGGCCGTAGCTCGCCTCGTCGATCGACAGCGCTCGGCGCATCAGCGGCTCGGCATCGCCCAGGCGGTTGGTGGCCTTCAGGAGCTGGGCCAGGTTGTTGAGCCGGATGGCCACATTGGGATGCTCGGGGCCGTAGCTCGCCTCGTCGATCGACAGCGCTCGGCGCATCAGCGGCTCGGCCTCGCCCAGACGATTGGTGGCCTGAAGGAGCTGGGCCAGGTTGTTAATCACCGTCGCTTCGTCGGTCTTTTCGGTCACCAGCAGCCGAGCCTGCTGGAAGGATCGCTCCGCCTGCTTCCAATCGGCCTGATCGAGCGCCAGCATGCCAAGCCGGTTGTGCGGTTCCCACCAGCCGTGATCCAGTGCGATCGCCTGCTCGATGGCAGCCCGCGCTTCCGTGCGTTCCAGCCGTGTCTCATGCAGATCCGCTTTGAACAGCGCCGCCTCGGCCAGCTCGCGGGCACGGGCTTTGTGGCGCTCGCCTGCCTCTTCGAGCCGCTGGGTGAGCAGTTCCAAGGCTGCCTCGACGCCGCGCTCCTGCGCCACCCGGGCGGCCTCGGCGGTGAGGGATTGGCGCTCGGTCTCCGAAATCCGCTGAACGAAGGCCACCGCCTGATCGAGCTGCCCCTCGGCCTCCTCACGCCAGCGGTAGAGCCCGTCGATCTGCGGTGCCCGAGCGCCCGTCTTCTTGAGCCTGGCGAGCTTGGCCTGGAAGGTCTCCTCGATCTGGGCTCCCATCCGGGCCTTGAGGGCCACCGGATCGAACAGGACGTGGCGCGTCTGCCATTGCTGCCAGCCCAAGCCTCCGACGGCGCCCAGCACCACCAGGATGAGCATGGCGAGCACCCAATGCCGCCACCGGGAGCGGCGCTCATGGGTGGTCTGGGCCTGCTGAATCTGCTCCAGGGCCTGGGTGATGTGCTCGGACGACGCCCATACAAGCCCGGTGGGGATGGTGGCGTCCCAGGGGACTGCTGGCGGGGCCTGGCTCGGCTCCGGGAGGGGCAAGGGTGGCCAGGATCGGCCCTGAGCGAGACGCTCGCGGAGGTCCAGATAGCCGGCGTCGGCCGGCACCGTCCCCGCGATCAGGTAGTGCGAGGCATCGCGCACCGTCTCCGGGATCTGATCGGTGTCCTCGGGGCGCAGGATGAGCGGGATGAAACCGGTGTTGACCTCGCGGTAGTAGAGGACGTTGTGGATGACCTTGGCCTCCCACTTGACCCCGCGTCCCTGGCCGTAGGTCTCCAGCCCGAGAAAGCGCTGGCGGTAGGTGGCGGTGCAGACCAGGAGGGTGAAGTCGGCGGCGAGGATCTGCTCGGCGCACCAGCGCGGCCAGCCCTGGGACGGTCCCTGGGGGGATTCGGTCTCAAAGCGGTCCAGCCGGGCATCGAGGCCGTCCCGGCGCAACTGCAGGGCCAGCTGCAGCACCCGTTCGGCATGCTCGGGGCTGTCGTGGCTGTAGCTGATGAAGATCCGTGGCGGTCTGGAGGATGTGTCACCGGTGCTCATGGGGGCTCCCTGACGGCGTGTCTGGGGGCATGATAGCGGTGGACTCGAATGGCGTGTACCCCACGTCCTGGCGCGGAGGGTTATTGCCGGATGAGCCACCACCCAATGGCGACCAGGACGATCAGGAAGCCATAGAACCCCCATACCGAGAATGATTTGGCGGCCTCCTTACGGTGCTGCCCTATGCGGCCTTCTGGAGCCACGGCGTAGAGGTCTTCCGGCTGTAACTGTCCGGTGTGCAGTTTCTCGAGGAAGGCGTTGTAGGAGGCTCGGAATGCCTTCTCCAGCGCTAGGTAGTAGGCATCCAGCACGAAGAACAGGATCGACGGGAACAGCGCGACCCAGACAAGCTCGGGTTTATCCTTGTCCGCCATCAAGACGAGAATCGCCGAGACAATGGTGATGCACCAGGTCTTGCAGGAACTGCTGTTCGCGGCCATGCGCTGAATCACACCTTGCATGATTTGCAGGTGCGATTGGACGGAGGCGGATTCGTCGGTCAAGCCTTGTCCAGTACTTCCACTCATACAGTCACCTTGATCGAATCATCGCTGAATGTTTGATCGGTTTGTCTCCCGATCCACTGCAACCAGTTGGTCAACCCGTGAATCTGCTACTTGTCCAGCTCCGCTGGCCAGACCTTCGGGGCCTGTGGGTGGGCGAGTTCCGGCACCCCGTGCCGTGGGCGCCGTCGTATTGGGCGTAGCTGATGAGCACCCTGGGCGGGTTGTCGGACCTGTCACCAGTGGTCTGGGGGGCATGATAGCGGTGAGGATAGGTGCGGGGTAGACCTGCGGCGCATCAAGCCTGCCAGCCGTCAGCGGAGATAGCCCGCGTAGGGCGTAATAGCGATAGCGTATTACGCCGCATGGTTGGCAGGCGGCTCACCTCAAGACACAACAAACGCCGCATGTCCCTCGCACGTCGAATTGCGTCTTTGTGCCACCAATCCGATGAACCTGTGCCAATGTCCTTCCGGCGCAATACGCTGCGCTATTGCGCCCTACGAACCAGGCTGCGTAGGGCGTAATAGCGATAGCGTATTGCGCCGCATGGTTGGCAGGCAGCTCACCTCAAGACGCAACAAACGCCGCATGTCCTTCGCACGTCGAATTGCGTCTTTGTGCCACCAATCCGATGGACCTGTGCCAATGTCCTTCCGGCGCAATACGCTGCGCTATTGCGCCCTACGAACCAGGCTGCGTAGGCATCAATCGCGAATGCTCGACGGCTCGAGTCGGGCTGAGATAGCCCCGACCCGAGCCGTGTCTTCCTAGCCTTGCTTCAGGTCGAAGCGGTCGGCTGTCATCACTTTGCTCCATGCGGCAACGAAGTCGCGGACGAATTCCTCGTCACCGTCTGCCGATGCATAGGCTTCGGCGACGGCACGCAGCTCTGCATTCGATCCGAAGATCAGGTCCACCGGCGTCGCTGTCCACTTCAGCTCACCCGAGGCGCGGTCGCGTCCATCGTAGATGCCCTCCTCATCCGCCGACTTCGACCACTGGGTCGACATGTCGAGCAAATTGACGAAGAAGTCGTTGCTCAAGGTGCCGGGGTGGTCCGTGAGCACCCCATGCTTGACGCCGCCGGCGTTGGCACCCAGAGCCCGCATGCCGCCGACGAGTGCGGTCATCTCGGGAACCGTCAGGCCCAGTAGGTCCGCGCGGTCGACCAGCATCTCCGTCGGCGATGCGCCATTGTCACTCCCGAAGTAGTTGCGGAAACCATCTGCGGTCGGTTCGAGGACGGCGAAGGAATCGACATCGGTCTGATCCTGAGTCGCATCCGCTCGACCGGGGTTGAAAGGCACCTCGACCTCGTAGCCGGCAGCCTTGGCTGCTTGCTCGATCGCGGCAGCGCCACCGAGAACGATGAGGTCGGCGAGGGAGACCTGCTTGCCGCCGGTCGTCGAGGCATTGAAGTCCTTTTGGATACCTTCCAGCGTCTCCAGCACCTTCGCCAGTTCCGGCGGATCATTGACCGGCCAATCCTTCTGCGGTGCCAGACGAATACGCGCGCCGTTGGCTCCTCCACGCATGTCCGAGTCGCGATAGGTGGCGGCCGATGCCCACGCGGTCCGCACCAGCTCCGCTGGGGAAAGACCGGAGTCGAGGATCGTCTGCTTGAGATCGGCGATATCCTGTGCGTCGACCAGTTGGTAGTCGACCTGAGGGATCGGGTCCTGCCAAATCAGCATCTCATCGGGCACCTCGGAGCCGAGGTAGCGTGCGCGCGGTCCCATGTCGCGGTGCGTCAGCTTGAACCAGGCCTTGGCGAAGGCGAGTTCGAATTCCTCGGGGTTATCCAGGAAGCGTTTGGAGATCTCGCGGTATTTCGGATCGAACTTCAGTGCCAGATCCGTCGTGAACATCATCGGGGCGTGCCGCTTGCCCGCGACATGGGCGTCCGGAACCGTGTCGGCACCCGCTCCGTCCTTGGGCGTCCACTGAATGGCGCCGGCCGGGCTGCGGGTCTGTTCCCAGTCGAAGTTGAAGAGGTTCGTCAGATACAGCATCGTGAACTGCGTCGGGGCTTGGGTCCAGGCGCCTTCCAGTCCGCTGCCGATGGTGTCCTCGGCATTGCCCTTACCGCATCTGTTGGCCCAGCCGAGTCCCTGCTGCTCGATAGGCGCCGCAGCCGGCTCGGGACCCACGCACTCGGACGGCTTGCCCGCGCCGTGGGTCTTGCCGAAGGTGTGGCCGCCGGCGATCAGGGCGACGGTCTCTTCATCGTCCATGGCCATGCGGCCGAAGGCCACGCGGATCTGCTTTGCGGCCGCGAGCGGGTCCGGGTTGCCGCCGGGACCTTCCGGATTCACATAAATGAGCCCCATCTGCGTGGCGGCGAGTGGGTTTTCCAGCTTCCCTTGTTCGTCGTAACGCTTCCGTCCCAGCATCTCGGCTTCCGGGCCCCAGTTGATGATCTCAGGCTCCCAGTCGTCCGCTCGGCCGCCGGCGAAGCCAAAGGTCTTGAAGCCCATGTCCTCCATGGCGACGGTACCGGCCAGAACCATCAAGTCGCCCCAGGAGATACTCCGACCGTACTTCTGTTTGATCGGCCAGAGCAGACGCCGCGCCTTGTCGAGGTTGACGTTGTCGGGCCAGCTATTGAGCGGGTCGAAGCGCTGCTGGCCGCCACCGGCGCCGCCGCGCCCGTCCGCGACGCGGTAGGTGCCGGCGCTGTGCCAGGCCATGCGGATGAACAGAGGTCCATAGTGGCCGAAGTCGGCCGGCCACCAGTCCTGAGAGGTGGTCATCATGGCCTTGAGGTCCTTCTTCACGGCATCGAGATCCAGGCTGGCGAATGCCTTGGCGTAATCGAAGTGCTCGCCGTACGGATTGGACGCCGGGTCATGGTCGCGCAGCGGCTGGAGGTTAAGCTGATCGGGCCACCAGAACTGGTTGGGCCTCGGCTTGCCGGACGCCATGGCCGGGGCCTGTGTGTCGGCCATGGCCGCATCCTTGGTCGACGGGGTCGCGTTCGCGCCTTCCGTGCGCGCGACATCGACTCGACTGGACTTCTTCTGGACCCAGTCGAACGAGGGAAGAGAGAGACCAAATTCTGCGTGGGCCTTGCGTGGGGGCTGGTCAGACTCGGTTTCGGCTTGGGCGACTAGGGCTGCGGGTGCGGTGAACAGCGCCGCCATGATGGCGGCGGAGAGGGTTGTTCTGTGCATTGAATCGTCTCCTCGTCATTGGTGTATCTCATTTGTTTCGCGCGGCGTCGGCATGAATTCCAGCGTGCTCGTACTCCAACGCCGACCCGCGCCGTACACGAATAGAGCACATGAGTCCATGCCCTTCGTGCCTCAACAAAAGATAGACCGATCATGACGGCAACCATAATCGGAAATACCGATTCTCATGACAGGTAAGCGCCATAGATGGAACCGGCGCTTCTGGTCTCGACCGATCAACCCATCTGTTCCGCTCCCACCCCGCTCACAATTCCGAACCCGCATGAGATCCGAGCGGAACCCGTTGCAGAACCTCCCGACCAACCAATCGCGATTTATGATCGATTCGACCAAAATAATTTGTTTGATGTGTCGATTCGGTCGGCCTTAGTCTTGCCCGCCATGAAAACGGGCATGACACTCGAACAATTGCGCATCTTCGTCGGCGTCGCCGAGCGCGAGCACATGACCAAGGCTGCGGAGTCACTCAATGTCACGCAGTCAGCGGCGAGCGCCGCCATTGCGGCACTGGAATCGCGCTACGGCGTGGCGCTCTTCCATCGTGTCGGCCGAGGGATCGAGCTGACCGAAGCCGGGCGCGAGTTCCTCGAAGAGGCGCGCGGCGTGCTCGGATCCGTCGCCAGCGCCGAGCTGACCCTGAGCCAGCTCGGCGGCCTGACGCGCGGGACGCTACGCCTGGTCGCGAGTCATACGATCGCGGGATATTGGCTGCCTCGCCACCTGGCGGCATTTCGCGAGCGTCACCCGCGACTCACCGTCGAGGTTGCCGTTGCGAACACCCAACAATCGGCGAAACGCGTGCTGAACGGCATGGCCGAGCTTGGCTTCGTCGAGGGTGCGGTCGAGCATCCGGCGCTCGAACGCTGGCCCCTCGCTCAGGATCGCATGGTCCTGGTGAGCCGGATTCCAGCCGAAGACCTCGGCGAGGACTGGCTCGGAAAGGCACGCTGGATCCTGCGCGAACCCGGATCGGGGACACGCTCGACCTTCGAGGAGATCCTGCGCCAGCGCGGAAAGCGCATCGAGGATCTCGATGTGGCGCTCACCCTGCCATCGAACGAATCGGTCCGTACCGCTGTCGAGGCCGGAGCCGGCATCGCCGTCCTCCCCGAACTCGTCGTCGCGCGCGCCCTGAGCACCGGTGCATTGCACACCATTCCCCTTCCCCTCCCCGAGCGCACCTTCAGCGCCCTTCTGCATCGCGAGCGCCGCGTCAGCCAGGCGGCCAAGGCCCTGCTCGATCTCATCCAGGACAGTCATCCATGACCACCGCCTCTTTCAATAACCGCGCGCAAGGATTCAAGCCCTTTCACCAGCTTGAACACCCGCGAGAGGTCATCCGGCAATTCACCCCGAACTGGTTCGCCGCCACCATGGGGACCGGCATCCTGGCGCTCGCCTTACCGCAAGTGCCAGGGGCACCCGCGCTGTTCTCGCAGCTTGGCGCCGGACTCTGGCTGTTCAACATCGGCCTCTTCCTGCTGTTCACCCTGCTCTACACAGCGCGCTGGATCCTGTTCAGACGCGAGGCCAGCCGCATCTTCGGCCACAGTGTCGTGTCCATGTTCATCGGCACCATTCCAATGGGGCTCGCAACCATCATCAACGGCTTTCTCGTCTTCGGCATACCGCGCTGGGGCGACGACATGATCCTGGTCGCGCAAGGGCTTTGGTGGCTCGATGTTGCTCTATCGATCGGATGCGGCGTCCTCATCCCCTATCTGATGTTCACCCTCCAGGAGCATCGCATCGACCAGATGACCGCCGTCTGGCTGTTGCCCGTAGTCGCCGCAGAAGTCGCCGCCGCCAGCGGCGGGCTGCTCGCACCGCACCTGGCGGACGCAAGCGCCCAGTTCCAAACACTGATGGTCAGCTACGTGCTCTGGGCCTATTCCGTCCCGCTCGCCATGGGAATCCTGGTCATCCTGATTCTGCGCATGGCCCTGCATAAACTGCCACACGTCAACATGGCCGCATCCAGCTGGCTCGCGCTCGGCCCCATCGGCACCGGCGCGCTCGGCATGCTGCTGCTCGGCGCAAGCGCACCGGACATCTTCGCAGCCCAACAATTGCCCGAAATCGGCATCGCCGCAGCCAGCCTCGGCGCCTTGGTCGCCCTTCTGCTTTGGGGATTCGGATTCTGGTGGTTCCTGCTGGCCATTCTGGTGACGATCCGTTACTTCCGCGCCGGCATTCCCTTCAACCTCGGATGGTGGGGCTATACCTTCCCGCTCGGGGTCTACACCCTCGCCACACTCAAGCTCGGCACGCTCTTCCAGGTCAGCTTCTTCTCGATCTTCGGCACCCTACTCGTCGTCGTACTGGCCTCGATGTGGCTGCTGGTCAGCGCGCGCACCCTGCAAGGCGGCTGGAAAGGCTCGCTCTTCGTCTCGCCATGCATCGCGGCGGTCAATTGAGGCCAAACGCACCGAACGGCATCTCGACGTGGGCATAACAAGGATTGCACATCCACCGGAAAAACTCGGGCTAGGATTGCGGCCGAGGGACGGCTATTACATCGCCGAGTACGAGCTGAATGGCCAGGATCGCGCCGATTATGGCGACAAGCTCCTCGACCGGCTCGCGGCGGCGCTCGCGCCCCTCAAAAACCGCAAAGGGAGCGGATTCACGAGATCCGCGACCTAATCCGCCCCCCGCTGTGACCAGCGATGAAATCCCGCGCCGCCTCGCGTAGCGCGACGGCGGCCGGCCAATCGCTGCCCTCGGGTCGGATCGGCGCGCCCAGGGTCACCTCGACCCGGCCAGGCGTGGGACGGAAGCTGTCGCCCGGCATGCGCTCGCGCGTGCCCTTGATGGCGATCGGAATCACGGGCACCCCGGCCTGTGCGGCGGCGGCGAAGGCGCCCATGCGGAACGGCATCAGACCCGGCTGCTCGCGGAAGGTCCCCTCGGGGAAGAAGAGCAGGCTCGCGCCCCGCTCCAGCGCGGCGTTGAGTTGGGCGGATTCGGAGCTGCTGCGCTGCACATCGAAACGATCGACGAAGAGCGTCCCCATGCGCGCCAGATAGCGGCCGACCCAGGGCGTCGCCGTCAGCTCGCGCTTGGCGACGAAGGACACCGGCCGATCGAGCGCCAGGATGAGCGCCAGGGCATCCAGATAGCCCTGATGATTGGCGACCAAAACGCATGGTGACGGAGCCGCGTCCAGGTTCTCGCGCCCCGAGACACGCACCCGCATCCCGGTTAGAGCGCCGAGCAGACGCAAGCCGAATCGGGTGAATGTCCAACGCAGTCCCAGGGTCGGAACCAGCGTGCCCGCGATCCAGAAGCCGGGCGCGAACAGATAGAAGAGCACCCAGGCGTAACGGGCATAGAGGATTCCCGGCAGGTCGCTCACCAGACGCGAGATCCGACCCCAAAGGCCCGAGATGCCGACCCGAGCCAGCTGCCAGACCGGACGCGGCGGACCCTCGAACAGCTTGCCGGCGAGATAGCGCTCGCGCGTGTCGACACGGCGCAGCTTGCCGCTGGAGGTCTTGAGCACGGCGCGCGGCGGTGCCAGCACGATCTCGTCCGGCGGCACGCCCAGGACGTCGGTCGCCAGCTCGCGGGCACGCTGCTGCAGCGCCGTCCGGCGGCCGGGGTCGCGCTCCTTGCTCTCGGCGACGATGACCAGACGCTCGCTGCCCTGCTTGGGATCGGTCGCGGCGAAGGCCACCACGCAGCCATTGCGGATACCGGGCAGTTCGCCCAAGGCCTGCTCGACCTCGTAGGGATAGATGTTGCGACCGCCACGGATGATGAGATCCTTGACCCGCCCGCTCAGATGGATATCGCCCCCGGCCAGATAGGCGCGGTCGCCGGTCTCGTGCCAGCCGTCGCGGATGAGCCGCGCAGTCGCCGCTGGATTGCGGTAATAGCCGCGCGTCGCCGACGGCCCTTGGAACTGAAGCAGCCCCTCGTGACGCTCGGGCAGCTCGCGACCCTCGCCGTCCACCACGCGCACCCTGTATCCAGGCAGCGGACGGCCGCAGGCGACCACCTCCATGGCGTCCGGATCCTCGCAGTCGACCGGCAGCGCGTAGGCCGAATTGGCGAATCTGACCCGATCGATGCAATCGACGCGCGGTCCGCGCTCCACCGGTGGAAAGGCCAGACCGACCGCCGCCTCCGCCAGACCATAAACCGGCGCCAGCGCCTCCTCGCGCAGACCGCAAGGGGCGAAATGCTCGGCGAAACGGCGCAGCGTCTGGGCGCTGACCGGCTCGGCGCCGTTGAAGGCGCGGCGCCAGCAGCTGAGATCGAGCCCTTCCATCTGCGACTCCGAGATGCGGGTCAGACAGAGTTCGTAGGCGAAGTTGGGGGCCGCCGAGAGCGTCCCTCGATGCTGATGGATGGCCTGCAGCCAGCGCCGGGGGCGGGCCAGGAAGGCGAGCGGCGACATGGAGATAAGCGGCACGCCGAAATAGAGGCTGCCGAGCCAAGCCCCAATCAGTCCCATGTCGTGATAGAGCGGCAGCCAGCTGACGAAGACGTCGTCCGCACGGATGGCGATGGCCTCGCCCATGGCCCGGATGTTGGCCAGCAGATCGGCGTGCGACAGGGTCACGCCCTTGGGATCGCCGGTGCTGCCCGAGGTGTACTGGAGGAAGGCGATGTCGTTCGGCTCGGGCGCGGCCCAATCGTCGAGCGGGGTCTCGGTCTCGATGTCTTCGAGCGTCAGCACCTCGCGCAGCGAGCCGACCTGGACCTGCATCACCTTGGCGATGGTGCGCGCCTCGGGGACCGTGATCAGAAAGCTGGTCCCTGCGTTGTCCAGGATACGGGCGTGCCGGCGCAGATGGTCCTCGATCTGCTGGGGTCGCGCCGGCGGATAGATGGGCACGGGCACGCCACCGGCGGCCAGGATGCCGAAGAAGCTGAAGAAATAGTCCGGGCCGGTCGGCAGCATCACGGCGACCGTGTCGCCCGGACTGATCCCGGCATGACGCAGTCGTGCCGCCACCCGCGAGGCACCCTGCGCCAAATCGGCATAGCGGATGGGGTGAGCGCGATCCTCGCCGTCGTAATAGAGAATGTGGGTGCGATCGCCCGCGTGCCGCCGGTGCCAGTCGAGCACCTCAAGCAGGGTGCGCGCGCCGGCCGGAATCTCTAGGTCGTCAGCGCCGGAAGCAATGGATGCAGCGGACAGGTCGGTTTCGGTACCATCCACCCCGCCCTGGATCATCTGGAGCAGATCGCCTGCGGTCGCGGCCATCAGCGCCTGGTCCGGAAGGCGCACGTCGAGCCCCTGCTCCACCCGCGCGATCAGCTCGGAGCGGCTCAGACTGTCGAGCCCGAGATCCGATTCAAGACGGGTATCGAGCCCGATGCCTTCAGGAGGCTCCGGCAGCCTGGATTCACGCGCGAAGGTGCGCAGCAGATCAAGCAACCGATCGGCAGAGTCCGGGGGGAGATTGGAGGCGGTCATAGTCGATGATGTCAGGTAGCACGAGACGGGCCGAGTCTAGCACAGCCCTTGCCACCACCCAGCCGCTCCGCATCCACCCGACAGTCAGCGCAGGGCGGAAACCGGCGCGCGTCGGGTTCCGTGTGGATTCACGATTTCCGGTACAGATTACCCATTATGATTGAACCCAATGGCCCGCCAATCAGGAAGGGATTCAGTATCGTGGATAGCCTGGAACGCTCGGCCCGCCCATCTCTCGGATGGCGAGCAAACTGGCTCGAAATTGCCTTCGTCGCGAGCGTGTCCCTCCTGTTCTCCCCTGAACCACGCGCCCTCGACGAGATCAAGCTACAGCTCAAATGGCGGCATCAGTTCCAGTTTGCCGGTTATTACGTCGCACTGGATCAGGGCTATTACCGGGATGCGGGACTGGAGGTCACACTGATCGAGGCGCAACCCGACACGGACATGGTCGACGAGGTGGTCTCGGGGCGAGCCGAGTTCGGCATTGGAACCAGTGAACTGCTGCTCGCACGCCAGACACAGCCAGTCGTCGCCCTCGCGCCCATCTATCAGCATTCGCCCTTCGCCCTGGCGGCACGCGCCGATCGCGCGTCCAACCTCCACGAACTGGTCGGCCAACCCATCATGCTGGAGCCCGGCGCCGCCGAGATCCTCGCCCTCTTCCAACAGGAAGGCGTGTCCATCGATCAGCTGGATATCCGACCTCACACCCAACGCATCGACGACCTCATCTCCGGGCGGGTCGCCGCCATGTCGGTCTATTCAACGACCGAGCCCTATCAGCTGCGACGCCTTGGATTCAACTACAACCTCTTCTCGGCCCGGACGAGCGGAATCGACTTCTACGGCGACATCCTCTTCACGACAGAAGATCAGATTCGTCGTCATCCCAAACGGGTCAAGGGCTTTCTCGATGCCAGCCTCGCTGGCTGGCGCGAGGCGATCACACACAGCGAGACGGCCATCGATCTCATCATGGAGCGCTACAACAGCCAGAAACGCGACCGCGATTCCTACCGTTTCGAGGCGAACGAGAGCCGCCGGCTGATACGTCCCGATCTGATCGATGTCGGACACACCAACCCAGGTCGATGGCGACACATCGCCGACACCTATGCCGACCTGGACATGCTGCCAAGGAACGTTTCACTCGATCGATTCCTCTATGCCCCGAACAGGCCGCTGGTCGATCCCCGACTCTTGACCGCGCTGGCCGGCAGCCTGGCGTTGCTGCTGCTTCTCTCGGCGCTAACCTGGAAGATCGCCCGTCTGAATCGACGTCTCACGCGCGAGATCGTCGAACGCGAACGGATCAACAGCCGCCTGCAGGAACACGATGCGCTTTTCCGTCTGATCACGGAGAACAGCAGCGATGTCATCTGGATCCTGGACGTCGCACGCCGGCGGCTCGAATACGTCAGCCCCTCGGTGAAATCCATGCGTGGATTCTCGCCCGAGGAGGTAATGGCACGCCCGATCGAGGACTCCATGACGGTCGAATCATGGAACCGGATCGCGCACCTGGTCGAGGCGATCGAGACACAGCAGCGAACCAGGATGAAGATCGATTTCGCGCCCCGAGTGACCGAGATCGAGCAGCCAGTCAAAATGGGCGGAACCGTGCAAACCGAGGTCGTGACGACCCCGGTGCTGGACGAGTCTGGGCATCCCGTGAAGCTGCTCGGAATCACCCGCGACACCACTCAACGCAAGGTGCTCGAGGCCGAATTACGGACCCGTATTGCCGCGATCGAGGCTGCCGGCGACGCGATCGCCATCACCGATGTCCAGGGATACCTGCTCTACGCCAATCCGGCCTTCGCCAAACAGACCGGATATGCATTGGAAGAACTCAAAGGGGCGCACACACGCACCTTCAAGAGCGGACGCCACGATGCGAGCCTCTACGCCGATCTGTGGCAAACCGTCCTTGGCGGTCGGATCTGGCGCGGCGAACTCATCAACAAACGCAAGGACGGCTCGCTCTACGAGGAGGAGATGACCATTGCGCCGGTCATAAGCGTCAAGGGGCAGGTCGACTGTTTCGTCGCCATCAAACGCGACGTCAGCGAGCGCCGCTCCATGGAGCGCGCACTCAAAGAGGCCAATCGCCAACTCAGCGAGAACCTGACGCGCATTCGTCTGCTTCAGAAAGAACTCGCCGAGCAGACAATTCGCGACCCGCTGACCGGTCTGCACAACCGACGTTATCTCGACGAGACCCTACCGCGCGAGTTCGCGCGCGCCAGGCACGAAGGCTATACGCTCACCGCTGCGATGGTCGACGTCGACCATTTCAAGCGCATCAACGATACCTGGGGGCACCCGGCCGGAGACTCGTTGCTGAAGTCGCTTGCCGCACTCCTCCAGGAACGCTTCCGTGAGGGCGACATCGTCTGTCGCTATGGCGGAGAGGAATTTCTCGTGCTTCTGCCGCACACCTCGATCGAGATCTGTCTGCCCCGTGCCGATTGGTTGCGTCAGGCGTTCGGAAACTTTCGGATGAGCTATCAAGATGTCGAGATCCGGGCTACCCTGTCCATTGGTCTGGCCTCTTACCCCGAATGCGCCAACTCACCGCAAACGCTGATCCAGATGGCGGACGCCGCGCTCTACCAGGCCAAACACAAGGGTCGCAACCGTGTCGAGTTCATGCCCAGCGAGGCCCCCGAATCGTAAACCCACTTGAATTCGTGAGATGCCACAGCACCATGAATGACTTTGCGAACGGAGGGAATGTGCGGTGACCCAAACCCTGGCGCGTTATTCCAAGGTGATGGAAATCGTCGGCGACATCCTTAAGGTCCGAGTGCCGCCCACCTCGGGCGATCAGGCTCGCGTCGCCTTCGACGACCTGGCACTCGTCGAGGATCCGGGCGGATTCAGCTCGCTCGCCCGCGCCATCCGTCTCGACGACGATCTGGTTTCGCTCCAGGTCTTCGTCGGCACCAAGGGACTCTCCACAGAGGCATCGGTCCGATTCCTCGGCCACCCGATGCGCGTGACCTATTCGGCCAACATCCTGGGTCGGGTCTTTCGCGGCGACGGCGAGCCCTTCGACGCCGGCCCCGATCTCTCGCAGGACCCCAAGCTCGCGATCGGCGGGCCCTCGGTGAATCCGGCGAAGCGACTGCTCGCCTCCAAAATGATCCGCACCGACGTCCCCATGATCGACGTCTTCAACTCGCTGGTCGAAAGCCAGAAAATCCCTATTTTTTCGGTCGCCGGCGAGCCCTACAACCAGCTGTTGGCCCGCATCGGCATCCAGGCCGATGCGGACATCGTGGTCTTTGGCGGCCTGGGTCTCATCTTCGACGACTATCATTTCTTCCTGCGCCGCTTCGAGGACGCCGGGGTCTTCGCCCGCACCGTCATGTTCGTCAACCTCGCCTCGGACCCCGTGGTCGAGCGCCTCCTGGTCCCCGACATGGCGCTTGCGGTGGCCGAGAAGTTCGCGGTCGAGGAAGGCAAACGGGTGCTGGTGCTGCTCACCGACATGACCGCCTATGCCGACGCCATGAAGGAGGTCGGCATCGCCATGGAGGCCGTACCGTCCAACCGTGGCTATATGGGCGATCTCTACTCCCAGCTCGCGCGCCGCTACGAGAAGGCCGCCGACTACAAGGACGGCGGCTCGCTGACCATCCTGACCGTCACCACCATGCCGGGCGACGACGTCACCCACCCGGTGCCCGACAACACGGGCTACATCACCGAGGGTCAGTTCTATCTGCACGACGGCATGCTGGACCCCTTCGGCTCCCTATCGCGACTCAAGCAGCACGTCATCGGCAAGGTCACGCGCGAGGATCACGGCCAGATCATGAACACCATGATCCGCTTCTACTCCAATGCCCGCGAGGCCGAGCAAAAACAGGCCATGGCCTTCGAATTGAGTGAGCTCGATCAGCAACTGCTGCGCTTCGGGCAACTCTTCCGCGAGCGCTTCATGGCGATCGACGTCAGCCTACCGCTGGAGAAGGCACTCGACCTCTGCTGGCAGACCCTGGCCGAGTGCTTCGAGCCCGAGATGCTGCTGATGAAGTCCGCGCTGATCGACAAATATTACCCACGCAAAGCGCAGGTTGGGGCTGAAACAGCCGACCTGAACGCGGCTTAGACAGACGTCGTTCAACAGACACTGGTGCGATTGCTCCGCGATTGAGCCGCTTGTCTAATCGCGACGCGCTCCTCAAAGCACCGAGGAGAACGACACTGAGCCGTAAAATACTACGGCACACATGACGCCCTCATGCTTTCCCCTTGCCTGGTAGTTGCCTGCCTGTTAGCCTTCAAAACGCTCGATTAATGGACACTTCGTTTACGCGTGCTCAACGCGTCCGACCGGACACGTCGCAGGAGGCCATAAATGCCGCAGGTCGAGTTCAGGACCTCCCGCAGTTCGCTCGCGAGGGTCGACCTGATACCTGATATTGCGTATTCCATTGGAAGCGATGCAGGTAATTTGGTATCGATTGCAGGTTCCGGGGTACGACCGCTGCATGCGCATCTGTCGTTTCAAAATGGCGCAGCCTTGTTGGCACCACTCAAAGGCGCCCCGCTCTTCGTCAACGGCACGGCGATTTCCGCAGACACTACGCTATCAGACGGAGACTGGATCGCCTTCGGCGAAACTCTGATTCAGATCCGGCTTCCTGCTGTCGTCCCACACGGCGACAGCGATTCACAGGTAGTAGCCTCGCTAGGCGAGGATCAGTCCGGGAGCATTATCGTCGGTCGCGTGCCCGGCTGTGGATTGCCCATCCTTTCTCCACTGGTTTCGCGGGAGCACGCACGGCTCAGTCTCAGGCCAGACGGCGTCTTCGTGGAGGATCTGCGAAGCGTCAATGGCACCTGGGTCAATGGTGCACGTATCAAGACATTGACTCAGCTCACGCCAGGCGACCGAGTTGCATTCGCGAGCTTCGTGTTCGTTTTTACCGGCTCAGCCCTAGAGCCAGTGGACGCGAGCAATCGCATTCGGGTGATCGCGTCCGATCTCACCAAAACAGTAATCGACCGCACGACACGGCAACCCCGGCATCTGCTTAACGGCATTGGCCTGGTGATCGAGCCAGGCGAATTCGTCGTCATCTTTGGTACCAGCGGATCGGGTAAATCGACCCTATTGGATGCACTGAACGGGCGTCGGCCGGCGTCCTCGGGCCAGGTACTCTACAACGACGTCGATCTCTATCGCTTCTTCGCTTTGTTTCGCTCGGGTATCGGCTATGTGCCGCAGCAAGACATTGTTCATCGCAAGATCAGTGTCCGCCGTGCGTTACGCTATACAGCACGCCTGAGATTGCCGCACGACACTTCGGCCCGAGAAATCGACGCGATCATCGAGCAGGTACTGGAGCGAGTGGGGCTCAAAGAGAAGGCGGATCTCGCTGTGGATACGCCTGAGCCTCTGAGCGGAGGTCAGCTGAAGCGAGTCAGCTTGGCGGTCGAACTGGTTGCCAATCCGCATATCCTGTTCCTCGATGAGGCCACCAGCGGGTTGGATGCCGGTACCGACAAGCGGATGATGCGGCTGTTCGCCGACCTCGCAGGAGATGGTAAGACCGTCGCTTGCGTGACCCACAGCTTAGAGAACATCGACACCTGCCATCTCGTCGCCCTGCTGCATCGGGGGCAGCTGGTCTATTACGGACCGCCCGACGAGGCCGCGGCGCATTTCGGTGTGGGACGTCTTTCGGACGTTTACGAGGCCCTCGAGGGAACCGGGGGGCAGGACTGGCGGTCGCGCTTCGAGGGGTCGCCACAGCATCAGCGCTATGTCGAGCAGCGTCTCGAAAGCATTCCTTCGAAGCAGGCGCCCCATCATGCCGCTGGAGCCACGGGCGCTTCGTGGCGCCCCTGGAGGCTGCTAGATCTTCGTCAGATGGTGACCCTGACGCATCGCTACCTGGATCTGCTGCTCTCCGATCGCGTCAATCTCCTGGTTCTGCTCCTGCAGGCACCCCTCATCGCCCTGGTGGTCGGCTCGGTATTCCATACCGATGGCAGTCTGGCCGAGCGTGCCGCTGCTGAGAGCCAGATCGCCTTCGTGCTGGTCCTGTCCGCGATCTGGTTCGGCTGCATCAATTCCGCGCGCGAGATCGTCAAGGAATTGCCGGTGTATCTGCGCGAGCGTTCGGTCACCGTCACGCTTCCGGCCTACCTCTTAAGCAAGGTGCTGCCGCTATCCGTCCTCTGCCTGATCCAGGTGGCGAGCTTTCTGGCGATCGTCACCTATATGCTGGATCTGAACGGATCCTTCCTCGATCGGCTGCTGACCCTCTTCCTGTCCGGATTCGCCGCCACGGCGATGGGACTGGCGGTCAGTTCCTTCGTCGACTCGAACGACAAGGCGATCGCGGCCCTGCCGCTCTTGCTGATCCCTCAGTTCATTCTCTCCAATTCGGTCGTCGCCCTGTCCGGAGCGACCGAGGACTTGGCCAGGGTCGTCGTGATCGCCTATTGGGGCATCGACGCCATGCGTTCGACACTGGATCCGGAACTCTTGGCGCTTCGCGATTCCAACACCGGCACGCCACTGATTCCGGTCGTTGGCGAATGGTCAAGGACCCTCTGGTATCTCCTTGCCCAGGCCGGTGGCTTCTTCGCTCTGACCCTGGTCGGCCTCAAGATCAAGGACCGGCGGGTGTAGCATGATTCCTGAACCTTTCATCGCCATCGGAGCCAGAGGCCGGAATTCCTCGGCCCCTCGTCGGGGTCCTCGGCGAGAAATGCCCTCATGAGCGATTCTACCGAGACCAAACGGTGCCCCAAATGCGGGGCGACAAATCTGACCGAAGAACTGGCTAAGCGGGAATATCGTTGCGGTGACTGCGGCCTTGAACTCGCCCATCTAGATACCCTGTCGAATGGTGTCGTGCGAGGCGTGCTCGGCTGGTTGTTGGACATCGGCACCCTGGTAAACGACCGCTACCGTGTCTCGGCCGTGCTGGGTAAGGGTGGCTTCGGCGTCACCTATCTGGTCGACGATCTGCGTCTGCATGGAAAACGCCGGGCGCTGAAGGAGGTCCCCGAGCTCTATTTCGACGAATACGAGACACGTCTGCTCGGCCGTCTGACGCACCCAGCCATTCCCGACATCACCGACCGCTTCAGCGCCGATGGCATGGTCTATCAGGTGCTGGAGTTTGGCGGGGATCGTACGCTGCGAACCGAGCAGGAGCGTCGCGGTGGCCGCATCCCGCTGTTTGTACTGATGCCTTGGGTTCAGCAGTTATGCGAGGCCCTGCAGTACCTTCATGTCCAAGATCCGCCGGTGGTACACCGGGATCTCAAGCCGGACAACGTGCTGTTGGACGAGCATGAACGGGTGATGCTGATCGACTTCGGCATCGCCAAAGAGGCGGCTACGGACACCATGACGCGGACCATCGGTCGCGCCGTGACCCAGGGGTTTAGCCCTCCGGAACAGGTACTCGGCACCGGGACCGATGCCCGATCGGATGTCTATGCCCTAGGGGCCATCCTCTATTTCTGTCTCACGGGGCAGATGCCGCCCGCCGCCCATGAGCGTGTTACGGGCCGAGCCATTGAGCCGCTCTCGAACTTCCTGCCCGATATCCCGCCGCTCGTGGAATCGACGGTGATGCAGGCACTCGAGCTCAACATCAATCTTCGCCAGCAATCCATTCTCGAACTGGCTTCGGTATTCGCACTGATTCAATCCGGATCCGGCAGCGCGCAGACCGTTCTGGCCCCGGCAGGCGCAGAGCCCTCTGTCGATACGGGCGGCTATGCGTTGCCAAGCGTGCAGTTGCCTTCGGTTCGTACCGGAGCAGCTCCGACCGCGAACATCCAGGTCGGCCAACCATCGGTGGTCGAGTCCAGGCCGCGCCGGAGCGGTGCCCTGATTCTGGCCTCCATGCTGTTTCTGGGAGCGGCGGCAGCCGGTGGCTACTGGCTCTGGGGCGGGCACACCCGCTCGTCTGAGCCCGAGGTTTCCAGTGGCGACTCAAAGCCCGGGTCGGACGCGGTCTCCGGAGGAGACGATACGGAAAGCGTGCCGGTGTCGCCAGCGCCTGCGACCCAGGCGCCGCCCCAGTCCCCGAGGCCGTCTGGAAAGACGACCGCCGATGCGTCGACGGAAAATTCGAAGACAGCACAGGTCTCTGCCGGGACGCCTCCGGCGGCCTCATCTCTGCCATCCGTTTTTTCCGACGAGGAGCCCCAGGCGGATCAGCGCTCTGCCGAGGCCACCAAGCCTAAGCAGAGCCTGATGGAGCTATTCGAAACCCTGCGCAGCGCCTCGACGCCTCCGGCTACGGACAGTCCCGACCAGTTGCCCGCCCTAATTCCAGCGGTTGCGCCATCCAAATCCAAGACTGGGTTGCTCCCAGACGCCGCTCCAAAGACCGCCAATGAGCCCGACGCCGTAGCTGACCCCAAGGTGACCACGGCGCCCACGCCCAAGGCAACCACCACGCCGAAAGCGACCACCAAGTCAACCATAAAAACCACACCCAAGACGGTGACAAGATCCAAGCCGACACCCAAGAAGGTGACGAGATACAAGCCGAAGCCGAAACCGCGTCCGAAGCCGAAGACTAGCCGCTCGAGCGATTGGGGCTTCCAGTACAAAGGTGCCAGAAAGACCGATTGAGGGTCAACGACCCTGGATTCACACAGGAGACACAGCGATGAAAAACCGTTTGTCACGATACAAGGGTAGGTCCGGTCCCCAGTTGTTAGCCGTGTTGCTGGCTGCCGCCTCCATATTTCTCAGCACCTCAGTCGGTGCCCAGGGTTACGGCTTTGCCGCCCCAGGCAACTACGGGGTGAAGATCTACAAAACCGACTACACGCTCTATCCCTTCGTGCAGGTTTATCTGCGTACCTTCGATTCGCAGATGCAGCCCCTGGTCAATCTCAATGAGATGAATGTAGGTCTGATGGTCAAAGGGCGGCCCTATGATCCCTTGAAGCGTCAGTTCGGAATTCAATCGATCCGCAAACGCGAGGAGGCGACGCGCTCGGTGATCGTGGTGGATGCGAGCAAATCCATGGCTGGTAAGCCCTTCGATGATTCGCGGAGAGCGGCGGTGCGCTTCATCGAGAGCAAGAGACCGCAGGATGAGGTCGCCATCTTGGCCATCCGCGATACCAAGAACGGCTTCGATCTGGTTTCGGAATTCGAGCGCGACGGTACCGCACTCGTGCGGCGTCTCAATGACATCAAGCCTGACGGACTGAAGACGCGGCTTTTCGACACCATTGGTGCGGCGATGCAGATGTGTGCCATGAGCGGCCAGGGATCCGTACGCACGGGCCACTACATCGTATCATGCTCGATCTTGGTCATGTCCGACGGCAAGGATGAAGAGAGTTCCATCCGCCGCGACGAGCTCATGACGCGAATCTCCAATCTCGAGATCCCCATTCCAATTTATTCACTGGCCTATTCCAAGATCGATCAGAGCCATTTCAAAAATCTGGAGGCGCTTTCGAAGAATTCGTTCGGAATCTATTATGTGGTCGGAGAGACCACCGAGCGAATGCAGCGAATCGTCGAGCAGGTGCAGAACATCATTCAGAGCGACTATGTCATCACCTTTCGCTCCTATATCGAGCCGGATGGCGAACGCCACAATCTGAAGGTCGGTATCGAATTCCCGAGTGGCAGTGGCAAGTACATGAGTGACGACACCTATTTCGAGGCCATCCAGCCGCCGCCGATCGCACCCATCCAGAAAGCCCTCAAGGCACTGAATCAGAAGATTCCTCCAGTCCCGAGCGGAAATCCTTATTGGGAGACTTCCGACTCCGCAATGTCGATACCAACGGGTACCCCTGCCCAATGACCCGGCCTCTGCGCTGGAGCAATGAGCCGGATGGCTTCAATGGGAGCAATGGATCGAGAAACAGCATGGTCGAATCGTCAGGAGCATGGAAATGAAGGGGATGCAGAGAATCGGGTTGGCCACTGCATTGGCTGCGGGAACGGTGATCGCGTCAGGATGCAGTTCGACGGGGAGTATGCAGGACCAAGCGATAGGCACCACGATCGGTGCAGCCCTAGGCTGCGGGGTCGGAGCCTTGATTTCGGGAGACGCCAAAGGCTGTGCCGCCGGCGCTGCCGTAGGCGCCGTGGTGGGCTTTGGGAGCGTCGTCATTTCACAATACAACGCCCGCCAAGTCCGTTCGGCCTCAAAGGATGCCAGGGTCTACGGCCTGAGTACCGCGCCGTCCAGCCCCCAGGTCAAGATACGGAAAGGGAAATCTTCGCCACGGACCGTCAGGCACGGTGATCCGGTGAACATCAGCACGGACTATTCCCTGACCTTGCCGAAGGGGGTAAGCAAAGCGCGGGTCACCGAAAGCTGGGTTCTGAAAAAAGACGGAAAGAAGGTCGCGAAGCTGCCGTCTAAATCCGCCTCGAGGGCACCCGGAGGCTGGGTGGCCGATGCCGAGATCAGCATTCCTTCCGATGTGCCGACGGGCACTTATCTAATCGAGCACCGTGTCCAAGTGGGCAGCAGCTATGATGTCGACGAGTCGACCTTCGTCGTTCGGAGCTGAAGCGTGCCCATTCCCTCCACTCGGGTGACGGCCGGGGACTGACCGTGAGTCTGTCCCTGGCTGGTTTATGGCTACTTGGTGGGCTTCTGGGCGGTGGCGACGAGACCGGAGATTGCAGCGCATCCGCGCAAGCAGGCGCACGCACCATGCAGCGGATCGCCGAATCATGGCCGCTTCGGTTTGCAGGCGATCCGGTCAGACGTTATGTTCTGCGCCTGGGGCAGAAGATCGTGGCGCAGGTCGATCCGCATCATGTCGACGATTGGCGTTTCTTCGTTGTTCGTAATTTGGAGCCTACAGCCTTTGCCGTCGGTGGCAACCGGTTCGTCGTTAGCGACGGACTCATCGCTTTCGTGAGAAACGAAAGCGATCTCGTCGCTGTTCTGGCTCATGAGATCGCCCATCAACGCCTGAGACATTTCTGCGACCAAGCCCCAACCGATGCCAAACGGATCCGTTACGGTTCCATTGTGCAACACTTCGATCTTGATACAGAACGCGCGGCAGATGCGGAGGCCGTCCGTCTACTTGAATTAGCGGGCTACGATTCCTGCTCCATGTACGAGGTTCTGCGATGCCTTTCGGAACGACCTGGAGCACCGGTATCGCAGCTACAAGCGCGCATGCGCTCGCTCAAGTCTTCGTGCACCAATCGTGCAAATATGCCCCATATTGGGGAGTTAGAGGAGATCCGCAGTCATATTCTTGACGAGTCGGGAACCCCTATACAACGCTGTCGATAAGTCAAGGATCGAACAATCATCCCCTGGCAGAACGCCAGGGGATGATTACTTGAGCGTTACCCTGAAATCCCGGAGACCCAGCGCCAAGAAACTTTTCTAAACCGATTCAAATAGTTGAACAACGGCAATGCCGTAAATACATCCTTTATCAGGAAAACCCATGGCCCGGCTGAGCCTGAGCAAATCCTCGCTGACCAAACAGACTCGCCAGCTCCAGACCTTCGAGCGCTTTCTGCCCGCGCTCGACCTCAAACGCAAGCAACTGATGACCGAGCGCGCCAAGGCGCTGCAAGCCCGCGAGGACACTCTGGCCGCCATCGCCGCGCTGCGCGAGGAGGTCCGGGAACGCCTGCCGATGCTCGCCCATCGCGAGATCCCGCTCGACGATCTGGTCCATCTCAAGGGTGTGCGTCTCGGCGAGGAGAACCGCATGGGCACCAAGCTGCCGGTGCTGCTCGGCGTGGATCTGGAAACGACCGATTACGGTCTCATGGTCCAGCCGCACTGGGTCGAACCGCTGGTCGAGGCCATCGGGCGCATGCTGGAACTGCGGGTCCGTCTGGCGCTGGACGAACAACGTGTCGCGCTTCTGGAAACGGCGGTACGCAAGGTCACTCAGCGGGTGAATCTGTTCGATAAGGTGCTGATCCCACGCACTCAGCAGAACATCAAGACCATCCGTATCTATCTCTCGGATGCCGAGCGCGCGGCCGTGGTGCGCTCCAAGATCGCCAAGGCCAAGCGCCATCGCGAGACGACGGCATGAGCATTCTCCCACTCGCTCGACTGACCCTTGCCGGGCTGACCCAAGAGAAGCACACCGTGCTCGAACGGCTGCAGACACTCGGCTGTCTGCACCTGTTGCCATTGAGCCCCGCGCCCAAGGAGGCCGAACGCGCCCCGCCGGCGCACGCGGTGGAAACACGCAAGGCGCTACGCTATCTGAGCGACCTGCCGGACAAGCGTCGCCAGGTCCGCCTGGCGCCGGACTTCGACATCGCCCGCACGACCCGTACGGTGCTCGACAATCAGCAGCGTCTGCGCGAACTGACCGACCGACTCGACGGACTGCGGCAACGTCTGAGCGAACTCGAACCCTGGGGCGATTTCAGTCTGCCCGCCGAGGACGCACTCGCCGGACGCAAGCTCTGGTTCTACATCGTGCCCGAGCGTCAGATACCCGCGCTCCAGTCCCTCGACCTGCCCTGGCAACTGGTGCATCGCGATCAGCGCCACGCCTGGGTGGTGGTAATCCATCCCGAGGAGCCACCGCACGACGCCTTGCCGGTTGCACGCACCCATACGGGCGCCCTGTCACTCTCGGCGATTCGCCGTCAAGCCGAGGAAGCCGAACTCGCACTGGAGGAGGTTCAAGCGGAGCGCCATGCGCTCACGCGCTGGATCTATCTGATGTCGAGCCATCTGGCACAGGCCGAGGACCAGGCGAGGCTGAGATTCGCCGAGACTCAGACCCTGGACGACGCATCGGTCTTCCTGGTGCAGGGTTGGGTAGCCGAGCGCGACATCCCCAAGGTACGCGCGCTCGCCGAGACCCTCGGGCTCGCGCTGATCCTGGACCCGCCCGGCCCCGACGATGCACCCCCGACCCTGCTCGACAACCCGCCCGCCATTGCTGCGGGACAGGATCTGGTCGGCTTCTACCAGATGCCGGCCTATCGCGCCTGGGATCCCTCGCGGGTGCTCTTCTTCTCGTTCACCCTCTTCTTCGCCCTCATCCTGTCGGACGCGGGCTATGCTGCGGTCCTGGGGCTGCTACTCGCCGCCTATTGGCGTCGGCTTGGACGCAGCGATTTGGGACAGCGGATGCGCTTGATGGCTTTGGCACTGACCTCGACATCGTTCGTCTGGGGCGTGCTGCTCGGCAGCTACTTCGGCCTCTCGCCGCCGGCCGACAGTCTTCCAGGACAACTCAAGCTGTTCGAGATCCAGGACTTCGACAGCATGATGAAACTCTCAGTGGGCATCGGGGTGCTGCATCTGGTGCTCGCCAATGCCGAGATGGCCCTGATCCATCGCGGACGCGCCACCGGCCGCGTCGCCCTGTGTTGGATCGCGGCCCTGGTCGGCGGCTTCGCCCTCTGGCTCGGCAGCGACCGGCCATCGGGACACTGGCTGTCCATGCTGGGTCAGGTGCTTGGCATCGGTGGTCTGATCGGCGTCTTCCTGCTCGGTAGCGACCGCCGCGTCGAGGATATCCGCTCGTTCGCGCTGCGCGTCCTGGACGGACTGGCACAGCTGGTCAAGGTTACCCAGGTGTTCGGCGACGTGCTGTCCTATCTGCGACTGTTCGCGCTCGGACTCGCCTCGGCCTCGCTGGCCATCACCTTCAACGACCTCGCCCGCCAGGTGGCCGCGAGCCATCCCGGCGTAGGGCTGCTCATGGCCCTGCTCATCCTCCTCGTCGGCCACCTGCTGAACCTGGCGCTCAGCCTCATGAGCGGCGTGGTGCACGGACTGCGTCTGAACTTCATCGAGTTCTACAACTGGGCGCTATCCGGCGAGGGTTATCCATTCAAGCCATTCAAGAAAGCGGAGCTAGGCGAATGAACGAATTCGTGATCGCCCTGGGTTGGGCGGGCCTCTATGGGGTCATGGCGCTCTCGGCCATCGGCAGCATCATAGGCTGCGCGGTCGCGGGCCAGGCGGCGATCGGGGCCATGGTGGATACCGAATCGGGCTACGGCCGCTATATCGGCATCTCGGTGATGCCCTCCTCTCAGGTCATCTATGGCATCGTGGTGATGTTCACCCTGCAGCGCCCGGTCACGCCGGAGACCGGACCGGCGCTGTTCGGCATCGGACTGTTCGCCGGTCTGGCGCTCATGATGTCGGCGGTGCGCCAGGGCCAGGCCTGCGCCTCGGCGATTCACGCGAGCAAGACCAAGCCCGAGATCTTCGGTCTCTCGCTGGCGCCGGCCGCCATCGTCGAGGGCTTCGCCGTCTTCGCCTTCGTCTTCGCCCTGGTCATGGCCGGCGGCATCCCCGGCTGACACCATCGCGGAGGAATAGCGACATGGCGGCAAGCACACAGAAAAGCACTCAGGATCTGGCCTCATCCGGCGTCGAGGCCCTGATCGAACGGCTGCGCGACGAGGGCGTCGCGAGCGGACGCGCCCAGGCCGAGCAGATCGCGGCCGAGGCCAGGAAACAGTCCGACCAACTGATCCAGGAGGCGGAAGCACGCGCACGCACGATCCTTGAGTCGGCACGCCTAGAGGCCGAATCGCTCAAAAAGGGTGGCGAGGAGGCCCTGCGCATCGCCATGCGCGACACCGTGCTGCGACTCAAGGCCGAGCTCTCCGACCGCTTCAGCGACGAGGTGAAACGGCTCATCGCGGCCGAGATGGAACAGGAGACCTTCATCGAGCGGCTGATCCTGGAGGTCGCCGGCCGCGCCCGCCAGGAAACGGGCATCGATTCGGGCCAAGCGGTCGAGATCCAATTGCCCAAGGCCCTGGTCGGACCCGAGGAACTGCGGCGCAATCCGCTGGAGCTGCGCGAGGGATCGCTCTCGCACTTTGTGCTCTCCCTGGCCGGCAACGTCCTCGCGGAGGGCGTCACCTTCTCGGTCGACAAGACGGACGCGCGCGGAATCCGGCTCTATCTCAGAGACAAGGACGTGCATATCGATCTGACCGACGACAAGGTGGCCGCGATCCTGCTCGCGCATCTGCAGCCCAGGTTCCGCGCCATCCTCGAAGGCACCGTCAAATAGGATCCAGACACCGTGCCGGACTCCCATCGCTATGCCATGCTGCTGAACGCCCTGCCCTATCACGGGCCGCTGTTCGGCGCCAAGCAAACGCCCTTGTCGCGCTTTCGACTGCACCAGCGACTGGTCCAGCTTGAGCCGGCCGATGCCTCCGATATCGCCATCCTCGGCCAGCTCCTCGACTGGACCCATCAGGACACGAGCCGCTCCGACGAGCAGGCTATGTCCGAGGCGAAGCGCCAGGTCGCCGAGATCGCCAACCCCTTCGCGCACGATCTGGCCGTTTGGAGACTGGAACTGCGGACCCTGATCGCCGCGCTGCGTCGACGTCGGCGCGGCGACCTAGCGCCAGAGAATAACCGTTGGGGCTATGGCCGCTGGACCGACAAGATCCGACGCAACTGGACCGAGAGCGCCTTCGGACTGCAAGGCGTCTTCCCCTGGCTACCCGAGGCCGCCCGAATGATCGCGCTCGGTGACGCGCTCGGTCTGGAGCGACTGCTGCTTCAAACCGTCTGGAATCACCTGGAAGGCATCAGCGGGGGACATCATTTCGATTTCGAGGCGGTCGTCGTCTATGTGACACGCTGGGATCTGATCGCGCGCTGGACCAGCTATCAAGACGAGGGCGGGCTTGAGCGCTTCGATACGCTGGTCGCGCACGCCATGGCCGATGTCGATCTGGGGCGCATGATCGAGACCGAAATCGCTTCATGAGCCAGAGCCTCGGTCGACATAGAACGCCAACCGAACCGGGATCGACAGAATGACGCGGGATGAGCCGAATCCGAAGTCGCCTTTGGACATCCCCTGCATGCACGATCAACGACGAACGATTGCGGAAACACCATGAGCATCCAAGCCCCAGACACTCACCGACCCGATAGCCCCGCCCGGGTCATCTCCGTCCAGGAGAGCCTGGCGACCATTGAGGCCGGCTGGAAGGATGGAGCGCGCCTGGCGCTGAAGAAAAACGAGGTGGTCTTCATCGAACCCGACCGCCCAAGCGCGGACGGGCGTCAGGAGCAGCTCAAATCCGAGGTGCTGCGGATACGCGGCGATCTGGCCGACATCCAGGTTTTCGAGGACACCCGCGGCGTCTCCATCGGCGATCCGGTCACCCAGACTGGCGAGATGCTGTCGGTGGAACTCGGACCCGGTCTGCTGGGCGAGATCTACGACGGGCTACAGAACCCGCTCGAAACGCTCGCCATCCAACACGGCGTTTTCCTGCCGCGCGGGGTCGATCTGGAGGCGCTCGATCGCAACCGCAAATGGTCCTTCGTCCCCAGCGTCCAGCACGGCGCCAAGCTCCAAGCCGGCGGCGTGCTCGGCACCGTCCAGGAAGGCATCTACACCCACAAGATCATGGTGCCCTTCGACGAGCCAGGCGAGGTTGAGGTCACATGGATCCAGGAAGGCAGCGTGACCGTGGACACCCCGGTCGCGCGCATCCGCAATCACCAAGGCCATGAGCGCTCGCTCGACCTGACGCGGCGCTGGCCGGTGCGCCGTGCCCTGACCGAAACCATGCTGCGCGCGCGAACCGTCGAGCGACTCTATCCCGACGCGCCCCTGACCACGACCATCCGGCTGATCGACACCTTCTTCCCGATCGCGCGCGGCGGAACCGGCTGCATCCCCGGACCCTTCGGAGCGGGCAAAACGGTGCTTCAACACCTACTGGCGAAGCATTCCGGGGTCGACATCGTCATCGTCGTCGCCTGTGGCGAGCGGGCCGGCGAGGTGGTCGAGACCATCGCCGAATTCCCCCAGATCCGCGATCCAAAAACCGGCGGATCGCTCATGGACCGCACCATCATCATCTGCAATACCTCGTCCATGCCGGTCGCCTCGCGCGAGGCATCCATCTACACCGGCCTGACGCTCGGCGAGTACTACCGCCAGATGGGCTATCAGGTGCTGCTGCTGGCGGACTCCACCTCGCGCTGGGCGCAGGCGATGCGCGAGACCTCGGGGCGTCTGGAGGAGATCCCTGGCGAGGAGGCCTTCCCCGCCTATCTGGATTCGGCCATCCGAGGTCTCTACGAGCGTGCCGGCGTCGTCCGCAGCACCGATGGCTCGACCGGCAGCCTGACACTGATCGGCACCGTCTCGCCGGCCGGCGGTAACTTCGAGGAGCCGGTCACCCAGTCGACGCTGGGGACGGTCAAGTGCTTTCTGGGGCTCTCCTACGACCGCGCCTACAAGCGCTTCTACCCGGCCATCGACCCGCTCATCTCCTGGTCGCGTTATCTGAAGCAACTCGCCTCCTGGTACGCCGAAAATCTGGACCCGACCTGGAACGAGCGGGTCGAGTCCATGCAATCGCTGCTCGAACGCGGCGATGCGGTCCAGCAGATGATGCAGGTCACCGGCGAGGAAGGCATCACCACCGAGGACTATGTCGAACTCCAAAAGGCCCAACTGCTCGACATGGTCTATCTCCAGCAGGATGCCTTCGACGCAGTCGACGCCTCGGTGCCTCTGGAACGCCAGCGCCTGACCTTCGACCTGCTTTGCGCCCTGATCGAGCGCGATGAGCGGTTCGTGGACAAGAACGCCGCACGCCAGCACTTCACACGGCTCACCAATCTGTTCAAGAATCTCAACTACGCGGCGACGGACACACCCGACTTCGAGCGTCTGCTGCAAGAGATTCGCGCGATGGTGACCGGCAATGAACCGCACGCAGACATCGACCGCTGATGCCGTCGCCCGGTCTGCACGATATCGATCAACGCGTGTAAGATTCATTGACTGCGGGAAATCCCGAACCGCCAGCTCACGCCCGTTTGAACGGCTGTTACAATCCGTTATCTGAACCGATTTCGAGGCACATCCGAAACAGATGACATCTGCAACGTCCAATACCGAGCTATCGGCACAGTCACGCATCGCCTCGATCGGCAAGCTCAACTATCTGGACTTCTTCGGACTCGCTGAGCCCCCTTTCCGCAATGCCTCCGACATCGCCAAACTCTTTCTCAACGGCCCCCTGACCGAAGCGCAGGCGCAATTCGATACCGCGCTGGACAGTCGGGAGGGCGGCATTCTGGTCGTGAATGGCGCACCGGGCTCGGGCAAGACCACCCTGGCCAATCGGATCGCCGACCGGCGCAGCGAGACCAATCGGGTCGCCAAAATCAATCGCACCCAGCTGTCGGAAGACGAATTCCTGCAAACACTGCTGCAAACCTTCGGATTGCAGTCGGCAGGACTCACGCCGGCCCAGTCGTTGAATCGGTTCAGCGATTTCCTGCATAAGCAGGAGAAGGCCGGCAAGGGCGCGATCCTGGTCCTCGACGAGGCACAGAACCTCAAGCCCGGGGTGCTGGAACTGCTGCCGAGCCTGCTGCGGCCTCACGACGAGATACGTCCGGGGTTCTTCATCATCCTGATCGGCCAGGACGGTTTTGAACAGTCGCTGGTCATGCACGGAAGCAGACAGCTGAAGGAAATGATCCTCTTTCAGATCTATCTGTCCAAGTTGGGCACCACCGATACGGCCGCCTACATCCGATATCAACTGACCGCGGCCGGCCTGAAACGGAGGATACCGTTCTCCGATGGAGCCATGTTGCGCATCCATCAGCTCACCGGCGGCAGCATGCGATTGATCAACACCCTGTGTGATTTCGTGCTGTTCAACGCCAGCATGGGCCAGATACACCACATCACACCGGACCTGGTACAGACCACCTTCAACGCCCTGCAATGGGACCCGTCGAGGGATACGGCCGTAGAAGCGGCCGCCGCCAAGCCGAGCGCCAATGGAAGCATACCGACGCTCATCCTCGAATTCCGCGAGGACAGCGCCTTCCAGCTCGATCAGGAAACCGTCACCATCGGGCGTGCCACCGACAACGACATCTGCATCCGCGACCTACGCATCAGTCGCTATCACGCGAAACTCACCACCAGCCGCAAGGGAATCTCGATCGAGGATCTCGGCAGCACCAACGGGGTGTATGTCAACAAGGAGCGCGTCAAGGTCCGGTTGCTCCAAGACGGCGATCTGATCGGCATCGACGAACACCGGATACGCTTCGAAAACCGCCATCCGGCTTGAGTGGACATCCCGACAAGGAAACCCGCATCGAAACGCTGAAAGAGATAGGGTCAAAGGCATCCCTTCGAGATACGCCAGATCCCCCGCAATGGATCTTCCCTCAATCATCAACGGACGAAAGCGAGATTAGGCGATGACAAACGACACCAACGTAACCTGGCATGAGCATCAGGTTGCACGCTCCGACCGCGAGGCAATGAAGGGCCACAAGGGCTGCGTCGTCTGGTTCACGGGACTCAGCGGCTCGGGTAAGAGCACGCTTGCGAACACGCTCGACCATCGACTGCATGGCCATCGCCTGCATAGCGCCGTGCTCGACGGCGACAATGTTCGCCATGCGCTCAACGCCAGCCCCAGCATGCTGCGCAGCGTTCATGGAGACGACTTCGCCGAACGCTTCGGATTGGGCTTCTCGGCCATCGATCGCGAGGAAAACATCCGCAGAATCGGGGCCGTTGCACAGCTTTTCTCGCAGGCCGGAATCATCGCGCTGACGGCCTTCATCAGCCCCTACCGCCAAGACCGCGACCGTGTCCGGGCCACCATGGCACCGGGCGAATTCATCGAGGTCTTCGTCGACACGCCGATCGAGATCTGCGAGCAACGCGATCCCAAGGGGCTTTACAAGAAGGCGCGCGCGGGAGAGATCAAGGGTTTCACCGGAATCGACGACCCCTACGAACAACCCCTTTCACCGGAATTGACCCTCTACGCGGGCCAGAAGTCGCCCGGCGAACTGGTCGATGAGGTGATCCAGTATCTCCAGGAACGAGAGATCGTCCGTCTATAGACTGGATGAAGAGACCGGCCGCCAGCGCACCGATCCATCCCTCTTACCGGAATGGACCAGCACGCTGGCAGCTGGTGACTGACAGCTGAAAATTATCCTTGCTGCAACAGCTTACGCAGATCGATGACTGCGGCATTGGCCCGCGAGATGTAAGAAGCCATCACCAGCGAGTGGTTGGCCATAGGGCCGAAACCGGTCCCGTTGAGAATCAGAGGACTCCAAATGGGGTTCTGAGTATCGTACAGCTTGCGGATGATCTGCTTCAGAGACACCATGGCATTCTTGTCCTGCAAAACGCTCTCGAAGTCGATTTCCATGGCCTGGAGAGTGTGGATCAACGCCCAGGTGTAGCCACGCGCCTCGAAGAAGATGTCGTCGATTTCTGACCAGGGCGTCTTGTTGACAGACTCTGCGGGAGCGGGCGTCGACTGACGCGCACTGGGATCGCCGGACAGACTGGTGTTCAGATCCGACTGACCGACCGCATAGGACAGCCGCAGGGCCAGATTCCCCAGACGCTTCTCGACCAATTGCAGATAGGCGGACAGATTGTCGGCCCGGGCGAAGAATTGTCCATCGGTCGCACGATCGTCCGATAGACGTACCAGATAGCGCTCGAGCGCGGTCAGCCCCTTCTGGTACTCGGACTCGCTTGAGGGAAGAATCCATGAGTTCGAGTCGTAATTGAACTGAGGCTGCGCGATCTGAAGATCCTTGTCTTCGAGCGACTGAGACTGTGACCGACTGAAATCGTTGCGCAAGGCATCGGAAAGGTCGCGCAGCTCGGTCAGAACGCCGAATTCCCAGTTCGGGATATTGTCCAGATAGACGCCCGGCGGTGTCATGTCGTTGGTCAGATAGCCGCCCGGCTTATGCAGCAGGGTGTTGCCGATCTGGATCGCCGTGGCAGTGGTATAGGTTCCGGTGACCAGCTTGCTCTGATCGCCACCGACCATTTCGAGCGCGTTTTCCTTGACGTCGAAGGTTGCCGGGGAGCGCGACCAGACGATACCCAGGATGAGCACCACGACGACATAGGTGACGAGGAAAAGCCCGGCCGTCCACCAGAGGCCTTTCTCCTTCCATATACGCGGATCGTAGAGCGCGATGAGGCGCTTGATCCGTGTCTTCATATTCGGTCTTTCCAAGGATAGGTTTGGACTCATAAAAACTCCTTCATGTTGTTCTTGGGTATCCGCAATCCGGGGAGGAGACTTCCAAGATCTCGCTCCCCAATAACCACGATCTCAACTTGGAATATAGGGGGGCACCCGCCCGATTCCCAGCCTCAGGCGAAGTCGTGCCGGACGATATCCTCGACTCTGCGGCAAATCTCGCGCCCGTATTCGGTCCAGAGCCCCTGCCCCCAATAGCGGTAGCAACTGGTTTGAGAGGCCATCAGATGGAAGAGCGCATTGCGATAGCGCTCGTCGCTGGTCTCCGTACCCGGTTGCAAGACCTTCTCGCTGAAGAGCGCGCTCGCCGCCTCCATCGGACCAAGGACGTTGTCGTACCCCTTGACCCAGGAGAGATCGCTGGTCCAGCTACCGCCCTCCATGTGGAAACGACCATCCTCGCGCTTGAGATCCTCGATGGCCTTGGCCAGCTTCTCCGGTCCGTCGCCAGGCTGAATTCTCGACCAGATACGATCGTGGAACAGCGGCTGGACCTCGGGCAGATCCGCGACTTCGACACCCATCGCGAACAGGTGTTCCAGATATTCGCTGACATTCATCAGGGGTGTATCCGAGTGACTGGAGGAGGCGACCACCTCCATGTACTTGCCCGGGAACTCGTTCATCATGACCCCACCGTTCTCGCCATCGGCGATCTGGGTCACCAGCGGCGGGACGGACTTGCCGCCGAGCTCGACCCGCTCAAGCCCCTGGGCCTCGTACCAAGGCTGCATCTGGGCGACGAGCTTGGTGTCCGACCCCTGGGTCTTGACGATGGCGATGATGCTGGTCGTCTCGCCGTGGGAGTTGGTGCAGACCAGCCGGTGCGGGATATGCGGACGCTCCGGATGCCGCCCGTTGTCTATCTGCTGCACCGTGTGCTCTTGAACCAGAACCCACTGATAGCCGCAGTCGACCAGCGTCTTGACGAATTCGTAGGCCACGTCCGGATGGTTGGGCAGGGCCATCTCGGAGGGCGAGAAGCCCCTGACCCGCTCCAGCGCCTCCCAGCCGAAGAGGGCGGCGAAATGTTGCTGGAAGGCGCGCACGTGCAGCCGATAGTCCTGCACCGGCGTCGAGGGCGCAACCGCGTGCCCCCAAGGCATGCCGAGCCATTCGACCGCCCAGTTGTAGTCGGGATTGCAGGTGATGGTCTTGAGGGCGTCGATGACGTGATCCTCGCCCATCTTGCGCAATCCGTGCAGCAGGGTGCCGGAATATTCCAGCATGCAGCGCGGCGACTTGCCCTCCCCGACCAGCTGCGGGATGAACTCGCCCATGCGCTTGTAACACCAGACGAAGGCCGGGGCGTTGTAGTTATCCCCGATATGCTGGTTGTGCATCATGTACTGCAGATTGCTGATCAGCGCGGCGGTGCGCAGATCCTCGCCACCGGCCGGAATCAGCGGCTGATGCTGGTGCAGGGCGATCGCGCTCGCCGCCCGGATGGCACCGAAGTCGATGCCGCCGCGCTCGGTGAATAGCGTTCGGGAACGTCCCGCCGAAAGGACTGCCTCCACCTCCGACTCCCGCCCTGAGACATTGGGGACATCGCCGATATACTCGGGTAGTTGGTTCACGCTCAGCTCCTATCGATTCGTTCGATCTGGTCGTTTGCTGGAAGTGGCAAGAGTGGAGCGGACTAGCGCCCCGTTGAATTCGAATCGTCCTCGATCACCTGATCCGACACTGGAGCGGCCGATTCCTCCGTTCCCGAAGCCACCTCGTCTTCCACGCCAGACTCCAGAGTCGGCATGGACGCCTCGGCGATCGGAACCTCGATTCCGACCTCGGACAGGACTGCGCGGCTGGCGTCGAGATCGGATTCGGCGCGCGGCACCCAATCCTCACCCCAATAGAGATTACAACTGGTCTCGGCGCGCAACAGATGCCACAAGGCCCGATCGATGGCCTCGACCCGAGGTCCCTCGTGGATCCCGCGCTCGCCCGCGAACCAACGCGCATCATGGATCGCGCGACTGAGAGGCTCGAAGTCGGCCGCCGCTCGGCGCTGACGGTCCGACCCCATCCATTGAGTGAAATCCTTACCGCTGTGCCAGCCGGTATTCCAGGCCCCGGTGCGTACCCGCACCTCGCCATGAACGCCATGGGTGTCGAGATAGGTGCTGATGAAGGTTGGCGCCACGTTCGAGTCGCCCGCCGACAAACGCTCCAGAAGCGGCAGATAGAAGACACTCCAGAAATTCGCCCCTTCGGTGACATTGCGGAACCAGCCACCGTTTTCGCCGTCGGTGCAAGTCGTCACCAAGGGCTCGAAGTCGCACCATTTGGTCCGCTCGGCGACCTCGCCGAGGAACCAGTCCAAATCCATCCCAGACTCTTGTGCGTCCGAAAGCTCCCGATCGCGCACCACGACGATGATCTCGTCATCCCCATAACGGGCGATGTGCGGACGATAGCGCAGTTCCTGCCAACTCATCTCGGTCACCGGCTCGACATGCTCGCTGTCGACCATGACGTATCGGTAACCAAACGACCGCAGCAAAGGGATCAGTTCCATCGAGAACCCCATCTCCGGCGGCCAGAACCCCTGAAACCGGGGACGCCACAAGAGATGGTGAGCGATACCCAGCCAGCGGCGCAGATGCTCCCGTCGATCCGCCTCGGGAATCAGCGGCAACACCGGGTGGTAGTAACCGGTCCCGATCACCTCGAACAGCGACTGGTTCTGGAGGTGCCACAACAGCGAGCCGCAATCGACGATGCCGTAGACCTGCTGCTGAAAGGCCGGATCGGAGAGCGTCTCCAACAGGGTGCCAGACAGGGACAGATGCACGCGGGCACGGTCCTCATGACCCCATAGACTTCGAGGAATGCGGTCGAGCGCGAACAGGATCTCCTTGGCCTCCCAGGTTTGATGCTCAAGCAGATCCTGGAGATTGCCGGAGGGTTGGTGGAGATTGAGCACGAGCGCGTGATGAATCATCATCGTTGTAAGATCCTGGCTGCAATGCTTACGGAGAAGCATATCAAAGGCCGCACGGTAGACCCACCACAACCGGATGAAACCGGTTTACCGAACGGCGACCAATGGTGTCGGAAATTGGCGATATGGGCACTTCGATGTTATACCCTCGAAGCAACGCCGGACGGAGTGCATCTGGCCGGCTCGCAAGACTGCACCCGAAGCGATTCGGCACTATCATTGATCCAGACGGAATCGGTCGAAGCCTGATCGATCATCACAGAGACCGCACGGAATCGCGTGTATTCCAGACCGCCCTAAGCGCACCGCAGACAAGCTTTTCGCGCGGTCGCTCACACCATTAGGGTACGACCGGCTGAGGCCGAGGGCGAAATCCAGAACTCAAGAGGCAAGCGAGTGACATGGCCGACGAGAAGATCGTAACCAAGAAGACGGCGGCGAAGAAGCCGGCTCCGAAAAAGACGGCAGCCAAAAAGGTAG
Source organism: Thiorhodococcus drewsii AZ1 (assembly GCF_000224065.1). Classification (GTDB taxonomy): domain Bacteria; phylum Pseudomonadota; class Gammaproteobacteria; order Chromatiales; family Chromatiaceae; genus Imhoffiella; species Imhoffiella drewsii. The sequence goes on from NZ_AFWT01000026.1 coordinate 47,043, forward strand.
CCGTCAGCCAAAAAGGCACCGCCTCGGCGGCGGCCAAAACAAAAGCCGTACCCAGCAAGCCAACCGCAACCAAGCCTGCAGAGCCAAAAGCCAAGAAGGCTTCGGTCAGCGCCGCTGCGAAAAAGACGACCGTCAAGAAAACCGCCGTCGCGGCCAGGACCAAGAGCGCAAGCGTTGCGGATAACACTCAGGGGCATCTCAAGCTACTGGCCAACCCCTCCGAACAACAGCGTCTGGCCATGGTTCAGGAGGCCGCCTACTACAAGGCCGAGAAACGTAATTTCGGGCCGGGTCACGAGACCGAGGATTGGGCCGAGGCAGAGCGGGAGATCGACGAACTGATCAATCGTGCAAAGACGATGACGGGGTCCTGAGATCCAGGGTTACGTGGGATCGGAGACATAACCCTCTAGGCGGAGGCGCCGCTGCAACCCATGCAGCGCGCCTCGTTCGCGGACAGTCGAACGCAGGAACGACGACTCTCGCTCAAAGACCCAATTCGTCGAGAAGATCCTGATCGACCTGCGCTTGAGCCTTGGCGGAATCCGCAGCCGGCTGACGAGGCGTGCGCTGCTCCTCCATGATGCGATCGGGATCCGACTCCATACTCTCGAAGTCATGCAGCTTGATGAAGTCGGTCTTGTCCATCGCCAACTCCATGTAGAAGACGTTGCGTCGCTCGGTCGTGAACGCGACACGGCGGGCCTGGGCACGATCGAGATTGGTATCGATACTGACCATCACTTCCTTGTTGATGGTCAGCATCTTCGGCTGATTCTGATTGATGGAAACCCGCAACTGATGCCCAACGTTGCCGGTGAAATCGCCCACGATCTGGTTCATCAACTCACCGAGCATATTCCCGACCTCGTCCGAGGTATGCAACGTCGCCAGTTCGGACTCGGGCATGCCCATGTTCATCATGTAGGCCCGATAGAGCTCCATGGCCGATTGGGAGGAGAAATTCATGATGACCAGGCCGGAAAAGCTGCCATCGAAGAGCACGAAGCAACCGATATCTGGCCGCAGACAGGTACGGGTAATCCGCTGCACCATCGGGGAGTAAACGATCTCCGTTCCCGTGGCGGTGGTCAGCACCTTTTTGACGGACCCGCACAGCATCAACAGGACGTCGTCCGTCGAGAGCGTATTTGTTTTTGCCACCTGTATCCTTCTCTTCTACAGAATGTAATTCTGGATGGGTGCCACGCCGTTCACATCCGCAAATGACGCAGGCGAAGTCCCGGAGCAATCCAGGGCGGTCGATTCTAGACGCCGCCGGAATGCGCCAGCTCATATATAGATCCTTTCCAGTTCGCCCTTAGAGCTTCGCTTCTTTGACAAAAGACGAACAGTCCCTGAATCGGACCAGGTCCCGCGACCGGGAGCACTCCTAGCCGCATCGAGCGCCCTCGATCATACCTGCTCTCGCCATAACGACTCGCAACCCTTTCGCGTCATCCGATCATGGCTGCGCTGGTCGCATCGACACCTGCCGCGTGTCCGATGGTCTGCTCTCGAAAGGCGCAAAACGGACCTGATCGTCGAAGATGGATACCACCTTTCCGCTTCTCAAGCCAGGCTCTGCTCCAGTTTAAGCCATCGTCACGTCCACGCCGGCCCAATTGTTGTAACGGATTTCGACCCGTGACGCTGTGATGACATCCACATCGCGATCCAGCATCGAGTCCCGCGTCGGAATACAAAGAGAGCACAGGATTGCGCCGCGCCACACAGCGGACAAACTATTGTTTTAATTATCACAAAATGCATCTTTGCGGCTCAATCCGCCGGATCCGGGTACAATCTTCGACCTTTCCGAGCACTGCCGCCCGACGTATCCGACGAGAGGAACACCATCGCGTCGAATCGCGGGCATCACGTCAGGATGGAGAGGAAAGTACAGCGCCTCCTTGCCTGTGCGACGGAGGCGCCAATCAGATCGTCGAAACGGAGACAGATGCTCATGCCAACACCTAATGTCGTCATCCTCAGCGCGGTGCGTTCACCCATCGGAACCTTCGGCGGCTCATTGAGCGGGATGGAACCCACCGAACTCGCCGGGATCGTCATGAAAGAGGCCGTCGCGCGCTCGGGTGCCGACCCTCAGCAACTGCAATACGTCACGGTCGGAAACTGCATCCCCACCGAGGCACGCTATCCCTACGTCGCCCGCGTCGCCTCGATCCAGGCCGGTCTGCCGATGGAATCGGTGGCCATGGCGGTCAACCGGCTGTGCGGCTCGGGTATGCAGGGAATCCTCGGCACCGCGCAGGCGATCATGACGGGCGAGTGTGAATTCGGGGTCGGCGGCGGTGTCGAGGTGATGTCGCGCGGCGCCTATCTCTCACCTTCAATGCGGTCGGGCGCGCGCATGGGCGATACCCAGATGATCGACGCCATGGTCGCCACCCTGACCGACCCTTTCGGTGTCGGCCACATGGGCGTCACCGCCGAAAACCTGGCCGAGAAATGGGGCATCGAGCGCGAGGAGCAGGATCGGTACGCGCTGGAGTCGCAGCGACGCGCCTGTGCGGCCATCGCCGAGGGACGCTTCTCCAAGCAGATCGTTCCTATCGAGGTGGAATCGCGCAAGGGCGTCATGGTCTTCGACACCGACGAACATCCACGAGCGAACGTCACCATCGAGGCGCTGGCCAAGATGCGTCCCATATTCAAAAAGGGCGGAACCGTGACCGCCGGCAACGCCTCCGGTATCAACGACGGCGCCGCCTTCCTGGTGCTGGCCGAGGCCGAGGCGGCCGAACGTGCGGGTTATCGTCCGATCGCCCGTCTGGTGTCGAGCGCCGTAGCCGGCGTACCGAACCACATCATGGGCGAGGGACCGATTCCGGCCAGCAAGAAGGCGCTGGAGCGCGCCGGGCTTTCGCTCGACCAGATGGACATCGTGGAGTCCAACGAGGCGTTCGCGGCACAGGCGATCACAGTCGCCCGAGGGCTCGAACTGGATCCAGCCAAGACCAACCCGAACGGTGGGGCCATCGCCTTGGGTCACCCGGTTGGCTGCACCGGGGCCTTCCTGGCGACCAAGGCGATCCATGAACTGGAGCGTGTCGGCGGTCGCTATGCCCTGGTCACCATGTGCATCGGCGGCGGCCAGGGGATCGCCGCCATCTTCGAACGACCCTGACCCCATCGTCATATAGAGGTCTTCAGGCACCCGTCCCATTCCGGCGGACGGGCGCCGGGCGGCGATACCGACAAACTAGCTTGTCAAACGATAGAATAAGTAGTTTTATGCTCTAGGGTCGGTATTCGCCGCCACTCACCCGGAAAACGAGTAGACATGAAACAGGCACGCAGACGCCCCTGCGCATCGTCCGAGACCAGCGTCATCGAGACCGAAATCTTGCGGCTCGCACGCGAGCGGCCAGAGCTCGGACAGGCCGGCGTCGCCAAAACGCTGCGTGGCCGCAACCTGGAGGTCTCGCCCTCCGGGGTACGCTACATCCTCCAGCGCCACGGACTGGAAACCACGTTCAAGCGGCTCCAGGCACTCGCCGAACAGTCGAGCGACGGCATCGAAGCGCTGACCGAACAGCAACGCCAATACCTCGCTCGCGGCGCACTCACCCAAAGCTTGAGCCGCCCGTCACCCTCCCAACCTCAAGACGGCGAGAGCGATGAGCCCATCGACCGCCGTCAGATCGTCCTCAACGCCGCCGCCCAGCTCTTCTCGGAGAAGGGCTACGAAGGCACCTCGATTCGCGACATCGCCGCACGCGCCGGCCTGCTGCCCGGCTCGGTCTATCACTATTACGCCTCCAAGGAAGAACTCTTCATCGAGGTCCATCGCGAGGGCATCGCCCAGGTCAAGGCGCGCATCGAGAGCGCCATCGCCCAGTCGGCCGATCCCTGGGAGCGACTGCGCATCGCCTGCGAGGTGCATTTCGCCGGCATCCTCGAAGGCGCACCGATCGACCGTATCGCCGGACGCAACCTGGCCCTCACCGGCAAGGTCGATCTGCTCAAGCGCACCACGCCCTATCGCAACGACTACGAAAACGTCTTCCGCGACCTCATCGACGCACTGCCCGCCGCGCCCGGCACGGATCGCTCGCTGTTGCGCCTATTCCTGCTCGGCGGCATGAACTGGGCCTGTCTCTGGTATCGCCCCGGCGGCATCCGCAGCCCGGAGGAAATCGCCCGCGTCATGTTCGACATGGTGCGTCACGGGGTGCAGGAATAGCCTCCTGCTCCGACGAACGGATCCGCTCCCTGTGGTTCTTTCATCCATCCGAGTCACGCCAACAGATGGGCGAACGGCTCACCAATCAAGACCCTTGCACCATGATCTTCAGAGTCAGCAAAAACGTCCGCTTCTCCCACTGCGATCCCGCCGGAATCGTCTTCTATCCGCGCTATGCCGAGCTCTGCAACGAGGTCGTCGAGGACTGGTTTCGCGACGCGCTGGGCATTAGCTTCCGCGCGCTACAGGAAGAACATCGACTCACCATCCCAGCGGTGAAACTTGAGATCGAGTATCTGGTTCCGAGCGTCTATGGAGACATGCTGGAATTCACCCTGTCCGTCGAGGCCATGGGCAACAGCTCGGTTCAGCTCGCGGTCAGCGCCTGGAACGGCGAAGAGGAGCGGGTGCGGATCCGACTCAAGATCGTCATGGTATCGCTGGAGAACCTGCGACCGATCCGCATCGACGAGGAATGGCGGGAGCGTTTCTCCCAATTCATGCGTTAGAACCCCATCGATCGGGACCCTGTTCCCGATCGATGGCGATGTCGGCGACCCGACTCAGGCGCTCGCCGCCTCCTTCAGCCAAGGCACATACATCACCGCCTCGCCCGTGATTAGGGTCTTGCCCTCGGCGTCGACACATTGGGTGCTGAGGGTGACGATGGGCTTGCGCTCGTGGATGGAGGTGATCTCGACGCTCGCGATCACCTCCATGTCCAGAAAGACGGGCGCCTTGAACTGCAGGGTCTGCCCCATGTAGATGCCACCGTTTCCCGGCAAATGCTCGCCGAGCAGGGCCGAAAAGAGGCTGCCGACCAGCGCGCCATGGACGATCCGCTGCTTGAACTGGGTCTCGGCGGCGTAGTCGGGATCCAGATGGATGGGATTGTGGTCGGTCGACAGTTCGGCAAACTGACGCACGTCGGCATCGCTGAAGCGCCGTGTGATGGTCGCCTTGTCGCCGATCTTGAGCTCACGAGCCATGTTCGTTCCTCACATGTTTGGATAGTTGGGACCGCCGCCGCCCTCGGGCGCGACCCAGGTGATGTTCTGTGCCGGATCCTTGATGTCGCAGGTCTTGCAGTGGACGCAGTTCTGGGCGTTGATCTGCAAACGCGGCCCTGCCCCATCGTCGACGATCTCATAGACCCCGGCCGGGCAATAGCGCTGCGCCGGCTCGGCGAACTCCGGCAGATTGCGTTCGACCGGAATACTCGGATCGGCCAGATGCAGATGACAGGGCTGATCCTCTTCGTGGTTGGTGTTCGACAGGAACACCGAGCTCAGTTTATCGAAACTCAGCACTCCATCCGGCTTGGGATAGTCGATCGGCGAACAGGCACTGGCCGGACGCAGCCGTGCGTCGTCCGGGGTGCGGTCGTGCAGCGTAAAGGGCAGCTTGCCGCCCACCAGATTCTGATCCAGATAGTTGAGCGCGCCACCGCCCAGGATCCCCAGGCGATGCAGCGCCGGGGCGAAGTTGCGGGTGGCGTACAACTCCTCATGGACCCAGGATCCGCGCAGACGTGCGTCGAACCCGGCCAGATCCGAACCGCCCTGGTCGCCCGCACCGATCGCCTCGACGATCTCTTCCGCTGCCAGCATGCCGGTCTTGAGCCCCGTATGCGTGCCCTTGAGCTTGGCGACGTTGAGCGTGCCGGCATCGCAGCCGACCAGCAGACCGCCGGGGAAATGCATGCGCGGCAGCGCGTTGAAGCCGCCCTTGGCGAGCGCGCGCGCGCCGTAGGCGACACGCTTGCCGCCCTTGAGATAACGCGCGATCACCGGATGCTGCTTCACACGCTGGAATTCGTCGTAGGGGCTGAGCCAGGGGTTGTCGTAGTCGAGGTCGACGATCAGGCCCACGGCGACCTGGTTGTTCTCCTGGTGATAGAGGAAGAATCCACCGTTGGTCCCGTTCTGAAGCGGCCACCCTGCTCCATGGACCACCAGTCCAGGTTCATGCAGGGCCGGATCCACATCCCACAGCTCCTTGAGCCCGATCCCGTAATGCTGCGGGTCCACCCCGGCCGCCAGGTCGTAGCGCTGCTGCAGCACCTTGCCGAGCTGACCGCGGCAGCCCTCGGCAAACACCGTGTAGCGCGCCAGCAGCTCCATGCCAGGGGTATAGCTGTCCTTGGGCTCGCCGTCGGCACCGACGCCCATGTCGCCGGTAGCGATGCCGATCACCTGCCCCTGGTCGCCGAACAGCACCTCGGTCGCGGCGAATCCGGGAAAGATCTCGACACCCAACTCCTCGGCCTGGGCCGCCAGCCAGCGACAGAGATTGCCGAGGCTGGCGATGTAGTTGCCCTCATTGTGCAGGGTGCGCGGAACCAATGCCGACGGAAGGCTCCAGGCATTCTGGTCGTCGCGCAGCAGATAGACCTGATCGCGCGTGACCGGCGTGACCAGCGGCGCGTCCCGCTCCTTCCAGTCGGGAAAGAGTTCATCGAGCGCCCGCGTCTCGATCACGGCGCCGGAGAGGATGTGCGCCCCGACCTCGGAGCCCTTCTCCACCACGCAGATGCTGAGGTCGAGCTGCCGATCGCTGGAGAGTTGCGCCAGTCGGCACGCCGTCGCCAGACCGGACGGACCGGCACCGACGATGACGACATCGAACTCCATGGATTCGCGTTCGCTCATGATGAACTCCTAGAACTGGTCGACCGTCAGGGCCATGATGCTGTCGCTGCCAGCCAGCACCGCCGCCAGGTAGGACTGGGTGCGCGGCAGCAGATGCTCGCAGTAGAAGCGCGCGGTGGTCATCTTGGCCTCAAGGAAGGAAGGATCGCCCTCGCCCGCCTCGCTCAGCGCACGCGCCTGCAGCGCCTCGCGCGCCATCAGCCAGCCGCCGCACAGATAGCCGAACAGCATCAGGAAATTGAAGCTCGCACTGCCCGCCAGATCGCGGTCGGACGCGGCCTGCTCCAGAATCCAGGCCCGCGCCTTCACGCCGTGCTCCAGGGACTGGTCCAAGGCCGCAACCAGGCTCGCATCCGGATAGCCGCTGGAACGCAGCGCCTCGGCGGTCGACTGCATCTCGTCGAGCAGCAGCTGCAGCGCCTCGCCGTTGTTGGACAGTGTCTTGCGGCCGATGAAGTCCAGCGCCTGGATGCCGGTCGTACCCTCGTAGATGGTCAGGATGCGCGCGTCCCGATAGTGCTGAGCCGCGCCGGTCTCCTCCACGTAACCCATGCCGCCGTAGACCTGGATGCCCAGCGAGGTCAGCTCCTGAGACATCTCGGTCAGCCAGCCCTTAACGATAGGCGTGAAGAGTTCCAGACGCGCAAAATGGCTCGCCTTCTCGGCCGGATCGCTCGCATAGCGGAAACGGTCGACCTCGGCGCTGGCCACCATCGCCAGTGCACGCATGGCCTCGGTCGCGCTCTTCATCGTCATCAGCATGCGGCGCACGTCCGGATACTCGATGATGGCGACGCGCGAACCGTCGCGCCGGGTGCCCTGCAAACGCTCCTGGGCGTACTGGAGGGCGCCCTGATAGGCGCGCTCGGAGATGGAAAGCCCCTGCAGACCCACCGCCTGGCGGGCATGGTTCATCATGGTGAACATGTAGGCCAGGCCCTTATTGGGCTCGCCGACCAGATAGCCGATGGCCGCGTCGAACTCCATGACGCAGGTCGGGCTGCCGTGGATGCCGAGCTTGTGCTCCAGCGACAGACAGCGCACCTGGTTGGGCGCACCGAGGTCGCCGTTCTCCTCGACCAACACCTTGGGCACGATGAAGAGCGAAATGCCCTTCACGCCAGGAGGCGCATCGGGCAGGCGCGCCAGCACCAGATGCACGATGTTCTCGGTCATCCGGTGATCACCCCAGGTGATGAAGATCTTCTGACCGCTGATACGGTAGTGATCGCCGTCCGGGATCGCCTTGCACTTGATGGCCGCGAGATCCGAACCGGCATCCGGCTCGGTCAGATTCATGGTTCCGGTCCATTCGCCGGTCGCCAGACGGGGCAGATAGAGCGCCTGGAGCGTCTCGTCGGCATGGTGGGCGATCGACTCCATCGCCCCCTGACTCAGCATGGGACAGAGCGCGAAGGCCATGTTGGCCGAATGCCAGATCTCGTTGACGGCGGTATTGAGAGCGTTGGGCAGATTCTGACCACCAACCTCCTCGGCCGCCGACAGCGAGAGCCAGCCGCTTTCGGCGAACTGACCGTAGGCCTCCTTGAACCCAGGCGTCTCCTCGACGCCCTGAGCGTCCATCCGGGCGCCCTCCTGGTCCCCTACCCGATTCAGCGGCGCCAGCACCTCCGAGCCGAGCTTGGCTGCTTCCTCAAGGATGGCGACGGCCAGATCGGCATTGACCTCGTCGAGTCCGGCAGTGGCGCAGAGCGCATCGAAATCGACCAGATGACGCAGGACGAACTCCGCGTCCCGGTAGGGGTGGACATAGCTCATTTTGGATTACCTGCTAGAGACTTTCGATCAGTTCGGGCAACGCGGTGAAGAGGTCCGCGACCAACCCGTAATCCGCGACCTGGAAGATGGGCGCATCGGGATCGTTGTTGATGGCGACGATCACCTTGGATTCCTTCATGCCGGCCAGATGCTGGATGGCCCCCGAGATGCCCACGGCGATGTAGAGCTCTGGCGCAACCACCTTGCCGGTCTGTCCCACCTGCATGTCGTTGGGGACATAGCCCGCATCGACCGCCGCGCGCGAGGCACCAACCGCCGCGCCAAGCTTGTCGGCGAGCTCGTACAGGTGCGCGAAGTTGTCCGCCGAGCCCAGACCGCGACCTCCGGAAATCACGACGCGGGCCGAGGTCAACTCAGGACGATCGGACTGCACCAACGCCTCGGAGACGAAACGGGTTCCGCTCGCCTCGAAGACCTGGGACAGGGACTCGATGGTGGCACTGCCGCCCGAGGTCTCGACCGCCTCGAAGGAGGTGGTGCGCACCGTCATCACCTTGATCGGATCCGAGGACTGGACGGTGGCGATGGCGTTGCCGGCATAGATGGGACGGCGGAAGGTGTCGGGGCCGACCACGGCCATAACGTCCGAGATCTGCTCGACCACCAGATGCGCCGCCACGCGCGGCATAAAATCCTTGCCCGTGGTGGTGGACGGGGTCAGCAGATAGCCGTAGCCCTCGGCCAGATCCGCGACCAGCCGGGAGACGTTCTCGGCCAGATGATGACCGTAGGCCGGCGCGTCCGCGACCAGAACCTTGCGCACGCCAGGGATAGCCGCCGCTTCGGCTGCGACCGACTGACAGTCGCTGCCGGCGACCAGCAGGTCGACGTCCCCACCGATCTGAGTGGCTGCCGCGAGGGCATGGAGTGTCGCGGATTTGAGCGTTTGGTTGTCGTGCTCAGCGATGACGAGAATGCTCATGTTCGATCCCCTCACAGCACTCGGGCTTGGTTCTTCAAGGCGTCGACCAGCGCCGCCACCGACTCGACCATGACACCGCCCTGGCGCTCGGCCGGCGGCTCGACCGACAGCAGTTTCAGACCGGCCGACGGCGTGACGCCGAGCGTCTCGGGACTGGTCTGGGCCAGCGGCTTGCGCTTGGCCTTCATGATGTCGGGCAGCTTGATGTAGCGCGGCTCGTTGAGCCGCAGGTCGGTGGTGACCACCGCCGGCAGTTTGAGCGCGAGGGTCTGCAGACCGCCGTCGATCTCGCGCGTCACTTCGGCCTCGTCGCCCGTAACCGTCAGCTTGGAGGCGAAGGTCGCCTGGGGATAGTCCAGCATGGCCGCCAGCATCTGACCGGTCTGATTGTTGTCGGAGTCGATCGACTGCTTGCCGAGCAGGACCAGACCGGGCTGCTCGTCGCGCACCACCTGGGCCAGCAGACGGGCGATGCTGAGCGCGCCGAGATCGGTCTCGGCGGTCTCGATCCAGATACCACGATCGGCACCCATCGCCATGGCTGCGCGGATCTGGTCCTGCACCGACTTGGGTCCGATGGAGACCACCACCACCTCGCTCGCCGCACCGGATTCCTTCAGCCGAACGGCCTCTTCGACCGCGATCTCGCAGAAGGGGTTGATGGACATCTTGACGTTGGCCAGATCCACATTGCTGTGATCCGGCTTGACGCGCACCTTGACGTTGTAGTCGATGACGCGCTTGACCGCGACCAGTACCTTCATTGTCATGATTCCTCTTTCGCCCACTGGCGCAGGATGAATTTCTGAACCTTACCCGTCGAGGTTCGCGGCAGATCCTTGAAGACGATCTTCTTCGGCACCTTGAAATGGGCCATGTTCTCGCGGCAATAACGGACGACCTCTTCCTCGGTCATCTGCGCATCCGGAATCAGGGAGATGAAGGCGCAGGGCACCTCGCCCCACTTCTCGTCGCTCATGGCGACGACCGCCACGTCCTGAATCGACGGGTGCCGGAACAGCGTCTCCTCGACCTCGATGCTGGAGATGTTCTCGCCGCCGGAGATGATGATGTCCTTGGAACGGTCCTTGATCTCGATATAGCCGTCCGGATGACACACCGCCAGGTCGCCCGAATGGAACCAGCCGCCCTGGAAGGACGCGCGGGTGGTCTTGGGATTCTTCAGATAGCCCTTCATGACCACGTTGCCGCGCATGAAGATCTCACCGATCGTCTCGCCATCGCGCGGAACCGGCTTGAGGGTCACAGGATCGCCCACCATGAGCCCCTCCTGCATCGGCACCCTCACGCCCTGGCGCGCCTTGAGCCGAGAGCGTTCCTGCATCGACTTGTCGTCCCAGTCGTCGTTCCAGGCACAGACCACGCAGGGACCGTAGGTCTCGGTGAGGCCATAGACATGGGTCACATCGAAGCCCATCTCCTCCATGCCCTGGATCACGGACGCCGGCGGCGGCGCCCCGGCGGTCATGACCTTGACGGTGTGATTCAGCCCTTCCTTCAGCTCGGCCGGCACGCCGACCAGCATGCTGAGCACGATGGGCGCGCCGCACAGATGATCGACCTTTTCCTGCTTGATCAATTCCATCAGATGCACCGCGCGCACGTGACGCACACAGACGCTGACGCCCGAGACCGCCGCAACCGTCCAGGGGAAGCACCAGCCGTTGCAATGGAACATCGGCAGCGTCCAGAGATAGACGGCCCGATTGGGCATCCCCCAGGACAGCGCGTTGCTCACCGCGTTGAGATAGGCGCCGCGATGATGATAGACCACGCCCTTGGGATCCCCGGTGGTTCCGGAGGTGTAGTTGAGACTGATGGCATTCCACTCGTCGTCCGGCCCCTTCCAGTCGAAGTCCGAGTCGCCTTCAGCGAGGAACTGCTCGTAGGTCATCTCGCCCAGCAGTTCGCCGCCCTCGAAGCTCGGATCGTCGATGTCGATGACGATCGGCCGGGTCTTCATCTGCGCCAACGCCTTGCTCACCACCGACGACATCTCGCGGTCGGTGATCAGCACATTGGATTCGGCATGTTCAAGAATGAAGGCGACGGAGGAGGCGTCGAGACGGGTGTTGATGGAGTTGAGCACCGCGCCCGACATGGGGACGCCGAAATGCGCCTCGAAATGTTCCGGCAGATTCGGGCTCATGATGGAGACGGTGTCGCCAGCCCTGACCCCGCGCCGCACCAATGCGCTGGCGAGCAGGCGAGAGCGCCGATAGGTCTCGCCCCAGGAGCGCCGCACCTCGCCGTAGACGACGGCGGTCTTGTCTGGATAGATGGATGCTGCCCGCTCGATGAACGTCAGAGGGCTTAAGGGTTCGTAGTTAGCGGCAACCTGATTCAGGTCCTGCCCGTAAATATTGTCTGACGCAGACATTGTTTAATTGAGCTCCAAATGACATGAGGGGATTGCCGTCCCTGCGGTACATCGAGACGGTTCCGGTTCTTCTTTGCATTCGAACAGCAACCTGATCGCGATCCAGCGGTGACGGATCGCGAGCCGCTTGCGTTAGGCCAGCATCCTCATGGCCTAGAAGTCGCCTCTGCAGAGGCAGCATCATCCAAGAGACCGCATGAATCGGCCTCTCCTCCTGCTCGTTTCGTCACCTGAGAAAACACGAGAATCCTTGTCGATCGGTACCTGCACGCGCCGACGCACGCCCTCATCGCTCGTATGGATCTGCTGGGGACCTATTTCAGCAAATTATCACCGAAGAACTATCTTGTCAAACGCTTGACCAACTAGTTTAAGTCCTCGAATCAGCGCCTGCTGTCACCATCGCGGACAGCAACTCGAGCGCAGGGCGGCCCCACCAATCGCCGGGACCCCAAATATTCGCTTGTCGATATATATCAACACCGATATATTTACACCCATGGACACCAAGCCACATCAGCTCTTCGCCGCCCTCGGCAACGAAACCCGACTGCGCTGTCTGATGCTGCTGGCGGCCCAGGGCGAGCTCTGCGTCTGCGAACTGACCCACGCCATCGGCACCGCCCAGCCGCACATATCCCGCCATCTGGCACAGCTGCGCGAGCTCGGGCTGGTGTTGGACCGCCGTGAGGGACTCTGGATCTACTACCGGATTCGCCCGGACCTGCCGAGCTGGGTGTCGAGCATCCTGCGGGAGACACAGAATGGGTTTGGCGAAGCCCACCCCTTCGCCGAGGACGCGCACCGCCTCGCCATGATGCCGAACCGACCATCCGCGCCGCGCTGCGCCTGAAACGCCAGCGATACACCAGCAAGCGCTCGGGGAACACGCATGCCTACAGCAACCAAAACCGTCCTGGTCCTCTGCACCGGCAACGCCTGCCGCTCGCAAATGGCCGAGGTCATCCTCAATCACGACCTAGTGGGCCAGGTCCACGCCCTCTCGGCCGGAACCCGTCCCCAGCCCAAGGTCGCGGACGGCGCCATCGCGGCGCTGGCGGATGCGGGACTGCCGACCGAAGGGCTCCATCCGAAAGACATTGATGCCGTTCTCGACGCGCCGATCGATCTGGTCGTCACCGTCTGCGACAAGGCCAACGAGAGCTGCCCCCTCTTTCCGCGCCCTGCCCCGCGCATCCATCTGCCCTTCCACGATCCGCACGGCGAGTCGCTGGACTCCTTCATCGAAGTGCGCGACGCCATCCGCGCCCGACTGGTCCCGGCCGTGATCGAGGCGCTGGGTCTCAACTCGACCGAGTCGGAGTAGCGCATGTCCGTTCAGTGCGACATCTCTACCAAACGCGCATCCGGTGCGCCCATGAGCGTCTTCGAGCGCTGGCTGACCCTCTGGGTCGGGCTCTGCATCCTGGTCGGCATCGGATTGGGACAATGGATACCGACACCGTTCCAGTTTCTCGGACGACTGGAGATCGCCCAGGTCAACCTCCCCGTGGGCCTGCTCATCTGGGTGATGATCATCCCCATGCTGATGAAGGTCGACTTCGGCGCACTGCATCAGGTCCGCTCGCACTGGAAGGGCATCGGCGTCACCCTTTTCGTCAACTGGGCGGTCAAGCCCTTCTCGATGGCCCTGCTGGCCTGGATCTTCATCCGAGGACTCTTCGCGCCCTGGCTGCCAGCCGAACAGCTCGATCCCTACGTCGCCGGTCTCATCCTGCTCGCCGCCGCGCCCTGCACGGCGATGGTCTTCGTCTGGAGCCGGCTCACCGGCGGCGATCCCTATTTCACCCTGTCGCAGGTCGCGCTCAACGACACCATCATGGTGTTCGCCTTCGCACCCATCGTCGGGCTGCTGCTCGGACTGTCCGCGATCGTCGTACCCTGGAACACCCTGCTGACCTCGGTCGTGCTCTATATCCTCATCCCGGTGATCCTGGCCCAGATCTGGCGCCATCGGCTACTCGCCCAGGGCCAGGCGCGCTTCGACGCCACCCTCGATCGCCTCGGCCATGCCTCGATCCTCGCCTTGCTCGCGACCCTGGTGCTGCTGTTCGCCTTCCAAGGCGAGGCCATCATCGAGCAACCCCTGATCATCCTGCTGCTGGCCGTGCCCATCCTGATCCAGGTCTTCTTCAACTCGACCCTGGCCTACTGGCTCAACCGCGCCGTCGGCGAGCAGCACAGCGTCGCCTGTCCCTCAGCCCTCATCGGGGCCTCCAACTTCTTCGAGCTGGCGGTCGCGGCGGCCATCTCGCTGTTCGGCTTCGAGTCCGGTGCGGCACTCGCGACCGTGGTCGGCGTCCTGATAGAGGTACCGGTGATGCTGCTGGTGGTGCGGCTGGTCAACCGAACCCAGGGCTGGTACGAACAGGGTCGCGCGGTGTCCGGCCATGTTTGAGTCCCTCGGAAATCTGATCGCCTTCCAGCTGCTGCGACTCGGCCCCGAGTCGCACCTGGGTGCAGCCGTCCAGTTCTTCGTCATGGACCTGACCAAGATCTTCGCCCTGCTGGTCATCGTCATCTATGTCATGGGGCTACTGCGCGCCATGCTCTCGCCCGAACGGGTGCGCGCCTTCGTGCGCGGCCGACCCGACTGGCAGGCGCGCGGGATGGCGGTCACGCTCGGCGCAGTCACGCCCTTCTGCTCCTGCTCCTCGGTGCCGCTCTTCATCGGCTTCGTCGAGGCCGGCATCCCGCTCGGCGTGACCTTCTCCTTCCTGATCGCCAGCCCGATGATCAACGAGGTCGCCGCCGTGATTCTGGTCGGCGTGCTCGGCTGGAAGCTGGCGGCGCTCTACGTCCTGGCCGGACTGCTGGTCGCCTGGTTCGGCGGCATCGCCATGCAGGCGTTCCACCCCGAACGCTGGGTCGAGGACTATGTCTGGAAGATCCGAATGGGCGAGACTGGAGCGATCGAAACCGACCGCAGCCTGCTCGGTCGCCATCGCTATGCGCTCGGTGAGGTTCGGGAGATCGTCGGACGCATCTGGATCTGGGTGCTGATCGGTATCGCGGTCGGCGCACTCTTCCACGGCTTTGTCCCCGCCGACTGGGTGACGACCCATCTAGGCGGTGACGATTGGTACAGCGTTCCGCTGGCCGTGCTGCTGGGCGTACCGCTCTATTCCAACGCCACCGGCATCATCCCGGTGGCCGAGGCGATGCTGACCAAAGGGGTCGCGATCGGCACAACCCTAGCCCTGATGATGAGCGTCGCCGCGCTCTCGCTCCCCGAGATGCTGATTCTGCGCAAGGTCATCCGCTGGCCGGCACTCGCCCTGTTCGCCGGCGTGCTGGCCGTCGCCTTCACGCTCGTCGGCTGGACATTCAATCTGATCGCTTGAGGTATCGAACATGAAGACATTCAAGGTGTTGGGCGGCGGCTGCCGCAACTGTGAGGTCACCGCCGACCTCATCTCTCAGGCAGCCAAGGAGGCCGGCGTCGAGATCCAGCTCGACAAGGTCACGGATATGGCCGAGATCCTCGGCCATGGCGTCATGTCCACGCCCGGCGTGGTGCTGGACGGCAAGGTCGTGCACGCCGGCGGCATCCCTGGACCGGATCAGGTGCGGGAGTGGGTCAAGGGCTGAGCATCCCACCGAGCCCGTCGCGCACGGAATGCGCGGGCCCGATGGCGCGGAGACCGCCCCCTAGCCCCGGCCGGTGACAAGCGCCGCCGCTCGCGATAGATTCGAATCGATCGACAACACCAATCCCGATCGAAGAGGCGCGAGCAACCGGCCAAGATGAAGATCCTCCATGCATTCTGGCTCCCGGAGCCAAACGAGACCTTTATACAGGACGGCGCCCTGTGGCTGTGGACGGAGACCCTGCCGCAAGGCCGCTCCGCTCGCGCCCGAGACCAATCCACCCACCCCTTTCAATTGCCGGACGCCGCCTGGCCAGGTCTGCTGGACGAGCTGGGCCTGGCGCCCAAGTCGACACGCGGCGCGCCTGCGCTGACCTCCCACAGCCTTTGGCTGCCGAGCACGGCGGATAGCCCGCTGCCCTCACCCCAGCTCGCCAAGTCCTGGCCGGAAGCGATCGAGACCGACTCGGCCGATCTGAGGCCGTGGAAGGTCGACGCCTTTCGCCTCGACCAACCCATCAAGCAGCTTTCCGACATCCATTTCCTCGCCTTCTATCAGGCCAAGGGGCTCGAACCGGGAAGCGATTTCCTCTTCTGGTATTGGCTGACCCAGAACCTCAAGCGTCTGCTGATGCGCGACCAGTATCTGCCGGCGCTCGTCTATCACCAGCCGCCGACGCCCAAAGGCAAGCGCAAGACACCGCCCTACGAGATTCATGGCGCCTGGGAGTGGGCCTCGGGCGACTACGAACGACTCATCGCCGATGCCGCCGAGCGCATGCCAGCAGCCTGCGCCGCAGGCATGGAAGGATTAGCCGAGCCCGAGTCGCTGCTGCGCCATGTCAGCGAGGTGCTGCTCGATCGCGTGCTGCGCGGTATCCCGATCCCCGCGAGCGTCTCCAAGCGGTTCCAAGGCACGCTGCTGGACGCCTGTCTTACGCGGGTGCCGACGGCGAACCCCTGGCACACGCCAGGCACCGGACTGGACCGCTACCAGCAATGGCGCCAGTGGCGCCAACGCATCCTGGGCAACGGGCGCGATGCCGCCTTCACCCTCGGCTTCCGGCTGGTCGAGCCGCTGGGCGCGTCGGAGGACGACTGGACGCTCGAATTCGTCGCCGTGCCCAAGGACGACCCCTCGCAACGCCTGCCGCTCGCCGACTATTGGTCGCTCTCCGCCGCCGAGCGCACATCCGCCCGCCGCCAGCTCGGCGCCGACTTCGAAACGCAGGCGTTACTCGATCTGGGACTCGCCGCCCGCATGCTGCCCAGTCTCTGGGAGGGATTGGACACCGCGACGCCGCAGTCCGTGACGCTCGACCTGGACGCCGCCTTCCGTTTCCTCAAGGAGGATGCCTGGATCCTGGAGGATGCCGGCTTCAAGGTCATCGTCCCCGCCTGGTGGACCCCCAAGGGACGGCGCCGGGTGCGCATCCGGCTGCGTTCCAACCCACAGCGGGAGAAGGCGTCGGGCAGCGCGGCCGGGACCGGCATCCTCAGCCTCGACAACCTGATCCAATACCGCTACCAGCTCGCCATCGGCGACGAAACGGTGAGCGAGGAGGAATGGGAGCAACTGGTCGCCGCCAAGACCCCATTGGTGCATTTCCGGGGTCAATGGGTCGAGCTGGATCGCGACCAGATGCAGGAGATGCTCGCCTTCTGGCGCGAGCACGGCCGGGAGAGCGCCGAGATGGATCTCCAGTCGCTGCTCCAGCACACCGCCACCGACGAACTCTTCGAGGTCGACCGCGACGACGCACTGGCTGAGATGCTCGAAGGACTGCGCAACCGCAGCAGCCTGGAGCCGATCGCCGATCTGCCCGACCTGAACGCCGAGCTGCGCGAGTACCAGAAGCGCGGCGTCGCCTGGGTCGAGCTTCTGGAACGCGTGGGGCTCAACGGCTGTCTGGCCGACGACATGGGGCTCGGCAAGACGATCCAGGTCATCGCCCGGCTGGTGCAGGAGCGCGAAGCGGGCGACCCGCCCTCCCCGACCCTGCTGATCGCCCCGACCTCGGTCATCGGCAACTGGCGCAAGGAGGTCGAGCGCTTCGCCCCGCAACTGCCGGTGCTGATCCACCATGGCCCCGAGCGGGCGGGCGACACCAAGACCTTCAAGCAGGCGGTGGCGGACCAGGCGCTGGTCGTCACCTCCTATGCCCTGGCGCGCCGCGATCAGGCCATCCTCGCCGCGGTCGACTGGCACCGGGTGGCGCTCGACGAGGCCCAGAACATCAAAAACCCCAAGGCGGCCCAGACCAAGGCCATCGGCAAGCTGCGCGCCACCCACCGACTCGCCCTCACCGGCACCCCGGTCGAGAACCGGCTGATGGATCTCTGGTCCATCTTCAACTTCCTCAATCCCGGCTACCTCGACACCCAGGCGCGCTTTCGCAAACGCTTCGAGCTGCCGGTGCAGCGCGACCAGGATCCGGTCCAGACCGCCACGCTCAAGCGGCTGGTCGAGCCCTTCATCCTGCGCCGGCTCAAGACCGACACATCCATCATCCACGACCTGCCAGACAAGGTCGAGGCGATCCAGTACTGCAACCTGGGCCGCGAGCAGGCCGCGCTCTACGAGGGCGTGGTGCGCGAGGTCGAGCGCGACCTGGAGGAGAAGGAAGGCATCGAGCGCCAGGGACTCATGCTCTCCACGCTGATGAGGCTCAAGCAGATCTGCAACCACCCGGCCCAGTTCCTCCAGGATGGCAGCCCCTTCAGCCCCGAGCGTTCGCACAAACTGCAGCGGCTCCAGGAGATGCTCGAGGAGGTCATGGCCGAGGGCGACAGCGTGCTCATCTTCACCCAGTTCACCGAGGTCGCTGCCGCGCTCGAGCGTCTGGTGCGCCAGGAATGGCGCTTCAACAGCTTCTATCTGCACGGCGGCACCTCGCGCAAACGCCGCGAGGAGATGATCGCCGCCTTCCAGGATCCGGCGACCGAACCCTCCGTCTTCGTGCTCTCGCTCAAGGCCGGCGGTGTCGGTATCACCCTGACCAAGGCCAACCACGTCTTCCATTTCGACCGCTGGTGGAACCCGGCGGTGGAGGACCAGGCCAGCGACCGCGCCTACCGTATCGGCCAGGAAAAAAGCGTCTTCGTGCACAAGATGGTCACCCTGGGCACCCTGGAGGAGCGGATCGACGAGATGATCCGCGCCAAGCAGGCACTCGCCGGCGCCATCGTCGGCAACGACGAGTCCTGGCTCGCCCAGCTCGACAACGAGCGCTTCAAGGCGCTCATCCAGCTCAATCGCGACGCGGTGATGGACTGACCAATGGCGACACACGGCAAGACCTGGTGGGGACAGCGCTTCATCTCGGCCCTGGAGGGCTGCATGGACGCCGGGCGTCTGCAGCGCGGACGCGGCTACAGCGGCGACAGCCGCATCCTCGACTTCGGCATCGAGAAGGCATTGGTGAAGGCGACGGTGCGGGGCAACGTCAATCCCTATTTCGGCGTCTACAAGGAACCCCAGTACAAGACCCAGATCCGTCTGACACCCATCCCGGACCAGGACTGGGACAAGGCCATCGCCAAGATCGGCGCCAATGCCGCCCTGGTCTCACAGCTGCTCATGGGCCAGATGCCGGACCGCATCGACCAGGTGTTCGCCGGCATGCACCTGCACCTGCTGCCCCTCAGCCGCAACGACTTCGCCCTGACCCAATGCTCCTGCCCCGACTATGCCAATCCCTGCAAGCACATCGCCGGGGTCTACTACCGTCTGGCCGGCATGCTGGACGGCGATCCATTCCTACTGTTCGAGCTGAGAGGGTTGTCGCGCGAGCGGCTGCACCACTCCCTCAGCGAGACCCCGCTGGGCCGGGCACTGGTCTCGGTCATGGACGAACGCGAAGAGAGGATCGAGCCCGCCGACTCCTTCTTCAACCGGCCGCAGACCGCCGAGTCGGCGCCGGACTATCGTGACTTCTGGAACGGCCGAAAACGTCTGCCAACCGAGATCGAGCCGGCCACCCCGCCAGTCGTATCGGGGATTCTGGTGAGAAAGGCGGGGGATTTTCCGGGGTTCTGGGACCGGGAGAATTCGTTCGTTGAGGTGATGGAGGAGTTCTATGAACGTATTCGAGGGAAGAGCAAAAAGCTGCTGTAGTCAGGGTCGGCCAGAGGCCCTTGGCTTTCCCGCCAAGCTCACGTAGCTTCTCCGCTCGAAATGCCCCTTTATGTGTGGTGACACAAGGAGCCGCCGCGGACCATGACGGACGAGAACAATCCCTTCTATCGCAACGACAGCTGGACGCTGGAAGACGCCTTCGGCATCGGCCGCGTCGGCGATCAGGTGGCACGGATGGCGCTGGAGGTCGAACCACCCTTCACCATCGGAGTGACCGGAAAATGGGGTTCCGGCAAGACCAGCGTCATGCGCCGCGCCTTCGTGACGCTCGGCGGCAAGCCGATCGAACAGGCCCTGATGTTTTCGGATATCCCGAACAAGGAGGAGAACGACGAGGCATGGACTGCTTGGCGATGCACGAACGAAGGGCGTGGAAGCGAGCTGGGCTGGCCGGTACCGACCAAGAAGCTGGCGGATCAGACGCTCTGCATCTGGTACTCCCCTTGGCAGCACCAGAACGAGGGAAATCCGCTCGTTCCTCTGATCCGCGAGATCCAGGCGCAAGCCACCGCTTGGCTGAAGTTCAAGCAGGTGGCGGGCACGATCAATCGTCAAGTCGGCTTGGCTGTCGCAAAGATTCTCGAACATCTCGCGGATGCGGCTGCAACCCTCTATCTCGGCAAGCCGACACAGTTGGCCCGAGGGCTGACGGATGCCGTACGCCAGGGCTGGCAGGCGGGCGACGAAGGTCTCACCGCGCTGAGCGACGGCCAGCGTTTCCATCTGCTGTTCGAGGATGCCGTCGAGCAGATCCTCAAGGCCCGATGCGCGGACTCCGGCATCGAAGAAGAACTGGCGCAGAAGGCCCGGCTACTGATCTTCGTCGACGATCTCGACCGCTGCGAGGGAGAGGCGATCGTCCGCTTGCTGGAGATCATCAAGCTCTATCTCGGCACCCGCCGCTGCGTCTTCGTCCTCGGACTGGACGACAGCGCCGTCCTCGATGCACTGCGCAAGCATCGCGGTGACTCCGAAGAGGGCAATCGCGAGTATCTGGAAAAACTGTTTCAGGCGATGGTCGCCATCCCGCTGCCGGCCCAGACAGGCGTTTGTCAGGGGATCCAGGACCAACTGAAAACCCACGGCATTCCTCGCCGATCTTCGCCAACGGCACCTGCCGCTGAACAGGAGGCGACCGAGCAGGCCCTCATCGAGCTGGCGGCCAATATCGAGCTTCTGCTGGAACCCAATCCGCGCAAGATCAAGAATTTCGTCAACAGTCTTTGCGCCGCTTGGGCGATGCACGACTGCCAGACCTGGATCGGCGCCAGCGATGAATTTGAATTCGGCGACGAAGCCCATCGATTCACCCTGCTGCAATACCTCCGACATTACCACCGTCCGGTCTGGCGTCTACTCGAGCGGCAGCCCGAGGCGATCCGGTCGTTGAACGATGTGCTCTGTGGCGCGGAAGGTCTTGAGCCGATGTCGGCAGCCGAACTGAGCGGGAACGACGATCAGGCCCTGCTGCGAGAGATCTTCTTTCGCGCCTTCAGCCATGTCTTGAGGACGAAGGATCCCGACGCCAAGGACAAGCACGGCACCGAGTCCTTGGATGAAGTCGTCAAGCGCTTCAACGAACGCCGCGACCGCAAGCGCTCCGACGACAATTTTCGCGTCTTGTTCGCCAAGCTATTCGAGCAAGGACAAACGATCGATCCGCGCCATATCTATCTCGTTACCGGCGATGAAGCCCTTCCAGAGGCGACCACCCAGGCGAGCGACCCAGCCCCGGATACCGGTCCGACCGCATGAGCACACTGCACACCATTGCCGAGAGGAACGCCCGGGTCAGCGCCAGGGGCGAATACGCGCGCTGGCTGGCACGCCGTTTCGGCGACCTGGATCTGCTCCTGACCAAGGAGGGTGAGGACCGTGTCCACTTGCGCGACATCTATGTCCCCGTCCGTCTCGACACCGAGGACCGGGGTGATGAATCGATAGGTGACGCCGAGGGCCTGAAGGAGGAGCAGCCACCCGGCCGCGACGCGCGAGAGCTGATCGCCGAGCTGCCGCTGGTGGCGATCTCCGGTCGCCCGGGCAGCGGCAAGACGACACTGGTCCAGGCCATCGTCGGCGAACTGGTCAGCGAGCGGTCCAGCGAGTTTCGACGCCGTCTGGTCGGGCAGCGTGGCATTCTGCCAGTGCCTTTGATCCTGCGCGACTACCAGAACGAACTGCCTAGCGTTCAGTGCCTCGACGACCTGCTCGAACACTGGTGGCGCCAAGCGAGCCGGGAGGCGGCGGACAAGGGTTACCGGCTGGATATCCAGCGCTTGCGCCAGAGTTACGCAACGGACGGCGACCGATTGCCACTCTTCCTGCTATTCGACGGGATCGACGAGGTCGGCGGACTAGAGCCTCGCCGTCATCTGCTCGAACTGGCGCTTTCAGCGGTCGAGGCAGGTCATCGAGTAGTCCTCACCGGGCGCCCAACCGGCTTTCAGGACTTGCCGATAGGATCGATGCAGTGGGTCGAACCGGAAGAAGATCTGATGCAGGCAGAGGCATCAGAACCAGAATCAATGGACCCGTTAGTGTCGAGCGAGCCGGAAGAAGCAACCAACGCAAGTCCAGTTGCCCCAAGCGATGAGCCTGCACCAAGGCTTGACACCCTGCTGCGCGACATCCGAAATCGAACGATCCGTGCCCGAGACAAGCTGACCCTATCAGACTCCGTATCGGTGACGGTCACTCGCCAGCTCCGCCTCCACCATATCCAACCCTTCGTCTGGCCGCAGATTCGTGCCTTCATCGAGCGATTCTTTCTGATCCGCGACGAGTGGCGGGCGGAGCGGGAGCGCTTCCTGGCCGACTTCGAATCGGCCCTGTCCGACGCGCAGCGCGGCTATCTGCTGACGCTGGCCCGGCGGCCCATCTTCCTGACCCTGATGGCCCTGGTTCACGCCAACGACCGACGCATGCCCCATGGCCGCGCGGACCTCTATCGGCGCATCATCGATCTCTATCTGGTCCGCCAGAATCAGCAGCGCCGGTTGCGCTGGAGCTGCAAAGGCGGCGAGATGCCCCATTGGGACGAGCGCGAGGTGCGCCGAGCGCTGGGCTATCTCGCCTGGCGCAGCCAGCATCGGGGAGCCAAGGCCAAAGGGGCAAATAATGAACGGGATCGGCGCCAGGTCGTGTGGACAGGCAGCGAATTGCTGGCCGAGCTGCAGATCTTGCTCAGCCCCGAGAATGCAGCCGGTGGCGGCTTCAGGGAGATTCGTCCGGAGGATGCCGAGGACCTGCTCGGCTATTTCCTCCACCCGACCGGGCTACTGGTCGAGCCGGCCGAGGACCGCTTCCAGTTCGCCCATCTAAGCTTTCAGGAATATCTTTGCGCCGAATACATCCACGGCCGGGCGCTGGCGCTCGGTAGCCGACGCTTTCTCGACGGGATCCAGGACCTGCTCTATGCGAACCTCGGACTGCCCGGTTGGGACGAGGTCGGGCTGCTGCTGCTCTGTATCCACGCCAATCAAGGCCCCCAGACCGAGCGCACCGCGCACCTGGAGCTACTGACCGAGCTGGATCCGGCCGAGCTTCCCCAGGCGCGCCTGCTGATCGCGGCCCTCACCGGTCAGGAGCTGGACTTCGACGAGGCTGAGCGATTGCGGTGGCTGCCGCTCGCCGCTGCGACTGCTTTGGTGTATCCAAACGAAAGGCTGGCAAAAGGTTTCTCCCGTGTCACACCATGGTCTGGACCGGGGTTAGAACTGCTTCAGGGGCTTTTCGCCGCAACGGATCCGCTCGAATGGCTTCGGGTGCAATCCCGGGCGGCCTCCCCGGGAGGCATGTCCGAGCATGACTGGGCAGCGCATAGCTTGAACGGAAAGATGTTGGCGCTCTGGCAACAACCGCCGAATGTATTGAGCACTTTATTCGGTGTTGCCGAGGGTCATGCCTACGCCTTACTCCTATTGGCTAACCAAAGCGGTTGGGGAGCGGCCACGCCTGCTAGGGGAGAGGATCCCGCCCCGATGGATACAGTATTAGAATCCGTGATGACAGAATGGTTGGAGCAATTAGCTACGGAGGACTCGGGTCTCCTGTACCGGCGTGGGGTGGTCGATGAGATTCCAAGCTTGCCCGGGGTGATGGCTTCCACTCTGGAACTGCAGCGCTTACTGCTGCCGACTGGATCCCTGTGGCTTGCTTTCCTGGCTCGTGTACCGCTCGATGCTTGGATCTTGCAAGGTGAATTGCTTGATCGTTTTAGTTTCCTTTTCGGTCAAGTTGCGAATGTGTACGGTCGTTATCCGCGCGAGCGTCCGCCCGCTGCTACGAGGCTTGCGCTCACGCTCTATCAGGCATTGCGGGCTTGTGAGGCGATGATTGATGGTTCGTCCTCTACTGAGTTTGTTCGGTCGCGGTTATTAGCGCTGGGCTTGTCGTTATCGCCAATTCTAGAACTGTCTTTGGACCGGTTGCAGCAACTATCACAGTCGTTGCCTGCATCTCCGTCTCCGGTGCGGTCATTTCCACTGTCATTATCACTGAATTGGTCTATGTCAAAACCGTCACCGTCGCATCTATCGGTATCTTTGTCGTTGGAACCTACAAGAAATATGGCAGCGTCGCTAGCAAAGATTGAGGTTTTATCCCAACCTATGCGGGAGTTTCTGGCCAATGCGGCGATTCGCGCCGAGTCACTGGCGGAAGGACAGACCACTACCCTTGCTGTGGCACTGGAGACTTTTGGCTATCGCTTCGCCGCCCTCGACTGGTTCGAGGAACAGGCAGAGGACCCGAACCTGATGTTGCGACGCGGTCTGCGGCCGGGGGAGCCCTTGCCTCGCGATCTGGGGCTCTTCGACGACACCGGACGCCCCTTGAATCCGTTCCCGAGGACCGCGTTGCTCCGGCTGCGCGACTGGCTGGACGACGACGACCGTATCCTTCACTGGGTCTTCCCGGACGGTCTGCCAGAGGCGGAGGAGCGCGACCTGCGCGAGCAGCTCCACATCCTCCACCACGCCGAGCAGCCGGATGGCAGCCGAGGTCAGCCCTGGTCCCCGATCGCCGCGCTCGATGCAGTGCTCGCCGACTGGCCCGAAGACCAGCCGACTCGCGAGGTCAGCCTCGCCGCCGTGGAACGTGACTTGATGCCCGTACTCGAAGCGCTTTTCCCCGATGCCTGAACTGGCATTGATCGTATACCCGTTTCATACGAATTTTCGGCTCAGGCTCCCTCGTTAACCGTCTGCCCGCCATGGTAATCTCCAGGCATGAACGACTACCGACTGAGCGATGAAGAGCT
>NZ_AFWT01000025.1 GCF_000224065.1 Thiorhodococcus drewsii AZ1
GGATCCTTCGACGTCGATGCCGCGCCGTTCCAGACAATGATCGTGGCTGTGGTAGTGGTAGATTCCACCAGCCAGTCCCGGACAGCCCGCTGTGATGAGATAGCCTTCGGTCGGATGCAGATTGCCACTGGAGGGATTGCAGCGCAGCGCCCAACGGGCATCGCCAAAAGCCTTCCAGGCAGAGAGTCCCAGAGAGCGCCCGAGGAGGGCTCCGAGGTGTTGGAGATCGACACTCGCCGGTGCCGGCCGTTCACCCGCTCGGATGGCTGCGAACGCAGGTCCGCCGTCGCTGGCGAGCGGCAACGGAATGCGGGGTGCGTCCTCAAAAGAGCGAAAGGGATGGGGTTGAGTCGCCCAGTCCAGGCCTCCGGGTCCGGGCGCATAGCGCTCGGGGCGGTGCTTGCTGTCGAAATGATAGGCATAGACCTGTCTCAGCCGAGCGTCTGTCATCGCGTTCTACCTGCCTGGCGCGCCAATTCGAGGTTCAAGCCATCAGATCTCGGGCCGAGACACTCGGATATCGACCCGCTCGCGCTGTACCAGTCGTGCGGCTCGCTGTATCCCAGAGGGGAGAAGTCGCGTTCCTGGTGTGGACGAAGGGAGTTGCGTTGCGTTGGTACACCAGGTTGCCAGCATGGCCGATGGATCGCCGAGTTAGGCAAGCCGATTGATGGTTTCTCAAGCCGCCACCGGTCGATTGCAGGTCAGTGACTCTTCGATCCTGTCTTCTGTCATTCCGACCATCAATCGGAACGACCGGATGCTGTCGTAGAGCTGCCGCTAGGTAGAGGCGGCGCAGGGTGCGACGCACTAGGCGAAAACGAGCCTAGTGCGTGGGCGCGGTGTAAGTGAGACGCAAGAGGATGTCACGGACCTCGAGCGTCTCGGGCAGCGACATCTCGAGGGTCACGGCTGTTCCATCCGCTTCGATCTGAAGCTCATCGGTCATAGCGGCCGCTGGAATCGAGTCGACACTGGAAAAGGGAAACCAGCTAGAAATCGATTCTCCGTTGATGGTGGCGGTCGCGATTCCTTGCACCTCTTCCGTTCGAATCTGCTGCGAGGGTTGGGGCTCTAGCAACACCTCCAGTCGGACGCTGATATCTCTGTCTCCAACCCAGTGGGGGAATAGCCTGGCTCTCGTCAGTGGAATATCGATAGCCCCAGTCGCGTTGTTTGTCGTCATCAGGCTGTGGAAGACATCTGGGAGCTCGTGTCTCAGGCTGACGATTCGCACCATGCCATCCTGGAGTGCAGCGTCGACTCGGCCAGGTTGACCGTTGTCGCCGCCTCCCATGACGGCTGCTCGCAGGAGGCCATCGTCCTCGGCGGTGTAGCTGAGCTCTAGGATGGCATCGGCGATCGACCCGTAATCAAACACGCGATGGCGATCGGGTAGCTCCAGAACCCAAGTGCTGACAGCACCAGCGCCCTTGAATGGCGGGTTCTTCGGGCCGTCGAAGCGCAGTTCGAAGACACCGGTGTCGGATTTCGCGCTGCTGGTTGAAATGGAGGTGTTGCGCCCGATCTGGACGCCGACCAACGCGTCGTCAGCGGGATTGGCGGTAGTGCGAATCGCGCTGTCTACCAGGGTCAGCTTCGCGGCGACGTTGTTGTAGGGGCCGCTCACACAGGGAATGGTCAAGCGGACCGTGCTGAGCATCCGCCGGTATTGCCCAGGATAGTGCAGGTCGAGCCACCACTCGGGTATCGATATACGAGCCCGGCCGAGGTGGCGCAGGCTCAGCAAGGCATCGGGGTCGATCTGAGACAGCGCACAGGGCAGTGTCACCTCCTGGCGTCTGCGGTCGCGTTCGATGAAGGCGGCTTCCATCGCCTGGAGTTGCAGTAGCAGGCGATCAGCCGCCAGCAGTCCGGCGCGAGAAGCGGTCCAGTTGTCGAGTTTGACAAAGAAGGTGTCTTCGCCGATTTCGAAGCGATAGGCACGTTCAGCGGTCTGTGCCATCTTGAGGGCCATGTCGTAGGCCTCGCGATACAGGCGGGAAAGGGTTGTTGATAGGTAGCTGTAGAGGCCCAGATTAGTGAACCGGTCTTTGGCGAAGTCGTAGAGCTCACGGCTGTTGTCGATCTGCTGGTCGTGGGTCTCGAGGTCTTTCTCGGCCAAGGCGATACGAATATCTGCTACGGTTTTTTGTTGCGTGAGCGCATTTAGTTCCAATTCGGCGATAGCCCTTTGAAGGTACCATTCCTCCTGGCGTCTCTCATAGCTGGAGTTCGTGGATGTCGCACTGGCGGCTGCTTCGCTACGGCTCCCTCTGTCGCGATCACGCAGAGCTCTACGTTGATATTTTGCTTCGAGATTAGCGGCTCCGTAGCCAATGGATGCGGTTCCTATCGCGGTTACAACGAGGCCAGCAGAGGAGAATGAGATACCTCCGCCAACGCTAGAGCTAAGTGAACTTGACCATTGAGGTCCTTGTCGGTGGCTCAGCGCCTTGGATTCCGCCTGAGATGCAAATTGCCGCCAAGCTTGCACCTCATCGAGATCTTGCAGGGCTTTTTGCTCCTTTTCGCTAATGCTGAAAGCGCGATCGCTGGCCAGGAGACTTAAATAGTGCTCAAAACGCTTTCGAATCGGGTGTTCCATCGTATCCAGATGGTCACGTGAGGCTTTGGCTTCGGCGATAGCATCCAACTTCTGGCGCCGAACCAAGTTGAGAATTGTGTCCTCGTGTACGGATCGGAGCAGCGTTAGTTCGCTCTCGTCCTTGCGCTCAAGCGCGCTCAGCAGTTGGTTACCGAACTGCTGCGCGGTTGCTGTGAAGCGGCGGGCACGTTCCATTAGGACTTCGAACCGATGATGCGGCGGTTGCTCGTTGATCAATACCAGCACATCGTCCAGCTCAAGACCGGCGGCCTTGGCACGGACCAGCAGCATCGGATCGATGGCCGGTTGCCACAACGGCAGCTCACCCACAACGCCCTCTATATTCATGCAGTGACGCAGTTTGTAGAGCCGATCTTCCACGCGGTCCCAGTATTCGAGCAGGGTGTCGTTGGGCGGCACACAGAACGCGAGCGAGCGGCTTTCGAAGACCGGGCCATCGATGTCGGCATCGTCCGCATCGTCGGCGACAAAATCATAGGTGGGTTCGAACGGCGGGTCAGGGTCCGGCGGCAGATCCGGCTGGAAGGCGATATCCGAAGTTGCCGATGACCCTACACTGTCATTCTCACCCGGGTTCAAAGCCAGCATCGCCATGGCTCTCTGGCGAACCTCTGCGTAGGGTCCCAGGCGCCGCACTGCGTTTGCTCTCGTGGTAAAGGCGCTGCCGACCGCGGGTGGCTCGCCGGGCTCAGACGCACCGACGCCAGCAAAGGTAGGTATTGCAAAGTCGAGATCAGGGTCAGATGCGTTAACGGGGAAGCGTGTGCCTAGGTTGACGTAGAAATAGACCAGGTTTTCCAGCTCGATGAGAAAGTGGTTACCACTCCCGCGTTGCTGGATGTCGTTGAAGGTGAAACCTTCTTCGGCCAGTTCACATTCGCCGGTCTCGATCGGCCGTTCGCCGAGCAAGTCAGCCGCCATGGTGTAAAGCAGCATCGCCTCGTTGTTACTTTCGCGGGTGTCGATGCGGAAACGTTCATCGCCCCAATCGAGCAGATTGTCGATGTAGCGCATGACGATGGTTTTCTGGAACGCC
Source organism: Thiorhodococcus drewsii AZ1 (assembly GCF_000224065.1). Taxonomy (GTDB): domain Bacteria; phylum Pseudomonadota; class Gammaproteobacteria; order Chromatiales; family Chromatiaceae; genus Imhoffiella; species Imhoffiella drewsii. The sequence goes on from NZ_AFWT01000025.1 coordinate 3,666, forward strand.
GAGGGACGCAGACGGGCAATGGCATAGGGATTGAAAGGGTCCGTCTTGTATTTTCTGATGGCTTTCCGATCCGCCAGGAGTTCGCGCAGCTTGGGTAGATTGAGTGTACGAAAGACCACAAAGCGCCAATGGGCGTTTGGCTTGGAATCAGCGGTCGTGGGGTCGAAGATGTAACGGTACCAGCGATCGGCCTCTTCAAACTTGCCTATTGAATTCAAGGTATGGGCGATCTGGAATGGCAGGTGGAAATAGAGCTCCCAAAGATAGCTGCCGTGCACTCCGTCAAATTGGGAGATTGCGTGGAGTTGATCACCTGATGCCAATTTTTCAAGATTGCTATATCCGTAATCCTCATCTGGCATTCTGAGCATACCGATCCATGAAAATGACAGGCCAGACTGTTCAGCAGTAGGTTCGGTCTTATTTTGTAGAGTGGGAGATAGTAACTGATCAAGTCCCTCTCTGAAAAACGTCTGTGACAGACGGGAAGGATATCCAGTTGTAAGTGAAATGAGTTTCCACTTGGCCAAAGATGCTGACTGAATGTAAAACCACATGTTTGAATTTACATCGTCACTATCCGGTTCACGCTGATCGAGACCTGGCTGTCCTGTCAATTTGATAAGATATTGATCATCGCTGACATCCAGCACAGATTCACTCGTACTTCGCTGTACTGTCTTTAAAGAGATGCTGGAGCGGGCAGATTTCTCAAAAAAAATCACATCTCCGTAGTCGAATCCGGGATTCTTCTGTTTGAAATTTCCGTTGACGATGTAATCAAGCTTCGCAGTACTACTACTCGATTTAATCTCCGGCACACGCCAAAGCCAGGATTCTCCAAGTTGTAATCCTGATGTGCTGAACTCGGTAGAATCGCCTATAGGGCTCGGGCTGCCCTTAGGGTTGGTGAACTCTCCATCACGCCTTATTGTTCTGTTGTCGAATTCGCGAAGAAATCCAACATTCTCGGTGTAATCTCGCTCAGTATTCAAATACTGGACAGGTATATGCTCTACAGGGTGGATCAAGCGAATCAGGTGTTTTACGCCACTATGGCTCTGTTCAGTACTTCGACTTGGATGCCTAAACTCGGCATAAATGCGATCACTAATTGGTAATAAACTATTCTTTTCAAAGTCTCCCTTCGATTGCAGCAAACTGTAGTAAACAAAATCCTGTGGCTGCGACCAAACCCCCGATTCATTTCGTACCGAATAACTGACTGTGATTGGCAGGATCTCCTGAGACTGATCGTTGACCGGTTCGGCTCCATTCTCAGTCAATTCATCCGGATCGACATCCGGTTGCGCATCCCGCACTTTATCTGCATCGCTATTCAGTGCGACGTTGGTCCAGAACAAATACCAATTGCCATTCTTGGTCACCGCGCTAATAGTCTTGGCACCGATGTCGAGATCAATGGGTTCCCAGGGTTCCCAATGACCTTTGCCATTGAAACGCCGCATGAAGTATCGATACGGCTCCTGCAGGGTGCGGCCAAAGAACAAATACTCGCCCTTTTCGTAAAGGGTGTGGACGATTTTGATGCTGCCGACTTCGACGAACTCGGCCAGGTAGCGCTGAAAGACCTTTTCGATCGTGCTGTTGTCGAGATTGCCCTGTAGCAGATCGCTCTCCGCAGCCTTGAAGATGTGGGTGCTGTCATCGCGCAGATCCGGCAGCATGTAGTTTTCCGGGTAGAGAAAGACCTTGCGATTGGCCTCCCATACGCGGTAGCTCTTGCGCCATTTCCATTCCTCGCGCGTTTTTTTGCCCTGCTTGACCTTGACCTGAATGGGCGGATGTATGCCCGTTTCGACCGACTTCTCCAATCCCATCAGGCAGCGTTGCATGTAGAGCTGGCACGTCGATATCGCATTTTTGACACGCGACGTCTGGAAACAGCCGTCCATCTCGGGATCGAGCAGGAAGAAATGGTAAATGTTGCGCGTGTTCTCAAACCGCAATTCCCTGCGGCTCAGGATGCGATCGACCAGCGCGTCGCGTTTCAGGGTTTCGATGTGATCGCTGAACCTATCGCTGACATTGCGCCACGCCTCTTCGGTGGGATGCTTGGTTCGGATTGCGCCAAGCACGAGGTCCTTCGCTGCCAATGCCTGCTGGAACGTCTCGCCTGTGAGTTGACGCAGCGACGTCGGATCCAGGCCGATTCGGCCGGTGAGTCGCACAGCCTCCTTGAGGCGATCCAGCGCACCGAACACGTCACTGTCGGGCGGCAATGCCGCCAGCAACATCTCCAACTGACCCTCGGTCACGCCTAAAATCAGTGCCAAGCCCGGTCGTGTTGATTCAGCGAACAAACCATCGGCCCATCCATCGACGATATCGACTACCGCTGCAGGGTCTTCTTTTTCATTGCGAAGAAGTTCGATGAATTCCGCAAGTCGCCACAGGGTTGACCAGTGCCACCCGTCGGAAGGGGGCGCGGCATCGCTCAGGGCCAAAGGGGTGATTGCAAATAGTTCCAGTCGGTCGGCAATGAAGCGGACCGCGTCGTCAGATGCATTCAGCGTTTCAGTCAAAAGCCTCTGCAAGCGAATCAGTGCGGCAACATAAGACAGCAAAGTGGTAGAAGCGGGGCCGTCTCCTGTACGGAGCCAGTCCGTCAGTCCGATATCCCCGTTCTCCAGCGGATGGGAATCGTCGAAAAATTTGTCGAAGGCTTCGAGGGTATCGCCCGACAGGCTCAGTGCGCCGGCTATGGCGACGGCGACCTGGGTATGGGGAAGGTGCTGAAGCAATTGCTGACGCAGTGCTTCTGCCAGAAATGGCGCCGAATGATCGTCGCTGCCGGGATCGTGCAAGGGGCCGCCTTCGACCGACAGCGCATTGAGGAGTCGAGGATCGTCCTGCGTCAGCGCGGCATTGTCCGCGACAAGGTAGCGTTCACGGGTTGCGTCGGGTTGTATGAGCAGGTTGTCTGAGTCGAGCAACTGGGCAAGCACCGTGCGGGCCGATTCCGGCGTCAGGCCCGCAATCTGGGAAATGGCTGCGGGTGTCAGCCACAGCCGCTCGTCTTCACGCAATTTGATGCGCACCTGGTCTAGCAATTCAGTGGCATGGGCGACATCTTGATCAGCCGTCCGGTTACCGTCGAGATGCGGCAGGAGGTCGTTAAACGACAATCCGACTCGATCGAAGGCGTCGACGAGGTCGATCGCTTCCCAGATGGCTGTGAGTCGGGCTGCTGCAGCGACGTCTGCGGTCAGGTTTGGAACGATGCGGCTAAGCGCCGCGAAGGCATCTTGAGAAAGCCTGAGCACGCGCGCGAGGCGGGCCGAACGATAGAGTCGATTCAGCTGTTCTCGTTGGACGATGCCGGTATCGATCACGCTGACGGGTAGATCTCGCTGCAACAGATCAATCAGGTCCGGCTCGGAGATTTGCAGGGCACCTTGCAGTATGCCGAAACCTGGTGAGACCTCGGTCTCGTCCGCTTGGGTGTTGGCAAGGCTGGGGTGGCGGACCGTCAGTTGATCGGCGTCGCCAAACAGTTGCTTCCACAGCGACAAAGACGTTGGGTCTGATGCGGCATCGGGAATTCGATAGCTCAGTGCAATCGCCTCGGAGACTGGCAAGTCAAATCGATCCATCAACTGCTTGATGTCAGCCAGGCTGGCGAGCATGTCACCGTTGAGCGCTTCGCCGTAGCGTTCCGGATCCGAATCTGGCGGTATGGGCTGGGAAGCGTCGAGCGCATCGATTGCCATTTGCAGGGCTTCGGGCGTCCAGTCCAGTGCCCGTTGCAGCCGGGTCAGTCGATGCAGCCTGTCAAGCAAGGCGCGAGACGACGCGACGTTCGCGGGTTGGCCATCGACCTCTAGATGCAGATACTCCACGAAGCCGGTTAGATCATCGGGTTCCTGCGTGGTGATGTCGAATACGACAGAGACGTTACCCCGCACAAAACCCGTTTCCAACAGTCGTCCCAGCATCTCGCGGGAGAGGCCGGTCAGCTTGGTGAGCTGATGGGTATCGTGCACGGCCATGTTTTCGATCAGCGGCACATCGATATTGTCGGCATTCAGGCGGAATCGTTTGGCGAAACGCTGGTATATCGCCCCCAACGCATCGGCCGAAGCAATGGTTGTTTGTTCCTGAGGGGAGATGCTGAAGCGTGCATACGTCGCGGCACGACGCTGCGCATCGAACAGCGAAGATACCTCGTTCAATCCAACGCCAAGATGTTGCAGGTACAGCAGCATCTGTGCGTGCGGGAGGTTGAACGGTTGTCGGAAAGACGATCGTGCCTGGGTGGCAAGATTCTCCCAGACATCGCCAGCGAGCGGATCGGCTGAATCGAGATAGTGCGTGAGTACCTCGTTGACGATTTCGAGATAACGAACGGGCGTGTTGGTGTTTTCGCAAGTCAGGGGAAGCGACCAGAGATCCGGGCGGCGATTGCGAAGATACAGCGGGTGGTCGGTCAGATCGGCATTGATGAAATTGCGCCGCGAGATCTTTTTGTCGATGAAACGCATCAGATCGACGAAGTAGGCTGCCGGACTGAAGATCGAACGGCAATGGGAACATTTGCAATAGTTTTGTGGGCCAAACAGCTCGCTGTAGCCTGGCAGGCTCTGCAGCACATTGATCAGCGTGCCGGGCTCGTTGGTCGTTTCCGCTTCGTGCAGCGTGGCGGGTAGAAACGGTGCATGTCCGGTGGTCTCTTCGATGCCATGCACCACATGCAACAGGCGCGTGCGCGTCTCGATCGCACGCGCGCGGATGCGCAGCGCTACCGGACGCGAGAGTCCGGTGCGCTCGGCCAGCTCGTCGGCATCGTCCAGCTCGGCGATTCTGGCCGCATCGTCGAGCCCGGCGGCCATCAGGCTGTCGGCTTCCGCATAACCGTCCGACAGCCGTAGCGTTCTTTGCATCGACATCAGGGCGCTGCGGACGAAGGGGCGTTCCGAGGGCTCAACGTCATCTAGCTCGACACTGAATGCGCGAGCTGTCGGGTCGGCCAGCGGGGAAAAGTTCGCCAGGCGCAGGTCGAGTCCCGGTCGGTTGTTCCAGGCCCGGGCGAGTGCGGCCTGGCGGCGTTCAATCAGCGTTCGTTTGCGGCCGGCACTTAGCGAGCGGTCGTTGAGAACCTCTCTGACGCCCAGGCCCGCGTAACGGTTGGCGAATCGCCCAAGGTCCGCAAGATCGGCACGGATCGTCTCGGCCTCGCTCGGCGGCATAAAAGAGAGATCGATGTCATCTCTCACTCCATTGTCGCTGAAGATCGGACCATCGCTATTCGGCAAGCGGCTCAGGACATCCATTCGTGCCAGCGTGCTTTCCGGGGGCGGGGCGGTAAAGCGTGCCAGCGCATAGGCCGTCGGGAACGCCAGCTCAACGTTCTTGTCGAGCACGGCGGCGAAGATTTCTGGCGTATCGCCGTTCGGTGGCTGAATGCCGTTGGCTTCGATGAAACGCATCCAGTCGCGCCGGTCGCGACTGACCAGGTCACGCGATGCCTGAACACCATCGTCGATCAGGGTGCGGACGGCGTCGAAGTTGTCGTCGGTCAGGCGTGCCAGGTCGGCGGCGAACAGCAATCGATCACGCTGCGCCTCGCGCAGTGAACCGGCGTCGGCCAGCCGAAACACGGCATCGCTGCTCTGAGATAAATCGGCGTCTCCCAGCGTCTCGATCGCATCATCATCGAGACCGATGATGTCGCCCAAGGCGGCGTTGCGCGCACGACGGGTGACCTCACGCAAACTGTCATCGTCACGCGCATCCTGATCCAGCCCCAGTATGTCGCCAATCGTGTCATCTTCCGTGTCGATTCCGCGACGGGCGATTTTGTACAGCTCAGGCTGTAGTGCTTCGTTGTCCATCAGGTTGGGAACGACCCGGGTGAAAACGAAATCGTTGAGGGAGAGATCCGCGACCTCGTCAGGGTCGATGGCGAGGCCATCAATGGCCGCAGCCAGCTGTTCGGAGGGTTGGTCGAACAGCTCCAGCAGTTGCCTTTTGAGCAACGTCGTTCGACGGCTTTGAAGTTGGTTCGACAATTCCGCGTCGGCCAAACGGAATTCGCGGCCCTTGAGGCCGAGTCGGGATGTTCGTCGCAGTGTGCTGATCGAACGCCGCCATCTCAGGCGCTGTGCCTCTGTCGCTTCGGTACTGGCGGCTTCGAGCAGGGCTTTGCGGGTGTGTTGGTCGACGATGCCGGTGGTATCGAGTCCCTGTTGTCTCTGGAACCTGGCGACAGCGCGGCGCGTCGTCGGACCAAAACGAGCACGCTCCAGTTCGTCATCGGCGATGGTGAATTGCAACCCGCGCAGATCATTGTGCAGTGCCTTCACAAGGGCGCCTTGGTCCAGTATTCGGAGTGTGTTTTCGGTGCGTCGGTTGGTTACGCCGAAGCCGCTTGATCGTGGGTTGCTCATGGGCTGTTTCCTTATCTTGCGTTCACACACCGACGCGAAGTTTCAGTGGGTCATATGTTTGCGATTTGCCGATTGCTGCTGATTAAGCTAAATCGTGGTCTTTCCCCTTATATCCCTGATGTCCCTGATATTTACTTCCGTGTTATGGGGTAATTCCTTCGAGTAAAAATAAATCTGTCACCTTATTTAAAATGTGTCGCATAATCCCGTTCGTCGCAAATGGCATGTTCCCAAAACCGGCGTTGCCAGATGCCACGCTCGCCTTTGCGAACCCTCACCGCTGAACGCCGCTCGGTACGCGGTAGTGTTTGTGAAAAACGTATCTTGATACTTTTCCCACTATTGGGAAAATCCTCATCACCTGCCGGCAATGTCCAAATCGTGTGCATGTGATCGGGCAGCACCACCGAGGCATAGATATGAAAGGGACGATCCCTTTTAGTGGCGCGAACTGCGGCGCGTAATGCATCAATATGCCGAACCAGCAAATCCCGCCGCCACTCCAACAGGTTCACCGTAAAAAATAAGTCCCGCCCGCAATCCAAAACCTCCGATAATCCGGCATATTTTCCTATGTCCCCTGTTTATCGATTGTGCTCTGCCCCGTCCTTGCGTGATTAGAAATACTGTTTAATTTTGATATCCAAATTCCTTATAGACGGGTTTATTTTGATGGCTTTTATCTTTATTAGGGTCGTAATAGTGAACTGTTACATTTTTATGCTTTGCATCGTCCGAAGGCAAAGTTCTTGTTCCTCTAAAAAACCTTCCACCTCCTGCTTGAGTAACAACAACTTGTTCAACCTGCCCTTTGCTATTTCTTACAGCTTTCACTTTATCGTCTTCAAATACAATCAGACCAATATGACCGTGACTATCGGGATCGCCCGATACTTTTTGCCACGAATACACCGCCAAATATCCTTCATTCGCTTTCTCTTGTGCTTTAGTTAAAATTTCATCATGCGTGCCTTCTAGCTTTACCCATCCATGATCAGAACCCCATTTTTCAAACCACTGATTAATCCCACCGGGGCTTAATGTACCTGACTTTTCTTTTGTAACGCTTTTATTGTTAGCTATGCGTGACGGTCGCGACCAATAATTCTTTGGTAAATATGCTCCTAGTTTTTCTTCTGACATATCTACAAAATCGGTTGCATAACAATTGCAGCGGTTATCACCAGCTATGGGCTCGTATCTAGGTGATACGCTGACATTTAATGTATAAATCGTCGCCTCTATTGCAGCAATTCTCTGATATCTTTCAGCGACTTTTAGAATTGCTGCTACGACTTTTTCGTCTGAAAATGCTTGAAAAGCCTCAATACTCTCTTCTGTTAACCCATGCTTTGTGAGATTGGCTTTATACATTTTGTCCCAATAATCTTTTAAATTATCAAATTGCCAGTCTGGGTATGTAGGATTGCCATAACCAACATATGTTACCCCTTTCTTTTCGTTAACACTTTCGCTCATGTCAAGAGTGGCATCTGGGTTATTTGCTCCACCTACCTCATATACACGAGGAGGCGGAAGTTTTTGGTTACCAAGCGCCTGGACCGTAGTGGTGACTCCTTGTCCCACACTCTTAACCAAATCTCCAACACCCCATGCGCCAGTAGGGTCACTCATCGAAATCGGCCTACCCGACACATACCCATACAGATTCACCCCATCCCCAATCCCAATAGGATCAGCCGCCGTCCACCGCCCCAACCAACACGCATAATACCTGGCCCCGTGGTAATACAAGCCATTCTCATCATCCCGTTCCTTACCCGTATACCGATACCGCTTCAAACTCCCCTCACTCGCTGACCTCACCACTCGAAGCGCAGTCGTCCCATACGGGTGATATTCCTCAAACGAAATTAACTCGGCATTCTCATCCAGCTCTATAGAAACCGACCCCAAATGATTCCCCAGCTGAAAGCGTCGACTCTGCTCCGGTGAACCGTCATCGCCAACCGTGCGCGTATCGATCTGTGCAATCCGCTGCTGATCATCCATCACATGCAGAGTCTGGCGCTCCAGCGACCGGGTTTGGCCATCGTTTTCGTATTCCCGGTAGATCTCAAAGCCACCGAGATAGATGCGCTCATGTTGGCGGGTTGGGGTCTGTCCTGGCCCGGCCTGCCGCTCAGTCACCTTGCGCACACGCTGGCCGCCAGCGTCATAAACGTAAAACGTGGTTTGCGGCCTACCGCCGTTGTTGATCACGGTACGGCTGGTTGCCTGCAGTTGGTCCTGGAAGTCCCATTGCATCGAAGGCAGATGCGGCATGCGCGTCATGTTGCCGTGGACGTCATATTCATAACGTTGCGACAACGTGGCGTCGGCGACGTACGGCGTTGGGCAGGCAGCGGTCGGATTGATCTCATTGGCGCCGCCGGTGGCCAATAGGCGATTGCTGTCTAGCGCGTACTGGTAGCAGCGCTTCCAGCGCAGGGCGTCACCGCCGGAGTGGGCCATGCTGAGGATGTTGCCGGCACTGTCATAGGCGTAGTCCTCGACATAGCGCTGCAGGGCCTCCGGGCTGTTCGGAAACGGTACGCCGATGAGCCAGTCGGTGTCTGCCGCATCGCGTTGCTGATTGTGCTGCGCGGCGTGCTCGCGCCCGGTCGCGCGGATCAGGCGGTAGAGGGGGTCGTAGGTGTAGTCGTTGTGGGGTTCGACCGCAGTGTTGGCGAAGAATACGGCCTGCTGGGCCTGGTCGCGGATCGAAGTGATATTCCCCGCCGGGTCGTAGGCATAGTGCAGGTTCTGCAGCACGCGGCCGTCGCGATGGCGTTGCGTGCGCAGGTTGGTTAGTCGGAAGGTTTCCGGGTCGTAGTCGTAGGTGGTGGTGAGATTGGTGCCGTCGGCAGTCGCATAGTCGATGCGTTCACGCTGGCCCTTGGCGTTGTAGTCGATGTTCTCGACAAACTGCGTGGGTGTCCCCGCGCCTTGTAGCCGGACGGCCATGCGCTCCAGTAGGTTGGCATCGTTATAACCCGGCAGGGTGACACTTTCATCGGGCGTGGTCAGGGCCGTGGGGCGGTTGAGCGCGTCGTAGCTGGTGTGGCTGAAGAAGGTTTCATCGTCTTGAGCTGGGTTCTGGCTCCAGTCCACCCGATTTTTGTAATCTGAGGTGAACTGCCGTGAGCCCCGCAGCAGATTGCCCTTGAAGTCATATTCGAGGTTCGTCACCACACCGGCCTGATCGAACAGTTGAAAGACCTGGCCGCGATGATTCAGCGTCGCACCCTGGCTTTCGCCATAGACCGTGCGCTGGAACAATTGCTCGGTATCGCCGACTTCGCCACCGGCGACGAAAGCATGCAGAGGACGGCGCAGTTCATCGTATTCAAAACGGAGGCGATGGCCGCGTGCATCCCACTGGCGGATTGGCTGGCCGGCGATATCGGGCAGCATAAAGCGGTCGCCGGCATCCATGCTGTGCTCGAACAGTTGCCGACCGGCGGCGTCGTAGCCGATGGTCGGCGCGGCGTTCGGGTCGTCCGGCTCGATCTGGTAGACCATGACGGCATTGCCGCGTGCATCGATGATGCGCAATGGCGCGCCTTCGATATCCTGCTCGGTGCGGGTTTCCGGGCGATCGTTTCCGCCGTTGTGAGCGATGCTGAGAAACGGCCGGCCAAGGCTGTCGAAGTGCACGATCGATGGGGTATCGGCGTGCGCGGCGGCCTTGTTGGCGGCATCGACCTGGGCGTTGCGCTGTTGCTCGTCGGGCCAACGGTTCTGTGCCGCTTCGGCATGGGCGGGATCGGTGCGCAAGCCATGCCAGGTGGGCAGATAGTCGTCTTGCCGGAGTCGACTGAGGTAGCCGCTGACATGCTCGTCGCTTGCGGGGTCGAACAGCAGGGTGTCGTTGACGTCCCAACTGGTCTGCTGCCAGGGATCAAAATCGATCTTCTCCCAGGTGTGGTTCGGGTGCACCGTGGCGACGACACGCCCGACCGGGTCGTAGAACAGCACCGGGCTGACGCCGACCTCGACACGAAATTCGAACGCGTGGGTCGGGCTGAAGAAGGGCTCGTACTGGCGGACCGGTTTGCCCTTGTTGTTGAAGATGGTCCAGCCACTGGTGGTCCAGCGTCGAAGGACCGGAAGTTCACCGGGCGTGACTGGCCCCGGCTCCGCCTGTACTTTCTGCTGGATGATGCGGCCGAAGCCATCCGAGTACGCGAGACTGACCTGGATGTCGGTCTCCTCGCCCTGTTGCAGGTCGCCGACGTGTGTTTCGCGGGCCAGTGTCGCGGCCACGCCCGGCTCACCGAATCGCCGGAAGCGATCGACATCGTAGATCACACGGCTGCTGGCATTGCCAAGCAGTTGTGCAGCCATAGGACCACGCGGGTCGGCGAAGAAGGCATCGATGTCGTCCTGGGTGAGTTGTCCTTGAAGCTCGCCGTGCAAATCGTCCAGCGAATCACCGAGGTTCTCGGTCTCTTTGCCCATCATGGCGGTGCTGGTCACCATGCCGAGCACGTCGAAGGCGACGGCCGGGCGGTTGCCGTTTGGGTCTGTGATTTGGTGCGGGCTTAGCAGCCGGTAGTTGTTGCTTACGACGACGGTATTGTCGAGCGGGTCTTGCGTCTGCTCCGGCAGCAGGTCGTAGGCATCAAGCTCTGCGGTGGAGCGCTGGCCGAATGGATCCTGAAAGCGACGAGCGGTGAAGAAGTGTTGACGGGCAAAAGCCAGTTCCTGGGCTGGGTTGTCCGCCGCGTCTGGCGACAGGAATGCCCTCCCTGAGGGAATCCACCAGTTATCGTCGCCGTCAAAATGTTCATAGTGGCCTTCGTTGGTCAGCATCGTTTCGGTCACGCGATCGCCAAACAGCCGTTGCAGATGCTCCGGTACGAAGGCCAGTTGATAGGCTTGATAAGGCAATGCCAGCGAGTCCAGCTCGCCCAGGGGTAAAGGGCCATCCAGGTCGTTGCGCCGGTAGAGGGTCCGGCTCCAGTCCAGGACGCGTTTTTGCAGGCTGCCTGCGGTGGCAGTTCGGTGGTAGTCGATTCGTTCGGCCGCCTCGACGGCAACGGATAGCTGCTCGAAGCTAAAACGAATCTGCCCATTCGCGAGCTGCAGTCCCGATAGCTCGAAATTCAGTGCTTCGCTAGGGAGGGGCGTCCGGTAGCTCCGGTCGTCATTGATCGCATTGGTGTAGGCAAGCTCGCTACACGTCATCAGGGTTTGCGTTTGCCTGGCTCGGTCTTCGTCTGTTGGCAGCGATGGATCGGGCTCGCGGCGACCATAGCCGACGGCAGCGGTTCTCAGGACATTGCCATAGTCGTCGACGGCCAGCGTCAGCGCATGGCTGACACGGGGGTCGGCCGCATTGCGCTCGTAGTGGTAGGAGAGGGCCTCCCGCGCATGGGTTAGAAACACGCCGTGACGGTTGTCGGCCTTCGGTTGGATGAGCCGGACGCTGAAGTTTTGCTCCGTGACGGCATAGGGATGGGCCTCCGACTCCGAGCCATCCAGCGCGTAGATCTCCTGTCGCAGCATGCTGCCCTTGAGGGCGCGACAGGCCTCGCGTTCTTCCTCCAGCGTCAGCCCTGGCGGGAGCAGCGTGTCCGGTAACAGCAGTCGCGCGGCTTGTGTGGCATCTTCCGGGTCTTCGCGGTAGTACTCGCCAGCATGCCTGGTGTCCAGCAGTCCGGCGAAAAAGTTGGAGACGCGCTGCCGGCTGAGGTAAACACCGGTGTGGAACCAGGTCTTGGTGTGTACTGGCGGGATATGCGACTGCTGATCGATATTGTCACCGGTCGGGAAGTCGCTGCCTTGGCCGAGTGATGCGAATTCCTCGGTGTCGAACTGCTCGACCATGCCGAAGCCGTTGAATTCGCGCTCGACACCGTCGAAGTGCCCGTGGTGGTAGACATAGCGGGTGACGAAGCGGTTGCGACTGATGTGGTCGTAGACCTCAGTGCGCTCAACGACATGCACGGGGAATGGCAGGCGGGTCATCCATGGATGGCCGTCGCGCTTGTCCTGCAGGTAGAAGTGCGTCGAGGGTGCGTATCTGATTTGTGTTTCGGCACCGAGGTTGTTGCTGCTATGCACCAGCAGGTGCGGCTTCTGATCACCCATCAGGTTGACGTACCGCATTGGGGCGGCGACATTGCCGGGCAGCGGGGATGACCAGACCAGGCAGGCAGTGCCGTTGCCGAGTAGGTCCAGCACCTGCACGTTCGCGAGGTCATCGATCCTTGGGAATACCCGTAGCGTCTCGGGCTGACCCCAGCCATTGCCGGACTGGTTGAAGTAGAGACAGACACCATCGCGGTGCAGATAGAGGATGTCGGTCGTGCCGCTGCCATCGATATCGGCGAGACGGATGCGGCCCGGGTCGAACTGATCCGGCGCGTCGAGCCAGGGCGAATTGGCCATGGTGATCTTGGCCCCGAAGCGACCATAGCCGAGGTTGGGCCAGTAGCAGACCTCGCCGTTGCGGATGCGGGCGATATCGGTCAGGCCGTCGCCGGAGAGATCCACGAGATGAATGGATTCAGTCCCATCGTCGAGCACGACGCGCGGTCCCTGCTCCTCGTCGAGCGCGTGCGCGACACGCCGGGCGGGACCAAAGCCGTCTTCGGTGATCGAGGGATGCCAGACCAGGGCGTCATGCTCGGTAATGAGAAGATCCGCATGGCCATCGCCGTCGAGGTCTAGGAAACGGGTGTTGGGATCACGCAGGCTGCGATTCGGCAGCGAGCGGAAGGGTTTGAAGCGGGTCCAGCCCTCGGCGTCGTCGTGCTCGTACAGGCCGGGCGTGGGCCCGTCCATCAAGACGAGGTCGGGACTGCCGTCGCCGGCGAGGTCCATGAACTGGGCACCGTCCCCTAGCCCGATACTGGGTTTGAGCGCGACGGTCTCGGTGGCCCCGAATCTCGCCGCGACTCGGGCTGTCCCGTCTGCCAGGGTATGCGTGATCGGGCTCAGGTTACGTTTGTAGAGCCAGGTGCCGGACTGCTCGGTGAGCACGCCGGGGATGCCTTCGCCATGCAGATCTGTCCATTGATAGTCGCGGCCGGCAAGGCCGGACGGGACGTTCTCCAAGCTGGTTGGGTCCACCACTTCGACCCGGTCCTGCACGCGCGGCTCGGTGTAGCCGAATTCCGTTGGCGGGAGACTGCTTCGCTCGTAGCCGACGCCGTCGCGCCGGTAGGCCGTGTGAGCAACGGCACGCAAGAATCTGTAGATCGGGTGGCGACTGGCAGCCGGGCTGATCTCATCGGAGTATGTGAAGTCGGTCGAGCCAACTAGGCAGTCTTGTCCGATGTTCGGCTCGTCGGGAAAGTGATGGAACATGAGGACGCGCTGACACAGGCGCGTGGTCCGGACCTCGAATCCGGACCGATAGGACGAGAAGGCATCCGGCCGGTAAGCCCAGTCGCCAACCTCATCCGGCACCGGGGCAGCCGGATCGTGCTCGCCATAGTCGAACGTTACCTCGAACATCCAGGCGGCATTGTCGCGTTGCTCCGCGGACAGGAAGGCTGGTCGCTGTCCCGATGCGTCGAGCAAGGATGAGCGATTGCCGTAAAGAATCGTCTTGAGGTATCGGTTGGCCGAGCGGCGAAGGTCGTCAGATGCGCCGCGGTTGCGCTCCGAGGTATCTCCGAGGTTCACACCGACGCCGTCCTCGGCCTTGTAGCGGTAACTGATCGCGTTACCTTTGTCGTCGCGGGTCTCGCAGACTAGCCAGGCGAAGATCCGCCTCGGGTCCGTGGGGTCGGCAATGCGGGAGTTGCTGTCGAGCCCGTAGATGGTCAGCACATTGTCTTTCGAGAGCGCGCGCCAATGCACGTCTGCGGGATTATCGACACGGGTCCAGCGCTCGATACGTGCGTAGAGTCCCTCGACGCGGGGTCGGAAGCGGCGGATGCGGTACCCGTCGCGCGCGTCCTCATGCACCACGAGACGACCGTCCGGGCCCCGCACCCAATTGCCGTCGGGGTCGCGCTCGTGGCCTGGATGGAGGGCCAGCCAGGACCCGTCTGTATCCGTCCGGAAGATCGGGACCAGGTCCTCGGCGCCGGACAGGACGAAGACGTCCGACTCCTGTTCATCGAGATACTGCGGTAGCCCTTTGCTTGTCTTGCGGGAGATCTGCGGCAGGTTGAGCGACCAGCCGAAGCCGAACGGGCCGTTGCCTGACCCGGAGTCGTAGGACAGGGAGAGCTGAGGGCCAAGCCCGCTGCGCCCAGGGCTTGTGTTAACTGGGACCGACATCGAGCCAGCCCCAGTGACGGGATTGGTGGAGAGTTTTTCGCCGATGCCGCGAATTGCGCCGCCGCCCTTCGGCAAGCTGACTGCTGGCGCCTCTGCGAACGATGGCCGATCGTTACCACTTTGCGAGGACGTATTCTCGCCGTGCTCATTCCCTTCGCGCATTGTGGACTCTCCGAGCTGAGTCGCTAGGCAAGCAGGTAGCACTTGAAACGTGTTCGCTCGGAGTTTAGAGGGCGATCTCGGGCGCCGCTATAAATGGACCCATTGACAAAATGTGGGATATTGGTCTTGGCAACCAGGCTTGCTTCGCGACATTGGGTGCTATACGGCTGACGGGTCCGAGTGATCCAGCCTTTCTGATGCGGACACAAATGGATCGAGATTCCTCACGCCGTTGCGATGGGTGAGCCCTGTATTCGATGCCGCTGCTGTTGGGTCGTCGACTCAGGGTCTCGGTCTCGGTAAACCTGTGCAGAGCGCAAAAGCCAGTTGCGGTAGCTTTCAGCCATCAGGTTCGGTGGTGCGGCGCGCGATTGGAGCATGAGTGACCGCAACGCGGCGATAGGCGGACACTCTGGCACCGATACTGGCTGATCGCTATTGGGGCATCAGAGTCGCTGCGGCGACTCGGCTCGTTGACCGCTCTACGGGCGCGAGGCCCATCACGTCGAGCGCTATTTCCTAGTTCAGGCGACTCGGCCAAAGGCCAATTGCGTTGAGGCGCGGTGGTGCAGATCGAGCGCATTGGCGGTTTGATCCTTGCGAGCGCTCACGTGCTGTCGGCCGCGATTCGGTGCTGAGCGGGCATCTGCGCGGGGCTCGCCCGCAGTGAGCAGGTCAGCATTCCGTCCTGGTGTGAAGTCCCCAGACGATGTCGCTCAGGCGACGCGGTTGCGGTCCTTTCCCGTCAGGAACGCCTCGATGTTGGCCGCGATCTCCTCGACCACGCGCTGGCGCGCCTCGCGGCTGGCCCAGGCGATATGCGGGGTGACGATCAGGTTGGGGATGTCCGGTGCCAGCAGCGGGTTGCCCCCGCGCGGTGGCTCGGCGCTCAGCACGTCGATCCCGGCACCCCCGAGCGTGCCGCGTCGCAGGGCCTCGGCCAGGGCCTGTTCGTCGACGATGCCGCCGCGGGCGGTGTTGATGAGCAGTGCGTCGCGGCGCATCAGATCCAGTTCGCGGGTGCCGATGAGGCCGCGAGTGGTGTCCGTGAGGGGACAGTGCAGGGTCAGCACATCGACCTGCGGCAGCAGCTCATCCAGCGGCAGTCGGCCCTCACGCGGCGGGCCACCGGGGCGCTGAGCGATCAGCACCCGCAGGCCGAAGGCCTCGGCCACCCGAGCGACCGCCTGGCCCAGCTCGCCAAAGCCGACGATGCCCAGGGTGCGCCCGGCGAGCTCGCGAATCGGATAGTCCATCAGACAGAAGCGGTCATGGCGCTGCCAGGCACCCGAGGAGACCGCGCGTTGGTACTCCGGCAGGCGCGTGGTGAGGGCGAGGATCAGGGCGAAGACGTGCTGCACCACCGCCGGGGTGGCATAGCGCGCCACATTGGCCACGGCGATGCCCAACTCACGGGCGGCCTCCAGATCGACGTTGTTGGTGCCGGTGGCGGCGATGCAGACCAGGCGCAGTTCGCTGGCGGCGGCCAGGGTTTGGCGATCCAACGCCACCTTGTTGGTCACCGCGATCTGGGCGTGGCGGAGGCGCTCGCGCGTATCGGCGGGCTCGGTGTAGGCATGGCGCTGCCAGTGGCCGCAGACCCGATCCAGGCAGGACAGGTCGAGGTCACCTTGGTCGATCGTGGCCAGGTCCAGCAGGACGCCGTTCAGGGTGGTCATGACGGGGCTCGCAACAGTGGCTGGGCGCTGCATGATAGTGGGCCGGGCAGGGAGCCGTCACCGGGGGCGTCATTGGTCGCGGATCCGCTGCCGCCCGCACCGCGCTCGCCCGTCGAGGGTCATCCCGCACCATTGTCCATCGGGATCGAGGGCATGCTCGGTGTGCCCGCCACGCCAACTGGCGCCACCCAAGGATTCGGGCGGACGATAAGACACATAGGCAGGGAAGGGGATGCGCGCCGGGGTGATCCGCACCGGCGTCGGATCCGGCGGCGTGGCGCAGCCGCTGAGCAGCAGGAATCCCAAGGAGAGTAGCGATCGAGCGCGGTTGACCATGCCATTAGCCTCACGAGTGTGAAGCGATGAGCCTACGCTGCTGCCTGGCCTGGTGCCGTCTGAAACGGTTAATCGAGCGGGTCAGGGTTTTTTCGAGACAACGGTAAAGACCGCATTTACCGTTCTTCGTCGCCGATTGCCCCGGAGCATGCTTGGATAGGCGTTTCTGCCAACCCTCCACGGCGGATGCGCGCACGACGATGCCCAGCCTGATGACCCGCTACCGAGCCGCCTGGGCCGCCTTTCGCACGGCCGACGTCGAGTCGCCGTCAAGCGGCCCTTCTGCGTTTGCACAGGAGATCCCTCGCTATCCGCCCTTCCTCAAAGGCTTGCCCGTCGCCAGCACGGCCCAGATCCTCGCGACCCAGCGAGCACTCATCGCCAGCCTTCAGGATGCCCTGGCCTTCAGCGATGAGGACTACCGCACCCTGGTCCTCCCCCTGATCGAGCGCTACGCCGCCTTCGTCCATTTGCTGCCCGCGTCCGAAACCCATCACCATCGCGGTGCAGGGGGCCTCTTCCGGCACGGGCTCGAGGTCGCCTTCCAGGCCGCCCGCGCCAGTCGCGGACGGCTCTTCGCCCTCGATCGTCTGCCCGAGGAGCGGCGGATCCTTGAGCCACGCTGGCATCTGGCGGCCTGCATCGCCGGACTGCTGCACGATGTGGGCAAGCCGGTCGCCGATCTCTCGGTGGTCGACCGGAACGGGTCGTACCGATGGCAACCGCTCGACGAGACCCTGGTTGAGTGGGCGGGCACGCACGGCATCGATTGCTACTTCCTGCGGTGGCACAGCCAGCGCGTTCATCACGGCCATGAGGGCTTCACCGCTGCGGTGCTCCCGCAGCTCCTGACCTGGCCGGTGCGCCACTGGCTGATGGACCCCGATCCCCTGGTCTGGCTCACCCTGGGCCGGGTGCTGGCCGGGATGGACGACCAGGCGCTGCTCGGTGAGTTGATGCGCGAGGCTGATCGAGTCAGCGTCGCCCAGGACCTGCGCGAGAACCGCCTCGACCCGGATGCCCTATCGCTCGGGGTGCCGATCGAGCGCTATCTGATCGACACCATGCGCTCGCTGCTGCGCGACGGGACCTGGACGGTCAACACGCCCGGGGCGCGGGTGTGGATCTTTCCGCCCAATCGGGTCCACCTGGTCTGGCCCGCCTGCGCCGAGGCCATCGTCCAGCGGCTTGCCAGTGAACGCATCCCAGGGATCCCACGCGATCCGGATACGCTGGCGGACATCCTCATCGAGCGTCATCTGGCGCGGGGACGACCGCTGGGGGAGGGCGTGCCTGTGGCGCGCACCTGGCGTCTGGCTCCGGCAGTGCTCGCCCGGGAGCAGCCCGTTGAGCTGAGCTTCCTGCGTCTGGCGAGCCCAGAGCTGCTGTTCTCAGGCGTGGTGCCGCCGGCCACGCCCTTGGTGACCACGATCCCTGAGTCAGGCTCGGCGCCCGTCCTTGTGGAAGACACGGGCGTCGTGCAGAAGGCGACGGCGGGTTCGAACTCGAGCCCTGCAATCGAGCCCGGTCATGAAGATGTCCAGGGAGTCGCTGACAGGATCGGCAACGCCACACCGGCCGAGCCCTCTGAGCGGGACCAGGCCCGCGATTGGCTGCGCCAACAGGGGCCGGCAGGAGACGTTCTGATCGCCCTGGTAGAGGCACTGGTGGAGGATCGACTGACAGCCGATGCCTGCCCGAGCCTGATTCAGGGCAAGGTCTTTCTGCCCTATCCGCAGGGGCTTGCCGTGCGGGACGCAGCACCCGCAGAGATCCTTGAGACCTTCGTCGCCCGTGACTGGATCGAGCGTGATCCACTGCGCCCCATGCTCAAGGTCCGCGAGCATGAAGGCGTCTCCGGCGTATGGCTGAGGCGCGCCGTCTCGCGCCGGTTGGTCGCTTTGGGGTTGGGAGCCGACTCGGTCCCATCGCGTCTGCCGGAGACGATCCAGCCCCAGTCGGCGGCAATCGAGGCAGCCGTCGGTGATGATCCACCGAACCGGACCCGTGCGAAAGGCTCCCCCGCGACCACCGCGAGCAAGTACGCGCAGACCATTCGCCAACGTCTCCTCGCACGCGATCCGACCCTCGGCCCCATCACCGAGCGTCCCGGTGTACTCTCGATCCCACTGCGCGGCCCCATCCTCGACGGCGCCCACCGCTCGGGCATTTCGGAGACCGCCCTGCGCCGTGCCCTGGAGCGGTTGCCGAATGCACGTCCGGTCGAGAAGGGCATCCTGACCCTTGGCCTATAACCCGCCCTGGCGGCCCAACTTCGAGCTGGCGGCACTGTCAAGCTGGCTGGGCGTGGGGCTGCTTGCGGCCTGTCTGCACGGCCACTGGGCACTGCATCAGCGCCCCTTTCAACTGCTGGCCGTGCTTGCGATCCTGATGGGCCTGCGCTGGCTGCCCGCCGCGCTGCGTCACAGCCAGCGTCGGGCACGCCTCGGCGGGCAGCCGCTGAACTTTCTGGATCCTGAGCGGCTTCGCGCATACGGCCAACGCCGCCCCGCCGACCTCTGGCTCGGCTGGGGCTTCGACTGGAACGCCGAGCATGCCCAGCTCGCCCTCGATCTGATCCGCGTCGGACCCGAGCGCATCGTGCCAGCCCATCCCGAGCTCGGCGCGCACTGGCTGCACGGACTTGCCCCGCGCGAGGCGCCGGTCTGGCTGCCGGTCGCGCACAGCGCCGGCCATCTGCTGATCGTCGGCACCACCGGGGCGGGCAAGACCCGCCTGCTCGAACTGCTGGTCGCCCAGGCGGTGCAGCGCGGCGAGGCGGTGGTCATCCTCGATCCCAAGGGCGATCAGGAACTCCAAGCCTCCGCCCGGCGCGCCTGCGTGCGCTGCGGCGAGCCCCAGCGCTTCGTGAGCTTCCATCCCGCCTTCCCGGACCGCAGTCACCGCATCGATCCCCTCTACAGCTTCAACCGCGCGACCGAGATCGCCAGCCGCATCGCCGCCATCATGCCGAGCGTAAGCGGCAACGACCCCTTCAAGAGCTTCTCGCAGATGGCCCTCTCGCACGTCATCGGCGGGCTGCTGGCCGCCGGGGAACGGCCCAATCTGGTCAATCTGCGCCGCTACCTCGAAGGCGGAGTCGAGGCCCTGGTGGTCCGGGTCCTCACGCGCTTTTTCGATGCGCAGACACCCGGCTGGGAGGGCAGGGCGGCGCGCTACATCGGCAAGGCACAGGACACCATGGCCAAAGCGCGCGGCCTGGTGCGCTTCTATCAGGAGATCCGCACCCAGCACCCCTCCACCGTGATCGACGGGCTGGTCTCGCTCTTCGAGCACGATAAGGTGCACTTCTCCAAGATGGTCGCGAGCCTGCTGCCGGTGCTCAACATGCTCACCGCCGGTGCGCTCGGGCCGCTGCTCTCGCCTGATAGCGATGACCCTGACGACCCGCGTCCGATCACCGCCATGGCCCGCATCGTCGAGCGTGCCCAGGTCGCCTACATCGGGCTGGATGCGCTCTCCGACGGCATGGTCGGTGCGGCCATTGGTTCGATCCTGATCGCCGATCTGGCCGCCGTTGCCGGCGACCGCTACAACTACAGCGTTCAGCATCGCCCGGTGAACGTCTTCGTCGACGAGGCCGCCGAGATCGTCAACGACCCCCTGATCCAACTCCTGAATAAGGGTCGCGGCGCCGGACTGCGCCTGACCATCGCCACCCAGACCTTCGCCGACTTCGCCGCGCGCACCGGCAGCGCGGCCAAGGCGCGTCAGGTGCTCGGCAACCTCAACACCCTGATCGCCCTGCGCGTGCTCGACAGCGAGACCCAGGAGTACGTCACCGCCAGTCTGCCCAAGGCCCGGCTCAAGACCCTGACCCGCACCCAGGGCACCTCCACCCAGCGCAATCCGCTTCAACATTCGGGCAATGTCGGTGAGCAGCTCAAGGAAGAGGTGAGCGACCTGTTCCAGCCGGCGCTCTTGGGGATGCTGCCCAATCTGCACTACATCGCCCGTCTTGCCGGTGGGCGGATCGTCAAAGGGCGGCTACCGATTCTGCGCGAGCCAGTCGGAGTCGACGCGGCCCAGGCAAGACGGCGTCAGGGGAGGGCGCCCGAGGGCGCCCAAGCGGATGAGCAGGCCCGCTGACCATGCCGGATCCTGAGCCTGGCGATGCGCGGAGCCTTGTCGGTACGGGTGGCATCGCCGTGCTGCTCCTGCTGCTGGTCGGCCTGATCGGGATCGCGTGGTGGGTGCCGACGGGGTGGCTGGAGCAGGTCGGGACGCTGGAGCGGGCCTGGTCTCGACAGGCGCTCGGTGAGCGGAGCGCCGTGGCGGTCTTGGACTTGGCGCGACGCTGGGTCGCGATGCAACCGGATCAGAAGGACGCGTCGATCGCGGGCCAGTCGATGCGCGCCGACCCTCAAGTCTCCGTCCTGATCGATGGGGTCGATCCGGACTGGCTCGTCGAGCGCTCGAAGGCCGTCCGCCTGCTGGTCGAGCTGGCCTGTCTGCGTGCCGCCCTGCTCACGGCCTGGGCGCCGGCGCTCGGGCTGCTGCTCGTCGCTGGCGTGCTTGAGGGGCACTGGCGCTGGCGGATCCGTCAATTGGGCTTCGACTACCCGAGCCCGGTCGCCCGCCAGGCGAGCCAGACGGGTCTAACGTTGGTGGTTGGACTCCTGTTGCTGGTCCTATTGCTCCCGCTGCCCCTGCACCCCTTCGTCATTCCCCTTCTGACCCTGATCGCCGTGCGCCTGATCGGCACCGGTATCACGCATCTGCCCAAACAGCTGTGAGTCCGCCGGATTGTCGTGCATGCGATTCCGCTCCCCCGTTCTGGGCGTCATCCGTGCTGGCTTTATCTCTCGCGAATGACGGCGGTGACTCTTGCACGCGGATTGCGGTCAGATTAGCTTGGGGTTTCAGTGTCGGGAGAGCGCGGGGATGCGGACATTCAGAATCTCGAAACGAAGCCGCTTTCTTTGCATGTGTCGTCAAGCAAAGAGATTGCGCTGTTATCAGTCATAAATGCCAGAGCACCAGTTGAAACGAGACTAGCCTTGGCAATCTTGTTGTCCACAATGTCGCAAATGGTGCGGAGGGGAGGAATCGAACCTCCCGCCTTCGCTCTTGGCAGGTAGCACTTGCCCGCTCTTGCACATCTCTTGCTTGGGTCAGAGCTGTTTTCACCAGACTCCGCAGGAAGGCGACTCCGCCCCAAACACTTGCGATCACAGAAGTGAAAATTGCGCTTAGCTGGTTCATTAGCACCTCCAGTCCGGGGATAAAGCCCATTGCGGTGGCGAAAACTTCCAACCCAAGCAAGATGTCAACATGCGCTTCAATGTGCACCTGTAGGCCCAAGCCGGTGGCTTCGCTCGGTCAGGCGCTAACCCGGGCGAAGAGGTAATCTTTGAATGAGTCCGAAACTCCGAATCAGTCGCTAACGTCAAGAATCAGGCGACGCATGACCGCGCTTGTTGGGTATACCTATCCTAGTGGGTAGGAGTGAATTGGCCTGTTCTTGTATTTACTACGCCAGGGCCAACATCATGATAAAAAGTACCATTTCTAGGATCAACGTACCCGCCACCACTGCGAGGCATTGTTGTTCCTAAAAATGGATCATGTAGCCACTGCGGAGATGATAGTGTAGATAATGAGCGAGAGCTTGATATTTCTGGCTCGTCGTCGAATATGAGAGCGTTCCGTCTACGTCTTGCAACCTCTTCTTGTTCTTCAAGTAGGGCTTGACGTTGAGCAGCTAAGCGTCTTTGCCTTTCAAGCTCCTGTTTTTGCAAGATATCCTTATAAAACACAACAACCTTATCAAAATCCAGCCCAGATCTATCAGCATAAGTGCGCGCATCTTCGATGCGCCCAGCCTCAACTAAGCCGATAATTTGACGAACCTGCCGCTCTCTCTCAGCCTGTTGCGCTGCCAATAAACGAACTCTTTCTTGCTCTTCTTTTTCTGCTATTCTGCGCTGAATATCATATTCAGTGTCTTTGTAATAGGTTTCAACATCTTCACCTTCGCATGGAACATTAGAATAAGTTACGCTTCCATTTGTAGTGCATTTGAAGATATCTGCATTTACACCGAGAGGTGCGCAGAAGAGCAATGCTAACGCTAGTTTTTGCACTGAGTTCCTCCGGAGTCATCGCCTTGCCTGACGACTGGCTGGCGTGCCCAATACCCCGCTGGCCGCCGTTTGAATTCTGCATGGTCATTAGTTGTCAGAATTGGATCGGGGCTGAGCAATTTGTTAAGGTCTGCACGTTGCGCATAGGTTCTCGTTGCCCGTTCCTGATTATTTACGAATCTCAGCCTGCGAGTGCTGAATCGGCGCATACTGAGACCATCGCGAGTTCCTGGAGAAACGCTGATGGCACAAAACCCGATCCAATTTCAGAAGGGCTTGAGCTTGCAGGAATTTATGACGCACTACGGCCGTGAAGCTCTGTGCGTTGAAGCCCTGGAGCAATGGCGCTGGCCGCAGGGGTTCGTCTGCCCGAGCTGTGGTCACGGCGGCGTACCGGTGCGACTGCGCACGCGCGCCCTGTTGCAGTGCCGCCATTGCCATCACCAAACCTCCGTAACAGCTGGGACGATCTTCGAGGCCACCAAGCTGGCCGCTCACGACCTGGTTCCTGGCGATGTTCTTGTTGACGCAGCAGAAAAACGGCATCTCTGCACTGGAGCTCAAGCGTCATCTGGGCGTTTCCTATCTCACCGCTTGGCGGGTCAAGCACAAGCTGTTGCAGGTCATGAAAGAGCGTGACGATCAAACCCGACTCAAGGGCGTTATCGAGGTCGACGATGCCTACTGGGGCGGGGAGCGTCACGGGGCCAAGCCTGGGCGCGGCTCACCGAACAAGGTTGCGTTCATCGCCGCCTTGTCCTGCAACGCAGAAGGCCACCCGATCGGACTGTGCCTGGGCAAGGTGGCCGGCTTCCGCACGCGCGAAGTCGAGCGCTTCGCCAAGCGCCACTTCGATCCCAATGCCATCGTGCTCACCGATGGGCTGGCGTGTTTTCGTGGCGTCGCCAGCGCCGGGTTCGAGCACCAGCCCGTCGTCACCGGTGGCGGCTATCGCAGCATGGCCTTGCCCGAATTTCAGTGGCTCAACACCGTCTTCGGTAACGTCAAAAACAGCCTGCATGGTTCCTATCATCAGGTGAGCAGCAAGCATCTGCCGCGCTTCCTGGCCGAGTTTTGCTATCGCTTCAATCGCCGATTTGATCTGGCCTCCATCGCTCCCGCGCCTTGGATGGGCTGCCGTGCGAACTCCACCGATGCCACACCGTCTCCTGAAAATGGCTGAGGCATGTTAATAATCAGGTGCCCGTTTGAACGAAATACTCACCGCAATTAGGACATTTCTTGCTGACAGTTATAATCGATCTAGCGGAAATCCCTAGGCTCGCACTCATCCCGATAAACAATTGTTTCAAGAATCGCACCGTGAAGTTCGCTGGAGTAGAATTTGCGTCGATTTCAACGCTGATGATGTTATTCGCATCAGCCACTTTCTTTGCGCCTGACTGCAGGCCCAGGGGGCTTACAATGATCCCGCCGTCAGCTTTGGTGTCATGGATACGGTAAGCGAAAGCCGCAATCTTTTCTTGGCTTTGCCTAGATTTAGTGTAACGTCTGCATTCTATTAGAACGATTCCGTCGCCTTCTTCTGACACGCCCTTTGCATCAATTTCCCATTCGGTCCCAGTCTCTTCTCCTACCAACTTCTGCTTCCCTTCAATGGCTTTCAGATTCAGCTCCTTCTTGATCTTTTCTAATAAATAAGCGGCAACTATTTTGTACCTTTCCCACTGTCCTGCCATCTGTCCTCCTGGGCGCCTAACGCGCCAATAACCGGACCGTAAATTGCGCAGCAGTTTATGGGTCCGTGTTAATTGGAATGTTAGACTTCTTGTGGCCTCACCAAAACCAATTCGCTATCCTCAATACCAATATGCATAAATAATTGTGGAGTCTGGTCTTCTGGAATATTTTCAAGCATCAGGGCAACCTTTGCCTGATCAAATGACTCCCTAATGCTTTTTCCAAAGCTAATTGCTGAGTACAACTGCGCTGAAAACACTTGTGCCGCATCATCTCCGACGGATGTATTCATTCCGATAGCAGATGATATGTGTGCCACTATTTCATTTGCCTGATTTGCTGAAAAACAAGTATTGAATACAACAAGCTTGATGCCGCTTGAAACGACTTTAAACATTTCCGCAATAGAGCGTAGACTAATCAACTTGGTTTCGCCAGTATCATCCTGCAAGACAAGTTCGTCATTACTTGAACCGTGACCACTAAAGTGAACTATAGTTGGTTTATGTTTATTGATCGCTTGTAGCAAATCAGTTGGTCTAGCGGCCCATACTGACTTCAATACAACTGCATCTCGATATTCAGACTCTCTGATTCTCTTGGTAATAGATCTTATTTCCTCATCTAACCGTAGTTGAGGTTGGTCGGTTGGATTGGACGCAATAAATAGAACTGTGATCTTCCGTGGAAGCTGTGCAACCCCATTAGCAATTGGGGCTGTCGATAGCGTAGACTGTAGCTTCGTTGCATAAAGGTCAATTTTTGTTCTTAGATCATGTAGGGCAGCATATCGAGCATTTTCAAGTTCACTCCTTAATTTTTTATTAACCATTTCCTCGTGAGGGCGTGTCCAGCCCATAGATTTCAGTTGATCATACGGCTCACAAAGACTTGCGGGAAAGAAGCTTTCGCAAAATGCAAAAAAATCATTTGCTAATTCCGAATAGTAAGGCGATTTAAAGGCATCCAATGTTTCCTCAAGAGAACTCCAAGCGATGTCTTTCATGTTGCGAACTGACTTAACCTGCATATCATTAAAAGCACCATGCACGTGTCCAGGTGGGATCGACCATCCTCTGCTAGCAGAATCATTTAATATTTGTTTTCTCTCGCGAGATTGTTGTCTAGAGTATTCCCCTTTTTTTTGATAAATCAAGTTGCTTGTTAATTCCATGAATTTCGAATCGAGTGACATTCCCAAGCCTCAATTCAGCTATGAAAAACCAATGTCTTCTATTGTTATTTTTGCCTAACCAGTGATTCTCTAGTTTCCGGATAACCACGAGCGATAGCGCAACATAGGCCACCGAGAGGCAACAGCAAGAATCATTCACGGATGCTAACCCCATAAACACCGTCGGGAGCGTGTTATAGCCAGTTAATATGACATCCAGACAGGGGTTAATTTTAACCCCGCGCCGCCAAGGCGCTGGCCGCGCGAGGATGTCCGGTTATCAAATAAGATGGCTATATCTCGTTTCCGGACAATCTCCAAAAAACCAGCCACAACAATATACGCAAGCACGATACGCAAGCACGCGGAATGCTGCACCCGTGATGTCCGGTGTGTGGTCGACAACCGTCGCTACGCGGTAGGCGGCGAGTTTCCGCTGATGGGACGACCCTGCCGGTCTAGTCCCCATGCAGCCCCTCCGGAAAGCCCCTCGGCCTATCGCTTCACGCGGGGAGCCATCAGAAAGGGGGCGGCCTTTGGTGTCCGTAGACCATCGTGTAACGGGCACACACAACCAGACTTCTACTTGACGCTTCACGATGTCGCGTCAAGTTCCACAAAAACGTCCCCAGAACCCGTGGGAGCGCTGCTCCGTGGGCCGTGGGCCGTGGGCACGCTACGTCTTCCCACGAAACAAGAAAAGACCTTGTAGATGCTTTGGCAGCAGTGCCTTGGCGAGGTCCGAACCGTCTTCCATTACGGCGATAGTACCTATAGCAGCGAGGTATGGCTGAACCAAGTGCGAGCCGGTCATGGCTAGCAATGCGAACTCCTGGAGATCAAGCTCGTATTCCTGCTTTTCTCGCCCGCCGTCGGTGTAGTATACCTTCGCTGTGTGGGAATCCACCCAAGCGCTACCATGAGCAATAGCGTTCCTGATACGGGGTTTTGCCAAGCGAGAAATGAGATAGAAGGCACCGTCTTCGCCGCCGGTGAGCGAGTTCATCTGTTCAATGCGCGCGCTGTAAGGCATCGAGAAAACTCTGGTATCGGCCGGCTGCCCGCGAGCGATCCGAAGACATGGAATCATGAATCCCATCAGACCGCAAAGGAACTCGTTATAGGTATGCACCATGCGTGACATCTGTTGCCACACGAGGGTACTGCTTGTTGAGGACCCAACTTCGCGGAATGCAAGGGCAGCCTGTAGCAGAGCGCAAAACTGGGGGGCGATACAAGATAACTTCACACCCGGGTAATCTTCTATGAAGCTATGCGCAAGCGCGAGAGCGACTTGTTGATCAATGCGAGCAGCGTCCCGGTATGCAACAACGATGAGCTGCGTAAACAGGTCACGCATCCGCAGAATTTCTTCGCCGAGTGCTCGGCCATCGCTATACGCATCAATAACTGTCTTTAGAAGAACCGCAATACCAGGCGGCAACTCGCGATACTCTTCGCGAGCCATCTTTATGGAGTCACCGAATGCCCCTTGCTCGGCCATCTCAGCGGTTTGCTTGAGCAAACGCTTGTGCAACTCCCTCACTGTCAAAGCTCTCCGCGACGGGATACTTGCTGACTCAATGGCCGCCCCTACTAAGCACTTTCTGGACAACGTCGAATCTTGGCTGCGAGTACGCAGCTTCAATTCCTGAGCTTGGATAGCTCGAGCTTTAGCATGCAGATTTCGACATCTTTGGCGAGCGCTCCCTGTAGCATCGACAGCAAGAATGCTCGATACTCCTGTCGAAATTGCTCGACCTCCTTCATATAATCTGGATTCGGCTTGAACGTCACGCTTGGAGAGTCTTCCAGTTTTTGCACGATGTTCCTATACGCATTCTTAAGGCAGTCTACAAGCTCTGGTGGAAGATCCGGTGCTTTAAACTTCCTCAGAAAGTCATCTTCACTAAATGGAAACTGAATTACATCGCCCATCGTTGTAAATCCTTCCTTTTCGCAAATGCTGACTGATATCTACTTAACCTCGGAAACAATAGACTAAGCGGGTGAAAAGATCGAGCGGCGGCTTTCCCAGTGGCTGCGGACTCCGGGCCTTGATCATCCCTTGGTCCACCTGTCTCGGCGCAGGTTCGACTAGGCAAGCAAGGCTCTGATTTTGCTAGACTAAAATGACTTTAGTTGAGTCGCTTCCTGGGTTTTGGACGAAACGATGATCAAGGCCGGACTCCGAAGTACGAAGTGTCGCCGTCCGCTGATGGGACGATCCAGAAAGTCAGGCGATCTGTGCTGCCCGATCGAGTGCAAGTGGACCGTTCCCATCAGCAGCGCACTCGAGCGTCAATCTGAACTGCCTCACGTCAGGTGCGCTCCGCTCGGATATCGACCCCAAGCCGATAAGCCCCACCGGGCGCAATGGAGACCCGATCCGGACCGGCATTGGTGGTCTCCACGCAGAGCATCTGCAGATACTCAAGGTCACCGAAATCCCCCATGGCGGCGGCCTGCTCGACCCAGGGGTTCCACACCACCGCGCTACGACTGCCATTGGATCTGATCCTGATCGCCCGCTCAAAGACGGGGTCCTCTAACACCAGTTCCTGACCCGGCTCGAGATAGATGCGATCCAGTGGCCCTGACACCGTCACTGTTCCGTTTTGGACCTTCTCGACACCCCCGTCCAACTTGTCAATGTAGGTGACACCCTCAAGACCGACGACCCTGGCCCTGTTGACATCGCCCACCTTGAAATAGGTGTGCAGGGCCTGGCCGATCTCCACGGCGGCGTCGCTGTGGTTTTCCGTGATCAGCTCGACCTGGAGGGCCTGACCCAGGGTGACCTCGATCCGCAACGCGAACGCAGACGGCCAGAGTTGACGGGTCTCGTCGGTGTCGGTCACAGCCAAGACCAGCCGGACCGCGCCGCCGGCCGATCGATCGCTCCCGGTGACCTGCCACTGACGGTTGCGGACGAATCCATGCTGAGGACGGCCCAGCCCCTGCGGATCGGGGCCGAACCAGGGCCAGCACACCGGCATACCGCCTTTGATGGCCTTGCCATCCTGGTAGGCGGCTTGCTCGGAGACGAACAGCAGATCTTGCGCCTCGCCGGCCGGCACATAGCTCAAAACCTGACCGGCGTAGGTCGAGACCACCGCCGCTCCCCAGGGACACGCCAGGCGTGCCTGCACCAGTCCGCCGGGTCCGTCGCAGAAGACAAGGTGCTCGGCAATTCCAAATTCCGCGTTGAGTTGCTCGGGTGTCATGGCGGGTCGCTCCTGGTTGAATCGGTTGGCATGCCCGATGGTGTCGGTGGAGGACAGTCTAGACCTTTCACTCAGGGAGGCTCGTCGCTTCCAGTGTGCTGGCGTGCTGCTCTGATCGGACGACGTTTCTGCCCACTGCCCAGAAACGGTTCTTCCGCGAATAACCGTTGTTTGCTGACGCGGCGCGGGAAAGTCGGCATCGTTTTGCACACCGAAGCGACTGTCTCACCCGGAGCGAGCGACCCCGATGGCGACCCTGGAGCTGCCCCGTCACATCGACGATCCGCCGAACCTGCTGTTCTGGCGTATCGACGACGTTACGCCCTTCTTCCTGGTGCTGGTGATCGGCATCCTGGTCAATCAGCCGCTGATCTTCATCCTGCTCGGATGGGTGACCGTGCGCCTTTATGGCCGCTTCCGCGAGAGCCGCGCCGACGGCTATGCGCTGCACGCGCTCTACTGGATCGGCCTGATGCCGATGGGGCATCGCAGTACGCCCAACCCCTTCATGCGGCGCTACCTGCCATGAGGCCGCGAGGATGAACCTGGTGCGCTTTCGCCAGACCTGGCAGCGCCTGGTCACCGAGAACCGCTTCCACCGCGGTCTCCTGAGTGCGCTTCTGGCCACCAACTTGCTCACCCTGATTGCGCTGCTGCAAGCCGAGCGCACCGTGGTGCTGGTACCGCCGATCCTCGAGAGCCAGGTCAATGTCGCGCGTGCCTCGGCGAGTCAGGAGGTCAAGGAGGCCTGGGGCCTCTTCGTCACCGAGCTGCTCGGCAACGTCACCCCGACCAATGCGACCTTCCTGCGCCGGACCCTCGAACCGCTGCTGAGTCCGAGTCTGCGTCGCGCCATCGCTGGGATTCTGGACGACCAGGTCGAGGCACTGCAACGCGACCGGGTGAGCGTGCGCTTCGCCCCCGAACTCGTCCAGTACGAGGCCGACAGCGACCGGGTGCGGGTGAGCGGCAAGCAGGTCATCACCGGCCCCGGTGCCGATCCGGTGACCCGACCCCGGACCTACGAGGTGCAGGTTGCCTTCCGCAATTACCGCCCGCTCATCACGTACCTGGATGCCTATCAGGATGCGCGTGAGCGCAAGCAACGCGGAGCGGATTCAACGGCAGACGTCGCTCCGGCGGCGTCGACCCAGTGACAACGCCCGGGCCGTCCATCCGCCCGATCGATCGAGGACTCGAGACATGCCGACCGGCCGCTTGATCTGCTCCCACTGTCCGGCTCACCCGCTGGCCGCGACCCTCGCCGTCCTGCTGAGTGGCATCGGCCCGGCCGTGGCCCAGCCCGAGGACATCGGCATCGAGCTGCCGCCGATCCCGGACGCCGTGCTCGCCGGTGAGCGGACCCTGGAACCGGACGACTGGGGTGGGCACTTCCTACGCGTGAAGGCGGAGTCGCCGGCTCCGAGTCCGACCCATCTTGAGGTCGGCCCGGTGACGGTGCAGGCCACCATCGGCGTCAACCTCATCGTCGAGATCGCCATCGATCACCTCAACCGCATCCTCACCCCGTTCCCGAATCCGCAGGTGCGCACCGTCTCGGACGCCAGCACCAGTGTCGACGGCTCGGCCATCTATGTCGCCACGGGGAACGAGACGCCGGTGACCCTCTTCGTCAGCGATGTCTCGGACCCCAATCATGCGCTGTCCCTGACGCTTGCCCCACGGCGCATCCCCCCGCGCGAGATCCGGCTGTTCCTGACCGATCCGCTGCCCAACCCGAGCCCGATTGGAGCGCCGTCCGCACCAGCCGGAGCCGCCGCGCCGGACTATGTCGCGGCCATTACCGAGGCCATGCGCGCCCTGGCGCGCGAGGAGATCCCCGAGGGCTACGGTCTGCGTCAGGCGCGGCGCCAGGAGACCGTCACCTGTGTTCAGCTGGGGCTGGAAACCCGCCGTGGTCAGGTCCTCGAAGGCGGCGATCTTTGGCTGATCACCGCGCTCGCACGCAACACAACGGATGCCGAACTGGAGATCGAGGAGCGCGCCTGCCGTGCCGATCTCGACGGGGAGACGGTCGCCGTGGCCGCCTGGCCACGGGTCTGGCTGGCGCCGGGCGAGCAGGCAGAGCTCTATGTCGCGGTGGGGCGTCCGACGCCGGAGCAGCGCCGACCCGCGCGTCCCTCACTGCGCGGCGCGGGAGCCCGCTAGATGCCCGTCACCCCCGCCGATACTTGGGAGCGGCTTTCGCCAGGGCTCCGCCGCTGGCTGCTGATCGGTGTCGTGCTCGGCGTGGTCGCGCTGATTGCGGTGATCGCCCTCGACGAGCCAGCGACCCCCGGCACTCGCGCCGAGCAGGCACGCGAGCGGCTCACTCGGCATCTGCTGACCGACGCCGATCCGCGTGCGCTCGGCATCGACGGTCTGGCCAATCGTCTGACCCAGCTCGAGCGTGAGCTGGCCCAGGCGACATCCCGCGAGCGTCAGCGCGGCCCCGGCGAGGCGGCCACGCTCAACCGCCAGGTCGAGCAGCTGCGCCAGTCCCAGCAGAGCGAGATCCAGGCCCTGCAGCAGGAGATCACCCGGCTGCGTGAAGAGTTGCAGGCACGCCCGGCGACGCTGACGTCAACCACACCGCCACCAAGCCAGCCGCCTGAGCCGCCGGCGCCCGAGTCGAAGACGTCGCGCCCGGCCAAGCCACCAGCCCTGGACGATCCAGCACTCTTCGCGCGCACGCCCGCCTCACCGCTGAGTGCCCTCAGCCCGCACCCAGCCGCTCAGCCGACGCGGGCAAGCGGGCCGCTGACGATCCGCGTGGTGGAGCAGGCCCCCGCGCCCAATACGGCGGCGTCTGCGACCACCAAGCAGGCCGACGATCCCGCCGGCACAGCCATCATGATCCCCGCCGGCAGTCTGCTGCGCGGGGTCCTGCTCTCCGGGATGGATGCCCCCACCGGTCGACAGGCCCGCCGCGACCCCTATCCGGCCCTGGTGCGCCTCAAGCACGACGCCATCCTCCCCAACCGCTTCCGCGCCGATGTGCGCGAGTGCTTCATCACGGTCGCGGGCTACGGCGAGCTTTCGAGCGAGCGCGCCTTTCTGCGCACCGAGGTCATCACCTGCGTGCGCCGCGACGGTGGCGTGATCGAGGTTCCGGTCGATGGCTACGCGGTCGGCGAAGACGGCAAGGTGGGGCTGCGCGGGCGCCTGGTCTCCAAGCAGGGCCAGGTCATCGCCCGCGCCATGCAGGTGTCCTTCCTGCAGGGAATCTCGGATGTCTTCAACACGTCCTCGGTGACGACCATTTCGACCACCAGCGACGGCAAGGTCCAATACCAGGACGTGCTGTCCAGCGACTCGGCGCAGGCGGCGGCCATCACCGGGACCGGCAAGGCGCTCGATCGGCTCGCCCAGTATTACCTCGACATGGCCGAGAACATCTTCCCGGTGATCGAGGTCGACGCCGGGCGCGCGATCGAGGTGATCCTCAATCGTGGGGCGTCGCTGCAACTGGCCCAGGCGAATCGTCGCCGTGGTGGGCGGCGGTGAGGAGGTCGACGATGCGGGTGCACATGCAACGAGCGACCCTTGGATCAGCCTTGGCTCTGGTCCTGTTGGTCGGTCTGCCCGTGGGCGCGGTTGGCGATGAAAGGGCAGGGGCTGTGACCACGGAGCCCGACGACATCGCACAGCTCATGCAAGGCATCGAGGGGATGCGCCGTCTGCCCGTGAACGGGGTCCAGATGGTCCAGTCGGGCGAGCGGCTGTTCTTCGTCTCGACCAACGGGCGCTATGCCTTCCTGGGTCCGGCCATCGACCTCTGGCATGGGGAGCGTCTGACCTCGCTGGCCGAGGCCGACCGACTGATGGGACGGATCGACCGGACGCGCCTCAAGCTCGATGTCCGCGACCTGGGGGCGCTGGATCTGGGGGAGGGGACCGAGGAGGTCTGGGTCTTCCTCGATCCCCATTGCCCGCAGTGCGCGCAACTGCTCGATCAGCTCCAGGCGCTGTCGCCGTCGCAGCGCGCGCCCTATCGCGTTCGTCTCATCCCGCTGGGTGTGCTCGGGAAGCCGTCCCTCGCCACGGTGGTGCGGCTCAACTGTCTGGCCGAGCGGGATCCGGCGGCCGCGCGGGACGCCCTGGTCAGCCATGTCTTTGAGAGCCTGTCTCCGGCGACGGGCACCTGCGGACAGGGCGCCCTCCAGCGTGCCCTGGTTACCGCCCAACTGCTCGGCATCACCCAGGTACCCTTCCTGATCGCGCCGGACGGACGGCTGCACGGGGGTGTGCCGCTCGATCTGCTCGCTTGGCTCAACGGAGACGCACGATGAAAAAAAGACCCGCCACTCGATTCGGCATCGCCCGAGGTGTCCTGATCCTGCCGCTCTTAAGCGTGAGCTTCTTGATGAGCGGCTGCGGCTCGCTCGCCGTGGGCGAGAAGCGCTTTGGCTGCAAAGGTCATCCCAGCGACCCGCTTTGTCTGCCTGCCTCACGGGTCTACGACCTGACCAACGGGACCGATTCGCTGCAGCCACCCGACCGGGAATCCGGGCGGGTGGACGGCGAGGCATCAGGTGCGCAACCGGCGCGACCTGTGGCTGTGTCCGTCCAGCGGCGCGATTCGTCCGGCGGGTTCTTTGGCGACGATGCAGCGCTGTTCGGCGCCACACGGAAGCCAGCGAAGGCTCCAACTGCACCCGATGTCGCCCCAGTCGATGAGCCAGTGGAGGCCCTTCCCATCGCCGCCGACGAAGACCTGCTCCTACCGCGCTCGCGCGATCCCATCCCGCTGCGGGTACCCGCGCAGGTGATGCGCATCTGGCTTGCCCCCTGGGAAGACGAGAACGCCGACCTGCACGCCAGCGGTTACGTCTTCACCGAGATCGCACCGCGCACCTGGAGCCTCGCCGCCGGACCGGACCGCTTCTCCAATGCCCTGCTCAAGCCCCTGCAGGTCGAGCAGCGCGTCGTGCCGGGCGGCGGAGACAGCTCCGCGCCCCCACGTCGCCAACCGACGTGCGCAGGCGATCACTGCCCCTCCGCGACCGGCGAGCTCCGGCGCTCCTTGAATTGATCGAACCGACAGAGGACACCCTGATGATGACGTCTCATGACAGACAGCACCTGGCCGGCCGCATCCTGATTCTGGCCTTGGCCTTCGCCCCCATGATCGCCGCGGCGACCTCCGGCACCGGCGACACCACCGGCACCGAGTTCCAGGAGGTCTACACCCTGCTGGCGGGCTGGATGACCGGCCTGCTCGGCAAGGTGATCGCAGTCGCCTTCATCCTGGTCGGCCTGGTCGCCGGCGTCATGCGCCAGTCGATCATGGGCTTCGTGGTCGGTGTCTCGGCGGGGGTCGGGATGCTGGTCGCACCGAACATCATCAACACCCTCTTCAGCGCGACGCTGCCGCTCGCCTGAGGACGGCTGGCCATCGGCTCACGGCTCCTGCGCTTTCACAGCGCCACCGGCCACCCCCGGCCGAGACCGGGCCGGAAACGGCCCACCAATCGGATCAGAGAGGACCGCCATGCCCCTGTGCTGCCCCTTACCCGAGACCCGCCACTATCTGTCGGTGCCCAAGGACCTGTTTGCCTCCCTAGCCGCGCTGTCGCCGCAGGCGCGCGATCGCTTTCTGGACCAGGCCCTGGCCCGCGTACAGGGGCGCACCCCGGTGCTGGTGTGCGACGCCAACCGCCGCCTGCTCAAGCCCTGTCATCCAGCGCGCGCCCGCGAACTGCTGCGACGCAAGCGTGCTCGGGTGCTCTCGACCGATCCGTTCCTGTTGCAGTTGAAGCGTGTCGTCGGATCCGAACAGGTCGAGGGTCCGCCAGAAACGGCGAAGCCAGGGCGGGCGCGATGAGGGAACGGCAATTCCAGGGTGAGCGCGCCTCCGCGCTCTTTCCGCCGCTCGCCTGCGACCCCGGGCAGGGGATCTTTCTGCTCGACGATCAGAGCCTCGCCTTCGGTTGGCGCTGCCAACCCCTGGCCGGGGCCGATCAAGGTCACGCCGACCGCCTCACGGCCCTGGTCAATCAGGAATGGCCGACCGATACCCTGCTGCAGATCCTCCTCTGGGCCTCGCCGGATATCGAGGGACCGCTTGCCGTGATGAACGGCCTGCGCACCGAGCTGCGTCATCCACTGCTGCGGGCCGCGACCGCCGAGCGGGCGGCCTTCTTGCGTGCCGGGGTGAGCGCGCCACTCATCCGCCAGTCCGAGACCCGGGTGCGTGACGTTCAGGTCCTGGTGACCGTCAAGCTGCCGCTCCCGGGTCCCCTGCCGAGCGCCGCCGCGCATCAAGCCGCGCTCGATCTGCGCGCAAGCACGGAGCAGGTGCTCTCAACCGTCGGGCTTCAGCCGCGTGCGCTGATGGCGGGGGATCTGGTCCGGCTCATGAGCAGCCTGCTCAACTGGGGGCCGGAGGCGACCTGGCGTGAGCGGGTGACGCCCGAGGCCGATCCGACCCGCATCCTGCGCGAGCAGTTCTTGGACTCGGATCAAGGGATCGAGGTCGATGCCCAGGGCCTCACGCTGGGCGCGTGTCGGGTGCAGACCCTGTCGGTCAAGCGTTTTCCCGATCGGCTGCACTTCGGTCTGGCCGCCCGCTATCTGAGTGATCCCTTCTCGGGGGCGCGCGGCATCCCGCACAACCTGCTGGTGTGTCTCAATCTCCACTTCCCCGAGCCCGAAACCACCCGGACGCTGCTCCAGACCCAGAGTCAGTGGGCGACCAACATGGCGACCGGACCGATCGCGGTCTATCTGCCACGCCTGGCCGAGCGGGCGCGGGGCTTCCGGGTGCTCTTCGAGCGTCTCGATGCCGGCGACCGGCCGGTGCGGGCGCATCTGGGCTTGGTGCTCTTCGCGCCCAAGGAGCAGGCCACGGCGGCGGCCTCGAACTTGCGCACCTATTGGCGGGAGCTCGGCTTCCAGGTGGTGAGCGACCGCTTCTTCACCCTGCCGCTGTTCTTGAATTGTCTGCCCTTCGGCGCCGATCGCGGGGCCATCCGCGACATGCAGCGCTACCGCACCCTGGCGGCCTCGCACGCGGTCAACCTGATGCCGGTCCACGGGGACTGGAAAGGGACCGGCACCCCGGTGTTGAACCTCATCAGCCGGGGCGGGCAGTTGATGAATCTCTCGCTGTTCGACTCGGCCTCCAACTACAACGCCTGCATTGCGGCCCAGTCGGGTGCCGGTAAGTCCTTTCTGACCAACGAGCTGATCTCCACGACGCTGTCGGTCGGCGGGCGCTGCTGGGTCATCGATGTCGGGCGCTCCTACGAGAAGCTCTGCGAGGCCCTGGACGGGCAGTTCCTGGCCTTCACTCGCGAGGCGCGGATCTGCCTCAATCCCTTCGAGCTGGTGGTCCACTGGGACGAGGAGGCGGACATGATCGCGGCCCTGGTCGGGGCCATGATCGCGCCCTCTGGCGGGCTGGACGACTATGCACTCTCGGGGCTCAAGCGGGTGCTCAAGACCCTGTGGGACGCGCAGGGACCGGCCATGACCATCGACGGTATCGCCACCGCCCTGAGCGCCGAGCCTGATCCCAGGCTGTGCGATCTGGGCACCCAGATCTATCCCTTCACCACCCAGGGCGAGTACGGGCGCTTCTTCAACGGACCCAACTGCATTGAATTCTCCGCGCCGTTCGTCGTCCTCGAATTGGAGGAACTCAAAGGTCGCAAGCACCTGCAGCAGGTGGTGCTGCTGCAGCTGATCTATCAGATCCAGCAGGCGATGTATCTGGGCGAGCGCGACCAGGCCAAGCTGGTCATCCTCGACGAGGCCTGGGATCTGCTCACCCAGGGCGATGTCGCCCGCTTCATCGAGACCGGCTACCGGCGCTTTCGCAAGTACCGGGGCTCCGCCGTCACGGTCACCCAGTCGCTCAACGACCTCTATGCCCATCCGACCGGGCGGGCCATCGCCGAGAACTCGGCCCACACCTTCCTGCTCGCCCAGCCAGCACAGGCGATCGATCAGCTGCGCGCCGCCAAGCGCCTGCCGCTGACCGAGGGCGGGGCGGAGCTGCTGAAGACCGTGCATACGGTCCCCGGTGTCTATTCCGAGATCCTGGTCATCGGCGACTACGGGGCCGGGATCGGGCGGCTGGTGGTGGATCCCTTCCGGCAGTTGCTCTATTCGACCCACCCGCGCGATGTGGCGGCGCTCAGTGCGCTGCGCCGGCAGGGGCTGTCGATCGACGCGGCGATCCGGAGGTTGCTGGCGGAGCCTGGGCATGGCTGAGGGTCGGGCATCCCGGACGTTCAAGATCCCAACCGACGGCGTTCAGCCAAAGGGTGACGCGGGACAACCGGGGCTGAGCACGGTCGTTCTTGTCGCCGGACTCCTATGCCTGACGAGTAGTGCCTTTCTGAGCCTCTGGTGGCAGCGTCAGCTCGCCCTGGCCCTGGAGGTCCGACCGCCGGTGCTGCTGCTGGACCTGTCTGCGGCCGCCCGTGGCGCGGACCCGGCGCAGATGACGGCGATCCTGCGCGACTATACCCAGGCCGCCGAGGGTCTGGCGGCGCGGGGCGTGCTGGTCCTGGATCGTCATGCGGTGCTGGCCGCTCCGCCTGCGCTGACGGTTCTGGAAACGGAGGTGCCGCATGTGCCCGAGTAAGGCTGAGCCAGGTGCTCAAGGTCGGCTTGTGGGGAGCCGCTGGCGGTCCGGCAGCCGGCCGCTGCGTTGGCGCTGGGCTGTGCTGGCCGTCGTGGCTCTCGGTGTGGTGCTGGGCCTCGGCGCCTATGGCGCGATCCGTTACCGCCTCGGGATCGATCTGCAGGCGCACAGTTGTCTGGAGTCCTCGCGGGTCTTTCTGATCGACACCTTCGCCGGCCCCGAGGAGGTGATCCAGGGGGATTTGGTGGCCTTCCGCGCACAGGGCCTGGGCGTGCTCGCCTTCGAGGGACGTCTCTTCGTCAAACACGCCGCCGGGGTGCCGGGAGACTGGGTGACGGTCACGCTCGCCGAGACCGCGATCAACGGCATGCCGATGGCGCAAGGACTGGCACTGGCCCCGGCGCTAAAGCGCGATCCTGCGAGCTTCATCCGTCACGAGCGCGTCCCGGTCGAGCATTTCTGGATGCTTGGCGAGACCACTGACAGCTTCGACTCGCGCTACTGGGGCTTTCTGCCGGTGACGCGCATGGTTGGGAAGGCCTATGCGTTGTTCTGAGTGGCGATGGGTGTTGGTCCTGATCAGTGCTCTGGCGACCATGGTCATCGCCGAGAGCTGGGCCGATGGCGCGCTGCCAGACTCTGCGCTGCGCGATCAGGTGGTCCAGATTCAGGAGCAGGTACTGACGGCGCCGCCGCCGGGGTGGCTGATGGAGCAGCAGGGCAACGTGGAGGATTGGTCGGTCCGGTTGCGGGATCTTCGAGCTGCCCAGCAAACGTTGGTGATGCCTCTGAGGTCCGATGTAGAACCAACGGATCAGGCGGGCACCGACACCGATCTGACAGTGACCATTCTGGCTTCCCGCGCACTGGGTGAGGCTCAACTGCGCGAGCTTTTCGCTGCGGCGGCCGGGCAACCCGAGGTGCGGGTGGTCTTTCGGGGTGTGGCGCCGGGCGAATCGCTGGGTGATTTCATCCGCCAGATCCACGTCCTTCTGCGTGAAGCACGCGATGGCCTGAGCATCAATGCGATTCCCCGCATCGAGATCGACCCACGTCCTTTCCAGTCCCCTTTGGTCGAGGTGGCGCCGACGCTGATTACCACCGATGGGGCCGGGAAAGAGATCGCTCGCGTCAGCGGCATCAGCCGTCCGGACTGGCTGCTGGAGCAGGTGGAGGAGGGCAGGCGCGGTGATCTGGGCGTGCGTGGACCCACCGTCGCCGTTAGCGAACCCGATCTGATTGCAGAGCTGCAACGGCGTCTGGCAGGCATCGATTGGAGCGCCCGGCGCGAAGCAGCGTTAGCGCGCTATTGGGAGCGGGCCTCGTTTGCCGAGCTGCCGACCGCCGAGCAGGTTCGGGAGCGGCGACTGGATCTGACGCTCGTTGCTCAAGCCGATGTGACCCTCCCGGACGGGACCACTGTGATCCGCGTCGGCGAGCGCGTCGATCCACTCGCCATCATGCCGTTCCGTCAGCGTCTCTTCGTCTTTGATGCGACCGACCCACGTCAAGTGGCCGAGGTCGCGCGACGCGGAGCGGCGAGTCGTGCCGAGGGACGGCTGCCGCTCTATCTGGCGACCCGGCTGGATCGCGAGGCAGGGTGGGGTGGCTACCGTGGCGTCCAGACGGCTTTGCAGGATCCGCTCTACCTTCTCACCCCGGATGTGCGGCGCCGCTTTCAGATCGAGCGGGTGCCGGCGGTGGTCGATTCACGCGAGGGTGTCCTGGTGGTGTCGGAATGGCCGCCGGAGGGTTGAGGATGCTGCGTTGCCGCTTCCTTCAGGCCGCCGTGCTGGTGGGTTTACTGCTCGCGGTGGCCCTGACCGTGCGCGCCCAGGACGAGACCACCACCGGCCTGGGTAACGCCGTCTGCCCGGATGCCGAGCTGCTCGGCCCCAAGCTCATCACCGACATTTGCTGGAGCTGTCTCTTTCCGCTCAAGATCGCCGGCGCCCCGATTGGCGGCGGATCGGTTCCCAGCAAGGCGAGCGACCAGGCGCTGTGCGCCTGCACCGACCCCGCCGGGCTTCCGAGTCCAGGTGTTGTGATCGGCATGTGGGAGCCGGCGCGCATCATCGAGCTGGTCCGTCTTCCCGGCTGCATGCCCTCGCTCGGCGGCGCGCGGCTCGATCTGGGCGCCTTTCGCACCCTTGGCACGCCAGGGCAGGCCGAGTACGACGGCTCGGACAAGGCCTTCTACAACTATCACTACTACGCCTTTCCGGTCCTGGTGATGCTCGATCTGTTCTTCCCGGATCGCTGCAACGTCGATCACCTGACCGACTTCGATGTGCTCTATCTTTCCGAGCTGGATCCGACCTGGAACAACGACGAGCTGGCCTTCTTCACTAATCCCGAGGCCGCCTTCGTGGCCAACCCCATTGCGCAGGCCGCCTGTCTGGTCGATGCCGCGTCGGCGACCACGGTGCAGAAGCCGCTCGATGAATTGTTCTGGTGCGCTGGCGCCTGGGGCGGGCTCTATCCCTTCACCGGGCGCATCCCGACGCTCAACGGCCGTCCCTCTGAGATGAGCCTGGCGAGTGCACGGGTGCTGGCGGCCCTGCACCGGCGCGGACTCGCCCGTCAGACCGTCGGGGATGCCGCCCTCTGCGAGGCGCCCTTTGCGCTGATGCTACCCAAGACCCAGTACCGACTGTCCCAGTTCTATCCGCTCCCCGAGGCCAACGCCAACCACGTCATCGGCGAAAGCGAACTGCGCTGGGGGATGTGGCGCAACGTCCCCGGGGTCGGCGAGGACCACCTTTATCTGATCTGGCGCTGGCATGATTGCTGTGCGACCTGGCTCTGACCCTTCGGTTCCGCTGAGGACTGGAGCCAGATGGCTCGTGTGGATCCTGGTTCTAGCGATCGTCTGGACCCCCTGGGCGCTGGTGTGGGGCGATGACCTGCGTCGGGCGCTCGACTTTGATCAGGCGGCGACCGATGGACAGGATTTGGGAACCGCACTCGGGAGCGATTCGACGCTCTTGAGCCCCTTCGATCAGCCCGGTGACTATCGGGTCTACTTCCCGTGTGCGGACGAGGGCGAAGTCTCCGACTGGAGCACGCTCTATGGGAACCCCGCGGCGCTTGAAGCCGCCGGGTTGCAGACGCAGCAAGATCTGGTCGACACGCCCTATGCCGAGTCTTCAGCGACTGGTCAGGCGTACCAGACCCTCCTGGAGCCAGTGGATCGCGCGCGTAGCGATCTGAGCAGCGATCCGCTGTGGGCGTTCACCGACGCGACCGTCAGCGCGCTCGATGATTTCACCACGACCTATGCCGACTGCACTTGGGGCAATACCTTTCTCAGCCGTCCGCGCAGGGTGCATGTCCCCAAATACGCGGCCTGCCTGATCCCAGACAAGGACCAGCCCAAGCTCAGTTGCGCGGCGACCCGCACCCTGGACGCGACGGTCTACTGGGACCCGGTGGAAGTCGGCACCGATCCCGAGACCGGCGAGCCCATCATTGAGCTGGTGCGCCGCGTCGAAAAGCGAGTGGATCTGTGGAGTTGGGAATCGGCCGCCTGCCTTGAAACGATCAGCGAGCGGTTGATGGACGGCTTCTGCCGTAGCACCACGACCTGCACCAGCAACCCGGATGCCAACTGTGTCCCGGTCACCGGCGGCGAACTCTGTGGCAGCGAGTTGGTCGCGCCACCCTATCTGGGCGAGACCGGCAACGAGCCCTGGGAGCAGTTCTCCGGCATCAGTGCCGCCTGTATGCAGGTCGGCGTCGCCCTCGACTGCACCAGCTTCAACGAAGGCCAGATGGACTGCTGGACCGATCCCGACGGCGTGACGCATTGTCCCGAGAATCCCGGCGATCTGGACAACTGTGCGGTCCTCGACGCCGATCCTCAGTGCCGGCCGGTGAGCCGTCAGTGTGCCGAGGAAGCGACCGGGAGGAGTGGCGTTTGCTACGTCGACCAACTGGTCTACGACTGCGGCACCGACCAGGAGATCGCCGGCATCGAGCGCACCTCCGAGCTGGACTGCGGCGGGGAGATCCGCTGTCTGGGCGATGACTGCGTGGCGATCGAGCCCGAATCCTCGGACGACTTCGACGAAGCCGTCGCGGCGCTCAACGCCGCGGAGATGGTCTCCTTGGATGCTGACTGCACGAGCGGGAGCTGTCAGGTCTTCAAGGGCGAGGCACTGGAGTGCAAGCGCGCGGTCGGCGGCATCGTCAACTGCTGCGAGCGCCCGAGCGGCATTTCGCTCGGGCTCTATCTGCAGCTGATGTTCTCGGTGGCTAAGCTCGACAGCGTCACGATGTCGCTCATGAAGGCCGGCGTCTCCAATCCCGCCTTCGGTGCCTGGGAGACCCTGCGCTCACCGCTGGTCGACACCTGGTCGGCGGTGAAGGACGCCTTCACCTCGGCGGTCAACAACATCACCGGCAATACCACGGCGGTGACGACTGAAGCGGCCAAGCAGGGGCTGATCGCCACCTTCAAACAGCAGCTCCTGCAGCAGACGGTGCAGTGGACCGCCTCGGTATTCGGCCCCCAGGCGGCCAACGCGCTCTTCGTCGATGCCGCGACCGGTGGCGCTGCCGTGGCCGCCGATGGCTCGGTGGCGTCGACCCTGGCACTCAATCCGGCGATTTCGGTCGTGCTCTACTGGGTGATGTGGGCCTATCTGATCTACACCATCGTCATGATCCTGATCCGGCTCATCTGGGAATGCACCGAGGATGAGTTCACCCTGGGCGTACAGCGCGAGCTGAGGTCCTGTCATCGGGTCGGGTCCTACTGCAAGAAGAACTTTTTCGGTGCCTGCATCGAGAGCCGCGACAGCTTTTGTTGCTTCAACTCACCGCTCTCGCGCATTCTCAACGAGCAGATCCGGGGACAAGCGGGAATCGGCGGCTACGGCAGCGCCAAGCATCCCAACTGCTCGGGAATTGCCGTCGAGAGTCTGACCCAGGTCGACTGGAGCCGGATCGATCTCTCCGAATGGCTGGTCATGCTGACGGAATCGGATCTGATCCTGACCACCACCGATCTCGACCTGGAGACGCTGACCGAAGGGCAGGGCAACCGCACCGCCGATCGGCTTGAGGATCTGAGCGAGGTCAAGACGGTCGGGGAGGTGAATCGGGAGGCTGAGGGGCAGGGGTGGGAGGAGACGCTGGAAACCTTGCCGACCGCGCCTTGAGACGCACCGAGGCATGATTGACGCGACGCCGTGAGCGGATAGCGCGTCGCGTCGTCCCATCAGAGCGGACATTCACCGCTAGTTCTGGCCTCGCTGCGCACGAGCGAGACCTTCATTCACAATCCCTTCTGACCTTTGGGCGCTGGGGCTTTCCCCTTGCGGAACGGCGCCGGACCTTTGGGGGCATTCACCGGGGGTCTGGGCATTGGTTGCTTGGGCATTCTTCAGTTCCTGAGTTGGATTGGGTCGACACCCGTCGCAAGGCGGGACGGCAACGGTTGGTCTGCTGCTGCGATCCTTCCCCGAGGAAAGATCGAGTGCCAGTCATTGTAGTCGGATCGATTTTCACGTGATAGCGACTCAACATGGCGCCTGTTCAATCGATCAGGGCTCGGGGCTGGCTTGTGTCTGCTTTACTTTGCGTCGTCCGGCGTCGACGCTCGCACGATGGCGTGCTCTCACAATCCATCGCGGGCCGGAATGAACACCCCATCGACGGTGGTTTGGAGATCCTGCGCCATGCTTCCGATCAGCGCCGCGTTGCGCTGTTGGAGCACTGCCTTCAGGTTGGCCTTTTCTTCCGCCAGGGCGGCCAGAATGTCGGCGCGCATGTCATCGCGCGAGACCGCTTCGTCGATCTCGATGGCGACCTTGTCCACGGCGAGCCAGGGGTCGTTAGGGTGGCGGTTGACCTGCCGCGGGATGAGGCGCCTCTTGCCCAGGCGTGCAGAAGCGTGATGTCAGTACCTGAGCGCGATCCACACACCATGGAGTCTTGCTGATGTCACACCTCGAATTCACGAGCGCGACGTTTCTTCCTTTCCTGCCGGAAGACTGCCAGGTCAATCCTGGCGCCTATGGGTTCGAGTTGGCGTGGTGGCTGGCACAGGTACTCGCGCGAAGCGGCGTCGTGACCAGCTATCCCGTGGGTGAGGACTGGGGCTGGCTCATCGAGTACCGCGAGGGTGATGCTGAATTCATGATTGGGTGCGGTAGCCAATCCGACCCCGGCGAAGGCTATCGCGGCCAGCCGGTGGCTTGGTCTGTCTTCGTCAGGCAGGTGCGCTCGCTCAAGCAGCGTCTCCAAGGGCGATCAGAGCCCGCGATTGCCTTGAGGCTGACCGCCGCGATTCTCACAGCGCTGCGCACGGAGGGAATCGAGGTCGTCGTGGACGAGTCTGCTTGATAACCTCAGTTCGGTGCGATGCAGGGGCAGCAAGCCATCCGGGCGCAGGTTTCCAT
Organism: Thiorhodococcus drewsii AZ1; assembly: GCF_000224065.1. Classification (GTDB taxonomy): domain Bacteria; phylum Pseudomonadota; class Gammaproteobacteria; order Chromatiales; family Chromatiaceae; genus Imhoffiella; species Imhoffiella drewsii. The sequence goes on from NZ_AFWT01000025.1 coordinate 47,709, forward strand.
CGCCATCGAAACGGAGTCCTGGAGTCAGGGACGACGCTAGGCGCAGAGTCTGTGCAGTGAGTTGCGCTCCAATCTTGCGGGGGAAGTGAGCGTACTCAGCTTCGGGTCGTCGCACCCAAGTTCGCCGGCGGCTTCACGCGGATAGCAGTCGGTCGACCCTTACAGCTCGGCGGTCGGTCTGCAGAGAGAGCGGTCCTTCGTCCAGCAGGCCGCAGCGGGCTAAGGAACATGGTTCTCAGGAACCGAATGCATGGCAACATCCCACTTTGCCGGCCTGAGGCAGCACCATCGACGAACTCTCAACTTTGTTGCCTGCGCGCGAAGAGGCTCGTCGAGCGGCAACGGCAAGTGGAGAGTAAGTGGAAATTGATCCTGGGCTGACAATCTCAGTGCGTCAGGCGACCTTCGCGTTGTTTCGCTGACTACCGTTGGCTGCTTTAACTCTGTGACATTGCAGCGCAGACGATTCCCAGCCGATCCATTTCTGTCGTCGATCTAGCCCGCATGCAGGCTGGGTTACTGGGCAACGGCAACAGGTCTACGCCGGTGCTGAAATACAATTGCGTATTCATCAAGAAGTGACGTAGACGCGGACCGCCGCGCGACCGGAGATAGCAGCCATGCAATGGATCGACGAAAAGGCTCTTGAGACGTGGGCGGGCCGCATGAATGCCCGCGACATGCTGATGGACATGTTGGCGGACCTGATCCGCATGACGATCGATGACGCGACCCGATTCCGTTTCCCTAGCGGCGAGGTCGGCCAGTTGCGGGGCTGGGACGGCGACCTGGAAACGGCTGAGGCCAAGAGCTTCGTTCCAGGCGGCAAGTCCAAGTGGGAGTTCGGCACGGGTCCTGGTGCAACAAAGGCGACAGCCGACTACAAGAAGCGGACCGAACAGACGCCCGAAGCCGAGATGGCTGAAAACACCCTGGTTCTGGTCAACCTCGGATGCTGGGATACGCCGAAAAAGAAGATTTCGGAATGGGAGACTGACCGCCTCAAAGAAGGCAAATGGAAGGATGTCAGATACCTTGATGGCGTCCAGCTCGTCCAATGGCTGAAAGACCATCCCGCGATCGCTGCCCGATACGCCCGCAATGTCCTTGGAACGGCTCCCCAAGAAGGCGCCTTGAGCACCGACGAGTACTGGGAAGAATTCAGCACGCAGTTCAAGCCGCCGCTCACCGAGAAGCTGGTCATCGCCGATCGGCAGCGCGAGGCCGACGAGCTGATCGCAAAGCTTTGCGGTCCGGCCGATTCATTCATGCTCGGTGCCGAGACCTCCGAGGAGGTCATCGCATTCGCGGTAGCGGCGATCCGGTGTGCAGCCCCTGCCGTTCGCGAGTCGCTGGAATCCAGAACGTTGATTATCCGGACTCAGGCTGCTGCCCGGTTCTTCCAGTTGCGCACCGGACTGGTCTTTATCGCAATGGGTGAGGGCGAATCACTGGTTGGCGCGCTTGGAAGAAAATGTCCCACGCTGTCGGCCGCGACCGGTGCGCTGGCAAAGCGCGGCGCCATGCTGAAGCGCCCTACGGCCTCAGGCATGGTGGATGGCTTCATCGAGATGGGGCTTGATCACGGCCAAGGCTATGAGCTTGCGCATCGGTGCGGGCGCAGCCTGACTATCCTGAAGAGACTGATCCACAACACGCCCCCTGCTGCCCCGGTCTGGCTGCAGCAAGCTTCTATGTTGAAGTCCGCCTTCCTCGCTGGGGGGTGGTCGAGCGATCTCGAGACTGACTGCGCCGTCTTAAAGGAGCTGGGGAACTATCCAGACTACGCGACGTTGGAAGCCGTGCTAATGCCAACGCTCGCCTTGCCTGATCGCCCGGTGGACAGGGAGGCTGACGTCTGGCAAGTGCGTGCGCCGGTCGATGCGTTCTTCTTCTACGGCAATCAGCTGACCGACGCCGACCTCACGCGCCTGCGTGAGGCCATCGTCAAAGTATTCGGCAAACAACCGGAGCAGCCGTCGCGAGATCAAAAATTCAATCTGGCCAAGGCCGCGCCTGCAGACTACAGCAGATGGCTGCGCGATGGACTTGCATTGACGCTCCTCATCGTCGCGTCAATGCATGATGTCGCAGGCCTGCACGTCAGAGGCAAGACCCCTCAGCAGTATGTTGATGACGTTATCAACGCGTTGCCGGACTGGAGCAAATCGCACCATTCAATATTACGCCTCGGCGATCAGGCCGCGCTGCTCGCGGAGGCCGCCCCCAACCCTTTTTTGAAGGCCCTCGAGTCTATGCTCGAGGGCACCCCTGAGCAGGTTGCACAGATATTCGTAACGGAACGCGACCGCTTCTTCGGCCCGTTGAGTCCTCATGTGCATTTCCTCTGGGCGCTTGAGACGATTGCCTGGGACCCGCGATATCTCAACCGCGCCGCAGTGGTGCTCGCCAAGCTCGGCCAGCTGGATCCGGAGCCGGATTCGAACCATGTCAACCGGCCGATAAATAGTTTGCGTGACATCCTGCTGGGCTGGTCGCCCAACACCTATGCATTACAGCCCCAGCGTATCGCATGCCTCGATGCGATCCTGAGGGCGTGTCCAGACGTCGGCTGGCAGCTGCTCAAGAAGCTCCTTCCGCGTAGTCACGACTTCAGCTCGCACACCCAGCATCCGAAGCTGCGGGACTTCGCGCCAGAGAAGCCCGAAGAGATCACCTTCGGCTTGGTGTGGGATTTTGAAGCCATCGTCGTCGATCGAGCGCTTGTAGCGGCCGGTGATGACGAGACACGCCTTGGTGTCTTCGTCGAAGCGTTGGGGCAACTTCAAACACCGAATCGGGCGAAGGTGCTCGCCCGCGTCGACAGCTACCTCGCCGCTCACCAAACGACCGAAGGCTGCACGATCTGGCACACCCTCAAGGATGAGTCGGCTCGCAATGAGTACTTTGGCGACTCAGGCTGGGCACTGACCAACGACGATCTGGCCGCAGTGAAAGAGGTGGTCGAACGTCATCGTCCTGCCGATCCCCTTGTGTCTGACCGCCATGCGTTTGATGACTGGACGCCGCACATTGGCAAGTACAAGGAAGGCCCCGAAGACTTGGATGACCCAACTGACCTGCGCAAGGAGGTGCTTCAACGCGTGCTTGACCGCGACGGGGTGCCGGGCGTCCTGAGGCTTGCGGGGATGGTCAAGTTGCCAGAGCTGCTTGGTCAGGTGCTGAGCTACCTCTCCATCACGTTCGACCAAGTGTTTGAGCTGATGCAAGGCGCACTCGTCCCTGCCGCGCCACCGAGTCTTTCGTATTACGTATCGGCCGCTGGGGTCGAAAAGTTCGGTGACCAATGGAAGGACGCATTCAAGGACCGCGTGCTGGCACAGGTCGCGGACGATGCCGCTAAAGCCAAACTCTTGCTCGCTTGGCCAGCCACCCCGTCCACCTGGTCCTATGTCGAAGGCCTTGGCAGCGAGGTACGCGATCAGTACTGGCGCCACGCGGGCTTGCTGCCACTCCAAGCTCCGCTCGACGAACTGCTTCACGCGATTGACCAGTTCCGAACCGTTGGGCGGGACATCGACGTCCTGAGCTTGTTGTACAAGCGTTGCAAAGACTTGCCGTCGAGCCTGCTGATAGACCTACTCACCACAGGGGCCGGGCAGGTTGGCAACGGCATCAAACACTCGGGCAACATGCTGTCGTACGTCATCGCGCAGGCGCTGAAGGAAGTTCGTACACGCAGCGATGTCAGCAAATTGAAGATCGCGAAGTTGGAGTACGCCTACCTGCCACTGCTGCGCCATGAGAGTGAGCCTCTGACCGTCTTCAGCCTTTTGGCTTCCGATCCAGAGATGTTCGTCGACGTGCTGTCGCACGTGTTCAGAGGCAAGAACACGCCGCCCGATCAGGTCATCACTGCCGAGATGAAGGCGCGGGCAACGATTTCATTCGATTTACTGTCGGCGTTCAAGACAGTGCCTGGTCTGCGCGACGGGAAAATCGATGCTCAGGTGCTGTCCGAATGGGTTAGCAAGGCTCGAACTCTAGCGGTCGCAAAGGACCTAGAGGACATGGGTGACCAGCGCATTGGCTACGTTCTCGCTCATGCTCCGCAGGACGCCGGCGAGCCGTTCTGGCCACCATCAGCGGTGTGCAAGGTGATCGACGGGGTCGCCGCCGAGCATGTCGAACGCGGGTTTGCCATCGAATGCATCAACAAGCGCGGTGTATACGGCAAGGGAATCAATGAGGGTGGTGGGCAAGAGCGCGATCTCGCTGCTCGCTACAGAGGCTGGGCAGACGCGACGTTGACGTACCCGCGGACGTCGGCGATGTTGATGCTCATCTCGGACAACTGGACCCGCCGTGCAGAGCACGAAGACGTCAGGGCAGAACAGGGCAAGATGAAGATGTAGCCCGCTCGACATCCACTGCTGGCCTGAATTGCCCTCGTCGGCTACCTGTTTATCGACGGTGAGCAGGTGCACCATACTCGTTTGAGGTGCGCGAGTACTGGTTCGGCGAGCCGATTGAGCTGAACTAACAAGCCCTCCAGGGAGGGTCTCAGGAGGGCTTCTCATGACGGCTGCCTGACCGCAAGGTCGCTACGCCTCTGTCCCAGTATACTATCTCGACGATAGCTCCCCGCTTCCAGGGTCGTCCGGTCACAGCCTCGCGAACGATGGGCGACCGCTATTGGCCGAGTCCTTCCGGATTGCCGCCAAAGTTGGGCGACAGTTCCTGGGACTCATCGGGCTCACAGAGGACGTCGAGCGATTGTCCCCAGGTTCAGTGAGCGTCTCTGTGGATAACCTGTGTCATTCAGCCGTAACGAGCCGACAGGATTGGGAAAGCCGCGTGCCGGTCGCTTCTTGACCAGCGTTCAACCCAGTTGGTCGTACAGAGGGGATCAGCCGACGTTGGATCACAGGCGGTCCCAGCTGCCAGGCGCCGCGACGCTCAGGTGACCGCCGGTGTCTGATGCAGAAAGGTGTCGTCCGTCAGTTGGCGGAGCACGAAGTCCGCCACGTCCGCGCGCGCAATGCGACCGGACTTGATGGCCGGATCGACACCGAAGCGATAGGCCGCGGTGCGGGGACCATCGGTCAGTCCGCCCGGCCGCACGATGACCCAATCGAGCCCGCTCGCCTTGACCAACTGCTCCTGCTCCGCCTTGGCCTCAAGGATCCGCTTGAGCATGAGGTCCATCATCAGCCGAAACGGCCAGGCGATCTGCGCGCGACTGTCACCGACGCCGAGTGAGCTCACGACCACCAGTCGGCGCACGCCGGCCTCCTGCATCGCGGTCAGGATGCGCGCGGTGCCGGGGGCCTCGATGGGCTCTTGTCGGCCGTGCGAGCCGAGCACGCAGATGACCGCCTCCGCGCCTTGGACGCACTGGGCGACGGCTTTTGGATCGAGCACATCCCCGCCGATCGTCGTCAGTCCGTCCCGGTGATCGAGCGTGCTGGAATCGCGCGCGAGGGCCGTGATGCTGTGACCCTGCTCCAGTGCCTGGGCCAGGACCTGCCGGCCGGTGCCGCCGGTCGCGCCAAAGAGAGCGATCTGCATGGCGTTGTCTCCTGATCGTTGTCTGTCCAAGCAGCGATCTGACAGTGAGGGCGGCTCAGCCGGACGGCGAGGGGGCTGAGCCTGCGTCCAGGTCCCGATACCAGCCCACTTCCGCGACGCAGAGCTGGGCACGAAAGGCCCGTCCGATGGCGACCAGGCCGAGCTGCGTCAACTGATCTGCAGCGAGCGACGCGCTCAGGCGATTGGGGGTGAAGTGCTCGAAGGGAACCCGGATCTCGTGCCAGTCCGGCCCAGCGACAAAGGTCGCGCGATAGGCTTGCCAGGGCAGGGTGCAGTCCCGGCTCTTGAGATGCAGGTTGTAGCGCTCACCGTTGCCGCGGACGATCAGCCGCAGCCCGGCGAAGTCCACAGCGTCCAGCGGCTGGCCCTGGCTGGTCAGATCAAGATTGGCCTGCAGGAAGCCGCCGTTGTGTTCCAGTTTCACCTCGCCCTCGACACAGAGTGCCCGGCGTCCGTTCGCCGCTGTGAACGACATCCGCGCCGAGGAGACCCCGCCCATGACGGTGTCCGTCACCAACCGCCAGTGGGTTCCGAGCCGCGATCGCCCGTCGGGATCACGGAAATCGTCGATCAGTCCGTCCGCAGACGCGACGGTTGCCTTGAGGGTCATAGGGAGTCCTGATGTCTGGAGGGGATTGAAAGGTTGGGGCGCCGAGGTTAAACGCGAAGCCTTGCGACTGGAGGGTGCGGCCATCGCCTGCCGTCGCCGGGCTGTCGATGCGCATCGCCCGCTGGGGTTGCGCGACCTCCATTCGCATGCTAGAAAATAAGCAGTTGCTCGCGGCTTTCATCGCGCGAGTGACCGGCCTGCGGAGGCCCAACTCCGCGCACCACCCGCGCCATCCCTTGGCGCCCCTTACGCGCCGATTGACGGCGTCTGATCCCGGCCAGGCTGTCGGGACGTCCTGAGCCCGCGTGCGTCCGCACTGCTGATCCTGACCCTGACCCTGAGCCTGTATGCCGGACCCCTGTCGCCTCGGCGTCGCCATGCGTGATCGGCGTCGTCGAGACGACAGATGTTCGCGCGATCTCATGACCTGGGATCCGTCATCGCCTGCGCGGGCGATTCACAAGACCGCGCGCACCATCAGTCAGCGCACGCTGGCCTTCCACCCTCTGGGGAGACACCTCCCCTCAGGGGCGGGCGTCTCTCCTCCATTCGGAGACGACGCATGCACACCACCGCAGCATCCATCCGTGCCCTGCGCACGGTGGCCCTGTTCACCACCGGCGTGGCGACCTACAGCCACACCTCAGCCTTCGCCCAGCTTCCCGGCTGGCCACGACTCCTGCGCGCCGCACAGCGACTCGCCGAGTCACGCGCCATTCCCAACGAAAGGACTCTCGATAGGCGACCCGAGCCCCTGCGGTCCTGACCTGCAACCGGAGACGACATCATGTCACGCGGCATCAATAAAGTGATCCTCATCGGCAACCTGGGCGTGGACCCCGAGGTCCGAGCGCTCCCGAGCGGCGACGCCGTCGCCAACCTCTCGCTGGCGACCAGCGAGACCTGGACCGACAAGACCAGTGGCGAGAGCCGCGAGCGCACCGAGTGGCACCGGGTGGTGCTCTTTGGGCGCCTCGCCGACATCGCCGCCCAGTATCTGCACTCGGGCTCCAAGGTCTACATCGAAGGCAAGCTGCGCACGCGCCAATACCAGGCGCAGGACGGCAGTGAGCGGTCCGTGACCGACGTGGTGGTCGACGTCACCGGCACCCTGCAGATGCTCGACAGTCGACCCTCTGATGCGACCGAGCGGCCGAGCGCGAGCGAAAACCCGTCCCGGTCCACACCGACGACAGGACGCCCCGCATCGCGGTCTACACCAGCAAGCGGACGCGGGCGCTCGGCGGCACGACCAGCGCGAGCCGCCACACCCGACTTCGACGATCCCATCCCGTTCTGAGGGAGACCACATCCGGCCACGCCTTGCGGTCGGCCATTCACCCCACCGGGGCATCCGTGCCCCCTGGGGAGCGGTGCCCCTTTGATCCGGAGGCACCATGAGCAAGTCCAACTCAACGCTGACCACACTCCCCGCCTGTCGGCTGGCCATCCCGCCCCAGGCCCTCACCGAGCTCGGTCTGGATGCCGCCACCTGGCAGGTCCTGGTCGACTCCATCTTCCCCGCAGCCAACACGGTCGAGGGTGTTCTTCTCGCCGTCAGATACTGCCAGGCCCGTGGACTGGACGTCATGAAGCGCCCAGTCCATATCGTGCCCATGTGGAACCGCAGCCTCGGGCGCGAGGTCGAGACCGTCTGGCCCGGCATCGCTGAGGTCCAGACCACCGCCGCGCGCACCGGCCAATGGGCCGGGATGGATCCCGCGCGCTTCGGCCCCGAGGTCACCCGCAGTTTCAGCGGCAGCATCAAGGTCAACGGCGCCTGGCAGGATCAGGCCGTCACCGTGACCTTTCCTGCCTGGTGCGAGGTGACCGTTTACCGTCTGATCGGCGGAGCACGCTGCCCCTTCACCGAAACGGTGTTCTGGGAAGAGACCTACGCCCGCATGGGCGGGGGTGAGCTGCCGACGTCCATGTGGGTCAAGCGCCCGCGTGGCCAGCTCCTGAAATGCGCCAAGGCGGCGAGTCTGCGCGCGGCCTTTCCCGAGGAGGCGGGCTATACCGCTGAGGAGATGGCCGGCAAGCCGATCGATGGGGATCTGGTCAGCATGACCGTCGCGACGTCGTCCGCAGAGGCCACCGCAACGCCAACCACTGAGTCAGTTCCGGAGTCCACCGAGCCGGTGGTCCCGGACGTCGATGAGGCCATCCTCACCCAGATCGAGGGTCTGGTGATCCGCGCGGCCAAGAGCCGGGCCTGGGCTTCGGCCCAGGACTACTTCAAGGGTCGCTATCAGGGCGAAGTCCTCGACTATGCCCTGGCCGAGCTGGCCCGCGCCGAGCGCGAGAGTTTCGCGCCGGCCGAGGCCGCCTGAGCCTTCATCCGACCGGTCCGTCCGGTCGCACTTCCCCCCCACGGGACACCGCTCCTGTGGGGGAGTGGTGCGCCCACTGACTGGAGCCTCCCATGAAGATCGTCAACCTCTCCCAGCGCACGCCCGCATGGCTCGCCTGGCGCGCCCAGGGCGTCACCGCCTCCGAGGCGGCCGTCATCCTCGGTCGCTCGCCCTATCAGACGCCCTGGCGCCTGTGGGCCGAGAAGACTGGACTCTGTCTCCCGGATGACCTGTCCAACAACCCCTTTGTCCAACGCGGCATTGCCCTGGAGGATACCGCCCGTCAGGGCTTCGAAGAGCGGCACGACACCTTGCTGTTGCCGGTCTGTGCCGAGCATACCGACCATCCGGCTTTGCGCTGCTCCTTCGACGGACTCACCGAGAGCGACGAGCCGGTCGAGCTCAAGGTGCCGGCGCAGAAGACCTGGGACGCCGTGGCCCGTGAGGGCGAGGACAGCCTGGCCTTTGGGCTCTACTGGGTCCAGGTGCAGTTCCAGCTCGCCGTTGCCGAGGCCGCGCGCGGCTGGCTCGTCTTCGATCCGGTCAGACCCAAGGTCCGGGCGCTGGAATTCGTCATCGAGCGCGACGCCGGTTTCATCGAGCAGGAGCTGATCCCGGCCTGCCTCCAGTTCCACGAGGCGGTGCGCAAGAAGCAAGAGCCGACCCCGGACCCGCAGCGGGACTGCTTCGTCCCGATGGGCGAAGAGGCGCTGCAATGGGACCGCCTGGCGGCCCAGTACCGCGCGGCCGAGCGTCGGGCCAAGGTCCTCGAGGCCGAACTCAAGGGGCACAAGGCGCAGTTGGCCGAGGCTCAGAGCGGATTGGTCGGGCTGATGGGGGAGTTTCTGCTCGCCGATCAGACCGACCTGCGGGTGCTGCGCTATCGCCAGCAGGGATCGGTGGATTACGCCACCGCACTTGAGGCGCTGATGCCTGACCTGGATCCAACCCTCCTGGAGTCACACCGCCGACCTGCCAGCGAGCGGGTGCGGGTCACGCTCAAGGGCGACGACGCGCAGCCGGCACCGGCCGAGCCCGACACGCCCCGACGCCGTCGGCGGAAGGCGTCAGCCCAGGCGTCCGCGCCCGCAGCGGACGATTCCGCTGCGTCGGTCACCGAGACCACCCTGGAACCAGAGCCCATCGGCTATTTCTGACCACCATCCAGCCGTGCCCCACGCGGGCACGGTCTTCACGGCAGAGGGCTCGCCCGTCAGGCGCCATCGGGCCTGAGGGGCCAGCCCTTTCCGACGTGCTCACAGCCTGAGCCCGTCCATCGCCTGCGGGGGCGATCCACCAAGATCCCGCGCACCACCGCCCGGCCTCAAGCCGACATCCATCCGCCAGCCCGCGCTGGCTTCACCCCACGGGGAGATTCGTCTCCCCACCGGGGCGGCGTCTCCCCTTCGCCGGAGAGACGCATGCGCACCACCCAAAGCTTCAATATCGCCCAGACCTTTGGGGTCAATGCCCCCAAGGGCCTGACCATCGAAGGCTTCGCTGACGACGGGCATCCGCAGATTCCCGTCCTGACTCCTTACGTCTTCCGCCAGGGACTCTCCTCGGTGCTGGCCTTTCTGCGCCAGGCCGGGGGCGATGCCTTCCTGCTCACCGGTCCGACCGGCAGCGGCAAGACCTCGCTGATCTGTCAGGTGGCGGCCCGGCTCCACTGGCCGGTCCAATCCGTCGCCTGTCATGGGCGCATGGAGCTGTCCGACCTGGTCGGGCAGTTCGTGCTCTGCGAAGGCTCCACGCGCTTCGTCCATGGTCCGCTGGCCATCGCGCTACGCGAGGGGCATCTCCTCATCCTCAACGAGATCGACCTCATGGACCCGGCGGAGCTGGCTGGACTCAACGACGTGATCGAGGGCCAGCCCCTGGTGATCGCCCAGAACGGCGGCGAGGTCATCCGACCCAACCCGACGTTTCGGGTCTTCGCCACCGGCAACACCGCTGGTGCCGGTGATCCCACCGGGCTCTATCAGGGCGTGCTGCGCCAGAACCTGGCCCTGCTGGACCGCTTCCGCGTCCTGCAGGTCGGCTATCTGTCCCCGGATGACGAACTGGGGGTCCTGGAGACCTGCGCCCCGAGCCTGCCGCGCGAGGTGGCGAGGCTGATGATCACCGTTGCCAACGAGATCCGGCGACTGTTCCTCGGTGAAGGGGAGCAGGGCGCCGAACTGACCGTGACGCTTTCCACCCGCACCCTGGTGCGCTGGGCACGCCTGGCGCTGACCTTCCGCGGGGCGCCGCAGCCGATCGCCTATGCCCTTGAGCAGGCGCTGACCGCACGGGCCGAGCCCGAGCAGCGCGAGGCCATCCACCGGCTCGCCGCCGATGTGATGGGCGACCTCTGGAGCGGAGGGACCGCGCCATGAGCGAGCCCTTCCAGCTCTATCGTTACACCCACGCCGACGGCTCGGCCAAGGACTGGGCCTGGCGACGCCGTCAGGACGGCTCCAGCGAAGTGCGCTGGGGTCGTGCCGGGCACTTGGCGCAGAGCCGGATCTATCCGGCGAGCCGCTACGAGCGCCTGCTGCGGACGGTCCAGGCCAAGCTCGCCAAGGGCTATGTCGACCTGGGTATCCGTGAGCTGGACGGGCAGGGACGCCTAATCGAGCCAACCGACCCACCACCCACCCCCAGCGTCCCGACACCGCCGACGCCGGACATCGATCTGTCCGCGCTCGACAGCGATATCGACGACGACTGGTTCTGATCGCAAACCAACCAAGCCGATGGGCACATCACAGACCCATCGGGGCCGGTGGTGCGCTCGCTCGGCGGGAGACCAGCATGACGACGACCACACTCGATGACACTCTCATCACCCTGACCGAGCGCCTGTCGCTCATCGTCCTGACCGTCAGCACCTGGTCCGGGCGCAAGAAGCTGCGGGCCGATGACCTGGGCCTTCAGGCGGGCGAGATCCCCTCCGAGGAACTGGTCTCGCTCGGCAGCAAACGCCTCTGTAATCCGGATGCGATCCGCGTCTTCCACACCCTCAAGGGCCAGGCCGAGCGCGCCTGCCTCAAGGTCGGCACGCGCTTTCTAGGCGGCTATCTGGTCCCCAACGACCAGGTCGACGGGCTGTGCTGCGTGCTCGACGGACTCAAGCGGGACTTCGAGCACGAGGTCCAGTCCTTCCTGGCCGAGTACGACCGGGAAATCGCCGACTGGATCGCCCGGCATCCCGACTGGGAGCGGCAACTGCGTGCGGCCGTGGATCCGGCCGAGGTCATCGGAACACGCTTCTCCTTCCGCTACCGCCCGCTGGTCATTCAGCCGGCGGATGGGCATCGCGAGACCCTCACAGAGGACGTTGCCGAGATCGGCCACACCATCTTTCACGAGGTCGCGCAGATCGCCGTCTCGCTGGAAAAGAGCCTGGTCGGCAAGGACAGCCTGACCCAACGCGCGCTCGGCACCTTCCGGCGCATCCAGGAGAAGCTTGCCGTGCTGTCGTTCATCGACCCACGGATTCAGCCGATCCTGGAGTTGGTGGAGGGTTTTCTGAGCCGGGTGCCCAGGCGCGGACCCATCAGCGGGGCACTGTTCCAGGAGGGCTTCGGTCTCTGGCTGCTGCTCTGTGATGAGGAACGTCTGACCCGGCATGGGGCGGGGCGGTTGGCGGGGGATGTTGATCCCGACAGCGACCCCCCGGAGCGCGACAGTGATGTCGATGCCCAGCGTACGGAAGCCGAGCGGACGCCACGCCTGGACCTGGACGATGACAGCGAACTGACGACCGAGACGGATGTCCCGGTCACCGAGTCGGTCTCCAGCCGGAAGCCGGCAATGTCCCACGACATCGACGTACCGGACGCGAACGCTGACGTTCCGTTGGACTGCTTCTTCTAGCCCAATCCGCCCCGACAGGGGCGATCCAACTGCCGCCGGCAATCGCCGGCGGTCTTCAACCCATCGGGGTGCAGCGCGCCCCGGTGGGGCGGCTGTGTTCCCGCACCGGAGAGACAGCATGCACACCAAGACACTGCATCAGGCCATGCCCATCGTCGCCACCGCACTCGCACGCAAGTTCGGCGTCGCGGTGATCGTGGGCGGCACTCAGGCGCAGACCGACGGGCGCACCATCTGGCTGCCGGATCTACCGGCGGCATCCAACCTGCGCCCGGTCGCCTGGGGCTTCCTGGCTCATGAGGCGAGCCATGTCCGCCATACCGACATGGCGGTGTTCCAGAGCGCGGGCGCGGCCTCGCCGCTACGCCAACATCTGCTCAACATCCTGGAGGACATCCGCATCGAGCGGGCCATCCGTCATCAATACCCTGGCACCCGCGCGACGCTGGAGCGCGTCATCGACTGGATGCTGGCCGAGGGGCAGCTCAAGGCCCCACAGGCCGGTGAGCATCCGGCGCGGATCCTGACCGGCTTTCTGCTGCTCAGTCTGCGTGCCCGGGCGCTGGGCCAGACGGCTCTGATCCCGCATGCCACGGCGGCAGAGCAGGTGCTGCGTCAGACCTTCCCAGCCTCGCTGGTCCATCGACTGTTGGGCCTGATGAGTCGGGTCGGAGGGCTGACAAACACCGCCGAGGCCGCCGCGTTGGCGACCCAAATCGAAGGGCTGCTCGAAGAGGAGGCCGAGGCGCAGCCACCGACTAACCAAGCCAGTGATGGCGATTCGGGTCAATCCGATGAGGCCAACGATGAGGTGGCCGGGCAGGGCAGTCCTGGAGCCGATCCGGAGACCGCCGAAACGGACGCAGAGAACGCGGCTGATCCCAGTCCCGCCGATGACGCCACCGACGATGAGATGGCCGATAAGGATGACGCACAGTCGGCTGACGTCGAGTCCGGTACCGATGGTGACTCGGGAGATGACACAGGCGATGGCAATACGAGCGGCGACGGCGTTTCTGGACAGTCCGATGCCCAGGACACAGTCGATCAGATCCGCCAAGCCCTCGCGGCCACGACGGATGACCTGGACGGCGATCTGTTCGAGGCCACCAGCCTCATGCTGGGCCAGGCCGGAGCCGATGGTTCCAGCCCATTGCTGCTGCCGGCGGCCGAGGAGGCCCGTGTCGATCCGCTACGCGGCAAGCTCGTCCTCGACGAGGCTCAGGCCACCTCGCGGACGCTCCTCGTCCGGCTCCAGGGTTTGGTGCAGGCGAGCCGTCTCGATCGGCCCTTGCCGGTCCATCAGGGGCGCAAGCTCATCCCCAACCGGCTACATCGGGCCGGTGTTGGAGAAGGACGTCTGTTCGCGCGCAAGACGGCGCGGACGACGCCGAACACCGCCGTGCATCTGCTGGTCGATCTGTCCGGCTCCATGTCACGCCAGGTGACCACCAGCATGCGGGCCTATCAGGTGGCCCTGGAGGCGGCGCTCGCCTTGGCCTTGGCGCTCGACCGCATTCCCGGCGTCTCGGTCGCGGTGACCGCCTTTCCGGGCGAGTCCGGGGATGAGGCGACCGTGACCCGTCTGCTCCAGCATGGGCAGCGCCCGGCCGCTCGGGCCGGCGCCTTCGCGCAGTCACCACATGGCAGTACGCCGCTGGCGCAAGGGCTGTGGTTCGCGGCGGCGGATCTGCTGCTGCGCCCGGAGCCCCGGCGTCTCATCCTGACCCTGACCGACGGCGAGCCCGATGACCCGGCGCTGGCCCTTTCGGTCATCGCGCAATGCGAGCAGGCGGGCCTGGAACTGTCCGGGCTCGGCATCCAGCACGACGTCTCATTGCTGTTCCGGCACAGCCGGGTGATCGAGGCGGTCGACGATCTCAAGCAGGCCCTGTTCGGGCTCGCCGAGCGCCTGCTGGTCTAGGGCGCGCCCGCGCTTCCTTTCCAACCAACCATCCCGGCATCCGCCGGGCTCACCCCATGGGGACGTCTCCCCATGGGGGCGTCCCTCTCATCGCCGAGGGCTTGTTCTGACGCGATCAGCTTCGATCGCTCGGCTCCGGGGCTCGGCCCCGGAGTCTGTCCCCTCGGTCGCCTTGGCACCGGCGGTCGAGCGGACAGGCTTTCAATGGCGGCCCTGATCGGGTTGCCGTCCATCGCCCGCGGAGGCGATTCATCAAGCGTCCGCGCACCAACCGCCGGTTTTACCGGCCTTCTATCATCCCTCGGGGGGTGTTTCGACTCGCTCGGGCTGGAGCGTTGGGAAGGTGCCACCGGCGCGCCGAGTCTGACGGGCGGAACGTGACGGCGCGGCAGGCGGTCGTTCAACGCGACCGCGTTGCGGTGGCCATGCATCACCGCCTCGCCGCTTGTTGAGGGGCGTTCCCTTGAAGACGTGGTGCCAGGACGCGATGTCCAAGAACACCGACCACCCAACGAGGCGACCCACCATGGCCACGGCGAATTGGAAAGACCAGGTGATCGCGCAGAGCGATCAGGTCGAGGAAGTGGAAGGGAATCTCTACTTTCCGCCCGCATCCGTCAAACAGGCGTTTCTCGAGCCGAGTCCCACGCGCACGCGCTGCCCCTGGAAAGGGGAGGCCCATTACTACCATGTCGTGGTCGACGGGGAGCGCAACGCCGATGCCGCCTGGTTCTATCCCGAGCCGAAGTCGGCCGCCTCCAACATCCAGGGGTATGTCGCCTTCTGGCGCGGGGTCAAAGCTGAGCCGGGCTGAACCATTTCGCGCTCCGCGCCCGCAGCCTGACCGCGTTTCCCGTCCAGGTCCGCTGTTGGTATCTGCTCCTCCTGCTCGCGGCGTTGCCATCATCGCTTCAGCTGCTCTACTGGGTGCCGACGGTCGGCACCTGGGCGCAGATCCAGCGCACGGATAGGCCGAATCAGTGCCCATCGGGACGACTCGCTGAGCGATTTGAGCCGTTTCAGAATGCGGCCTGAGACCGCTATGCGGATCGTCGTCTAGGGGTTTCGGTCTATGTGGCCTTGCTTCGATCGTCGTTCATTTGGACCTCGCTCGATGCGAGTGTGGCCCGCAGTTGCGCCAAGGTCCTCAAGTCCTCTGTCGCCTCGACGTTGGGATAATCCGGATTCGCCGCCCTGAGCACGTATTGGCCACTCTCACCCTTGGTCACTCGCCGGAGCAAATACTGATCTTCGCCGCTGACATCCTGGCGTTCGATCACGACGAGACTGCCAGTGATGGATCCGGCCCGGCTGGGGTCGAGCAGTTCCAGTAGCAGATAGTCGCCGTCGCGGATCGGCTGTTTGCCGCCATTCATGGAGTCGCCGACGGCTCGGGCGACGAAGTGCCTTGTCGGATCGAGCCGCCCGTGGTTCTCGCCAATGCGGCAGGTGGTCTCGACATCGGTGCGACCACTGCGGAAGTGGCCACAGGCGATGCCCAGATTGGGGAAGAAGGGCAGCCGGATACCCTCGTCCTCCTGTGCCATCGGCTGGCGGATGGGGATGATGTCAGCCGAGTGCTTGGTTGACTCGACGGGGTCGGCTGGCGCTGCTTTCGTGAGGCGGGGCTCGTAAGTGGCGAGCCGGTAGTCGACCAGCTCTTGGACCAGCGCCTGGAAGGTCTCCATTTCATCGTCACTGACCTGGAAGGTGGGGCGGAAATAGCCGTCACTCAGTTCGAACCATGTCGCAGCGTCAGTCTTCTTGTTGCCGCCGATCCAGGCATTGACGGGGTTGCTCTTCCAGTACTTCAACCATGTTTTGGGATCGACACTGTCGATCTGTTGCAGATCCTGCCGGATGTCTCTAACGAAGTGGCGTCGGCGGCGAAAGACCTCCAGTGCCTGGGTTGCCAGATCTTCGATCCGGGGTGGCTGGCGAAAGCCGTCGTTATGCAATAGGGATTCCAGCAGGACCGCCTTAAAACTCTTCATCATGTTGGACGTCTCGACCTCGCGCAAGAACGCTTCATGTTTGGCGAGACACTCCGTTTCCTCTGGCGTCAGATCCCCCTGGTCACGCACCAAGGCCCACCATTGGCCGTGCTGGCGGCGCAGGTCTGGGAGGTTGGCATCGCTGCGATAAAACTCGCTCAGGGTCGGGCGTCGGCCCAATGAGTCCCGCAGCGCCTGATAGTGTGCGGCTGGACCTCGACCCTGGAGACGGATCAGGAACTCGATCACAGCCAGGTCATAGTTTGCGAAACAGCCTGCGGGCAGCTTCAGCTCCCCATCGCGCGCGCGGCGCCCGAAGGAGGCAAGCTCGCTATAGCTGCTGCCGACCTCGAACAGGGCCTGGGGCTTGTTCAAAAAGCCCCGGTGGTTGCCGATGAAGTCGAGCACGACCAGATGCGCTTTCGTTGGGTGGCGGCGCAGTCCGCGTCCGAGTTGCTGGAGGAAGAGCACCTTGGACTCGGTCGGGCGCAGCATCAGGACCGTGTCGATGGCTGGCAGGTCGACCCCTTCGTTGAAGAGATCGACCGAGAAGATCACCTGAAGGTCGCCGCGTTCCAGTTGTTCCAGGGCGGCGCTTCGTTCCAGCGTCGAGCCCTGATAGACGGCGGCGGCGCGTATCCCCTCGCCTTGGAATCGCTCAGCCATGAAGTCGGCGTGGCGGCGCGAGACGCAGAAGGCCAGGGTGCGCTGCTGCCCTTTATCCCGCCAGTGTCGCAGGGCATGGCGAGCGCGGGCGAGGGTGGCGAGCTTGTTGGATAGGGCCTCGGGATCGAAGCGTCCATTGCGCCAGGGGATCTCCTGGTAGTCGACCGTCTCGTCAAAGATGCCGAAATAGTGGAAGGGGCTCAACAGCCCGAGTTCGACCCCATCGAACAGATGCCGGCTGTAGACCAGGTTGTCATCGCACAGACTGAGGATGTCGGATTGGTCGGTACGCTCGGGGGTGGCGGTGAGTCCCAGCAGAAAGCGCGGGCGGAAGTGCGCAAGCAATCGCCGATAGGTGGGGGCGGCGGCGTGATGGAATTCATCGACCACGACATACTCGAAGTGATCCGGCGCGAAGCCTTCCAGGTGTCGGGTCTGCCCCAGGGTCTGCACCGAGGCGAACAGCAGGTCGACATCCATGTCCTTCCGGGCACTGTCGTAGCGCCCGATCCGCGCCCGTGGCTGTACGCGCTGAAAGCTGTCTTCGGCCTGGAGCAGGATCTCCTCGCGGTGGGCGACGAAGAGGATGCGGCTGGCCCCCATCCGTTCGCTGTCGAAGGCCGCGAGATAGGTTTTGCCCAACCCGGTCGCCATGACGACCAGGCCACGCTGAAAACCGATCCTGCGTGTTTCGGATAGGGCCGCCAGCGCCTCCTGCTGAAGGTTGGTCGGCTGCGGGGGCGGCTCCTCGGGTTCATCGCTGCCGGGAGCGATGGGCAGACGCTGCAGGAGTTGGCGACGCTGTTCGTAGGCATCGATCCAGTCATGGTCGAGCGAACGGACAGCCGGATGATCGATGAGTGTCTGATATTCCGCGCGGATCTCGCGAAAGCGCCCGGCGGCGAGGTCCATTCCCTCATCCACCTGGTCGATTCGGACGTTCCATTCCATTCCGTCGGTCAGGGCCGTGCGGCTGATGTTACTGGATCCGATGAAGGCCGCACCCCAGAGAGTCTGGCTCTGCTGGCTGCGCACGCAGATATACGCCTTGAGATGGAAGCTTTGCCGATCGGTCTCGAATAGGCGGATATCGGCTCCGCGTTCGGCCAGCAGCAGAAGACGGCGCAAGGCATGAGGGTCGGTGACATCCAGATAGTCACTGGTCAGCACTCGCAGGCGCACCCCGCGGATCTCAATGGCGTCGACGAGGGCCGGGTAGAGCAGGGCGAGTCCGCTGGACTTGATGAAGGCGACGGCCAAATCGATCTCGGTGGCCTGACGAATTGCCCCCAGCAGGTGTGGCAGGAAGGGGTCGCGGGCACCGCCCGTGGTCAGGTACTGGGCCACGCCGATCCCGGTTTGCGCAGCAGGGTGTTGAGCCAGCGTTCCGCCTCGCGCCCTGGGCGCAGATCGCCCGTAGTCCAGGTTTCCAATTCGACCAAATTGCCAACCTGTCGCAGAAGCTCCGCCAGGCCCGGTTCATCCAGGTCGGTAAAGCGACGGCCCCGGTGTTCGCGCTCGCCCTGGCCGTATTTGAACGAGGCATAGAGCAGGCCCGCCGGTTTCAGCGCGGCGGACAGACGTGACAGCGCGTCCGTCAGCTCGGCCTGTGGGACATGGAGCAGGCTGGCGCAGGCCCAGATGCCGTCGAAGCGTTCTTGCCATGTGATCTCCTGAAAGCGCATGACCTGAACCGGCAGCCCGCAATGGACCGAGGCGAGATGGGCCAGCGTCGGCGAGGCATCGCAGGCACTGACCTGGTAGCCGAGATCGCGAAAGGCATGCGCATCGCGTCCGGAACCGCAGCCGGCGTCTAGGATGTGTCCCGTCGGCGGCAGCAGCGGTAGGAAGCGGCTGTACAGAGGGGTCATGTCGACCGTCAGGGTGTCGTCAACGAACGCTTGGGCGTGTTGGTCGTAGTAACTGCCAATGATGTCTTTCATGGTGCAGGATTTTAACTCGAATCAGGTGGCTTCGAGCAGGCAGAGTAGACGGGCAATCGCATCAAGTTCGCGGAGTTACGGGCCAAATTGATAGCGCCGACGTTTGGGTTGCCGACATCCGTCATCCTGATTTTTACGGCGGTGGCGATTCGTCAGGCGGTCAGACGCTTGAAGTGGGTCAATCGAACCGAGACGCTTACAAGCGGCCAGGGGACGAACGGAAAATCGGTAAAGTCTTTTTCGGAAATCCTTAAAACATCAATCAGAACAAGGTGGATCACAATGAATACCGCCGAGCGCATTTATGAGGTCGTGAAGAACATGCCGGAGACCCAAGCCGCCGAAGTGCTGGAGTTTATCGAGTTTGTACAGTTGAACGGTGTGACACCGCCGGAAAGGATATCCGCAGAACAAGCCCGAACGCTGCGTGCTGAATTGCGGGCCCTCGTCGCGTCACAGTCCCCCGCAAACGGAGAGCGCCGGAGAGTTTGTCCGTCAACTGCGCGATGGGGCGCGCTATTGATGGTTTAAGCGGATGCCAGTGTCCTCCTGGCGTTGTTTCTCAACGAACGCTTCGCCTATGGCGAGAAGTACGATCCGCCGTTTCTCTTCCACAAGTCGCGCTTCATCAACGAGGAATTTCCGAGCTACCCGGAGCAGATCGCCTTCGAGCAGGCGCTCGATGCGCGGGAGCTGTTCGACCTCAGCGGCTATGGTCCACCGCCCGGGGTTTTCCTGGAGACGTTGGCGCGGCATCGCTGGACGATTGAGGGGTTCGAACTGGTGCGCGCCCTGACCCTGGCGGAGCTCAATGACCCCTGCGGACGTTTCCTGACCTTCCGCCAGCTCATCGAATGTGGCGAAACCCAGGCCAGCAAGGGGCTGCCCAATCGGCCGCAGCAGCCCGAGAGCTACAACGCGCTCGTCGAGTTGGCGGAGCAGGTGCTGGATCCGGTCATTGACTACTTCGGGATGATCCGGCTGACCTATGGTTTCTGCTCGCCGGCGCTTGCGAAACAGATTCCCGGACGCATCGACCCGAAGCGTGATCAGCACGTGGCCCACGAGCACAATCGCTTGGGCAAGCCGGTGTGCGAGCGTCTCGGCGCGGCGGTGGACTTCCTCGTCGAGGACGAGAGCATGCTGGACGTGGCGCAATGGATCGTTGCCAACACCCACTTCGACCGGCTCTATTTCTATGGAGATGACCTGCCGGTTCATGTGAGCCATGGACCGAATGGGGATCGACAGATCGTGCGGATGGTCGCGGGTAAGACCGGACGTCTGGTGCCTCGCGTGGTGTCGGAGAATGCGTTCCTGCAGATGCACCCTGAGGCGCCCGAGTGATGGGGCTGTTGCGCACGGGCAGCATCCGTATTCCTCGGGTAGCAAGATTGTCGTACAGCGCCGATCCGTTTCCGTTTTGAAGGGTCGCCCGAATCACTTCAAGGCAGAAATGTTTCCGCGTCGCCCTTGCATTGGTCCGAGCATTCGCCAACACGCCGATCTTGGTGGGGAGGTCGAGGGAAAGGCGTTACCGGTGATCTCCAGGGGCAAACACCCGATCCAACTGCGACCAGAGGTCCTGCTTCACCCTGCGGATGCGCATCTGTGGCATCAGCCGAAGTTGGGCGATCGCCTCGTCAAAGGTCCAGCGTGCCTTCAGCATCTGCTCCACATCCTGCCCGAAGGTAGCCGCCGGGTATTTCGGTAGGGTGATCCAGCCGAGGATACGCTCCGCGAATGGTCGGAAGAGGTCCAGCTCGGCGACCGGGCGCCCCCGATGCTCCAATGCACCCAGGTGCGCATTGAGCCAGATCAGGGTCGGTACCCGCGTGTGGTCCAGGACGGCCTTGGTGCTGCTCAGGGTCTCGGCCACATCTGGTCCGCCTGCGATGACGGAGTTGATGACCACTCGCACGCCCAACCCCTCCAGGACCGCGAAGAGATCGTTCTCCACCGCATAAGCCATGAAGGGCTGGAAGCCGTTGCTGCCGACATCGACGACGAAGTGCGTTGTCTCATCTGCAGCCGAAAGAATCTCGACCAGCCGATCGAAGGCGCGCGGGTTTACCACATGCTCCTCCGCGAGCTTGAGGTATTCGCAGCGCAGCGGCTGGTAGCGGAGCAGGGTCGGGTTGGTGGTGTCGGTATCGATGCAGTGCACCGGTACACCGGCTTCGAGGAGGTACTGCGCCAGGATCGAGGAGACGTAGCTTTTCCCGACGCCGCCTTTGGCCTGGAGGGTGATGTAAAGCTCAGACATGGGCGGATTCCTTTGGGATATGTTGGCTTCGCGGCGATCGAAGGGCAGGGCGATGCGGTCTGGGTGTTTGACGACAAGCGCATTCTGCGGTGCCTGGCCAGGGTCGCTGGACGCTGCCATCTAGGGTTTCCACTAACTGAGATCGTCAATGTTCGCGGTCGGATCCCAGTCGAAGGTCGTGGGCCGGACGATGGTCGACTGTTTCCCTGACCCGTTGGGCGGCGAGGATGCTGGATCACTTGAGGCGTTCGGCGATCTTGTTTCCTGATCACGGCTGTGGTCGGGTGCCGGCAAACGCCGCTGGCGGCTGTGCCGGGACATGTTCGTCACCAAGCCCAGATGCCGCTTGAGCTGTCGTGCATAGCGGCGGAACTGGCGTTCGCTCATGGGCGGATGGAAGCCGAGATCGTCGAGTCCACGATAGATCTGCGCGGCGCAGTAACCGCTTTGCATGCACTCGACAATCAAGTGGCCATGGACGTAAACGAAGGCGCCGGCCTTGGATTGCCTGGTCTCTGCAGCGTCTGCCAGTGCCTCCAGGACTGACGCAGTGGATGGGAGATCGTTTTGTGAGGCATTCATCTTTTGGCGCTCGCGGGCTGGTCTGAGAGGCGCTGTCGTAGAGCGAATGGAACTTGACGGCGAGGATTGACGTTGCGCGCCGACTCGCCACCGTTCGGAATACCGGCATTGACCGAGAGACCATCGCGTCCGTTTGCTGTCCGTTTCACGTCCAAAGAGGGTCCGCTTCAGGTCCATTGCGTGTCCGGGTGATGACCACCGCCTTTTCCTCGTCGCGTCTGATCCTATTCACACGCGGGGTCCCTGTCCGGGAGAAACGGTTATTCCGCGAATGAACCGTTTCCGCCTGACAGCAGGCATTTCTGTTGCATAGACTGCTAGGCATCAGCGCGAGCCAGTCCCTGACGATCAGGTGATGCGCAATCGGTCGCACCGACTGCGGTCGGTGGCGTCGGGCTGTGGGCTGAAGGTTGATGTCTGCAAACCCATTGCGCAGGGTGCGGAACTGACCCCGGCAGCGGTCGCTGACGCGCGTGGAAAAGCAGGGCGGGTGGGGTGGATGCCCCACCCACATCCACCCTAGATACTAGGGTGGCGGGGGCAGGGTGAATGATCGGTCCGCGACAAGGGTAGGGTGAGTGCAACAACCATGATTGATCGCAATACGCCGAGGTCAATGGGTTGGTCTGACTGCCAGGAGACCTCCGGCGATTCCGAGCCTGACTGCCGCGACGCCTGGCTCCTACAGCAGATCGCGGGGCTCGACACCGAGGTGGAGCAACGCTGCGCCTTGATCCTGGAGGTTCTGAGGGAGAAAGCACTCGATCTACAGACCGACTACACGGAGGCCATGCTGCGGGAACGTCGCACCTGCCAGCCCAGCGAGCGGGGACGCATCGGACTGCGCGTCAGGACGGCCACGACCTCGGCGCCGGGCATGTTTCAGATCGAGTGGTATCGGGTCCAGGGCAAGCAGCGCACGAAGTATCTCCGGCGCGGTAAGGACAAGCACGGTCGTCCCCGCATGCAGTACAGCCTCGCCAGCTTTGGTCGCCTGACACGCTGGGAGGAAGCCTTGATCCTCCACTACGAGCCTCAGTGTGCGCGGCTGCGGGCGCTTCTCCACCACATCGGTCAACTCCGACGCGACTTCCACCCACTCACGACGGAAGCGCGGGCGCTGGTGGCCCTGGGCGAGTTGGATCAGGACACCACGGTGGAGATAGAGGGGGACTGCATCTGATGAGCGTGCTCTGGCGTCAGATCGCCCGCACCCACGGTAGCGCCGTCCAACTGGTGGTCGACCTCGACGCGGCCATCCGGGCGCGCCGATGCCAGCCGCTCCCGACCAGCTCGCCTCCAAAGCGCAAGGTATCCCGCCCAAAGCGGCGGTTGATCGCGTCGAGCGCGTCCATGCGCCGCGTGGTGGCTTGCTGCGAGGACGGATCGACGAAGAGATCGGACTGGCCTTGATCGGCCCCGACGAGATCCGGCAGCAAGACCAGGGCGAACATGGTCGACGTTCAGAAGGAGTGCACGGCATGCGCGACCACGCCCCAGATGAACAGCTCCTGGCCGTCACGGATCTCCAGCGGCGGATAGGCCGGGTTTTCTGCCATCAGCCACACCTGCTCGCCCTCGACCTTGAGGCGTTTCACCGTCAGTTCGCCATCGACCACCGCTACCACGATCGCGCCCGATCGGGGCTCCAGGGCGCGATCGACCACCCGCAGATCCCCGTTGTGGATCCCGGCACCAGTCATGGACTCGCCCTGGACCTGGACGAAAAAGGTCGCGGCCGGATGTTGGACCAGGTGCTCTTTGAGATCGATACTCGCCTCGATGTCATCGTTTGCCGGCGAGGGAAACCCGGCAGCGATGCGCGAGTTGTAGAGCGGCAAGGGCAGCCGCGAGGGCGACGGGGTGAAGCCCAACGCCTCATCGGGTCGTCGCCCGAGCGGACGGGCGGCAATCCAGGCGCGCACCGCCGCCAGTGCGCTCACCGGCACCCGCACGGGTTGGGTCGGCTCACCGTAGGCACCGGAGCCCGGTTTGCGGTCGGCACCGGGACGAGCGCTGCCGCGTTGGCAACAGCCGGCTGTCAGACAGCTTTCAGAAGCTCCCAATCAGCCAGTTACTCTCAGGCCGCGAATGCTCAACCCCAGGGGAGAGACTTCATCCGCTGGTCAGCTTCGCCGGGTATGCTGCGCGGTCAAAACGTTGTTGTGAGGATGGTTCATGTCGAGCTTCGGTTACAAGATCATTGACAGCTCACGCGCCGAACTCGAGCCGATTGTGGCGAGTGCCCTGGCGCTGGGAACTCCGGTCGAGGTTGGGCTTTACACCGGTGACGGCGAGTCCTTCGCCTTCCTCGAAGAGTCCTTGCGCGAGTCAGGGCTACCGGTGGTGGTGCATCTCGACCATCGGCGCCTGGGCCTTTTCGGCCTGGAGCGACGCGAGGCGGCGCTACGCGAACAGCTCGGGCAAGCCGTCCGTCTGGGTGCCCGCGACGTGATCACCCATTGCTCGCCTTACCCCATGACGGTGCGACGCGAGCGCCAAGCCGAGGTTCTGACGCATCTGTTGGGTGGCCTGAAGGTCGCCGTCGCGGCCTGCGCCGACCACGCGCTCGGGCTGCACATCGAGAACACCTATCACGATCTCTCCTTCTACCGTTCCCTGTTCCAAGCCATCACCTCGGCTGAACTCGACGGGGTCGACTTCTGCTTTGACATCGGTCACGCCAAGCTCTGGTCGACCCGCACCCTGGCCGAGTGGATGGGGCTTCTGCGCGATTTCGACCTGGCCGGGCGACGCATCCACTTCCACCTCCACGCCAACGGAGGTCTTCAGGACGATCACCTCTCCTTCCTCACCGCCGACCACCTGGGACTCTCCACGGCGGATGCTTTCACGGCACCGGGAGACTATTACCAGGCGCTTGCCCAGATCGCGGAGTCCTTCCCGTCCTCGCTCAAGGTCTTCGAGGTTCCCGCCTCCGAGGCGATCGAAAACCGCACCCACGTCATCAAACGCATCGCCGCCTACGCGACGACAGCAATCAACCACCAGATCTAGTCGAACGAAGGACCACCGATGGATCCGCGTGACCAGACGACACCTGACGGCCCCCTGTTGGCGGCACAGCCGCCCGTGGTGCTCGATATCGAGGCATCCAGCCTGGCGTCGGCCTCCTATCCCATCGAAGTGGCCTGGGCCTTACCGGACGGGGCCATAGAAAGCCATCTGATCTCGCCTGCATCCGTTCCGCAGTGGACGGACTGGCACCCGCAGGCCGAGCGCCTGCATGGTATCCGGCGGGAACTGTTGCTGGCTGAGGGGAAGTCCCCGGCCTGCGTCTGCGCGCGCATGAACGAGCAGTTGGCGGGGCTGACGGTCTTTTCCGACGCGCCGGTCTATGACGAGGCGTGGTTGCAGGTCCTGTTCGCTGCCGCCTGGAAGTGCGCGAGCTTCCAGTTGTCGCCGCTCAGCCTGGACGACTGGCTGCTGGGGCAGTTACAGAGGACCCTGCCGAGCCCCGAGGCCAGGCAACGCTTAGGCGAGCTGCGGCACCAGGCCCGTCAAGCCGCACCGCTCCAGCACCGGGCACACGGGGATGTCCAGTACCTGCACGAACTCTGGCGCCTGGTGATGCAGACCTCCGCCTGAAGCGTGGAAACCGTGGTACGTCGCGGGTTTTGTCGGGGGTCAGTAACTGCCGGCCATCAGGCAGCTTTCAGAAGCTGCCCCCCAATCAGCCGCTAAAGGGCAAGTCGGATTCAACGGTTGGCGGAAATGAGCCTCTGAGCAGCGGAACCAAACCCCGCTCAGGTTCTGCACATTCCGGGTGCGGGCATAGAGCAGCCATGAACGACCAGGCTCAATCTGCGATAGCGACTGCTCGACGCGGATACCTGCCGCTCAGCTTGTTTCACCAGGTGACGGAAGCGCCCCAGTGAACAGTCAGTCGGTGTAGTGATATCAGCGCCTCCTTTGCGCCGCATTCCGGTCGTTGACCTCTCTGCGAAGCGTTGGGTTCGCACCCTTCGTTGACTCGCGGGCACAACTAAGCGGATAGGCTACCTCGAGCTTCCCAGAACGGCATGTAATGTCTGGGCACAGGGTTCGAAGTTATGGCATTGGAAACCCTTACCTCAGCTGACTTGTGCTTGTCCCATGCATGCGGACTGGTCTAGTCTTCCCTTAACGTAGAATGTCCCACAAGGCAGCGAAATGCAGGAAATCGTCTCCATCCGCGATGCAAATCAACATCTGTCACGCTATCTCGAGCGCGTCGAGCAGGGTGCCGAGGTCATCATCACCCGGCGCGGCAAGCCCATTGCGCGGCTGATGCCGATCGAACCGGCATCCCGCCTTTCCGAGGCGCAACAGGCTGCCCGCGAGCGGCTGAATGAACGGATGCGTCGTGGGTATAAGCTCGGCGGGATTAGAGTCGATCGAAACACCCTCCATGAGCGCGACTGATGAGCGAAACGCGCTTCAGCATCGACACCAATATTCTCATCTACAGCATCGATACCGACGCAGGACTCAAGCATGACGCGGCGTGCAGGCTTATGGACGCACTCGCTGACAAGGATTGCGTTTTGACGCTCCAAGCGTTGGCCGAGTTCTTCCACGCCGTCACGCGAAAGAAGAAGATGCCGGTAGAGGAGGCAGCTGCCATGGCCAAGGATTGGATGGAGCTGTTTCCTGTAGTCGTCGCGGATGGCCGCGCTTTGCGCGGAGCCATGCGCCTGAAAGAGGAGGCAAGCTTCTCCTTTTGGGACGCCATGATCGTGGAAACGACCAGGGCCGCAGGAGTGACACGACTCCTCACTGAGGATCTCCAAGACGGCAGAGTGCTGGGCACGCTACACATCGAGAATCCCTTCAAGGACGGATTCGACCTGGACCTTGCTTGACCGGAGTTGACAAGGAGAGTCACCCAGATGCCACAACACACTATCTTCGACATCTCCCCAGATCACATCAAAGACCTCGACGATGAGTCTCTTCGTCATCTCATCGCCTGTTTGTGCCGCGCTGATCTGAGACGTCGAGGATTACCGCTCAGTGCAGTGCTCTATGGAGGCAACCAGATTGCCGCCGACGGCGGTATCGATGTCCGTGTCGAGCTGCCTGCCGGAAGCCAGATCTCCGGCTTCATTCCGAGGTCCGGCACGGGCTTCCAGGCCAAAGCGGACGACATGCCGGCCAGCAAGATCGCCGACGAGATGCGACCGGCGCAGAAATCCGACGGCGGTGGCCCACCGCAGCTGCGACCAAGCATCCGCGCGCTCGCCGAACAAGGCGGCGCCTACATCATCGTCAGCTCCAAAGGATCGACGACGGACTCAGGATGTAGTGGTCAAGTCCCAGCGGACACTTTGTTAAGCTGCGTTCGCCTTTGCCTCGAACTCTGCTGGGCTGACATAGCCCAGATAGGAGTGGCGGCGCTGGCTGTTGTAGAACATTTCGATGTAGTCGATCACACACGCTCTCGCTTCATCGCGGGTGGCGAAGAGTCGCCGATCGGTGCGCTCACGTTTGAGGC
>NZ_AFWT01000024.1 GCF_000224065.1 Thiorhodococcus drewsii AZ1
AGCAGTTTGCCGAGTTCCGAATAGCCTGCAAAGAGTTTTTTGCGGAGCTGGATCTCTATGCGCCCCAACTGCGCACGCTGCTTGCTGAGAACTTCCAGATTATCGGTAATTGAGAACCGAAATCCTGCATTCGCTAGGTATAGACTCGTGATCGAGGTTACCATGAACAGCCTTCTCTCACAGACTCGCGCGCTGTCAGGCTCATCATTAGATAAATGCCGTTTGCTGGACAGTGGTCGCACACAAGTCAACATCTCGTGGATATGCGCTCTGATCCTGCTCATTGCGACATCCAATGCCTCAGTAGCAGCCGGACTCGATCTGCCGTTCATGCAGAACCAAGGTCAGTTTCCACAAGACACCCTCTTTGTCGCGCACGATGGCCGATACTCGGTCTCTGTCCGACCACAGTCGATTCGTTACGAGATCGGTGCCGGAGTGGAGCTCGACGAAATCGCTCCTTTGTCGCCAAGTCTTTTCGAGCCTCGTGGGGCCGAGGCGGCACAAACACGCATACACGATTTCCGCAGCAATGACCCCACGCTTTGGCTAAACGACATTCCCAGTTACCGGACCATTCGGGTCGGAGATCTCGCCTCAGGGATCAGTCTCGAACTGATTCAGGGTGAACGCGGTATCGAGAAGGTGATTCGCGTCGAACCTGGTGCCCAGGTGAGCGACATCGCGCTCACCTTCGCGCAGCCGCATCGATTGGCACTCGACGAGGATGGCACGCTGACAGCCACCCTGACGGAGGGAGGACACGCATTCCGCTTCAGCCAGCCCATCGCGTTCCAGGAGATCGACGGCGAACGCGTCGAGGTCGCGGTCGCATACAGACTGATGCCGGAAGGTGGGTACGGCTTCCAGGTCGGCGCCTATGATGCCCAGACCACCTTGGTGATCGACCCAACCCTAGTCGCCTCCACGCTAATCGGGGGTGATGCCACCGACAGCGTCAAGAAGGTCGTCGTGGAAGCGGCGGGGACTGTCGTCGTCGCAGGTCAAACCGCTGTTCCAAGCACCACTGACAGCAATCACATTCCGACTGTCACCGGCGGCTATGACAGCACACTCCCCGAAGGCAGCGGCAACGATATCTTCGTCGCGCGCCTCGATGCAGAATTGAGCCAGATCCTCGACTTCACCTTTCTTGGATCGACTGAAGACGACAGGATCAATGCGCTCCAGCAAGCACCCGATGGCAGCGTCTACCTGTCCGGCAATGCCTCGACGAACGCGGGTTTTCCGACGACCGAAAATGCCTATCAGCGTACCGGGAAACGTGGATGGGCCGGTTTCGTCAGTCGTCTGTCGTCCGATCTGTCGAGACTGATGGCCTCAACAGTGTTCGACGTGGCACCTTTTACTTCGCTCGATTTCACTGACATGGCACTTGACTCCATAGGAAATGTATTCCTCACGGGGCGAATCGCCGGCGAAGGTCTTCCCGCCACGGGATATGACACCAGCAACAATGGCTGGGGCGATGTGCTCCTAATAAAGTTTGACGCCAATCTCACCAATGTGATGGCGGCCAGCTACCTGGGAGGAAGTAGTCAAGAGCGTGGCGTGGCGATCCTGATCGATAACCAGGATCGTGTTTATGTCACCGGCACTGTCCATAACGCGAACGCACCTCAAAACGAATCAGGATTGCAGTACGATTTCCCAACGACATCAAACGCCTGGATGCCAATTGGCACCGGCTGCTATGCATCCTTTGTCAGCCGCTTCGATAATGATTTATCCGAGCTTCAGGCCAGCACCTTCATTGGCGTCGAGGGGACTAGCAAAACGCGGTGTGGCTATACGACTGACTACGGCGAGGTCACGACAAGCGATTTTCTTCTCACAGAATCAGGCCACCTCTATGTGGCCGGTGGAGTGGATGCTCAGGGCCTACCCCTCACGGGTGGTTTCCAACCGTTGTACGACACAAAGCTCCATTATATGACGCCGTTTGTGCTGCGCATGGATAGCGACCTGACGACAGTTGATGCGGTCACCCATTTCGGCGGGGCAGAGGACCAAGCTGGCGAACTCGCTTTGACGCCAGAGGGTAACATCCTTTTAGCGGGCGAGACGTATTCAAATGATCTCCCGACCACCATCGATGCCTATCAACGGCTATTTAATCTAGGCGTCCACCGCTACGCCGCTCACGACATCTATTTTGGCGTCTTCAACCCCGACCTTAGCCGTCTCCTCTACGCGACCTTGATTGGTGGCACCCATTACGACTCCTTTGGTGGAGTCGACCTAGGCCCGGACGGCAGCGTCTATCTGGTTGGAGATACATTGGGCACCTCAGATCCAGACCAGAATTTTCCGACGACCGCGGGAACGCTCGACCAAACATTGCCTGCAAACGACGATGATGGCTTCATTGCCCGGCTGATGATCCCCGAGGTGTTATCGGTATCGATCAAGGGCACCGGCCTGATAATCCCAGGGACTGAAGAAGATTTCGAACTCACGTATCGCAACACCATGCGCACCACAGCCGAAGACGCCGTCGTCGTCGTTGACATTCCGGCCGGCTTCGAGTTCGTGGAATATGACGAGACTGCTCAATACTATGCCGAGGGTCGTTGCGAGAATCAGCTCTTTTGGTCCCTTGGTAATTTGCCCACCTATACCGAAGGAAAACTGTATTTCAAAATGCGGGTGCCTTCCGGAACTCCGACGAAAGATTTTGAGTTTACCGCCCGCATCAGCGCGAGTAATGATCCAGACGACACCTTCGATGTCTCACCCTATCTGGACTATCAGGGAATCGAGGTCGCCGATTGGCGCTTTCTCTCGCTCGCTGAAGCCGAACAGTCTCGACAGGCGCATGCCAAAATCGAAGCGCTTTACACGCAAGTTTTGCGAGACGGCTATGCGTTCAGTGGCACCGCGACCCATATCCAGATGACAGGCGGTCGAGAATGGTGGCAATTTTATCTGATCGATACCCAAGATGGCACACTGGCCGTGCTTTCTGGATCCACCGATTCAGCCCTCATAGAGCACTATCAAGGCAGCACATATAGTCTTTTCGATCAAGATGGTGGCTTTCACTGGAATCGCGGCGCCGGATCCTTGGACATGTTCGGTGCATCGGCGTCATTATCGCAAGCCGAAACGGCGCTCATGTCATCGAACGCGTCATCGTTATTCACGAGGCAAGGCCGTTGTAACTTCAATTGTATGATCAACACGATCCCCGATATGGCCCTGGGCAAGATCAACGCTGCCTATAGCGCGCTCGGTTTAACGATCGACTGCGTCAAATGCGCCGATGCTATTCGGAATGGAAATACTGACGAAACCAGCGTTGTAACTAATTGTTCAAAATGTACGGCCAATGCAGCTGAACTCGCCACCAAGAATATTCCTGGGGTCGGAGATTTAGTCAGCGTCGGCACTTCGCTGGCCGATTGCCACAACACTTGCGCTAAGAATCCGGACGCGCACATATGCACCAAAGACCGGCTCGATTGCACCTGCTTTTATAATTGGGTCTCATTTGGTTTAGGAACCTGCCGGACGCAGTGCAATAAGACGACAGGTATGTACGCGCCCGCGAGCTCCGGAGCGGCCACCTGCCCCCTCGATGAGGTTTGTGACGCCGCCAGCTGCAACCAGGATGGCGACGCCTTCTCCTGCTGTGTCCCTGAAAAGAAAAAATGCCCCCTAGCCAAAAGCTGCGCGACCAAGGTAACGCAAGTTCGAGCATCCCATGATCCCAATGCAAAGCTCGCCGAACCAGCTGGCGCCGCACTGGCCGGCTCGGAATTGAACTATCGATTGCAATACGAGAACACCGGCGAGGGCGATGCGCTAGGGGTCTTCGTCATCGATCGGCTCTCCGAGTTCTATGACGCGTCGACGCTCCAGATCGACAACGGTGGCACCTATGATGACGCCTCCCGCCTGCTGTCTTGGCAGATCGGCGACCTGAATCCAGGCGAATTCGGGGAGGTAAGCTTCCGTGTTCAACTCGATGCCGATCTGCCCGATGGGACCGTGGTCAGCAATCAGGCTGAGGTCTTCTTCCCCAACGCGCTGGAAACCACACTCACCAACCTGGTCGTACATGAAATCACCAGCCTCGCGGCCCATGATCAAAGGATCCAGGCGACCGCAGGCACGGCGGTTCCCGTCATGCTGAACGGACAAGGCGGATCCAATCTGACGTATGAGATTCTTTCCGATCCCTTGTTCGGTACCCTGAACGGCACCCTACCCCAACTGGGCTACACGGCAGAGTCCGGATTCAGCGGCGTCGACCGACTCACTTTCCGGGTGCTCAGTGGCAGTCGCGCGAGCGCGCCGGCAACCATCACCTTCGAGGTTGCTCCAGACCCAGCCGATACCACGCCACCAGCAGTGATCTCGGTCACCCCCGAGCGAGATGCCATCGACGTACCCGTCAGCGGCGGTGCAATCGACGAGAGCCGCTACACTCCGGCAATCGAGGCGACCTTCAGCGAGGATGTAGATACCAGCGAGGCTGATTTCAGCCTGGATGGCGTATCCGGCACGCTCGAATACGATGCCGCGATCCGCACACTGCGATTCTGGCCTGCGAATCAGCTCGCCTTTGGAGAGACCTATACGGCGTACCTGAGTGGTGTAATCGATCTCAACGACAATGTGATGGACGAGCCGGTCAGTTGGAGTTTCTCGACCGGATTCGATCCCAACGCCGAACAAGTCACTCTACGAATCGAAACCTCTGGCACCGGCTCCGGCCGGGTGACGAGCACGCCGGCAGCCATCGACTGTGGCACCACCTGTTCGGCGTCGCGACCAATCGAATCCGTGATCACCCTGAACGCCGAGCCTAGTTCTGGCAGTACCTTCGGCGGCTGGAGCGGAGCCTGCTCAGACAGCGCGACAAGCTGCGAACTCACACTCGATGAGGACACACAGGTCGGAGCGCAGTTCGATTCAGGTTGGGTAGTCGACCGTACGGCCGTGGACTGGCAAGTCGCCGAGATCTACCTGGCAACCATGGGCTATGCGCCCGACAGCGAAGGCCTCGATTATTGGGTCAATACACTGAGCCGAGACAGCGCCTGGACTCCGACCACGGTCGCGCAAAGCTTCTTCGATCAACCACTCGTACAAGCCGCCTACCCCGGCTCGCTCGGCTATGGGGGACTGATCGAGGCGCTCTACCGTAATATCTTCGACCGTGAGGCCGATACAGAGGGATACGGATACTGGCTGGCTGAACTGGAAAGTGGCCGAGTGCTGCGGAATCAGATGATCATCGCCCTGATCAACGGGGGCTGGGCCAATCCAGATGCGGCCACAGACATGGCCCGCTTCGGCAACCGGATCCACGTCAGTCTCGCCTTCGCTGCGGCCCAGCGCTCACGCGGCATCCTCTACGGCGCACTCGACACCGCCGGGCAGTCCGCCTTGCGCCAAGCGGGACAGAACGTGTTATGGGGTGTCACCAGCGATACATCGACGATCCAACCAGCCATCGATCGGATCGATGAACTGCTCGACAGCATCTGATGGATGCAGGTGGGAATATGCCGATTCATCTAATCAGGCATATTCCCACGATAACTGCGGTCATACAGCGATGTTCTCTCACGCCAATAGAGTGCTGGCCGCCTGCAGAGTGCTGGCCGCCTGCGGCACCGATCACCACGGTATCGAAGTCTTCACCGCAGCAGGGGCGCTCAACTCGCATGTCTTCAAGCATCTGCGTTTCCCCAGAAACGACGGCGCATTCAGCGACCGAAGCTGACCGGCAAGATCCTCAAAGTCAGAGGCGACGAGGCGCACGGCCAGGGAATGCGAGGAGCAAGCGACCCGCATTGGCGAGTTGTCGGCGCAGCAGGGTCCAGTTCTCCTCGCGGCGCCCAGCGCCCAGACAGCGCAACAGACGGATCCGCTGGTCGCGATCCATCAGGTCCAGCATAGCGGCCCACAGGGTGTCATCCACGTTGTAGACACGCCCCTCGGCGAGACAGACCGGCACGACGGAGGCGATCGGCACCTCGAAATCGGCCGAGAAGGCCGTCACCGCAGCCTGAATGCTCATGGCCTTGAGATCATCCGGGTTCGTGAGGTCATAGGGAGGCTGCCATTCACGCAGCGGACGCAGACGGTCGATGTGGGTGACCACGAGCAGCAGCGGGGGCGGACGGCGATCGACACGAGCGGTCTGGGCAAGCCGTAGCGCATCCAGGATCTGACGCTCGGATTGGCGCTCGGGGCGATGCGCGGCGCTGACCCAGATGATGAAATCGGCGACGTTCGCCACCTCGTGTAGGCTCTTGTGGGCCAATCGCTCGGAACCGGGGGTGTCGTAGATGATGGCAAGCTCTCGCCCCTGATGCTCCAGTCGATACGGAGTCAGAGCACGATTGGGATCCGGGGTGAGATCGGTCGCCGCGCGCAGCTTGCCGAACAGGGCGCCAATGAGGGTGGATTTACCCGAATTGGAAAATCCAAGCAGAAGGATACGCAGAGAGCCTTCGGCGACAGGGCTCGCCTCGGGCGTCACCAGGGTTTTCGACGATGCCATGGGCGGAACCGGCGACGGCGTCTCGACTCGCCGCATCGGCTCAGGCGCTTGCGAACGAGGTTCGATGGAATACGGCCGCCCGCGCTCAGCAGGCCGCCGGACCCGAGTAGAGATCCAGGATTGCAGCCAAAATCCAAGGCCCGCGAACATCGCCAGAACCCCGATCCAAACAACAAACCAGCCGCGTTCGAGGAGCCACAGCATACCGAGCGGCAACAGCACGACGACCGGCATCGCCCATAGCGCCAAGGGTGCCGAACCTTGGCGCTCGACACGCTCCAAGAGACACTCCAAGATCAACCTGGCCTGAGGCCGCCCAAGGTCCGGCAGTCTCGCTTGCAACCTGCGCCATGGGGTCGTCCCGGCCTTTCGATGAAAAATCGTCATCTCGCTGGCATCCTCATGCAGTGTTCCCATTCTACGCCTTGCGTCGGCGGCATGAAGGACGAGAGCCAGTATCGCTGACCTTAGATGCACCGACACGGCTGCCGAATCAGACCGATCGAGCCAATGGATTGGCATCGCGTTAACGCACGGGTATGCGATAATTTCACTTTGGCCGCTCTTACCAACCCATTTGACCGAAGGTTTTTTCCGCCATGTCTAGGTTGCATCCGTTGCGATCCATCGTTCTCCGCATCCCTAAACCTTTCGGCGGCAAATGGGGTCGCGTGCTCCCGACGGCACTGTTCCTTGCCCCTCTGGTCCTCACCGGCAGCGCCTGTGCCGGAAACAATCAGGAGGGCTCCCACGCCCCGGTGATCTCAAGCCGGCTGCACGCCCCAGAGCGCACCAACACCAGCAACGCCTTGGGCCACTGGGGCGGAACCAGCACGAGCCAACGCCGCGACGTTTGGGGCGGTCTGAACCGTAAGGCATTGCAGGTCCATGTGACCAGCGCCATCGTCGTCGACGAGAACGGTCGGCAGCTCTATGCCAAGAATGCGAACATGGTGACCCCGATCGCCTCCGTCACCAAGCTGATGACCGCCATGATCGTGCTCGATTCCGGCGTGTCGCTCGATCGCACCATCACCATCATCGACCAGGATCGCGACCGGCTGCGCAACAGCCGCTCCCGTTTGCGAATCGGTGAGGCGCGCCTCACCCGCGCCGACATGATACGGGCGGCGCTGGTCTCCTCAGACAACCGCGCCGCGCATGCCCTCGGCCGAACCACCTTCCGCGGAGGCATGCCGGAATTCATCAAAGCGATGAACCGCAAGGCCCGCGCACTCGGGATGCGCAACACCTATTTCGCCGACTGCAGCGGGCTCGACGCGCGCAACCGCTCGACGGCGGAGGATCTGGTCAAGATGGTACGGGCTTCGACGCGCTATTCATCCATCCGCCAAGCAGCCGCGACCGGAGAGATGCAGCTCTATCCTTTTTCCGGCAAGCCACCGCTACGGTATCGAAACACCAATCCGCTGGTTCGCAACCCGGAATGGCAGATCGAGGTCAGCAAGACCGGGTTCATCAACGAAGCGGGCCGCTGCCTGGTGATGAGCACCGTCATCAACAATCGTCGGATCTATATCGTCCTACTGCACGGCTCGGGCAAACTGACCCCAGTCGGAGACTCCAACCGAATACGCAACTGGTTGTTGACATCCACCCAGACGGTATCGAGGTAAGCGACCATGTACGCCGGAGAGTTCTTCAATAGCATCTCTCATCTCGTGGGGGCCTTTCTGGCATTGGTCGGGGTCACCGTCATGGTCACCCTGGCAGGGACGGAGGGGGGCGCATTGCGGATCACCAGCCTGACCATCTACGGCGTGACCCTTTTTCTGCTCTATCTCTTTTCGACCCTTTACCACAGCCTGCAGGGACGGGCGAAACGCATCTTCCAGATCCTCGATCACAACGCCATCTATTTGTTGATCGCGGGTACCTATACCCCATTCACCTTGCTCGTTCTGAAGGGCGCGACCGGCTGGTGGATGTTCGGCGCGGTCTGGACCCTAGCCCTGATCGGCATCATCATCGACTCACTGCCCCGGAAGGGACCGCGCATCATTTCGCTGGCCATCTATTTGGGAATGGGCTGGCTGATCCTCTTCGCCCTGGATCCGCTGATCGCCGCCCTGCCCCCGGCCGGCTTCTGGGCCCTGCTCGCCGGCGGACTCTTCTACACCTTCGGCGTCATCTTCTACGTCCTCGACGACCGCTACCCCTGGTGCCACGGGATCTGGCACCTCTTCGTGCTCGCCGGAAGCGTCAGCCACTACTTCACCGTTCTGCTCTTCATCTGATTAGGAGTGATCGACGTGGGACCGACGCACGCACACGAACCCGAATCGGGAATCGCCGACCTCCAGGTCCGCCTGACCTACCAGGAGGACGACCTGAGGCATCTCAACCTGACCGTCGCCCGCCAGCAGCAGGAAATCGATTCGCTGCGCCAGGAGCTGCAGCGACTGAAGGAGCTGATCGCCTCGCAGGCCCAGAACGGCGCAAGCCCCTCCCCAACACACGAATCCCCCCCGCATTATTGAGACTCCATCGCAACCCGGACACGTTGGCTCAGGCGGCACCAGCGCCACTGCTTGGATACTCGCATCCGTCCTTGCGACGTGGAAATCAGGTTAGCATTTCACAGACCGTCTCGCCGGATCCAACCGAGGCGGCAACTCATCTACACAAGGGGCGACGCCCTGTTACTTATGAGATCAGTGCGCAATGGACACGATGGAGACGCTATACGACGTCATGCTCTATGGGATTCAAGAGGGCAAGGATCGGATTGAGGTCGCGCGAGCAATTGCGAAATCCTTCTCGATGGAGCTCGAAAAGGCCGATCAGCTGCTCGAACGCGAAGAGGCTACTCTCGTCAAAAAGGGGGTTTCGTCCGATCTCGCTCATCGTATGACGGAGGCATTGACCCGGGCCGGAGCAAAAGCGAACTGCAAACCGAGCATCGGCGGCACTGGGGATCTCTCGCTGGTTCCCAAAACCTCGATCCTGGTCTGCCCGGGATGTAAAGAGCGTCTGGAATACCACATCGACCAGGAGGCTCCCCGACTCTGCCCCCGATGCGGGTTGGTCTTCGCCAAATACAAGGAGGCGCACAAGCGCAAGCAGGAAGTCGAAGCGGTTCGGACCCGACTCAAACTCATGGAAGCAGGCCGCGACGAGGACGCCAAACGCAAGCAGGAGCAGGAGGAAGAGGAGCGAAACCGCAAGCGTCTGGAGGATCAGCTTCGCAAAGAAATGGGCATACCGGCCGGACTAAACAAGCGTTGGAAGTTCGTGAGCTCCGCCGCCGCGACACTGATTCTGGGACTCGGTGCCGGCGGTGCGGCAACCTTCTTCTTCCTTGATCATCAAGGGCGACTCAAGAGCTCGGCATCCCTGGCGCTGCAACAGACGTCCGATGGACTCGGCGCAATCGAAGGGGCATTGAATGCCGAGGGAATCCCGGGCGGATCAATCGACGGCACCTTGTCGCCCGCCCAGCAGGCATCCACAGAAGATCTGATCGCCCTGTCGCAAGGCATCCTCGAACAGGCCGGCGTAACAGCCGACCTTGGAGCAGTCATCGCCGCGACGACGACGGATGACATCAGATCCAGCTCGACCTCGGCGGCCGGCGGTGCCTTCGGTCAGGTCAATCCACGCGCCCGAGATCCAGATCCGCTACACCGACTGACGACTCAGGATCCGGAGTGGAGCCGTCTCATTGAACTCAATGCACTCGACGCGGTAACCGCCGGCAATGGCGCATTGGCGGTCAGCCTGGCGCGACGCTTGCCGCCAGGCCCAGAGCGAATCACCGCGCTCGCGAGGATCGGAGCCGCCGCGCGGCATCATGGACAGTCGGACGCGGCCCATACCCTGACGATCCTGGTAACGGACGAGATCGCGCCCTTGACCTCCCCCTTGCCCAAAATAGACGCTCTGACTCGGGCGCTGGCGGCCTACGGACAGCCCGAGGCGCGCGCCGATGCGGCGGCCTTGATCAACCAGACCAAGCAACTGGCCCTCGCGACCCAATCAGCACCTCAACGCGCCGAGGCATGGGCCAGGATCGCACTGGCAGAAGCCAGATTGGGCATGTCCAACGCGGCTCGCGAGAGCCTGCGCCAGGCGACGCTGCGACTAGGGAATCCCATGTCCCCGTCGCAGCATATCCGCATCGACAGCTACCTCGCGGCCGCACTCTTCCGGCTTGGAAGCAAAGATACCGCCATCGGCATCCTAGACAAGTCCACCTCCGGCCTGGAGCGGATCTCGACCACTGCGGAGCAGGATCGAGCCCGATTGGATATCGCCGATGCCTGGCTGCGCATCGGGAATCTCGACCGAGCCATCGCGGCGAGCCGGGGTGCCTCAGATCCGAGGGAATCCGAGCGATTCCTGCTTGCCCTGATCCAGGAGCAGGCATTCTCCGGCAAATTTCTCGGACTTGCCTCGATTGCCGACTCCATCACGACACCGGAACACCGACTACGCGCACACGTCTTGCTGGGTAGCGCCTCGGAACGCCAGTCCTCCGCAGCCCAAACACACTTCCAACAGGGTCTGGCGAGCATCAAGGACATCAGCACCGAGAGCGAGCGGCGCGCCGCCCAGGCCGAACTGGCCCGCGTGCTTGTGCACGCCGGGTACGAGAAGACAGGAAAGCAGATGTTCATCCAGCTGGAAAATGAGCTTCAGCAAGCCAATGCCGGACCCGAGCGTGATCGCGGCTGGGCGATTCTAGCCATCAATCGCGCCCGCGCCTTCGAGCCATCAGCCGCACGGGAGTATCTGAGCAGGGTCACCGATCCCGATGTCCAGCGCCTCGCGAGCAGACAGCTCGCCGATATCGCTGGAACCCTCGATACCATGCAGGCCGTCCCCCCGAGCAAGACCTAACCCGACTGGCGGGGATGATCGCGCGCCACGGATTGCGGTCATCCCCACGCGGTCCAGCCTTTCAGGACCGATGACCACGCATCCGCACAGAGGGGCTAAACCCCTTGCTCTGCGTGCAACGACATCGGATCATTGAGTGCTTGAACTGGCAGGAACCACGGCGATTGCACGATGCAGATCTCACGAGGCCTAGAGTCGAACGACGCGCCCCCAACCACAAAGCCTCGAAGACGCCGAATAGATGCAGATCAGGCGACCCTTCCCTTGACGGTCACCTTCAGACGCGATTTCCAGGCGCTCTGCCTGTTCTGCCTCATCCTCGGACAACCGATCCAGGGACACGCCGGCAAACCGGCCTTTTCGCTCCATGGATTCGGAACGCTCGGTCTTGCCCGCTCGACCGACGACTCGGCCGAATTCGTCCGTGACCTCTCGCAACGCAACGGCCTGACCGAAGCCTGGAGCTTCGAAACCGACTCGGTGCTCGGCCTCCAGGCCAATCTGCATTTCAATCCCGAATTCGAAGGGGTCGTCCAGGCCGCTTCCCACTACAACCCGCATGGCGACTTTAAGCCCGAACTCACCTGGGCCTTCCTCAGCTACGCCCCATCGCCCGCCGTCACCCTGCGTGCCGGCCGTCTGGGCAATGAATTCTACATGCTCGCCGACTCACGTCTGGTCGGCTACTCCTATGTCACCGTGCGCCCGCCCGTGGACTATTTCGGGACACTGCCCTTCGACTATTTCGACGGGCTGGATCTCGCGATCACCAGACCACTCGCGGGCGGACTCTTCAAGGCCAAGGCCTACGCGGGTCTGAGCCGCGAACAGTCACCCTGGGCGGAGCTTCAATTCAACATGAGCGGCTCACTGCTGGCCGGCGCCTATCTGGATTTCATCAAGGGTCCCTGGCAGTTCCGTCTGGGCCATGCCAACCTGCAATTCGATCGGGATCTGCCCGTCGAGGACTTCTACGACGCCCTGCCACCGAACACCGCCGACGAACTGCGGGTCGCCGACAAAAGCACCAGCTTCACCGCGTTCGGCGCGGTCTACGACTCAGGACCACTGCAAACGCAGTTCATGCTCAGCAGAACCCTGAGCCACCACGGTGTCTTTCAGGACGCCTGGGCCGGCTATCTGATCCTGAGCTATCGGATGCACGCGCTCACCCCTTTCGTCGGCCTCTCGGCAGCCAAATCCTCACCCAAAGACCTCGACCATCCAATCCCCGGATACACTGACGTCTTCCAGGCCGAGTTCTACAACGATCAGCGCACCCTCTTCCTCGGCACACGTTGGGATTTCATGGAAAACTTCTGTATCAAAGCCCAGATGGATATCGTGCGGGGCAAGCCCGAGTCACGTTTCCTCTATCGCTGGGAAAACCTCGAGGATTGGGACGGAAGCATGACAGTCCTCAGCGTGACCCTGGACTTTATCTTCTAGTGGCACCTGTGCGATCGCGCCTTCTCATCCCACCGCTCCTGCTGGGCATGCTGACCCTGGCCTCGTCGGTGATCGCCAACGAGACCTCTCTGGTCGTGGCCATACATGTGAGCGCGGGCGTCGAGACCCTGACGCGCGATCAGGTCATCAACATCTTTCTCGGACGTTTTCGCCAGCTTCCCAACGGCCACTTGGCCATCCCGATCGACCAGGATTCGGATCACCCGATCAGGGCCGAGTTCTATCGCAGACTGGTGGGCAAGAATCCAGCCGAGATCCACGCCTACTGGGCCAGATTGATCTTCTCCGGCAAGACGACACCACCACGCGAAGCGGAAAGCGAGGAGCAAATCATCCAGTGGCTCATGACGGAGCCCGGCGCCATCGGCTATCTACCTGCCGACCGGCTACGCGAGCCGCTCAAGGCCGTCTTCACCCTAGACCCATGACAGATACCGATGCATAAACTCAGCTGGCACCGCAGCATCCTCTTCCGTACCGCGTCGGTCCTAGTCGTCCTCTTTCTCTTCCTCGGCGTCTTCGCCCTGACCGTCACCTTCAAGCTCAACCAGTCCCGCGCCGAGGAGGAATCCATCGCGCGACTCGATCAACTGCTGGATACGGTCGAGAGCACCGCGAGCGTGGCCTGCTTCGCCAAGGACGATGTCCTCGCCACGGAGCTCGCCAATGGCCTGCTCAAAAACGCCGAGGTGCTCGCGGTCGACATCTTCGCCGGAGGCGAGAAGCTGACCGCTCGGCGGCGCACCGATGCGCCGCTTCCAATGACATCGGATGCGCCCGACGAACCGCCCCTGATACGCGATGTTTTTTCGCCCTTCAGTCCGAATCTGCGCGTGGGCCAGATTCGCTTGACGCCAAATCGGGCCCTGATCGAGCAGAGCATGCGCTCCGAACTGCGACTCGCGACCATCCAAACGGCCATCGAGCTGGCCCTGGTGGCGCTCGCGGTCGTTGCGGTCGTGCTGCTGCAGGTCGTCCGTCCGATCAAGCAGATCTCCGATGGATTGCACGGGATGGATGCCACGCGCGGAGACCGTCTCACCGCCCCATCGCACCACAAGAGCTCGGAGATCGGATTCCTGGTCGAGGATGTCAACCTTCTGGCGGACGACCTGGTTCGCGCGCTCGACAAGGAGCGTAACTTGCGCATCCAGCGCGAGATGGACGAGCGCCGCTATCACGCCATCTTCCAGAACGTGGAGACCGGGATCTTCATCATCGACCGCGAGGGGGTCCTCATCTCCTGGAATCCCGCCTTCGAGCGTCTGATGCAGCTCTCGATCGCAACGCAACCGGAACAGCCGATCGCGCTACTCGATCTCGACTGGAAGGAGCCGATCGCGCTCGCCGAAATCCTGCTCAATTGTCTGAACAGTGCGAGCAGCGTATCCAGAGACTTGGCCCATCAGCGTGCGAACGAGGACGACATCTGGTTCAGCATGGTACTCACGCCGATCGGTAACGGCTCCATCCAGGGCGTGATCCACGACATCACCGAACACAAACAGGCCGAGGAATCGGCCAAACGCCTTGCCGTCACCGACCCGCTCACCGGCCTTGCCAACCGTATCGGGCTGGAGCGACGGCTCGCGGATCTGGTCGAGCACTACGGCCAACCGCATGCGTTCGGATTCTCACTGATTCTGGTCGACTTCGACGACTTCACCCGCATCAACGACAGCTACGGTCTCGCGCTCGGAGACGACATCCTGAAGGAGGCGGCCAGTCGACTCTCCGCCTGCATCAAGAACACAGACCTGATCGCACGGCTGGGAGCCGACCAATTCGCCATCGCACTGTCCAATATCTATTCCGGCCTCGACATCGAGTGCGTGGCCAAGCGCATCCAACAGCGTCTGCAACCACCCTTCTTCGTCACCGGATCGCCCGTTCTGCTGCATGCCAGCCTGGGAATCGCCATCTATCCCCAAGACTCGAACGAGGGCGCGAGCGACCTCCTCCACCACGCCGAGCTCGCACTCGCGCACGCCAAGGATAAGGGCGGCAACCTGATTCAGTTCTTCGATCCGCTGCTCGCGCTCGCGATCGAGGAGCGCCGACACTTGGAGAGCGAACTGCGCCGGGCGATTCGCGAGCACGAATTCGTCCTCTACTATCAGCCGATCGTCGATCTGGTGGAGGACACACTGGTAGGCGCCGAGGCATTGATTCGTTGGCGTCACCCCGAGCGCGGACTGGTGCCGCCCGACGATTTCATTCCGCTCGCCGAGGAGAGCGGCCTCATCGGCGAGATCGGACTCTGGGCGCTGGAGGTGGCCTCGGAACAACTGGCGAAATGGCGCGCGCAAGCCATCCAACTCTACCTCTCGGTCAACGTCTCGGCGCGACAGATCCCGGATGGATTGCCACCCGAGACGCTCTTCGAGACCGCTCGGCGCCACGGCTGCGCTCCCCAGTCGCTCGCGCTCGAA
Source organism: Thiorhodococcus drewsii AZ1 (assembly GCF_000224065.1). GTDB lineage: Bacteria > Pseudomonadota > Gammaproteobacteria > Chromatiales > Chromatiaceae > Imhoffiella > Imhoffiella drewsii. The sequence goes on from NZ_AFWT01000024.1 coordinate 15,307, forward strand.
ATCACCGAAGGCGTCCTGCTGAGCGATTTCGGTAGCACGGCTCAGTGGCTGAGCAAGATTCGCGAGCAGGGCTTTCCGGTCTATCTCGACGACTTCGGAACTGGCTACTCATCCCTCTCCTATCTGAAGCGTTTCGCCGTGGACCGGCTCAAAATAGACAAGAGCTTCGTGCGCGACATCGCCACCAACGCCAGCGATCGCGCACTAGTGGAAGCGATCATTGCCATGGCCAAGAGCCTCGGCATCGAGGTGGTCGCCGAAGGCGTCGAGGATGCCGAACACGTCCGACTGCTGCGCGGAATGGGTTGCAGGTACGCCCAGGGCTACTTCTTCTCACGCCCCCTGCCGATCGACGCATTCTACGCCTTCCGCGATCGAATTCCGCTCTTGCTACGGAACACCGAGGAACACTAGCGACGACGACCGGGACCGCCCAATTTGGGTCCTCTGCCCGGCGCCGAATGCCCCTCTCCTCTGGGATTCCAAGAACGCACGACCGGCTTACGCCCAACGGGCTGAGGAGCGGACATGCCCGCCTGCGCCATCAGGACCGAACGCTCCTCATCGGTGAGCGGACGCCAGTTTCCTGGAAAGAGCCGACGCCCGAGCTCGATGTTTCCATAACGGACGCGAATCAATCGACTCACGGTGCAGCCGGCGGCCTCCCAGAGTCGACGCACCTCACGGTTGCGCCCCTCGCGCAGCACCACATGGAACCAGCGGTTCGCTCCCGACCCGCCGCGTTCGACGACGGAGTCGAGCTTGGCCGGTCCGTCCTCCAGCTCGATCCCCTCGGCGAGACGCGTCAGCGTTTCCGGCGAGACCTCGCCCAGGATACGCACCGCGTATTCGCGCTCGATCTCGCTCGACGGATGCATCAGACGGTTGGCCAACTCGCCATCCGTGGTGAAGAGGATCAGTCCGGAGGTATTGATATCCAGTCGACCGACCGCGATCCAACGGCCATCCTTGGGACGCGGCAGCCGCTTGAAGACGGTCGGGCGCTCCTCCGGATCACGCCGCGTCACCAACTCGCCCTCGGGCTTGTGGTAGGCAATGACCTGTTGCAAGGAGTCGCGCTTGCGCTGGAGCCGAACATCGCGGCCATCGACGCGGATCCGATCCGATGAGGTCGCCCGATCCCCCAGCTTGGCCAGATCGCCGTTGACGCGCACGCGCCCCTCGGCGATCCAGGCATCGATCTCGCGACGCGATCCGAGACCCGCTTCGGCGAGCAGCTTCTGGAGCCGGACCGGCTCCTCGGTGCTGGGAAATGGGGGGGGGCGACGGTTGTTTCTCATGTCTGGGCCTAAATCCCTAATCGGGAATCGAAAATGCGCAAAAGCGCTAACAAAAACAAAGAGCTGAATTAACCATAGCGCGCCTCCGCAGGACGTGCGCCAGACATCGCGCTCAGGATTCGAGCTCGGTGATTGACCGAGCGCTGGTCTCGGGCGGCTCCAACGGCAATTCCCGGTCGAACAGCGCCTCTGGATCGCGGATCTCCGACAATGGCGGCAGATCATTGAGCGAGCGCAGCCCGAAATAGTCGAGAAATTTACGCGTGGTCGCATAGAGCGCCGGTCTACCCGGCACATCCCGGTGCCCGACCACTCTGACCCACTCGCGTTCGGTCAGCGTCTTGATGATGTTGGTGCTCACCGCCACGCCACGAATCTCCTCGATCTCGCCACGCGTGATCGGCTGACGATAGGCGATCAGCGACAGGATCTCCAGCAGGGCGCGCGAATAGCGCGGCGCCTTCTCGTCCCACAGCCGCGCCACCCAGGGCGCGACCTGAGAGCGAACCTGGACGCGAAATCCGCCGGCGACCTCGGCGATCTCGATCCCGCGATCGACGTAGTCGACCTCCAGTTCGCGGATGACATCCATCACCCGGTCACGCTTCGGTCGCTCCTCCTCGGAAAAGAGCGCCAAGATCTGATCGAGCGTCAGCGGTCCGCCCGCTGCGATCAGCGCGGCCTCAACGATGAGTTTAAGCGACGGCGATGTCATCGGATTCCTGATCGTTGGACTCACGCAGACGGACATGGATCGGCGAGAAGGGCTCGGACTGGACCAACTCCAGCACGCTCGACTTGGTCAGCTCCAGCGTGGCCAGGAAGGTCACCACGACACCGGCCCGCCCCTCGGCGAAATCGAACAAGGCCGCGAAATCGACGAAACCGCGACCACGCAACCGCTCCATCACCTGTGACATGCGCTCGCGCAACGAGAGCGACTCCTTCTCGACCCGGTGGCTGGTAAAGAGCTGAGCCCTGGCCAGCACGCCGCGTAGTGCTACCAGCAACTCGCGCAGATCCACATCAGGCGGCTGACGCTGGATGAAACCAGGCGGAACCCCGGCGTGCACGATGAAGAGGTCCCGTTCCAGTCGCGGCAGGGCATCGAGGTCCTCGGCGGCCTGCTTGAAGCGCTCGTACTCCAGGAGCCGGCGGATGAGTTCCGCACGCGGGTCCGTGCCCTCCTCGTCCTCGGACTCGGTGCGTGGCAACAGCATGCGCGATTTGATCTCGGCCAGCATGGCGGCCATCACCAGATACTCGGCTGCCAGCTCCAGACGCAGCTCCTGCATCAACTCCACGTACTCCATGTACTGATCCGTGATCGCGGCGACCGGGATGTCCAGGATATCCAGATTCTGGCGCTTGATGAGATAGAGCAGGAGGTCGAGCGGTCCCTCGAAGGCATCCAGGAACACCTCCAACGCATCCGGCGGAATGTAGAGATCCTGCGGTAGCGTCATGAACGGCGCACCCTGCACGACTGCGAACGGCATCTCCTGCTGGAGCCCCATGGGTGTGGACTCCAACGCCATCGCTCCAGCCTCTTCCGAGGCTGGATGCTCTCGCTCCTCTTCCCTGCGTTCCATTCCTGCGGACTCGGATGCGTTCAGACGCCTTAGCGTTCGGCCGGGTCCGCCGCCACGACTCAGGCCATCACCAGCGACATGGCGTGACGCACCTCGTCGATGGTCTCACGCGCCACGTCACGGGCCTTCTCGCAGCCCTCGTTGAGGACGCTGCGCACCAGGTCCGGCTGCGCCTCGTATTCGTGGGCACGTTGCTGCATCGGCAGAAGTTCCGCCAGCACGCCATCGATCACCGGCTGTTTGCATTCCAAACAACCGATTCCGGCCGAGCGACAACCCTCCTGGACCCAGGTACGCACCTCGTCGTTGGAATAGACCTGATGGAATTGCCACACCGGGCACTTCTCCGGGTCGCCCGGATCGGTACGGCGCACTCGCGCCGGATCGGTCGGCATGGTCCGCAGCGATTTCTCCACCTCGGCCGGGGAATCGCGCAGGGCGATGGTGTTGGCGTAGGACTTGGACATCTTCTGGCCGTCGAGCCCCGGCATTTTCGACGCCTTGGTCAACAGCGCCTGGGGTTCGGGCAGAATCACGCGACCGCCCCCCTCCAGATAGCCGAGCAGACGCTCGCGGTCGGCCATGGTGATATTGCCCTGGCCTTCGAGCAGAGCACGCGCCACAGCCAGCGCCTCCTGATCGCCCTGTTCCTGATAGCGCCGCTTGAGCGAGTCGAACAGCTTGGCGTTCTTCTTACCCATCTTCTTCTTGGCCTCTTCGGCCTTGAGCTCGAAGTCGGGTTCGCGACCGTAGACGTGATTGAAGCGCCGTGCCACCTCGCGCGTCAGCTCGACGTGCGCGATCTGATCCTCGCCAACCGGAACACGCCCGGCCTTGTAGATGAGGATGTCGGCACTCTGCAGCAACGGATAACCCAGGAAGCCGTAGGTCGAGAGATCGTGCTCCTTGAGCTTTTCCTGCTGATCTTTGTAAGTCGGCACGCGTTCCAGCCAACCGACGGGGGTGATCATCGACAACAGCAGGTGCAGTTCGGCATGCTCGGGGACCTGCGATTGGACGAAGAGCGTCGCCGAGCCGGGATTGATGCCGGCCGCCAGCCAATCGATGACCATCTCGCGGATGCTGCCCGGGATGATCGAGGGATCCTCGTAATGGGTCGTCAGCGCATGCCAATCGGCAACGAAGAAGAAGCACTCGTACTCATGCTGGAGCTCGAGCCAATTCTTCAAAACACCATGATAGTGTCCGAGATGCAGACGGCCTGTGGGACGCATGCCGGAGAGCACACGCGAATTTTGAGTAGAAACAGAAGTCAAGGATGGACGTCCTCGCGTCAGACTGGAAAAAGTTCGGACCCGAACGCATTCAGGCCGAGAAGACTTCAGGCAAGAAACAGTTCCTTCACGATCTCTGAGCCCGGCAGCAGATCGATCGCCAGGACCGCCAGCGGCATCAAGATCGCCCCCAGCAATCCGGTGGCGAGCAGGGCCAGGAGGACGATGAGCCCAAAGGGCTCGAGTCGCGAGAAATAGTAGGCAACCCGAGGAGGCAGGAGTGCGTTCAGTATCCGTCCGCCGTCGAGCGGCAGCAAAGGAAAAAGATTCAGCACCATGAGAAAAACATTGATAAGGACACCGGAGGCCCCTGTATAGATCAGCGGCAAGGCAATCCACTGACTGAAGGGCATCAGCAGCAGTCCGAGCTGGATCGCCAGCCCCCAGGCCAACCCCATCAGCAGATTCGCCCCTGGGCCGGCAACCGCAACCAGCGCCATATCCCGGCGCGGATGGCCGAGATTGCGCCAATTGACCGGGACCGGCTTGGCCCAGCCAAAGAGGAAACCGGCGAGCAGGAAGGTGACCGTCGGCACCAGAATGGTCCCGACCGGATCCACATGACGCAACGGATTGAAGGTGACGCGCCCGAGCATGAAGGCCGTGCGATCGCCCAGGCGATTGGCGACCCAGCCGTGTGCCGCCTCATGCACCGTGATGGCAAAGAGGACGGGGACGGCGAGCACAGCCAGAAGCTGCAAATGGTTGAGTGCGTTCATCATTCCTCGATAAGACTAGCATCGCCCTTGCCGCGGCGAATCAATGCGGGCGGATCGGAGATCATATCGATCACGGTGGTCGGCTCCAGGCCGCAGAAACCGCCGTCGATCACCAACTCCAGATGCTTGTCCAGGATCTCGCGCATATCATAGGGATCCGTCATCGGCAGCTCGTCATCCGGCAAGATCAGGGTGGTGCTCAAAATCGGCTGATCCAGTTCGCTCAGGAGCGCGCGGCAGATCGGGTTGTCCGGCACCCGCAGACCGATCGCCTTGCGCTTGGGATGCTGCAGACGGCGCGGCACCTGCTTGGTCGCCTCGTGGATGAAGGTATAGGGTCCAGGCGTGAGCGTCTTCAGTAGCCGAAACGCCTGATTGTCGACCTTGGCATAGGTGGTGATCTCTGAGAGGTCTCGGCACACCAGGGTGAAATAATGCTTGTCGTCGACCCGGCGGATACGCCGGATACGCTCCATCGCCGATTTCTCCCCGATCTGGCAGCCCAGCGCGTAGGAGGAGTCGGTTGGGTAGACGATGACGCCACCCTCCAAGAGGATTTCGACCGCGCGACGGATCAGCCGGGGCTGCGGATTCTCGGGATGAATCTGAAAGAATTGGGCCATGGGTTGACGTGAAGTAAAGGGTCAGACAGCAGCGGTCCGATGGGCGGCGATCTCATTCACCATCTCGGGCCAGTCATGCCAGATGGGGGTGCAGCCCTCGGGAAGCGACGGCAAGCGCCCCAGTTCGAGCCAGGGATAGATGGGCCCGTGATAGTCCGAGCCCGCCGAGGCGAGCAGACGCTGCTCGCGGGCATGTCGAGCAAAGGTGAAGGCATCGTCGCGCGAATGACTGCCGGTGACCACCTCGACCCCGACACCGCCGTGCTCACGGAACTCGCCGAGCAGACGCTGCACCCGAGTCCGGGTCATACCATAGCGCGCAGGATGGGCGACAACCGCCTGTCCACCCGCCTCGCGAATCCAACCGACTGTGGCCTCCAAACTGGCCCAGCGACCCGCCACATATCCGGGCTTGCCCGTGGTGAGAAAGTGCTTGAAGACATCGGCCGTGTCTTTAGCGAGACGGCGATCGACCAAAAACCGGGCGAAATGGGTGCGACCGATCAGAGTCCCGTTCGACAGCGCCCGAGCCCCTTCGTAAGCGCCTTCAATGCCCTGCTTGGCAAGGCGGCGTCCGATCTCTTCGGCACGCCAGCTACGGTATTCGAGCAAACCCGCAAGGCCCTGCTGCAAAGCGGCATTCTCCGGATCGACACCCAATCCCACGACATGGATGGTCCGTTCGCCCCAGGTCACTGAGATCTCGACCCCCGATACGAGCACGATCCCTTGGGCGTTCGCCTCACGGCGCGCCTCCTCGAGACCGGCCGTGGTGTCGTGATCGGTGAGCGCCAAAACCCTCACGCCAGCCGAGGCCGCGCGCGCCACGAGATCCGTCGGCGACAGAGTGCCGTCGGAAGCGGTGGAATGGGTATGTAGATCGGGAATCGCGGTCATCGGGATAGTTTAACTGAAGGCGCGGCATCGCGTGATGCTGATAAGCAAGACGAAGACCAATCTGGTTGCTATCCTTCCAAGATGCAAGGTCCGAGAGGCACCATTAGGGTGCGCGACTCGCCCGCCGAGTTCATCGAGGGATGACCGACCGCTATGCTGCCACCAATCGATATCAGTTACATCGCAGACCAAATATCCGAACAGGGCGAGGAGATCCAGCGCCTCTTCGAGGAGACCTCCCCCCAACCTGAACCGACCCCACAGGTCCTTCTCAACGGACTCGACCGATTGCTCGATATCCTGCGGACCGGGGAACGGCCCACACCAACCGCCTCGGCGCAGGCGCTAAGGACACTCACCGGCTCGGAGCCGGAGGCGCTGCTCGATCATGGTCTCGATCTGCTCCATGATCTGTCAGACCTCGCCAGACGACTGGGGCTACCGCAATCGGTGCGCGCGCTCGACCAACTCGCCCTAACCTTCAGCTGCTGGATGATTCGGCACGGCACCGAACTCATTCGTCCCGAACCCGCGATCAATGCCGCTGCCATTCTCGCCAATCAAGCGAAGGATCCGGAGGAACTGACCGAGCTGTTCGGCCTCATGACCGAACTCATGGAGGGGGTGGGTCCTGATCCCGAGCCAGCCACGACACAGCCGTGGCGCATCCTCATCCTCAACCGCGCCATCGTCGCCACCCGCAGCTATCAACCCGCCCTGATGGAGACGGCCTTCGATGACGTCGTCGAGCATCTTGGCGACGAGGCACCCGACTTCTTCCGCGAGGGCATGGGGCAGATGGAGGCGCTGGACTACCCCGACCAGATTCGACAGGTCATGCAGCACTATTTCGAACGCTGTTGCAGCAGACAGCGGCTGCACTGAGCGACTCTACACCGATAGGCCCCGAGCGCCTGACGGATTCAACTCCGCTGCCAGGTCAGCGACTGGCCAAGCATTCAGATGGCCCGCTCAGTGCGGCGCGGACGCTCCTTGCCTGCCCCTGAACCATCGACCGTGCATCAGACACGCACAGACCCACCTCAAGAACACGTCGACACGGCATGGAGTCGATGCGACCCAGATTGAAGCGGATCGGGTAGAGTGCATACTGCAGGGGGTGCGGGACAGGGATCGACGCGTCCGGGAATGCCCATAAAGTGGCCGGATTCATAACAAACAAGACACGAACGGCATCGACCGAGGAGAGATTCGCGTGGAGTTCCTGAAGTCCAATCTGGACCTGGGGGTGATGGGCCTACTGGGGTTGATGAGTTTCGTCATGATCGCATTCGTCATCGAACGATTTCTCTATTTCGCCCGTGTGGACCTGGCCGCATTCGAGGACGCGGAGGATCTGGAACTGGCACTCACTCGCAACCTCACCACCATCGCCACCATCGGAGCCAACGCACCCTATATCGGACTGCTCGGAACCGTGCTGGGCATTCTCATCGCCTTCTACGATATCGGTCGCGCGGGCGAGATCGAAACTGCAGCCATGATGATGGGACTAGCCCTGGCGCTCAAGGCCACCGCACTGGGCCTGGTCGTCGCCATTCCATCGCTCGTCTTCTACAACGCACTGCTGCGCCGAACCGAATCGCTCAAGGCGCGCTGGCGCCGGGTGAAGCGCCCATGAAACGCATCGATCAGATCAATGTCCTGCCATTCATCGACATCATGCTGGTGCTGCTCGCCATCGTGCTGACGACGGCCACCTTCATCAGCGATGGGCGCATGGAGATCCGACTGCCCACATCGACGAACCCGGCCGACGCGCCTCCACCACACTCCGTCGAGATCGCGATCGACGCCGACGGCGCCTTTTATCTGGATGCGGAGCCCGTCACCGAGGAGCGGCTCGCCACGGCGCTAGACGGGCTGGAAACATCGACCCCCATCGTTCTGCGCGTCGACGCGGCCACCCGTTTCGAGCGCTTCGTCGCCGTCGTCGATCAGCTCAAGACCCGCAAGCTGGAGCGCCTGACCATCCTGACCCGCAAGTCATGAGCCGAGTCCAGAACTGCCGACGCTGTATCTGGGCCGGAATTGCATGCTCCGCAGTGCTGCACGCGGCCGGAGCCGCCGCGCTCTTGCGATTCGGTACGCCAGCCGATGCGCCACATCGAGGCGAAACGGTCGTCCCGATCGAGCTTGGTATGTTCGCTGCCGCCGAGCCTGCCGCAGCGGACGTCCCGGCGAGCGCCGCAACGCCCAGCGCCCAGCCGTCTCCAGCAACCGCGCACGACGCAGCAACGACACCCGAGCCCGAGCCCGAGCCCGAGCCCGAGCCAACGGATTCGAGCACCGAGCGTCCAGAGACTCCAGCCCTCCCCCCAACCCCAGCGGCGCCAACGGCCGCACCCAAGATCCAGCCGACCCCAGCTCCCCGCCCCCTGGAACCCAAAACGGAACGCCGGAGCACGAAGACACATCACGACAAGGCACCTGCCAAGACGGCACACAAGACAACGAAACGACCGCCCAAGCCAACACCGAAGCCAAAGGCGCGGAAGGCAGCACCACCCACTCCGGCCCCAGCAAAGACCAAACGCACACTCGACCACGGGGCTTCAAGGGACAGCGGATCGCGCGCCCAAGGCTCGACGGGCGGAAATCGCAACGGCGGTGGACAATCATCAGGGGCGTCGAAGGCACGCCAACAGGCATCCGAGCGCGCCTATCTGTCCGCGCTTCAACGTGCGATCTCGCGCCAGCAACGCTATCCAGCCAGCGCCAGACGCCGCCAGCAAACGGGAACAACGACCCTGGCCTTCGTCATTCAGGCGAACGGACGCATCGGTCAGATCCGTATCGTTAGGAGTTCAGGGCATTCATCGATCGATCGGGCCGCAATCGACGCCATGCGCCGGCTCGGACGCTTCAAGCCGATTCCGACCGAATTGGACCGCACAACCTGGGCACTCCAAGTTCCGATTCGTTTCAACCTCCAATGAGATCGCACCGACGCGAACGACCGGCGCACCAAAATGCACCGACACGAAGGACCTTGAGTATCATTTGGTTTAGCATCCGCTGAAATTCTTAATAACGAGGACACGAATATGGCATCACTCGACCTTGAACATCTGCGCCCACTGCAGGATCAACTCGCCAATCATGCGATCTACGGGGCGATCGAGCGCGTTGAGGACCTGCGAATCTTCATGCACCATCATGTCTTCTCGGTCTGGGACTTTATGTCCCTAATCAAATACCTCCAATCCTCCATCGCCCCGGTCCGGGTACCCTGGATACCGACCGAGGATCCCGACCTGCGATATTTCATCAATCAACTGGTACTGGAGGAGGAGTCGGATGCCATCCCGCTTCCCGACGGCGAACTCCATTACGCCAGCCATTTCGAGTTCTACTGCCAGGCCATGCGTGAGATTGGCGCGGATGCGGAGATGCCGCGACGCTTTCTCGACGAGGTCGCCGCACAGGGCGTGGACAAGGCGCTCTATTCGGATCAGGTCCCTAGCCCGGCGCGCTACTTCAGCGAAACGACATTCGGCTTCATCCGCGCGGACAAGCCGCATATGGCGGCGGCTGCGCTCGCGCTCGGGCGCGAGAATCTGATCCCGGAGATGTTTCGACGTTTCCTGGAACGCATGGGGATCACCCCCGAACAGGCCCCAACCTTCCATGCCTATCTGAACCGACACATCCATCTGGACCAGGACTTCCACGGCCCTCTGTCGATGAAGCTGCTGGAACGACTCTGTGCCGACGACCCCGAGCGCATCGAAGAGGCGGAAACGGCGGCGGAAGAGGCGATCTGCGCCCGTATCCGCTTCTGGGACGGGGTACTGGAGTCGATCGCGTCGTCACATCGCCCCGAATAACCAACCGACTTGACATGTTTTTTCTCGCCCCAAGTTGTTTTGCACACGGAAATCGAACAACCGATGAGGCGAGAAGACATGAACGCAGAGCTAGCCGTACCCCTGGACAATGAAGGATTTCTGCTCGATCGCGACGACTGGAGCGAGGAGGTCGCGATCGAGCTCGCCAAGGCCGACGACTTCGAGATGACCGATCAGGTGATGACCTTCATCCGCGAAGCACGTTCCATGTACGAGGAGAATGGGGTGGTTCCGCCCATTCGCATCTTCGCCAAGAAGCAGAAGGTCTCCACCAAAGATCTCTACGACATCTTCAAGAAAGGCCCCATGAAGCTGATCTGCAAATGGGGCGGCCTACCGAAACCGACCGGCTGCGTTTAGGATCAGACCTCGCCGCGATTGTAGTCGGGCTGCGCGGTGATCTTGTGGATGCTGAGATCGGCGCCGTTGTACTCCTCCTCCTCGCTCAGACGCATCCCGATCAGCATCTTGATAAGGCCATAGACCAACCCGCCACCGACGAAGGCCAAAACGACGCCGATCAGACTACCGGCGAGCTGAGCAAGGAAGCTCACGCCACCGACACCGCCGAGCGCCTTCAACCCGAAAATGCCTGCGGCGATGCCCCCCCAAAGCCCACAGAGACCGTGCAGCGGCCAAACGCCCAGCACGTCATCGATACGCCATTTGTTCTGAGTCAAGGTGAAGGCGTAGACGAAGAGCCCGCCCGCGATCGCTCCGGTAATCAAGGCGCCGATCGGATGCATCAGATCCGAGCCCGCGCACACGGCCACCAGACCGGCAAGCGGTCCGTTATGCAGGAAGCCGGGGTCGTTCTTGCCGGCAACCATCGCCGCCAGAATTCCGCCCACCATAGCCATCAACGAATTGACCGCCACCAGGCCATTGACGGCCCCAACGGTCTGCGCCGACATCACGTTGAATCCGAACCAGCCCACGGTTAGGGTCCAGGCGCCGAGCGACAGAAAGGGAATGGAGGACGGCGGATGGGCCATGATGCTGCCATCCTTGCGGTAGCGCCCAATCCGTGGCCCAAGCAGGAGCACAGCGGCAAGCGCGATCCAACCACCGACGGCATGCACCACCACCGAGCCGGCGAAATCATGGAAAGGGGCGCCGAACAATCGCTCGATCATTGCCTGCATCCCCAGATTACCGTTCCAGGTCATGCCCTCGAACAGCGGATAGAGGAAACCGACGATCAGAAAGGACGCGAGCAATTGGGGATAGAAGCGCGCACGCTCCGCGATCCCGCCCGAGATGATCGCCGGAATGGCCGCCGCGAAGGTCAACAGGAAGAAGAACTTCACCAGCGCGTAGCCACTCTTATCCTGCAGTGCAGCCGCGCCCGAAAAGAAGTCGACCCCGTACGCCAAGCTATATCCGACGAAAAAATAGGCGATGGTCGAGATCGCGAAGTCGCTCATGATTTTCGAGAGCGCGTTGACCTGATTTTTAGCCCGAACCGTCCCGACCTCAAGGAACGCAAACCCAGCGTGCATAGCCAGCACCATCACGGCGCCGACCAGAATGAACAAGACGTCTGTACCTGCCTGCAGTGACTCCATCGACAACTCTCATGCGAACAATTTTGGTGCATGCCATAAGCAGGTATCAGGCCAATTATCATTGGGGATCGAGACATCCATGCTCCGAAACCTGACACGACACCTCATGTATGCACCAAACAGGTGAAAACCGTCCCTAGCGATTAATGAGTTGGGCGCTATTCGGTCTGCAGTGACGGGCCATGACTCGATGACTTCCGGCCCCTGACCGCACGACTCCAAAGCACCACTATTGCGACTCAGGCACCAACAAGAGGCACCATCATGGATCACGAAGCATCAAACGCGCACCATTATCAGTCACGACAGGCTGCAAATCGGGATGCCACTCGAACGACAACAGGCGGGTTTCGGTCTCCCACGGGATGACGAGGACCGCATCACAGATTCAGAATAAATACAGCAAGAACATGGAAATCTGCGAATAATCCGACACGGCCATCGCTGAACGGCCAGCGGACGTCGATCGATCGGCGGACTCCAAACCCACCTTAGATTCAAGGAGACGTTGCCCGAGGGCGATGATGCAAACACTATGGGCTTTTGGTTAATCGGAACGTTGGTCGGCATCCTCGCGGGCCTAGGTGGTTTTTTGGCGGCAACTCTCGGAGAGGGTGGTCTCTATCCCAGTCTTGCATCACATCTGATACTCGGCGTCGCGATCGCCGCGATCACCACATGGCTGCTCAAGAAAACCCTGGGCCAGGCGCTGCGCGGACTCGAAAGCACGCTGTCGCACATGCACGCGGACGGAGATCTGTCGCGCCGCGTACCCGAGATCAAAGGTCCTACAGCCCGCTCGGCCTTGCTCTTCAACGCCCTGATCGAGAGCTTTCAGGGCATCATGGGCAAGGTCATCTTCGACGCCGAACGGGTCGCGGCGACGGCGGACGCACTCGCCAAGCATGCCCGCGTCGTCGCCGACGGATCCAACGCCCAACGCGAAACGTCGGGCAATCTAGTCGAGCGGATCGAACGCATGACCACGAGCGTCAACGCGGCCGCCGAGCACGCCAGCCGAACCGCCGAGAACGCCCAGAATGCCCACGACCTCTCACAGGAGGGAACGCATACCGCTGCTGAGGCATCCAGCGAGATCGAGCGCATCGCGCGCTCCGTGGAGGGATCGGCGCAGGTGATCGCCGCGCTCGGCGAGCGCTCCCAAGCGATCGGCGGAATCGTGAGCGTCATCCGCGAGATCGCCGAGCAGACCAATCTGCTCGCGCTCAACGCCGCGATCGAGGCGGCCCGCGCCGGCGAGCAGGGGCGCGGATTCGCCGTGGTCGCGGATGAGGTGAGAAGCCTTGCCGAGCGCACCGCGACATCGACCAGCGAGATCGCCCCCATGATCGCCGCCATCCAACAGGAGACCCAAACCGCGATCGCCTCGATCCGTCAGGGCAGCGAGCAAGCAGACAGCGGCGCCACCCTGGCCCGTCAGGCTGCGGATTCGCTCGACCACATCAACCGGGGCGCGCAGGAAACCATGGAACGGGTCGACGAGATCGCCGCCGTGATCACCGAGCAGGGACGCGAGAGCGAGCAGGTGGTCGGCGCGGTCCACGAGATCATGTCCATGGTCGAACGCAATGCATCCGGCGCAGCCGAAACCCTGCAGGAGGCTCAAGAGCTGGAGAGCCTGGCCGCGAATCTCCATGAGATCAGCAAGGTCTTCAAGTTGGGCGATACGGGTGCGGAAGCCATCGCCATCCATAAACGGATGCCCGACATCGTCCAGCAAGCCGCCGCCGCGCTCGGCAAGACACTCGAACAGGCACTGGACCAAGGACATGTCGAAGAGCAGGCGCTCTTCGAGCCCAGCTACACACCGATTCCCGATACCGAGCCGAAAAAGTTCACCACCGGCTTCGATCACCTGACGGACAGGCTTTTCCCTCCGATCCAAGAACCCATCCTCGATCGGGAGCCGGCGCTCGTCTATGTCATCGGCTGCGACCGCAAGGGATATGTGCCGACCCACAACCGACGCTTCGCGCAGCCGTTGACCGGCAAGCCGGCCATCGATTTGATCCACAATCGCACCAAGCGCATCTTCGACGACCCGGTCGGGCGTCAGTGCGGCGCGCACGAGCTCTCATTCCTGATCCAGACCTATCGTCGCGACACCGGCGAGATCGTCCACGACATCTCGGCACCGGTCTATATCCGGGGTCGCCACTGGGGCGGATGCCGGATCGGTTATCGCGCCTGATCCTGAACCGGCTCGACGGGGCGCGGCAGCGTACGCAGCGCCGCGGCCACATCCCGGCTGAAGTCGGCCAAAGCACCGCTCAGCGCCGCGATCGATGCGCCCGGATCGCTCGAGCTATCCCAGGGGCGCCGATAGACATCCTCCCGGACCAGGAGCACCCGGTCGACATCTGGGGCCAGGACGAACCAGCGCACCTTCAGCACGGCATCGCCGCCCCGAGTCCCTTCGAACGCCAGAACCTCGGCAGCGACTCGGAAGTCGAGCGGATAGCGAATATCGCTCGGGAACACCAGGATGCGACTGGTTCCGAGCAACAGGGCCAGGTTTTCGCTCCAGACGCGCAGGAAATCGTCCTGCAGGGTTCCACCCCAGCGGTGGAATTCGTCGATCGTAAGACGATGACCGCCCTCGCGCTCCACGATCTGCGGGCGATCGAGAAACACCGGAAAGGACACGGGGCCGAGCCCCACGCTCAATTCAGGCCCAGAGACCTTGCCGTCGACGGCATCGGGCGACAGCGGGGTCAGCGTATAGAAGCTCGACGGCGGGGTGCTCGCACAGCCGAGCAGCAGCGCCGCGAGACAACCGATCGACATCCATTCAGCCCGAATCCAGCGTCTCATCCTCACCTCCCCTTACCTTTCAACAATGCATCCGGATGCCGCTCCAGATAGTCGGCCATGACCCGCACCGAGCGTGCGGCCGCCGAGACCTCCTGGAACATGCGCTGCATGTCCGAGTGGAAGGACGAGGTCGTCGAGAGCATCGACCCGGCCCGTTCCAACGCGCGCGTCCCCTCCTCCAAGGTCTTGGCGAGTTCAGGCGCGATCTTGAGATTGAGCTGCTCCGCCGTCCCGCGCACCTGTGCCAGCGTGCCCTGTAGCTCGTCGAGCGTCTGTTTGAGTTCCGGAGAATTGACCAGCGCGTTGGCACCGGACGCAGCAGAGGCGAGATCGCGCCCGATCTGATCCACCGGAATCGCATCCAGCTTGCCGAGGATATCCGTGACCTTAGTGGTCAGCGCCTCCAGCGGCGTCGGGATGGTCGGGATCACATCGTAGCCGCCGTACTTGGCCACCGTCGCGGCAGGGGCGTCCGGATAGACATCGAGGTCCACATAGAGATCGCCGGTCAGCAGGCTATCGAACTTGAGCTGGCCCCGCAGACCGCCCGACACCAGGCGGTCGACCAGATTGACGCCCTCCAGTGCGGTCGAATCGCCTCGGATCGCAATGCGATCCGGCTCCACCTCGACCAGCACCGGAATCTGAAAGGCCAGATTCTCGACGCTGTACTGCAGTTGGATATCCAACACCTTGCCGATGTCGATCCCCTTGAGCAAAACGGGTGCGCCGATGACAAGTCCACGCACCGAACCCTCGAAGAACAGCAGATACCGCTCTTTGCGCGAATAGGTCTTGGCATGGGCCGCCTCACGGCTTGCATAGAGCGGAAAATTCTCCGGCACGGGACTGCCTGAGGTCACCGAACCGATAGTCTCTGGCGTATCGAATCCGACGCCACCGATCACAACCGAAAGAAGCGACTGGGTATCGACACTAAATCCGGCGCCCGACATGGAGAAATCGATCCCACTGGCGTTCCAGAACCGGGTATTCCCGGACACCAGCGCATCGTGGGGCGAGGACACGAAGACCTCGATGCTCACCGCGCGTCCGTCCGCATCGAGCGAATAACCGACGACCTGACCGACCTGAATCTGGCGGTAATAGACGGGCGAGCCGATGTTGAGCGACCCGAGGGTAGGCGAGCGCAGCACGAACTGGGTACCGGGCTCGGCCGTGCTGAACAGCGGCGGTTCCTCCAAGCCCTTGAAGCGCCGTCGATCACGCCCCTTCTCGCCAGGGTCCATGGCGATGAATACGCCAGACAAGAGGGTATCCAGACCCGAGATCCCGCTCGCGCTGACTCTTGGACGCTCGACCCAGAAACGGGTGTTCTCGCTCAGATGCTCGGCAAAGCCATGTTTGAGTTCGGCGGTCACGATCACCGTCTTGAGATCCGCGCCCACGTCGATCGCCGTGACCTGACCGACATCCACATCCTTGAACTTGACCTTGGTCTGTCCGGCCGACAGCCCGGACGCGGTCTTGAACTCGATGGTGACCGTCGGCCCCCGCTCGCTCAGCGTCTTGACCGCCAGCCAGGCACCAACCGCCACGGCGATCAAGGGGATCAGCCAGACCAGGGACAGGCGACTGGGCGGCCTGACGACCGCCTGCGGCATGGCGTCGGCGCCCGTCCCGTCTTCATTCGTCGCGCTTCGACCGCCCGGGGTCTCAGACATGCTTTCGCTCCAAACCGTCCCAGATCAACCTGGGATCGAATGACATCGCCGCGAGCATCGTCAGCATGACCACGGCACAGAAATAAACGGCCCCCGCTTCGGCTTGGACCGAGGCCAGATTACCGAGACGCACCAACGCGACCAGGATGGTGACCACATAGATATCGACCATCGACCAGCGTCCGATCGCCTCGGTGATCCGGTAGAGCCGGGTCCGCTCCCGTGGACTCCAGCGCCAGCCCAATTGCACCGAGAGCAGTAGCGACAGGAGGATCAGGAGCTTCAGCATCGGAACGAAGATGCTGGCGATGAAAACGATGACGGCCAGAGGCCACATCCCGTGCTCGAAGAGAAAGATGACCCCGCTCAAGATGGTATCCGACTGGCTCTGACCGAGCGAGGTCACCGTCATGATGGGCAGCAGATTGGCCGGGATATAGAAGGCGATCGCCGCCATGACCAATGCCCAGGTGTGCTGCAGACTGCGCGGCTTGCGGGCGTGCAGCACATCGGTGCAGCGCGGACAGCGCAGATGACGCCCGTCCCATAGCGCCGATTCGCGAGACATCACCAGTTCGCAGACGTCGCATGCCAGATGACCGTCGCCCGCACACGGCGGTTTCGAGGGCCCACGCGCCAACGGCACGCGCGACCAGACCTGATCCGGATCCAGCGCCGACTGGGCGCCCGCCAGAACCAGGATGAGCGCCCCGAAGGCGAACAGCGCGGCCCCGGGCACCATGGTCGCCATCTCCGACAGCTTCACCACCGAGACCAGAATCCCGACCATGAAGACATCCATCATCCCCCAAGGCGTGAGCGTGCGCACCCAGCGAAACAGTCTCGGAAGCCAGGGCGGCACGCGCTCCAGCATCAGCGGCACCAGTACCACGAGCAAAAGGACCAGCTGCAATCCGGGCGCAAGGACACTGGTGAAAAAGACGACGGCGGCGATGAAGACATTTCCGCCCCGCCAGAGATCCATGACACCGGTCATCAGGGTCGTCTGCGTCTCCTGCCCTCGCATCTCAAACGCGAGGAAGGGAAAGGCGTTGGCGATGACGAAAAGCACGATACCGGCGATCGTCAGGGCCAGGGTCCGATTGATGCTGTCGGGACGATCGCGATGCAGCACATTGCCGCAACGCACGCACACCGCCGTCCCGCCCGGAGGAAGCGCCGGATTGCGCTGCAACAGACCGCATTCGAGACATTCGGTCAAGGCATCTCGGTTCATGGATCAAACATCCGGGACGACGCGCACACAGAGGCGTGAAAAGACAGACGCATGACAGCCGAGCGCGGGACGCCTCCCGAGGAGGGCCGGAGTCCACCCCAGGATCGATGTCCTCACCTATTTTGCTGCGACTGCACAAAAGGGCGCAAAGAGCGCATAATCGCACATCTTCCTAGCGTATCCATCACCCGCTGACGATCCTCGGTCCGGGCCTGACGATGCAGACAAAACCGCCTCATCGCACGGCCGTCACTGAAGCAATGCCGACCAATGCCGGCATCAACCACCAATCCAAACCGATGCGCAGGCATCGATCAATCCGCAAAAAACAGTCCCCTGAAGGAGTTCCCGTTGTCTCACGCAGCTCAGCTCACGCCCACCGCCCTCGACGAATTTTGGAACCTCGCGACCGCCCCCTGGCGCCTTGCACTCGAAAGCCGCGCAAGCTGGGAGTTCGGTGCACTGCTCGCAACCCAGCCACTGCTGACGATGGCGCCACACGGTGACGGACATCCGGTTCTGGTCCTGCCAAGACTGCTTGGGTGCGACTTCTCGACCCAGCCACTGCGTTCCTTCCTGAGCCAGATGGGCTATGAGGCCCATCCCTGGGAACTGGGCGTCAATATGGGCCCGCGCGCGGGCGTCATGTCGGCCTGTCTGCGTCGACTGGACACCCTGGAAAAACGCTACGGACGCAAGGTGAGCCTGATCGGCTGGAGCCTCGGCGGGCTCTACGCCCGCGAGCTTGCCAAGCTGGCCCCGGATCAGGTGCGGCAGGTCATCACGCTGGGCTCGCCATTCGCCGGCCACCCGAGTCCAACCGAGATATGGAATGCCTACGAGGACCTGACAGGCGACCACATCGGCCTGCCCAAGAACAGCGGCCCCTTGGAGACGCCTCCCCCCGTGCCCACGACCTCTATCTATAGCCGAACCGACGGTATCGTTCCCTGGAACAGCAGCCAAACGCACCAGGGCCCGGCGGCGGAAAACATCGAGGTCGAATCAAGCCATCTCGGCCTCGCGGTCAATCCGACGGTGCTCTATGCCGTCGCCGACCGCCTAGCGCAATCCGAGGGTGACTGGAAGCCGTTCGAGCGTAGCGGACTGCGCGAGCTCTTCTACCCCGATCCAACGCGCTAAGAACCGATCCTAACCGATCTCGCACTCACCTCATCCGGACCGCGCGTCATCCCTTGCGGTACGGATGAGGTTTCCAAAAGGCCACCCACATCTTCGCCGAACGGCCCTCGAACGGCGCCCTCCCCGAAAACTTGCTCGGCGGATCCATCATCAGCCCCTCACCCAGGATCCTTTCGCGCCGATGAGACGAAGGCTATGATCCACTGGCCTCACCCCTACCACACCTGCGGCCAGCGCCGATAGCGAGCCATCCATGCAGATCCGACCCAGCCTCCTGATCGTGCTCGCGCTTCTGTCCGGTCTGACGCCCTTCGCGATCGATCTCTATTTACCAAGCCTGCCCGCCATCGCGATGGATCTCGAAACCTCCATCGAGGTGGCCCAGCTCAGCGTCACCATCTATCTGGGCGTCTTCGCCTGCGCGCATCTCTTCCTGGGACCGCTCTCGGACGTGCTGGGCCGACGCGCGACCATCGGCGGCGGACTCTTCCTCTTCCTCGCGGCCGACCTCGCCTGCATGCTCGCGCCCCAGATCGAGGTCCTGCTCATCGCGCGCGGATTCCAGGCGCTCGGCGGCGCGGCCGTCGCGGTGACCGTCCCCGCACTGGTCAGAGATCTCTACGAGAAGGACGATTACGCCCGCGTCATGTCACTGGTGATGCTGGTGATGGCGATGGCACCGCTGGTCGCGCCCAGCCTGGGCTCGCTGATCATCGGGTTTGCCTCCTGGCGGGTCGTATTCCTGGTCCTGTTCGCTATCGCCTTAATCGCGACGGCGCTCTATTTCACCCTGGTCAGAGAGACGCTCCATCGTCAGCACCGTCATGCCTTCGATACCGGACTGATCCTGCGCAACTATCTGCGAATCATGCGCAACCGGGCGGCGGTGGGATATCTGCTGACCGGGGTTTGCAGCTTCGCCGGCATGATGACCTTCGTGGTCACCTCGCCCTATGTCTACATCGAGCTGCATCGACTCCCGGCGACCTGGTTCGGGCTCGCCTTCGGCGCCAATGTCGCCGTGGGGATGCTGTTCTCGGCGCTCAATGCACGCTTCGCGAAACGACTCGGCGCGGATCGTCTGCTGCTCTGGGCCCTAATCGTACAGAGTCTCTCCGGGCTGATGGCCTTCGCGCTCCTCCTGGCGGGCGCTCCGTCACTCTGGACGATCGCCCTGATGGCCGTCCTCTTTCTGGGCATGACCGGCGTCGTGCTCGGAAACGCCATGGCGGGCTATATGGCCTTCTTTTCCAAGGCGGCGGGAACCGCCTCGGCCTTCGCCGGCGCAGCCAGATTCGGCGCCGGAGCGGCCATGGGAACGCTCGCCAGCGTCGCTCATGACGGGACGTCGGCCCCGCTGCTGATCGGCATGGGCGTTTGCGGAATCCTTGGATTGACCGCCTACACGACGCTCTGCCGCTCGCGACCCCAGGTCGGCGGACAGGCAACGGACGACATCGGTTAAATGGCCCGATAACATCCACCGCACCAATATCGCGCAACCGCTTTTCACAGATACCCCATTTGTTTTATGGTTACAGCTTCGTGACCATCGATCACGAAGAACGAAGCAACCGATCCAGGTCGGCCTGCGGCCATACCAAGCCAGCGGGCCATCATTCGAATCGAGCCTGACTGGAGCATCGACATGAACAAGAACATTGGCGAGAACGACCGCAAGTACCGCGCGATCGCGGGCATCCTATTCCTGTTGTGGGGCCTCTCCACCGGCAACGCCTGGGGCCTGATTGGGTTCGCCCTGTTGGCAACGGCCTATCTGCGCTGGTGCCCGGTTTACATCCCCATGGACGTCGATACCACGCGCTGAGTCCAAACGGCCTCCGGCGCTTCAGCCGCCGTCCAAGGCCGCGACACAAGGATGTGTCGACGCCCCCGTACACACTCCGCCAATCCGATCCCGGCAATTTGTTCGTTTCCAGGACTCGTCGAACAAGGCGAGAACCGCTAGTCTTGCCATTCACAAAACACTTCTTCCGTGGCATGCGAGATGGCGAAATTCTGGAAGCGAGGCAAGAGCGCGTCGGAATCACCCAAGGCCACCCAGGGCTCGAACGAGAAAAGCCAGAGGGCGACCCCGACTTCCCCGGTGATGGAACGAACCGCGCTGGACCAATTGGCCGCGGTTCTCAAGACCTGGGGTCAGTACGCCTTCGATCTGGACGAGATCAAGGCCAGCAGCATCAACGAGCAGATCGATGGCTGGGTGCGTCACATCCTGATGGCCACCCCGCGTCCAGGCCTGGAGCCCGCTCCAGAGGATGAGACCGGGGATGGGGATCCCGAACTCACCGCGCGACGCGACTGGCCGGGATTGAACGCCTTCGTCTCGCGACTCAGACGCAACGAGCAGTCATACGTCAACCGACAGATTGTCGGAACGCGACAGGTCATGGGTGACTTCGTCCAGACCCTGGGGCGCGTGCTGGCGGAGGATCAGGAGGAACAGACGCGGGTCCTCTCGGCGATCGGACACATGCGCACCGCCATTGAGGGTAACGCCCCGATCGAGACGTTGAGCGAGACGGCATTGCACGCCATCAATCTCATCACGGATATCGCCAAAGAGCGCTCCCGACGCAATCAGGGACTGCTCAACGAGCTCACCGGCAAGCTGCACGAGATGCGCGGAGAACTGGATGCGGCCCAGCGCGAGATGGAGCTCGATCCGCTAACCCGACTCTACAACCGCAAGGCGTTCGATATCCAACTCGAACGCGTCTTCGAACTCTGCAAGCTCTCCGGACAGCCGGCCTGCCTGATGATGGTGGACGCGGATCACTTCAAACGCATCAACGACACCTTCGGACACCCGGCAGGAGACCAGGTGCTGAAACGACTCGCGAACTGCTGCGTACAGAGCTTTCCGCGCAGGACGGATTTCGTCGCCCGTTACGGCGGCGAGGAGTTCGCCGTCGTGTTGCAGGACACCACGACCAGCACGGCGGTCCAGCTCGCCGAGCGTCTGCTGGACGTAGTGCGTGATTTGGAAATCGAGTACGAGCAGGAACGGCTACGTATCACCATCTCGATCGGCATCGCCGAACTCAATGCGAGCCCCACGGCCAGCGACTGGCTCCAGGCATCCGACAAGGCGCTCTACCAGGCCAAGAATTCAGGCCGCGATCGCCTCGTCACCCAAGGACTCACGGTCTGACCAAGGGTGGATGCACTCGACCCCAGTCTGGGTCAATGATCCTTGCCGTGGTCGCGATGGCTGGCGAACGACATGCGGTCCAGCAGCCCCAGCAGCAGCGCCGAGACCACGAACGTCAGGTGAATGATGACGTACCACATGAGCTGCTCGCTCGGCACATGGGGGATGTTGACGAACTCCTGCAGCAGATGGATCGACGAGATGGCCACGATCGAGGCCGCCAGCTTCAGCTTCAGGGTGCCGGCATCCAGTTTGCCGAGCCAGGCCAGCTTGTCGTCCCCTTCCTCGATATCGATCTGAGAGACGAAGTTCTCGTATCCGGAGAACATGACCATCACCACCAGACTCCCGACCAGCGACAGATCGATCAGACCCAAGACGAGGAGCACCATATTCGACTCGGTCATCTCCAGAATATGGGTGAGCAGGTGATAGATCTCCTGAAAGAATTTGACGCCAATCGCGACCAGCACCAGGGCCAGTCCGAGATAGATGGGCGCCAACAGCCAGCGGCTGCCGTAAAGCAGACGTTCGACGAAACGTTCCAGCACCTGAGTATGTCTCCGCGCAGATAGGGATAGGGAATGAAAGGCCGCGCGGCACGGGCATGCACGGCGGCACCAGAAGGAATCGACGCCGTCACTCAAGAGTTGGGCCGACTCAACGCATTGTAGTGACTCCGCCCACCGTCTCGCCAGCCCCTTCCCGCCGGACATTCCAGAACCAAAGCCCCCCAGCCCAAGCCTCTAGCTTGTCGTATGTCATGGACATGTCGAGTCCGTGACATCAGCATGCTGACTGCATTGTGTGCGTCAGGCGACGCCAAGATCGCCGATGCGCCAGGTCCATCAGACCATTACTTGCGGAGCACGCGCTATGCGACCCTTTTCCGGACACGTCCTGGCATTCCTGCTGGGGACGCTCGTACTGACGACGGCTCAAGCCACGGATCAATGGCCCACGCCACCCGCGTCCAAGCCGCCAGACCAGGTCTCCGGCCCGCTCACCGGCGGCACCGGCGATCACAGCAAGTACGAGGCCCTAAAGCAGCCCTTTTCCTCCGGCCCGGAGGTCACCAAGGCTTGCCTGAGCTGCCATACCGAAACCGGCAAGCATTTCATGAAGAACATCCACTGGACTTGGGAGTATCGCAATCCAGAGACCGGTCAACTGCTCGGCAAGAAGCATCTGGTCAACAACTTCTGCACCAACGCCCGCGGCAACGAGGGCATGTGCGCCCAATGCCATGCCGGGTACGGCTGGAAGGACGAGAGCTTCGACTTCAGCGACGAGACCAACATCGACTGTCTGGTCTGCCACGAAACGACAGGGACCTATTACAAGACACCGAACAGCGAAGGTAGCCCAGCCTGTTCGGTCATGTTCGAGGACATGGCGCCCATCGACTACAATCTGGTCGCCCAGAGCGTCGGCCTGCCTCAGCGCGCCAACTGCGGAACCTGCCACTTTCACGGTGGAGGCGGCGACAATGTCAAGCATGGCGACCTCTCCAGCGCGCTGACCAATCCACCGCGCGATCTGGACGTCCACATGGACGCAAAGGGGCTCAACTTCGCCTGCACCGCCTGCCATATCACCAAATCGCATATCTGGGCCGGCAGCCGCTACCACGTCATCGCCAAGGACGAGAAAGGCACGGGCAAACCGGGCGAGCGGCGCGACGTGGCGACCTGCGAGTCCTGTCACGGCAACGAGCCCCATCCGGTCGACTCGCTCGCCCCCTTCAAGCTCAACGACCATATCTCAAGCGTCGCCTGCCAGACCTGCCACATCCCCGAATACGCGCGCGGCGGCGTGGCGACCGAGACCGACTGGGACTGGCGCACCGCCGGCAAGACCCGCAACGGCGAGGGCTACCACGAGCACGGCTATACCCAGGGCAACGGCGAGGAGCGCTATACCTACAAGTCGATCAAGGGCACCTTCACCTACGGCGAGAATCTGGTTCCCCTCTACCGCTGGTTCGACGGTCAGATGAACTACACGACCATCGATACCAAGTTCGACGTCACCAAGCCGGTCGCCATCAATGACTTCACCGGCTCGCGCGAGGACCCCAGGTCGCGGATATGGCCGTTCAAACGCATGACCACCTGGATGCCGGCCGACATGGGCAACGGCACCCTGGTCTACAACCACCTCTGGGGCCAGGACGAGGACTCCTACTGGGGCAACTACGACATGGGCAAGTCGATCGCCCATGGCATGAAGGCGTTCAATCTCCCCTACTCAGGCGAGTACGGATTCGTCAAGACCTATTCCTACTGGCCTATCACGCACATGGTCGCACCCAAGGAACAGGCCCTCGACTGTGCCGACTGCCATTCCAAGAATGGACGGCTCCAAGGGGTCGAGGGCGTCTACATGCCGGGCCGTGACAACAACCGCTGGCTCGACCTGATCGGCATCATCGCGGTTGCCGGAACCTTCCTCGTCATCCTGGGCCACGCCCTGGTCCGCATTTTCTCGCCCAAGGGAGCCAAGCACTGATGACCATTCGTCGTGTAAGAATCTTCAGCCTATTCGAGCGTTTCTGGCACTGGACGCAGATGTTTTTGATCCTCGTGCTCATGTTCAGCGGCTTCGGGCTGCACGGATTCCATCATCTGCTCGACTTCAAGCAGGCGGTGACCCTGCATACATTAGCCGCATTTCTGCTACTGCTGCTCTGGGCCTTCAGCATCTTCTGGCTCTTCACCACCCGGAACTGGCGCCACTTCATCCCGACCGTCAAGGGCATGTGGCAGGTGCTGCGCTTCTATAGCTTCGGCATCTTTCAGGGCGAACATCACCCCTATCGCAAGGCGTACTGGCGCAAGCACAACCCGCTACAGGCGCTGGCCTATCTGATGCTCAAGATCGTGCTCTTCCCGCTGATCTGGATCTCTGGCTTGGCCTACCTCTTCTATTTCCTGTGGCGGGACATCCCGCATGCCACCCAGGTGCTGGACGGCGTGGCGCTGGTGCACACGGGGGCGGCCTTCACGATCGTCGTCTTCGTCATGATCCACGTCTACATGCTCACCACGGGGCACTCCTTCAAAGAGCACGTCATGCCCATGATCAGCGGATTCGACGACGTGGATTTGAGCCCCGAGGAAGAGGCCTATCTGCTCAAGGACGAACCGGGGGTCATTCGCTGAGGAAAGAATGGAGGCACGCGACTCGCCTCGCATGAAGGCGGACCGGGGATTCCCGGTCCGCCTTTTTTGATGCCGAACGCGCAACCGCAAGCCAAAATTCCGCGCGGAAAGCCGGTTCGGTTCATCAACGGCTCATGGCCGTCGAGCAGAGAGGTTCGCGGGGATCAGGATTTGCCCGGAAAGCGGATACTCGCCATCTTCTCAAGCGCCCGCATCAAAGGCTGATATTTCTCCGGCGGCTCGAAGGCGTCGAGGAAATTCTTGAGATACAGCCCCAGTTCGGTGTCGCCCGACATCCGCAACCGGCGCTGGAAAAAGAGCGTATCCGCATCCTCGCGACGGGCGGCCAAAAGCAGGAACTCGTGCAGTCCACCGGAGATACTGGAATCGGGTGGGGTATCGTCGCCATAGCCCCGAATGCGTCCCTCGGTCAGGCCGAGGCGGTAGCGCACGCCGATATCATCGATCTCGATCGCCATGCGGCGCCCTTCGAGGAAATCGAGTTCACCCTCCGCCAATGCCTCTTTCATGACCTGGTTGAGAATGCCGGCGAGCGCCCGACTGTGCAGTACGCCCGGCACCAGCCGTAGCGGAAAGGTCAATGGGTACAAAAAGCGTTGTGGATCAGGCATGGTCGTCATCTCGATGGAATCGTTCAAAAAATAGCAGCGGATTCTCGCGCCTCGCGACGCTCGACACAAGTCGCCATGCTGTGACAGATTTCCGCGATCACTTCCCTGACCACAGGACCCACTCGCATCATGGCCACCAGCCTGCTCGCCTTGCTCGACGACATCGCCTCCGTTCTCGACGACGTCTCGCTACTCACCAAGGTCGCGGCCCGCAAGACCGCCAGCGTACTCGGCGACGACCTGGCACTCAACGCGGAGCAGGTGCAAGGTGTGCGCGCCGAGCGCGAACTGCCCGTGGTCTGGGCCGTCTTCAAAGGTTCGCTGGTCAACAAGGCGATCCTGGTCCCGCTGGCCCTGATCATCAGCGCACTGGCACCCTGGGCCATCGTGCCACTGCTGATGGTCGGCGGTCTCTATCTCTGTTTCGAGGGATTCGAGAAGGTCGCCCATGCCATTCGCCATCAACCCTCGGACGCGCAGCGACGCGCCGAACTGGCGGCTGCGCTCGCAAACCCGAACACCGACCTGGCCGCACTGGAACGGACCAAGATCAAAGGCGCGATCCGCACCGATTTCATCCTCTCGGCCGAGATTATCGTCATCACACTCGGCACGGTCGACGCGGAAAACCTACTCACCCAGCTGCTGGTCCTGAGCGGCGTCGCCATCCTCATGACGGTGGGCGTCTATGGATTGGTCGCCGGCATCGTCAAGCTGGACGACGCCGGACTCTATCTGAGCCGGCGCGATCGGAACGGACCGCTCGGCACGGTCCTACGCAGGATCGGACGCGGACTGCTGCGCGCCGCGCCGCTCCTGATGAAGGGGCTCTCGATCGCGGGAACCATCGCCATGTTCCTGGTCGGCGGCGGCATCATCCTGCACGGCCTCCCCATGACACACCATCTGAGCGATCAGATCGGCGCGGCATTCGACGCCATCCCCGCGATCGGGCCGGCACTGTCGGTCAGCGCGCCCCTGCTCGTCAACGCACTCGCCGGCCTGCTGGTGGGCGCCGCCGCGCTCGCGGTCTACAGCCCGATCCAGCGAATGCTCGGTAAAGACTGAGGAAGACACTGGCGCCCGACGCACCTATCTCGGCGCGTCATCGGGAGACGTCTTGAGGAGATGATCCAGGAGCGTGCGATTGAAGCGCTCCGGATCCTGGATCTGGGGTGAATGTCCCAGGTCGGAAAAGGTGACCAGGGTGGCGTGCGGAATGCGCGCGGCAGCCTCGCGGGCGAGCACCGGATAGTCGCCGAGGGTCCGCGCGACCGCCTCCGGGGCGACCGATTTGCCGATCGCCGTGTTGTCCTGCTCGCCGATCAGCAGCAGGGTCGGTACGGCGATATCGCCGAATCGGTGCACCACCGGCTGGGTCAGGATCATGTCGTAGGTCAGGGCCGACTCCCAGGCCATCAGATCCCGGTCGCCCTCGAACTGCCCGGCGAGCATCTCGACCCAGCGATCGTAGCGCGGCTCCCAGTCGCCTGCGTAATAGGTGTCTCGCTGATAGGCCCGAATAGCGTCGGCGCTCGTCTTCAACTGGCCTTGGTACCACTGGTCGATCGTGCGATAGGGAACGCCCTTTTCCAGCCAGTCTTCCAAACCGATCGGATTGGCCAGCACCAGACGCTCGGCTTGATCGGGATACTGGAGCACATAGCGTACCGCCAGCATGCCGCCCATCGAGTGTCCCATAACGATCGGCCGCTCGACCCCGAGCCCATCCAGCAAGGCATGGGTATTGGCCGCAAGCTGATTGAAGCTGAACTGATAGCGGCGCGGTTTCGAGGACTTGCAGAAGCCGATCTGATCGGGTGCGATCACCCGAAAACCGGCCTCATGCAGGGCCGAGATGACACCCTCCCAGGTCGCGGCGCAGAAATTCTTGCCGTGCAGCAACAGAACGCTGCGTCCGTTCGCCCGTCCCTCGGGCGGCATCACGTCCAGATAGGCCATCTCCAGCGACTGGCCCTGGGACTCGAAGCGATAGAAAGCAACCGGATAGGGATAATCGAAACCTTCGAGCCTGACGCCAAAATCGGGTGTTTCCCGCGCCGCTTCCGGCCCGGCAAGCGCGGGCGCAAGCAGAAAGAGACCGAACAGCGCGACGAGCGTACGAGACATAGCGTTTCCTCCAGGTATCTCGGGCGCCTTGCGGCATCCCTGGCGATGGATATCTGGTGGAGATCTTGGTGCACCGCGCGCAAAAGCCAAACGGCCGCCGGCTTTCGGGACCGCCGCCCCCCAAACGCGAAACCCCCGCATCGCGGGGGCTCCAGGTCGATCCTTGGGATGGAGGATTAGGCCTCGGTCGCGAAGGACCCCAACTGCTCGCGCCAGCCCGGGAAGAGCGCGTCGGCGTCGTGCGGGAAGGACGCGAAGGCGCGCGCGAATTCCTTGTGCTCCTTGGCGTACTCGATCGGATCGGCACCGGCCTTCCAGCACTCGTAGGCCTGACGCAGCGACTTGGCACCGGCCGCCGGGGAATCGAGATGGCCGTAGGAGCCACCACCGGCGGTATTGATGACGTTGCCGTGACCCAAATTCTTGAAGAAGCCGGGCAGACGCAGTGCGTTCATGCCGCCGGAGATGATCGGGGTGGTCGCCTTCATGCCGTGCCACTCCTGATAGTAGATCGGACCTTCGCAGGCATCGCGCTCGATCATGTAGGCGATGACGCGATCATCGGCCCCACCCTCCATCTTGCCGTACCCCATGGTACCGACGTGAATGCCGGAGGCACCCTGCAGACGGGCCATCTTGGCCAGCACGAAGGCCGTGTAGCCGCGCTTGGACGACGGCGAGGTGATCATGCCGTGACCGGCACGGTGATAGTGCAGGTACTGATTGGGATACTGACGGCGCGCGGTGGTGACCATGCCAGGGCCGCCGACGAAACCATCGACCAGGAAGGCGAGCTTGTCGGCGTCCGAGCCGAAGGTCTCCAGCGCGAAATCGGCGCGGGCGCACATCTCGAAGTGGTCGTCGGCGGTGATGTTCATGGAGAACAGCTTGGCCTCGCCGGTCTCGTCCTGGGCGCGCTTCATGGCGTCATAGACCAGAGGCATGACCTTCTTGATCGGCGCGAAGGTCTGATTGCCCTGCGGCTCGTCGTTCTTGATGAAGTCGCCACCCAACCAGAACTGGTAGGCCGCCTCGGCGAACGGCTCGGGACGCAGACCCAGCTTGGGCTTGATGATGGTACCAGCGATATAGCCGCCATCCTCGACCGGACGACCGAGGATGCGCCAGAGGTCGGAGATATTCTTGGACGGGCCGTCGAACAGCTGGAGCGCGCGAGGCGGCACCCAGAAGTCGATCATCTGGCCGTACTCGATGTCGCCCATGCCCTGATTGTTGCCGATGGTGAGCGTCAGGAAGGACACCATCATCATGCGGCCGTCGATAACGTTGCGATCGAAGAGGTCCAGCGGATAGGCGATACGCATATCCTCGGTCTTCTCGTCGATGTAGTAGACCAGCGCGTCTACGCCCTTGGTGAAGTCGTCGGTGGTGCAGACCTCGACGTTGGTTCCGGTCGAGGACTCGGCGGCGAAATGCGCGGCGGCCTCCAGATAGCCGGTGCCGGCCTTGGGCTTCATCTTGTAGGCGCAGAGGATATGCTTGCCGCCGGCAATCAGATCGGCTTCTTTGAGGCTGAGATCGGCGTAACGCTTGGACTGGTCGAGTGCCATGTGATTCGTCTCTTCGTTGTCGTTTGTTATAACAGGCGGAATGCCTTCGATATCAACGGGAAGCCTTGGGATGCGAGCGTCCTTCGGCCTGTCCCCCTTCGCACTATTTCCATAAAGATTACAGGTAATTTTCACATAAATATATTTCGTATTTCTTATCGAGACTATAAGTAAAAATCTATATATTGCCGTCCCGACCAACCGAAGACACAGAGGCGCGCCCCGGATAAAGACCTTCCGCCTTGCGAGACACTCAAGAGACAGCGAGATATCGCCGATCACATCTCGGCCGCGACCGAGCACCAGACATCATGCGGACACACATCACCGAACCTCAACATCAGACACGCCGTTCGAGCTATCGCACGGCACGACTCGTCGCGCGCCTGATCTCCGGCATCGGCTGGTCGATGCTCCTCGTCCTACTCACGCTCGGGGTGGCATTGGCGTGGCATCTGCGCGATCCGCTCGTCGCGGTCTTGGGGGGCATTGGGGCACTCGGCGGTCTGCTGGTCGTCGCACTGGGTCAGTGGATCCGGGCCAATCTGGATACGGCCGATCACACCCGCGAGATCCGCGATCGACTCTGGTCTCAGGGGGCTGCGTATGACAGCCGCGCGCTAGAGATGGCGTCCGAACACTCAAGAGAGCCGCGTTCCAACCCCAGATCCAGGAGAAGGCCGGATAGCCCAAGCCCCTCGTCGAGCAGAATCTCCAGCGAGATGGCCGAAACCGTCGCCAGTCAATCGGCGGCGCGGTGCGTCAACCCACTCTGCGACCGCCTGCTACCCGACGCCGAAGCCGTCTGCCCGCATTGCGGCATGCGGCAGTCCCTCGTCCGGGAAAGGGCCTGATCCCCGCAACCTGAATGAAGCGCGCCCAATCCAGGGATACCGCGCGCTCTCCACCCAGTCTACGCCTGTCGGCGCGACCACCAGGCGGCGAGGAGCGATCCGGACAGGTTGTGCCAGATGGAAAAAATGGCGCCCGGCAGCGCGGACGCGGCGGAGAAATACTTGATGGCGAGCGCAACCGCGAGCCCCGAGTTCTGCATCCCGACCTCGATGGCGATGGTCCGCGCGCCTTGCGCGTCTTCTCGCAGCACGCGGGCCGTCCAGTAGCCCACCGTCAGACCGATCGCATTGTGCAGCACGACGGCAACCGCGACGATCAATCCGACCTCGGCGAGATGCGAGCGGTTGAGCGCCACGATGATGGCGATGATGAGGACGATGGCCCCAACCGAGATCGACGGGAAAACCCGCTCGACAGGCGCGATGCGCGGCCCAAGCCAGCGCCGCACCAGCAAACCCGTCGCCACGGGAATGAGGATGATCTCGGCGATCGACCAGAGCATGTCCAACGCGGGCACGGGCACCCGCTCTCCGACATAGAGCCAAGTCAAGGCGGGGGTCAGAACGACCGCGAGTAGAGTCGAGGCGGTGGTCAGCGTGATCGAGAGGGCGACATCGCCACGCGCGAGATAACAGATCACGTTCGAGGCCGTCCCGCCCGGGCTGGCCCCGAGCAGGACGAATCCGACCAGCAGTTCCGGTGGAAGGTCGAAGGCGACACCGATCGACCACCCCGCCAGCGGCATGACGCCGTACTGAAGCGCCAACCCAATCAGCACCCCGCGCGGACGGCGCACGACCCGAGCGAAACCGCTCGAATCGAGGGTCGCCCCCATGCCGAACATCACCAGCCCCAACAGTGGCACGATCGCCGGCTTGGCACCCACGAACCACTCGGGGAACAGAGTGGCACAACCGACCCCGAGCAGCGCCCAAAGCGGAAAGAGACCGGTGATCGCGTTCATCGTCGCCGCCCGAGGCCCGATCTCACTTGGCGGCGGCCAGGGCCTGATCCAGGTCGGCAATGATATCGTCGGCGTGCTCGATGCCGATCGAGAGACGGATCAGGTCCTCGGACACCCCGGCCCGAGCCAGCTCTTCCGGCGACAACTGGCGATGCGTGGTGGTCGCCGGATGGCAGGCAAGCGTCTTGGAGTCGCCAATATTGACGAGACGCAGGATGAGCTTCAGCGCATCGACGAACTTGGCCCCCGCCTCGCGACCGCCCTTGATGCCGAACGACAGAATGGAGCTCGCCTTGCCGCCATCCATGTATTTCTGCACCAACGGATAGTCCGGGTTGTCCGGGAGACCGGCATAACGCACCCACTCGACCCCGGGGTGATCCTTGAGGTAATTGGCGACGGCCACGGCATTCTCGCAATGACGATCCATGCGCACCGGCAGTGTCTCGATGCCCTGGAGCACCAGGAAGCTGTTGAAGGGAGAAATAGCCGCGCCCATGTTGCGCAGCGGCACCACGCGGGCACGCCCGATGAAGGCCGCCGGGCCGAATTCCTTGGTGTAGACGACACCGTGATAGGAGACGTCCGGCTCGTTGAGCATGGGGAAACGATCGGCATGCTCGGCCCAAGGGAATTGACCCGAGTCGACCAGCATGCCGCCGATGGTGGTCCCATGTCCGGCCAAGTACTTGGTCAGGGCATGGACCACGATGTCGGCACCATGCTCGAACGGGCGGCAGAGATAGGGGCTCGGCACCGTATTGTCGACGATCAGCGGCACACCGTGCGCATGCGCCATGTCGGCGATCGCCTGGATGTCGGCCACGTTGCCGGCCGGATTGCCGATCGATTCGCAGAAAACCGCCTTGGTATTGGTGTCGATCTGGGACTCCATACCGGCGATGTCGTTCGGCGCGGCGAAGCGCACCTTGATCCCGAGCCGAGGCAGCGTATGGGCGAAGAGGTTGTAGCTCCCACCGTAAAGCGTGGAGACCGCCACGATGTTGTCGCCGGCCTGGGCCAGGGTGAAGATGGCATAGGTCACGGCGGACATACCGGACGCCACCGCCAAGCCGCCAACGCCACCCTCCATCGCTGCAACACGCTGTTCGAGCACGTCGCTGGTTGGGTTCATGATGCGGGTGTAGATATTGCCCGGAATCTTGAGGTCGAACAGATCGGCACCGTACTGGGTATCGTCGAAGGTATAGCTGGTGGTCTGATAGATGGGCGTAGCGGCTGCCCGAGTGGTCGGGTCAGGGGCGAACCCCGCATGGATGGCGAGGGTTTCGAGCTTCATGGTCATGTGCCTCTTCGGTGGTCGTTGTCATCGTGGCGTCGATCGCGCGCGAAGGTCCGGGGTTCGGGATACAGCCCGTCGCCCGTGAAACCCGTGGGATGGTATCCAGGGAAACCCCGACTGTCGATCTGCGTCCGCAACGCCGCCCGAATACCTGATGGCCTATATTGATGTGATCCGAGCATCGTGCCGGATCCCTGCCGTCGATTGATCCGACGCCCCCGGCACCATCCACAGGAACTGCGACATGATCGAGATCAAGCATCGTGAAACGGGAGAGGTCTTGGAAACCATCGAAGGGTCGACACTCGCCGGAGCCGACCTACGCGACATGCGCCTGAATGGCGCGGACCTGAGCGGCCAAGATCTGACCGGGGCCAATCTGACATCGAGCGATCTGGCCGGCGCCGGTCTGGCCGGCGCGCGGCTCGTCGACGCGATCCTGATTGGCGCGAATCTCAAGGATGCCGACCTGCGCTCGGCGGATCTCTCACGCGCCCGACTCGGATCGGAGCAACCTTCCCGGGCCGCGATGCTGAACGGCGCGGATCTTTCAGACGCCCAACTGACGGGTGCCGATCTGCGTTGCGCCGAGGTTCGCTATGCCAACCTCAAGCACGCCAACCTGAGTCACGCGGACCTGCGCGGAACGGACTTCCACGGCAGCGACTTATCGCACATGGTCGCCATCAAGGCGCTCCTGATCCGAGCCAACCTGCGCGAGACCGATCTCTGCCACGCGGATCTGCGCGACGCCCATCTGAACGACGCCAATCTGGTTCAGGCCCGCATGCACGAGGCCGATCTGACCAGCCTCACCCCCGACGGCTTCGCAGTCATCAATCTGGCCAATCTGGAGGGGGCCGACCTGCGCGGATCCAAGCTGCACAACATCTCGGCCCAGGATACCAACTTCAGCCGCGCCGACCTGACCGATGTCGATCTGACCAACGCCATCCTCGGCGGAGCCATCCTCCATCGCACCAACCTGACCAACACCGATTTCTCAGGGGTGGAACTGGCGAGCGTCACGCTCGAATTCGCCAACATCTCCAAGGCCCGTAACGCACAGGTTCCCTCCTATAAGCAGAACCTGCGTTGACCGGCATCTCGCCCGCGCCAGATCCAGACGCTCAGGCATCGAGCGTCTGGTAATAGTCGATCAGGATCTGCGCCACCTCGGGGCGCGAAAACTCGGGCGGCGGGGCGATACCCTGCCCCAGCATCTCGCGCACCCGGGTTCCGGACAGCAGGACGAAATCCTCCTTGGTGTGATCCGGTGCCTCGCACATCATGACGACGCGGTTGAGCTTCTTCGAATAGGCCGTGTGATCGGCACGGAAAATCTCGATCTGCAACGCGCCCTCGGGAACCTCGTCCTCGAAGATGGTCTGGGCATCGAAGGCGCCGTAATAGTCGCCTACACCCGCATGATCGCGACCGATGATGAAATGGGTCGCCCCCATATTCTGACGGAAGTAGGCATGCAGCACGGCCTCGCGCGGGCCCGCGTAGAGCATATCGAAGCCGTAGCCCGTCACCATGGCGCTATTGGGCGGAAAGTAGAGATCGACCATGGTGCGGATGGCCGCATCGCGCACCGAGGCCGGGATATCGCCCGGCTTGAGCTTGCCCAGCAGCATATGGATGACCAGGCCGTCGCAATCGAGCCGCTCCATGGCCATGTGGCAGAGCTCCTCGTGCGCGAGATGCATGGGATTGCGGGTCTGAAAGGCAACGACCCGTTTCCAGCCACGCTCGGCGATCGCGTTGCGGATCTCAACCGCTGTGCGAAAAGTGCTGGGGAAGTCGTTCTGAAAGTAGGAAAAATTCAAGACCTGGATGGAACCCGAAACGGCGTACCGTCCCTGCGCATTGAAGGTCGCAACCCCCGGATGGTCGGGATCCAGGGTGCGGTAGACCTTTTCTGTCATCAGGGCCATTTGGGCATCGCTGACCGGCTCGATCGCCTCGACGTCCATGATCGCGAGTGGGGGGTTGCCGTCGATGCTCGGATCCAGCAGCGCGATTCGATCCGCCCCGCGAATGGCATCCACATCCTGGAGCAGGCAGAGAATCGGAACCGGGAAGAAGCGTCCGTCCCGAGTGTGCATCGACTCGGCGACGCTCACCGCATCCGCCACATTCATGAACCCGGGCAACGGACTGAAATAGCCGCCGCCCATCATGACCGCGTTACCGGCGGCCTGGGAGCTAATGACGACCCGAGGAAGAGTCTCGGCCTCGCGCATCAGGGGTTGATGCCGGTCAGGATCATTGACGAACAAGGGCTTCAGGACATCGGAACCCACTGGAGTAATCATCGCCCGGCTCTCCTTTAGACTGCGTCATCGCGACACGTCCAGCACGACATGGGACACGACGGATGAAACGGTTTTTTGTACGAGTGCTTTAAAACCGCGTCCAGGATAGCGCCTGGCGGGCGCGGACGTCGGCCATGGAACCCTACCACGCGTGAAACACCGACTCTCCCAGGTTGTCTTTATATGCTCAACAATTTTACCGAAGTCTAATGGATCGAAGCGCGACGAGATGGGTTAGACTTGACTCCGAGCCCTGTGCACTAACGCGGCGACACCATGCGGAATAGCGCGCGCAAGAGCGCGAACATTCCGATGTAACCATAAGAAATTCAACGCATAAGACGCTCGAAGCCATGCCCTATTTCGTTTACAAGATATCCCCGCCCCGCCAGCTTGAACACCTCGACACCAAGGAGCGTTATCAAGACGCGCGTGAGATCGTCCGCAGCCGACGACTCAACGAACCGCGCGAGACGGGCGTCGAATACAGGCTCATTTTCGCGAAACAGCAGGGAGAGGCGGAGAAGCTCCTCTCCATCCCGCGCGACGAGCGCGTGATCGGAGAGGACTGAGGGGGATCGAGCGGAGAACGAACGCGCTCAGCGTACGGTCATGGCGATGCTGGCGGGCTGCTCGGCGCGGTAGTATTGGAGCACCTTGCGCACGTAACTCTGCGTCTCGGCATAGGGCGGGATCTTGCGGCCATACTTCATCACAGCCCCTTCGCCCGCGTTATAGCCCGCGACCGCCAACTGTAGATCGTTGTCGAAAAGATCCAGCAGATAGCGCAGGTAGGCCGCTCCGCCCCGGATGTTCTCGACCGGATTAAAACTGTCGGAAACACCGTAACGGGCCGCCGTGGCCGGCATCAACTGCATCATTCCCTGAGCCCCAGCAGAGGAGACGGCCGATGGATTGTAGGCCGACTCGGCCCGAATGACGGCATGCAGCAAGGCCGGCGAAAGCCTGTAACGGCGAGCGTTCGCCTGCACCAGATGCTCGTAGCTCGCGCGCCGCTGGCGTAGCGCCTTGCTGGAGCGGACCCGGCCCTGGGTTCGACCATGGGTCACACCGGCATACTTCCGCTTGCTCTCGCGAACCAGCTTTTTCGCCTCGCGATGCCATGCGAGCTTGTATTTGCTGCCCTTCAGTGGCGTATCCGTAAAATAGACGTTGCCCGAACCGTCCACGTATTTGAAGACGTCCGCCACCGCCCCACCTGGCCCTAGGAACGCCATCGCCCCCGCGATCACGATCGCCCTTGTCCGTCCCCCAAGCATCCGCTTCGTTCCACGCATCGCTTCCCCCCGCAATCAGCGAACATGACCATCTAGTCCATCGACCGTACTAGTGTATCCCACGCATCGATACAGCTTAGTGAAAAATCTCACATATCCAAGACAGAAACACCCGACCCAAATAGCCAAAATCCCATAAAAAACACAATTATCAATGCATTTAAGATCGAATTACGTTATTTATCAGCTGCGCACACGGAACGCCGCCAAATCATAATATTTATATTTTATTTCTCATGTAATACTTTAAGTTTCAAAAACGCATCGCCAGATGTCGATTTCAATTGATTTATGCTCCCCGAGCTCTATAATTTGAGCCTTCTAGCTAGTTAACGTCCCGAATGTACCGGGGGGAACATGAATCGACGTTATTTCCTGGGACTTGCCCTATCCACAGCGGCAAGTCCCGTGTTCGCGCGCAGGACCGTCGACAAGCCTCGCGTCTTGTCCTTTTATCACCTGCATACCGAAGACCGTATCGACATCACCTACCGCATCGGCGATCACTACCAGCGATCGGCCCTTCAGCGGCTCAACTATTTTTTCCGCGATTTCCGAACTGGCGACACCATCGCCATGGATCCCCGTCTGCTCGATCTGCTCTACGACCTCAAGGTCACTCTCGGAGACCCAGATGCCCGCTACCACGTTCTGAGCGCCTACCGTTCGCCAGCAACCAACAGGATGTTGCGACGCTCATCGAGCGGCGTGGCCAAGAAAAGCCTTCATCTGAAGGGGCAGGCCATCGATATTCGTTTCCCAGACCTGTCGACGCGACATCTGCGCGACACGGCAATCGAACTCAGCCGAGGCGGCGTAGGCTATTATCCGCGCTCCAATTTCGTGCATCTGGATACCGGCGCCGTCCGTCAGTGGCGAGCCTGAATCGACTCACCGTCTTCCGGTTCGAGTCTCGCTGAACGCGATTCCTACAGGCACGCCGCGCGAATCGCCCCGAGAATGCCCAAAGCAAGCTGGACCCGCCTCACCCCCGAAGGTTAAGCGGATCCGGCTTGAGCCTCAATTGACCTGAATCAAGTAATCCAGCCCTATGGCGGAACGCATCAGAGGATGCGGAAGCTTGCCGTCAGACCGGGAAGATCGACTTCGTTCAGGGCGAGACGCACACGCTGATTCAGCGAAACCGGATCGCGGAACCGGACTCGCGTCTCCAGGGCGATCTCCGGCACCAGCACCACCGCCTTTCTGTCCTCGAGCCCTACGACCACGCCCTCTCCTTTCCAACCCGAGTGATCGCGCAGGTACACCAGCTTCCAGTGCTGATTGGACAAGCGCTCGCTACGCCGAACCACCTTGGAAGCCGCGTCCGCCTCGGCCACGCGCGCGAAGACAGACTCGGCATCGAGCGGGGCACGCCCGGCGAGACTAGCGCGAATCTGCTGATGGACAAGCAGATCCGAATAGCGCCGCAGCGGACTGGTCGCCCGAGTATAGATCGGCAGACCCAGACCCGAATGCGGCTCGGGCGTCATCGCCAAACGGGTCGGCTTGAAACAGCGTCGACGCGCGAACATGCTCGCAAGATCCTCCGCCTCGGCACCCGAGTCCGGGGGCACCTGGGTCGCAAAGGGAATCGCGATCTCGCGCTCGGCGCAGAACCGTGCCGCCGCCTCACCCGCCATGAGCATGGCATTCGTCACCAGCTCCCGGCTACGCAGACGCGGCAAGGGACGAATCGTGACCTGCCCGTCCAGAACGCGAACGCTGACCTCGGGAAGCGCCAGGCTGCTCGCACCATTGGCCTGACGCCGCGACTGAAAGCGTTCGGTCACCGCCAGCATCTCGGCGAATGGCGATTGGTCGAGCTGGGTCTCGACACCCTCGTAGGTGCACCGCTCGACCCGAACCCAAGAGGCCACGACCTGGAGATCCCGAAGCTCGCCCTGCTCATCGCAGAGGAATCCGAACGACAAGGCGGGGGAAACCTCGTGCAGCCCCAAACCGAGCCGTTCCGTGATGGCGGCGGGCAGCATATTGACGACACCCTCGGGCAGATAGAGGTTGGCACCACGCGCGCGCGCCTCCCGCTCCAAGTCGCTATCGCCCTCGACCAAGGCCGCCACATCGGCCACATGCACCCAGAGCCGATCGCCTTCAAGACTCAGCGCATCATCCGGATCCTGATTGCCCTCGTCATCGATCGCGTAGGCAGGGAGATGGGTCAAATCCAGACGCTCGTTCCCCGCACCGAGTTCGGCGACAGGCAGATCCAGATCGACGAGGGTCGCACCGCAGCGCGACGGATAGGGATTGTGACTCTTCGACCAGTAGCCGACCTGAACCAGCGCGCGATGGGCATTCTCCGGGCTCGACTGATGACCCAACGCCTCCAGGATACGACTGTGCTCGATCTGGCCCAGCGCAAGCCGCTCCACCTCGCCGAGACGCTTCGCATCCTCCGCTGTGGGCGCCGAGGCGCCCATGCGCTCCAGGAATGCCTTCCAATCCGCCTCCGCAGCCTGCTTCGCCTCGCGCTCGGCACGCTCACGCTCGACGAGCTCGCGCGAGCGTACCTGGATGGCGGATGGGGTGCCGACGAAGGCCAAACCCTCGGCGACACGCTCCCAGACGGCCCAGGCCGTCGAGGGGGTGAAATCGTCGAACGCCAACTCGGCCAGATCCCGCAGGGTCGTCTCGCTGCCTTCGAGCAGCTCCCAGGCCTCGGTCAACTCGCCCTCTTGCGGGATCAGGTCGGCCAGACGGCGTAGCGGACCGGGATGGAGCAGCTCCACGTCCTTGGGACGTACCCGCTTGCTTTGACCGCCGTCGAGCTCGATTTCGATCTTATCGCCGACGCTCGCAACACGGGCTGGCCGATTCTTATAGAGAACCAGACTGTCGACAGGTGGATTGGCTTGATGTGTCGCCAAGACGCAGTTATCTCCGTATGAGCAGCCGGGTTCGAACGCGGTCGACCCGAATGCGAGGACAATGTGCAATAGTCTCGGCGGGCCCATGCACGACGCCGAGCTGAAAAGAAGGCTCTGCGTCCGCCACGAGCAGACACGAGCCGTTCGGTGTTCGCCACCATCCTTGCGTATCATCCCGACTGGAGCAGGCCAGCCTCCAGTCGGCGGCGTCCAGCGGCACAGGGTCACCAGAATCCAGCCTTCAACGCGCGATCCATACGCCGCACGCCGGCATCATCCGTATCGAGGTCCCATCCACATGATGAAACAATGGCAAGCCTTTCTCACCGAGCAGTCTCAAGAGAGAGGAGCGAGTCCAGACGGAGACTGCCAACTGATCGATCTCACCCATCTCGGACTCATCGCCGTCCAGGGCGCCGATGCCGAAACCTTTCTCCAAGGCCAGCTCACCAACGACATCCGCGAGCTCTCGCCGACCCATAGCCAGCTCAGCAGTCATTGCAGCAACAAGGGCCGCATGCTTGCCCTCTTCCGCATGATCCGCTGCGGTGACACGCTCTATCTCCAGATGCCCGCCGAGCGGGTCCCCGACATCCTGAAGCGCCTGAGCATCTTCGTGCTGCGCAGCAAGGTGACGCTCGCCGACGCCAGCGAGACCTGCATCCGCATCGGCCTGGCGGGTGCGGATGCGCCGCGCCGCCTCGCAGATCAGGATCTGCCGGTCCCCGAAATGGAGAATGGCGTGACCGTCTCCGATGAACTCACGCTGATTCGACTCCCCGGCGACGTCCCCAGATTCGAAATCCTGGGCCCGTTCGATCCCATACGCCAGCTCTGGGAGCACCTGAGCGAGCGAGCCAGCGTGGCGAGCCCGGACATCTGGAGACGACTCGACATCCAGGCCGGTCTACCCAACGTCTATTCGGAGACGGCCGAGACCTTCATCCCGCAGATGCTCAATCTGCAGCACATCGACGGTGTCAGCTTCAACAAGGGCTGCTATACCGGCCAGGAAGTCGTCGCCCGAATGCAGTTCCTCGGCAAGCTCAAACGCCGCATGTATCTGGCCGAGGCCGACCTGCCGGCCCAGCCGAAACCCGGCGACGAGCTCTATGCATCCTCCAGCACCTCACAGCAGGGCAGCGGCTGGATCGTCGACGCAGCCCCCCTGGCCGAGGGACGTTTCGCGCTGCTGGCGGTCGCCGAGATCGCCGCCGCCGAGGACGGCGAGATCAGGCTCGGGCACGACGGCCCCGCCCTTCAGCTACAGCCCCCACCCTACGGCTTTCCCAGCGAGGATTGACGACCGCGCGTCGCGAAGACACCGACTCGGATGCAGTCGGTGTCTTCGCGACCGATCGCATCAGGTTTCCGGGCGCATGTGCGGGAACAGCAGGACATCACGGATCGAGGGCGAATCCGTGAAGAGCATGACCAGCCGGTCGATACCGATCCCCTCGCCCGCCGTCGGCGGCATACCGTGCTCCAGGGCGCGGACATAGTCGGCGTCGTAGAACATAGCCTCCTGATCGCCTGCATCCTTTTCCGCGACTTGCTGCCGGAATCGCTCGGCCTGGTCCTCGGCGTCGTTCAGCTCCGAGAATCCGTTAGCGATCTCGCGACCGCCGACGAAGAACTCGAAACGATCGGTCACGAAGGGATCTTCATCGTTGCGTCGCGCCAAGGGCGAAACCTCGGTCGGATAGCGCGTGATGAAGGTCGGATCCATGAGACGACCCTCAACGGTCATCTCGAAGATCTCGATCTGTACCTTGCCCAGCCCCCAGGTCGGTTTCAGCTTGATGCCGAGCCGTTCCGCCACCTGCTTGGCCCGATCCAGATCGTCGATCTCCTCGGCGGTCAGATCCGGATTAAAGCGCAGGATCGAGTCGCGCACGCTCATGCGCGCGAAAGGCTTGCCGAAGTCGTAGGTCTCGCCCTGATACTGGATCTCGGTGCGACCGAGCACCTCCAGGGCCATGCGGCGCAGCATGTCCTCGGTCAGGTCCATGAGGTCGCGGTAGTCCGCATAGGCCTCGTAGAACTCCAGCATGGTGAACTCGGGATTGTGACGCGTCGACAACCCCTCGTTGCGGAAGTTGCGATTGATCTCGTAGACCCGCTCGAATCCGCCGACCACCAGACGCTTGAGGAAGAGCTCGGGCGCAATGCGCAGGAACAGCTGCATGTCGAGCGCATTGTGGTGGGTGACGAAGGGACGCGCCACGGCACCGCCCGGAATCACCTGCATCATGGGGGTCTCGACCTCCAGGAAGCTCCGAGCGTTCAGATAATCGCGGATGAACTGAACGATGGCGGTACGCACGCGAAAGGTCTCGCGCGCGGTGGAGTTCATGATGAGATCCAGATACCGCTGGCGATAGCGGCTCTCCATGTCGGTCAGACCATGGAATTTCTCCGGTAGCGGTCGCAACGCCTTGGTCAGCAGCCGAATGGATTCGCAGCGGATGGAGAGCTCGCCGGTCTTGGTCTTGAAGAGCACACCCTCGACACCGAGGATGTCGCCGAGATCCAGGTCGCGCTTGAAGGACGCGTAGGCCTCCTGCCCGATCTGATCGCGCTGGACGAAGAGCTGGATGCGCCCCGACATGTCCTGTATATGGGCGAAGCTCGCCTTGCCCATGACGCGGCGCGTCATGAGACGGCCGGCGATCCGGACCCGAACGGCCTCTGCTTCGAGGGCCTCGGCGTCCGTGTCTCCATGCGTGGCATGGAGGTCGCCGGCAAGCGCATCACGACGAAAATCGTTGGGGAAGGCGACACCCTGATCGCGCAACTGCGCCAGCTTCTCGCGCCGTTGCGCGATCAGCTTGTTCTCGTCCAGCGCCTCGCTAGCGCCTGGCTTGGAGTCTGGGTTCGGGTTCTGTTCTGCCTTTTGGCTCATCGGCATGAATTCTCTGGGATTTAGAGCCCGCTCTTAAGACTGGCTTCGATAAAGGGATCGAGATTACCGTCCAGCACGGACTGGGTATTCGCGATCTCCACCCCGGTACGCAGATCCTTGATGCGTGACTGATCCAACACGTACGAACGGATCTGGCTGCCCCAGCCGATGTCGGACTTGGTGTCCTCCAGGGCCTGCTGGGTCGCCTGACGCTTCTGCATCTCCAGCTCGTAAAGCTTGGCCTTGAGCTGTTTCATGGCCTGATCTTTGTTCTTGTGCTGCGAGCGGTCGTTTTGGCACTGGGTCACGAGACCCGTCGGCATGTGGGTGATACGCACCGCCGACTCGGTCCGGTTGACGTGCTGACCGCCAGCACCGCTGGCACGATAGACATCAATGCGCAGATCGGCCGGGTTGATCTCGATCTCGACGCTGTCGTCGACCTCGGGCGAGACGAACAAGGAGGCGAAGGAGGTATGCCGCCGGTTGCCCGAATCGAACGGCGACTTGCGCACCAGGCGATGCACGCCGGTTTCGGTGCGGA
Organism: Thiorhodococcus drewsii AZ1; assembly: GCF_000224065.1. Lineage (GTDB taxonomy): Bacteria > Pseudomonadota > Gammaproteobacteria > Chromatiales > Chromatiaceae > Imhoffiella > Imhoffiella drewsii. The sequence continues at coordinate 57,827 of NZ_AFWT01000024.1, forward strand.
GCCAGCCAAAGGCGTACTCGCCTTCGAAGCGGATGGTCGCGGACTTGATGCCGGCGACCTCGCCGGGCGATGCTTCCATCAACTCGGTCTTGAAGCCGCGCCGCTCGCCCCAGCGCAAAAACATGCGCAGCAGCATCTCGGCCCAATCCTGGGCCTCGGTTCCGCCGGAACCGGCCTGGATGTCGACAAAGGCGTTCTTCGAATCCATCTCGCCGGAGAACATCCGACGGAATTCGAGCTCGGCCACGCGCGACTCATAGGTTTCGAGATCCGCAACCAGGGACGTGAGCGTCTCGTCATCGGCCTCCTCGGCCGCCATTTCGAGCAGCTCGTCCGCGTCCGTCAGCGCGGCGGTCATCTCGTCGATGGTCAACACCACCGCCTCCAGGGTCGCACGCTCGCGACCGAGCGCCTGCGCACGGCTGGGGTCGTTCCAGATCGCGGGATCTTCGAGTTCCCGCAGGACCTCGGTCAGACGATCTTGACGTTCCGCGTAGTCAAAGATACCCCCTGAGGGACTCTAGGCGTCCCTTCAGGTCGTTGATTTGGTGTGCGATCGGATTGATGTCGATCATGGTGGGCTCCGGCCGGTAAAACCCGGCAGTATAGCGGCTATCACCGGATGGGCGCCAATCCGTCACAATTGCGTGGCCCATTCCCCCGCTTGGGCCCGATCGCACAGCGCCGCCCAATCCTCGTCATCGATCGCCAGATCGCGCAGTGCGCGCTCCTGATCCGCCGGCAGCTCCAGCTGCTCATGGTTGCCGTGACGCATGACGACCAGAGAGTGCGCAAGCTTGGACAGCGCGACCAGAACCCCAACCGCCGAATCGGCGGAAAAACCGAAATCCGAGTCATGGTGATGATAGATGGCCAACGCGATGTGCTCGGGAAGCCGCCAATTGCCGGCCAACAGGAAGCCGACGGTCACATGGTCGACGCCGAGACGCTTGCGCTCGTACTCCATCAGACCGAGCGGATCCGTCTCGTTGCGCAGCACCCATTCAGTGCCGTAGTCGGGCGCCATCTCGACGAAGATCAGACTGCCGGCATTCTGCATGATGCCGAACAGATACGCCTCGTCGAGCGCCACGCCTCCGACCACCTCGGCGACCGTGAGTATCGCCCGTGCGCGTACCATCATGCCGTCCCAGACCACCTGCGCCGGCCCCTCGGTCACGCCAAGCATGCGCTGGATGGCCTGAGCGGTCACCAGATTCGTCAAACGCGCGATCCCCATCATGGCGACCGCTTGGTGCATATTGGTGATCTTGGTGCGACAGCGGAACAGCGGCGAATTGACCGCCTTCATGACCTGACCGGTCAGAGACACGTCCCGTGAGATGAGTTCGGCCGCCACCCGGATATCCGGTTCGGGACGTCCGAGTTCATCGCGCAAGGCGAACACGACGTCCGGAATCTGCGGAATCCGGGCCTTGCGCACGGCCTGAAAGGCAAGTTCCAAATCGGGCTTGGGTGGATATCGATAGGACGCAGACGGCGTCGAATGATCGAGGGGCATTTCAGACATGATGATTCTGTTCGCGCGTATGACGCTGCTCGAGCGGATGAGAGGAGTGGGTCGCGATGCCATCGAATCCATGAGGCGACTCCGTTGCGCCCAAGCTTAACCCAAGTCACCAGATCTGCGATAAGCAACCGTGCGCAACACGGAAAAGACACACGCGCAGCAGCGGAGATCTATCGTCATAGCGACACACGCCCTATGATGGCGCGCTTCAGACTTACGACGACGGCGGAGGACCTACGCGCACGATGGACGCCGAATTTTGGTTGGAACGCTGGCAGCGCCGAGAGATTGGCTGGCACCAGGACGACATCAACGCCCATCTTCAGGAGTATTGGCCGAGTCTCGGCGTGGATTCGAATACCCTGGTCTTCGTCCCACTGTGCGGGAAAACACTGGATCTACTCTGGCTGGTCAGTCAGGGACACCGCGTGATCGGGGTCGAATTGGTCGAGACCGCCGTCCAGGAGGTGTTCGCCGAACAGGGACTGACGCCAACCGTCACCGACCTCCCTCCCTTTCGGCTCTACCAGGTCGACGAACTCCGCATCCTGTGCGGCGACTTCTTCGCGCTCACGCCCGAGCATCTGGCCGGGGTGGGCGCCCTATTCGACCGGGCCTCGCTGATCGCTTTCCCGCCCGAGATGCGCCAGCAATACGCCGACAGGCTCGCGACCCTGATGCCGGTCCCAGTCCCGACCCTACTCGTGACACTGGAATACGCCCAGCATGAGCGCCCTGGACCGCCCTTCTCGGTTCGATCGGAGGAAGTCCATGCACTCTTCGATGCGCGTTACCAGGTCGAATCCCTGGCCAGACTGGACGTTCTCGAAGAATCTCCGGCATATCTCAAGCGACGCATGACGCAACTGCATGAGCAGGTCTACCGACTCAGCCCCAGCCCCTGACCCAAGGCCGAGATGCGGTCAACCGAGGGCGGTCGACCAGAAATCGTCGAGTGCCTTCATCGTCTCTTCGGGCCGTTCCCAATGCGGAAGCCCAAGGTTGGGCGCCAACGAGACCGAACGCCAATTCGGCCGTCTGGCCAACAGCTCGGGCAGATGCTCGAAGGTGACATAGGGGTCGCGATCGGCGATCGCCAGAACCGGCAGATCTGTCAGGCGATCGTAGAGAGCGGCGACCGCGTTGGCGGTGAAGAGCTGGGTCGAGAGGAAGGTCAGCGGGGCATGTCGCGCGCCCGGCTGATGCGAGGTCGCATAGGCGTAATCGATCACGTCCGAAGGAACGTCGGTCGTCAGCGATCGACCGAGGAAATAGCGGATACTGGGACGTGATGAGACCAGCCGAAACAAACCCTGGCCGAGCAGTGGCAAACCGAGGAAGGCACGGATGAAACGCGCGGTTCGGGTTCCGGGTAGGCTTTGCCGACCGAACCCCGTGGGCGAGATCATGACCAGTGAGGCGACCTGCTCCGGCGCGTTGAGCGCGGCACGCGCGGCGAATTCGGCGCTGAGCGAGAGCGCAAGCAGGTCCGCAGGCTGCCCGACAACCTGACGCAGGAAATCAGCGATTGTCTCTGCGTAGAACGCTGGGGAATATCCGCTCTTCGGGCGGCTGGAATGGCCGAACCCAGGCAGATCCAGACTGTAGACCGGTCGCTTGCCGCGATAATGCTCGAAGAACGGCTTGACCTCGAAGCTGCTACAGGCCGCATTGATGCTATGAATCAGCACCAGCGGGCGACCCGAGCCCGTATCGTCCTGGTAATAGGCGACGTGCTCGCCAGAGGCCGCCCGATAACTGGACCGCGTCGTCGCCAAGGCATTGGGAAGTGTCACGGGAATGTCTCCTTGATCAGAGGGGCGCTCGTCCCGGTACGACACATCGGAAGAAATCCGCGTCGGACCGGCTCAGGCGCCAGTAAGGTCGAAGGAGGCGGATTAGACCATATCCTCGATGAACAGGGGCTTTCCAATAGCGAACCCCTGCGCATAATCGACGCCGATATCGCGTAGGAGCTCAAGGATTTCCTGATTCTCCACGTACTCCGCAATCGTCTTCTTACCCATGAAATGGGCGATCTCGTTGAAGGACTTGACGATCTCCCGATCGTGCGGGCTGACCAGAATGTCCTTGACGAACGACCCGTCGATCTTGACGAAATCCACCGGCAAACGCTTGAGATAGCTGTACGAGGACATACCGGCGCCGAAGTCATCCAAGGCGATACGGCAGCCGAGCGACTTGATGTCTTCCAGGATAATGGCCGCCTGGTCCAGATTCACGATCGCAGCGGTCTCGGTGACCTCGAAACTGACCATCTCGACCGGAATCGCGAAGCGCTCGATCCCGGCCCGAATATAATTGATCAGACCTGGATCGCTCAGCGATTGACCGGACAGATTGATCGCCACACCGCCGATCTCGCGCACCTTGAGCGGATGGGCGTTGACCCAGCTGAATGCCTCTTCGATTACCTGCCGATCGACCTCGCGCATCATGTTGAATGCCTCGGCGGCGGCGATGAAAGACTGCAGCGGGAGCGGCACGCCCTGATCGTCGTACACACTCAGCAGGATCTCGCAATGCGGACTCAGATCGGCGGAGGAGTCGAGCGGCACGATCGGCTGATAGCGCAGCTTCCTTCTCCCCGCCTTGATGACGTCCTCGGCCTGCGCCCAGCCGCGCATATGGTCGAGCTGACGGGAAATCAGATCGTTGTCCTCGCGGAACATGACGACCCGGTCCCCACCCTCGCGCTGGGCGGCAAGACAGGCGACGCTTGCGGCCGAGATCAGCTTCTCGGGACTGCTGTTGTCGCCAAGCAGCATGGCGAGCCCCAGGCTCCCCGAGATGCGAAACGGCTTGCCCTGCAAATCGAACGGCATGACGTTCAGTCCGGCGCGAATGGACTCACCGATCTCCATCGCATGCTCCCGGTCCATCACGGGCGCCAGAAATCCGAAACGACTGCCGCCCATGTAGGCAAGACAGACGGCATCCGGGGCCACGCCCTCAAGCAGACGCGCCACGGCGGTCAGCATGCGTTCGCCGACCGAGTAACCGAAGGTTCCGGTCAGGGTGTCGTAGCGATCCAGCTCGAGGAACCCGAGCGCATGACGATTGGATACCCCCGCCTCGGTCAGCAATAGCTGAGTCAGGGATCCGATCAGACGGCGCTGATTGGAGAGCCCCGTCAGAGGATCGTGCGTCTCGTGATATTGCAGCCGCTCCTGCATCTCGGAGAGCGCCGCATCGGCCGCGCGCGTCACGATCCGCCTGTCCGATGGCGCTTGAGCACGAGCCTGACCACGCAGAAAGGCCTCGGCGAGTCGAGAACGCCGCAGCACTTTCACCTTCTTGCCCATGGTGTCGGTCACCGCCAGACGGGATCCGTCCTCGTTGCGCCAGATGAGACGAAGCGCCTTGCTGCTCTCCTTCCCGCGCATCCAGATGAGCGCACCGAGCGGTAGGTCCTCGACCTGGGCGATCGCGCGCTCCCAGTCGGACGGCGAAACGCTCGCCGGCATATGCTCGGGCTCGTTCTCCGAATCGGGCAGGATCGGGCAGAAGAGCAGATAGTCGTCCTCGCGGTCGAGCGAGGCCCGCGAGCGTCGCACGGCGGTATCGATACGCCCCAGCACATCGTTGACGACGACCGGATCCGTGCCGATATAGGCCAGTGCATCGCGCATGCCGCCCACCAAGCTATCGAGGTCCATCAAGCCCTCGGACGGAGTCTCACCCTCTCCCCCCGTCATCAGATGCAACGACCACAGCAGATTCCAATAGCGATTCCAACGCTCGGACTGCATGCCGAGATTGGCACAGACCATGTCCAGCAGATTGCGCCAGCCGACCTGAAGCAGCTCGTCGATCACCTTATGGATACGTTTTCCATCGAAGGCCGCGTTCAGCGTGCGACGCACCTCTCCTCGGGCAAGCCGGCCACGCTCGCGCGACTCGCAGACGCCGACCCAATTGGAGATGTTGCCCTGATACTCATTTCCGGCGCGCTGCTCGAGACTCGCCAAACGCTTCGACAATTCATCGACAAGCTTGGGATCGCGTCCATCCGAGTCGACCAGCTTCTTCACCACCTCTTCGTATTCGCGCCGCACCCCCTCGTCCGCTCCCTCGTCGTTGAGGAGAAACATCGCCAAATGTTCGAGCTGATTGATCAGGTTGACCAGCGGCTGATTGTTATCGGCGATGCCGGACGGCGAGGTCACGGCCATCGAGAGCAAGCGGGTCGATAGCGGCTTGATCAGCGATTTGAGTCGTTGGGGCGTCGTGGGATCGGCCAGCATGTGCGAAAGCAGTCGATCCGTGACGTCGACGCGCTCCTCGACCTGGGGAGACATCACGGGCTTTTGGGCCGTCTTGCCGTTAGACGTCTTCTCCTCCGCCGCGTGCAGCCACTGAGCGACGAGATCGCGCAGGGGACGACTAGGATCGGGATCGGGCATCTGAAAACCCGACGGCAGATTGGCCAATAGATCGGCGATCCGTCGCCCGCCGGCATAATGCCGGGCGCGCTGGTCAAGCATCGGATAGGTAAAGGGGGACTGATAGCTCGCAAGCAGATTCGCCACCAAACCGGCGGCCTTCTCGTAACTGGATTGCTGGGCACTCCCTGCCGATGAGGGCGGAGGAACCGATGTCCCGAGCGAGTCGTTGCCGACACCCGAGTCCACGCCACCGGACCCCATCCCAACAGATACCGAATCGGTCGCACCAGGGGCAGCGGGCTCTCCCGCCTGTTCGTTGGCTGACTGCTGCTTTTCGGCAAGCTCCAAAAGCCCGGAGGTGGTCCAGGAATGCAGGAGTTCGCGATAGAACGCGCCCATATTGCGGGATAGGTGGTCCGAGACGAGCTGTAGCGCCAGACGCTGAAGCTGAGTTCCAAGCCCGGCATCCTTCAGCGCGCGTTCGATGGCCTCCGCCAGGGACATGGGATCCATAGGCAAGGCGCTGTCGTGGAACAGACCACCGATATGGGTACGCAACGCATCGAGCGGTTCGCTCAAGTCCTCCTCAAGCCGATTGGCAAGCTGAGACTTGGCGAGCCAGATCTCGAATTCATCCTGATCGACGAGCTGCAGCCCACCCTCTTCACCACTGCCAGGCCCGTCCCGCTTCGGCTTGGCCCGAGACGTCTTGCCGATATCCTTGAGCGAATCGAGCAGCTCACCCAACAGACGCTGCGAAACGCGTTCGCTTTGGATGGCCTTGGCCAGAATCCCGATCTCTCCAGCGAAGCGCGCGCGCTCGACGTCGTTGTCCGCCTTCTCCGTATACTGCCAAAGCTCCTCGACCAGGGTCTCCAGCAGCGAGTCCATCATGCCGCCGAGCCGCTGCTTGCCGACGTTCTGCAGAACCTCGCGCGCAAGCGTGCGGGTCGGATTCGAGTCTGGATCCAGCTCGTCACGCGTTCTAGCGATGGTTTCGCTGATGAAACGCGCCAGACGCAAGCGTCCATCACCGAGCAGCCGAACGAAGCGAGCACCGACCCCACGATCGACACGATGGACCACCTCGATCACGGCCTGAATCGGATCCATGCTTTGGGCATCGGGGAGGTCGAAATGGAGATCCACATGCTCCCCAGACTGGAAGGGCAACTCCAACTCGGAGTTATTGGGGGCTAGTAATACCCCCCCATTGCAGACGTTCTTCACTCGACAGTTCGTCGGTAACTGATTACGTCCACGGACCTTGGCGTGAAAGTCCACCGGATAGCGCGTCTGGATGCGCCGGTCACGATCATTTCGAGGGTGCTCGTTCATGCGCGTGATAATACACATTCGGCCGCTGGAAACCAGCACCTGAAATCAGTGTAAATAGACTCCGTCCTCACCCACCTTTCCTGGCCCCTCCAATACATAGATACCCGCCGAGTTGGCCGAAACGGAAAAGGTCAGGCATCCATCGCTGGCGATCTCCCGCCCGCTCACCGCATCTCGGTACACACCTGCTCGGACGCCATCCACCTGGATAGACTGATCGCCCCCAATCGCGAGACCGACGACGGCATAGGATGCGCCGTCGGAATAATCCCGTACGAAGGACATGCCGCTGCCCCATTCGGACAGCTGGGTCACCGGCGCCTTCTGCAGCGCCGGAATGGCGCGGCGGATCAGATTGAGCCGCTGGATGTGTCGATAGAGCGGATGGGACTGGGTCTCGGCGATACGCTCCTCGGTGAGGTGGTCGCCGAAATAGGCCCGTCCAGTCTGGTGCAAGGTATCGCGCTCGCCCTCCACGTCCTGCGGAGCGCCCTTCATGAACTCGATCTCCTCGCCATAGTAGAGACAGGGGATACCGCGCAGGGTCCAGATGAGGTTATAGGCCGCAGCGGCCATCCATTGATCGCCCTTGAAGCGGTACTTGAAATCGTTGTCCGGCCCCACGTCGTGGTTTTGCAGAAAGGTGACCAGCTGGGTGACGTCGCCGTAGATCCAGTCCATGCCCAGGACCTGACCGGTCCCGGCGTAGGTCCCCTTGCTGACCGTGTCGCGAAAGGTCGAGAAGAGCCCGAAGTCCAGCTGGGCGAATCCGGAGTCGCCCCCGGAATTCGGATCACGCGGGTCATGGCCGAGCCGGGTATACCACCAGGGCCGGATCTCGGACGGGCCATTGTCCCCGCCGCCCAGATCGCCCCAACCGTAGCCCTTGACCAGATTCTCGCCGAACACGAACAGCCCCGGCTTGCGGGCCTTCCAGGCATCGACGTATTCGAGCAGGGTGTCGCGCTCGATGTGCTTGACGGTATCGATACGCAGTGCATCGACGCCCATGTCCAGATAGCGCGACACGGCGCCGATGATGTAGTCCTTGACGTTCTGGCGCTCAACGGCCAGATCGATGCAGTCGCCGGCGATGTGCTTGTGCTGTAAGGGATAGGCGCTCTCCCAGTCGCCGCCGCAGATGAAGCCCTCTTGGTGATACCAGTCCGAATCCAGATCCCCCGGATCGATCCCGAAGAAGCGCCCCGGATCGTAGCCGGGCTTGGGCAGGGTCTCGCCGGTCTTGGGATCCACCAGCGGCTCGACGCCATCCGGATCGCGGGCGTGACGCTCGCGGTACCAGTCGGGCGCGACCGGATTGTCGATGTCGTCGCGGTTGGGCCAGGCATAGTTGCCGAGACTGCCCTGATAGGGGCCGTGATTCACCCGTCCCGGCTCGCTCCCGGCGGGGACATAGTATTTGATCGGCAGGTGGTCGATATGGACCTTGCCGCGGATCCCGTACTGACAGGAGTGATTGACGACCACGTCCTGGATGATCTTGATGCCCTTGGCGTGCGCGGCGTCGATCAGGTCCTGATAGGTGGCATCGGGCGACTCTAGACGCGGATCGATGCGGGTCCAGTCGTAGGCGTGATAGCCGTGATAGTCGAGCCCGGAGCGATTCTCCACCGGGGGCGTGATCCAGATGGCGCTGAAGCCGAGATCGCGGATGTAGTCCAGCCGCTGGATCAGCCCCTTGAAGTCGCCGCGCCAATGGGGATCGATCGGATTGCCGCCCGAATCGAACTGGATACGGTCGCGACAGAAAAAGTTGTTGGACGGATCGCCGTCGTTGAAACGGGCGGTCAGGAGGAAATAGATGGTCTCCTCGCGGAAATCGTGCCGCTCCTCGATCGGGCGCAGCTCGGCGAGTCCGCTCGGAGCCAAAACCGGAGGTGGCGTGGGTCGTACGGCGGGACGCTCGCCGGCCCCAAACCCCTTCGGCTCGACCGAACTCCACACCCCATCGGCTCCCAGCCAGCCATCGCTGTCGCGATACTGATCGCCCGTCTGGCGCCCACGCCCGTCGTTGAAGACCAGACGAACCGAACTCAACCCCCGCAGACGAATGCGGTACCAGCCAGCGCCGACGGACTCCATCGGCAGCCCCGGCCATTGGCTGGCAAAGCCCCCCGGTTCGCCATCCCAGACGTGGACGTGGATGGAATCGGCCCAACCGGCCGGTCGCTCGACATGCAAAAGGATGTCAGCCATGCTCACTCCATTGCGACAGCGCACTCAGGGTGCGCCACCATGGGCACCCGTTTCCGGATGCCGTTCGCTCCCCAGAGGGAGACCGCCGACCGATCAGCCGCGCCAGGTGACGAAGGCGCGGTCGAGCGTGCCCTGGATCGCCGACAACAGACGCTCGATGGGCTTTTTCGCCGTGCGGTACTTGAGCTTCAACAGATCCCGCCCCTGGCTTGCATCCAAGAGAAAGTCGTCGCTGGTCTGGATACTGTCGACCAGACCCAGCTCGACCGCACGCTGTCCATGCCAATACTCGCCCGTGGCCACCTGATCCAGGTCCAGTTCCGGCCGGTATTCGGCGACGAAGGTCTTGAACAGACTGTGGGTCTCTTCCAACTGCTCGCACAGCTTGGCGCGACCCTCGTCCGTATTCTCGCCGAACAACGTCAGCGTCCGTTTGTGCGCGCCGGCCGTGTGCAACTCGAAATCCACGCCGTAGCGATCCAACAGACGATGAAAGTTCGGCAGCTCGGCCAGCACCCCGATCGAACCCAGCACCGCGAAGGGCGCGGCGATGATGCGATCGGCGACGCAGGCCATGAGATAGCCCCCGCTCGCCGCAACCTTGTCGACCGCAACCGTCAGCGGGATGCCTTTGGCTCGAATACGCGCAAGCTGAGAAGCGGCGAGACCGTGCTCGCTCACCATGCCGCCAGCGTTGTCGAGCCGAACCAAAACCTCATCGCCCTCGCGCGCCTCCAAGAGCAGTGCCGTCACCAGCACCCGCAACGCCCCAACCTCGCTGGCTCGGATATCGCCTTTGAAATCGATCACGAACAACCGATTGCGCCCGTCCGCGCCCTCCTTTTCACGTTCCTTCTCGCGCTTGCGCTCGGCCTTGACGAAGGCCTTGTAGTCCTTGCGCGAAAGCGAGAACTCCTTGAGCGAGGACGCCAGGTTGCGATGGCGCTCGCTGAGATCCGTGACCTCCAGCTGTTCGCTGTGGTCGCTACCCTGACGTAGACGAGAAAGTAGAACCAGCAGAATGACGATGCCAAGCAGCAACGTTAGGGTCTTGGCCAGAAAGAGGCCATAGTCGACGAGCGATGCAAACAAAAGATCCATAGAGAGACGTCCTTCCTTCAAACAGCGATCGGGGCACGAATGGCCGGAGCCGGATCATAACCGAGAATCTCGATGTCCTCGAAGCGATAGTCGAAGAGCGTCTCCGGTCGGCGCTTGAGCTCAAGACGCGGCAGCGCCTTGGGCGTGCGTTCCAACTGGGCGAAGACGATCTCCGGGGTCAGATGGTTCCGGTAAAGATGCAGATCACCAAAGGTGTGGACGAACTCGCCCACAGCGAGATCGCACTGATCGGCGATCAGATGGGTCAGCAGCGCATAACTGGCGATATTGAACGGCACCCCGAGAAACAGGTCCGCACTGCGCTGATAGAGCTGGCAGGACAGACGCCCCTCGGCCACGTAGAACTGAAACAGACAATGACAGGGGGCCAGAGACATGCGTCCGGCACGCGCATTGTCCTGCGGCGAGCACGACTCGTCCGGCAGATCGGCCGGATTCCAGGCTGAGACCACCAGACGGCGCGAATTCGGCCGTGTACGGATGGTCTCGACCAGCTCGGCGAGCTGATCGATGACCCGCCCGTCCGGGCAGCGCCAACTGCGCCACTGCGCCCCATAGATGGGACCGAGATCGCCGTCCTCGGTGGCCCATTCGTCCCAGATAGACACACCCCGCTCGCGCAGGTCCCGGTTGTCGGTCGAGCCTGACAGGAACCACAGCAGTTCGTGGATCACGCTCTTGAGATGGACCCGCTTGGTCGTGAGCAGCGGAAAGCCCTCCTGCAGATCGAAACGGACCTGACGCCCGAACAGCGAGCGCGTGCCAACCCCCGTGCGATCCCCCTTGTCGAGGCCGTTATCGACGACGTCGCGAACCAGATCCAGATAGGCCCGCATGCGTCAGACCGTCGCCGGGCCGAGCAGAAGCGAGTGGCCATCCATCGCCTCGGGAACCGGGATACCCATGAGGTTGAGGACGGTCGGGGCGATGTCCTTGATACCTCCGCCCACCGCGAGACGCCATGGCACCTCGTCGACCACCAGACAGGGCACCGGATAGACGCTGTGCTGCGTATGGGGAGCGCCGGTGACCGGATCCACCAGCTCGTCGCAATTGCCGTGATCGGCGGTGAGGATGACCGAATAGCCGCACTCGCGCGCCATGTCCATCAGACGACCGGCCTCGCGATCGAGCGTCTCGACTGCGGCGATGACCGCCTCGCGCACCGCCGTATGACCGACCATGTCACCGTTGGCGAAATTGACCACGATGAAGGGAAAGGTCTTGCGCTGCAGTGCCTCGATCGTCGCGTCGGCCACCTGAGACGCGCTCATCTCTGGCTGCAGGTCGTAAGTCGCCACCTTCGGGGACGGAATGAGCGCGCGCTCCTCGCCAGGGAAGGGATCGTCGCGCCCGCCATTGAAGAAGAAGGTGACATGGGCGTATTTCTCGGTCTCGGCACAATGGAACTGCGGCAGACCGTCGTCGCTCAGGATCTGACCCAGGGTGATCTTGGGCATGTCGTGATCGAAGGCGAAGGGCAGACCGTACCACTGGTCGTATTCCATCATGCAGGTGACCTTGACCCCGGTGACGCCACGACGGTCGAACTTGTCGAAGTCCGGCTGGAAGAAGGCCGAGACCATCTGACGCGGACGATCCTTGCGGAAGTTGAAATGCACCACCTGGTCGCCGTCCTGGATACAGTCGCCACCCTCGACCAGGGTCGGACGGATGAACTCATCGTCCTCACCGGCCTCGTAGGCGGCCTCGATCGCCGCGCGCGCGCTCGGTGCGCGACGGCCCTCGCCGTCCACCATGGCGCGCCAGGCCAACTCGGTGCGCTCCCAGCGGTTGTCACGGTCCATCGCGTAGTAACGACCCGAGACGCTCGCAATCTGACCGCCCGCCATATCCAAGGCCTCCTGGATGCAGTTCAGATAGTTGAGGGCCGAGCGCGGCGCCGTATCGCGACCGTCGGTGAACATATGGACCATGGGGCGCGCGCCCTGATGCTTGCAGAGCTTGATGAGCGCGACCAGATGACGCACATGGCTATGCACCCCACCATCCGAAACCAGCCCCATGAGATGGATCGGGCGCCCCTGCTCTGCTGCCGCCTTGGCCGCCGCGATCAGGGTACGATTCTCGAAGAAGCTGTGATCCGAGATCGCCGCGTCGATCAGCACCAGATCCTGCCGAACCACGCAGCCGGACCCCAGGGTCATGTGCCCCACCTCCGAGTTGCCCATCTGTCCATCCGGCAGACCGACCGACAGACCCGATGCCTGGATCGCGGTATGGGGATAGGTGGAGAAATAGCGATCGAGATTGGGCGTGTTCGCGATCGCGATGGCGTTGTTGGCCTTGGACGGATTGAGACCGAAACCATCCAGGACAATCAGGATGACGGGTCGGCGGGGAACCTGTTTCATTGGATCGCTCATCGCAACACTCCTCGATATTCCAACGGACCGAACGACGGGCTCGTCCCGCGAAAAAGTACGCATTGTATCCCGTTGCCGCGCCACTGTGGCCGACCACATCGATCGCTTCGACAAGACGGGAACAACACGACCCAGACGAGAATTCTCGGGAAAGCCGCCGGTGAGATGATTATCATTGAGGGTCGCCACCGGCACATACAACATGCGGACGGACAAGGTCCCGACATATCGAGCGACTAAACTCGACAATTTTCATAACAGTGCCCGCCTTCACCAGGCGCTCGAGGAGGACAACACCTATGCAGACAGAACGTATCATCGCCTTCGTCATGGCTGGCGGACAGGGATCCAGGCTTCAGCCGCTGACGACCGGCCGCTCCAAACCCTCGGTGCCTTTCGGCGCCCGCTACCGGATCGTCGATTTCGTCCTGAGCAATCTCGTCAACTCGCAGATCCAGACCATCTATCTGCTAGTCCAGTACAAATCCCAATCCCTGATCGAGCACGTGCGCAAGGCATGGACCATCTCGCCCTTGCTACAAAGCCAGTTCGTGACCGTGGTGCCGCCTCAGATGATGTCCGGCGAACACTGGTTCCAGGGTACCGCCGACGCGATCAATCAGAACATCAACCTAATCGAGGAGCATCGTCCCGATCTGGTCGCGGTGTTCGGCGCGGATCACATCTATCGCATGGATATCCGCCAGATGGTGGAATTCCACAAGGAGCGCCGCGCCGATGTCACCATCGCCGCCCTCCCCGTGCCGCTGCATGAAGCCTCCAGCTTCGGGGTCATCGCCGCCGACGAGGAAGGCCGCATCCAGGCCTTCGAGGAAAAACCGGCCAATCCGAGCCCGCTCGCCTCCGATCCCACCCAGGCATTCGCCTCCATGGGCAACTACATCTTCGACGCAGAGGTCCTGATCAAGGCGCTGCACGAGACCCAGGAGGCGGGAGAAACCGATTTCGGCCAGCACGTACTGCCGCGACTGCTGCGCACCCACCAGCTCTTCGCCTACGATTTCTCCAGCAACCGCATCCCTGGAATCCAGCCCTACGAGGCGCCCGTCTATTGGCGCGACGTCGGCACCATCGACGCCTATTTCGATGCCCACCACGACGTCCTGGGCGAGGAACCCAAGTTCGACATGTTCAACCCGGATTGGCCCGTCTTTTCGAGCGGCTATCAGGGTCCGGTGGCACGTATCCTCGGCGGACAGCTCGACAACACCTTGCTCGGCGCCGCGACCATGATCCACAAGGGCGCGCGCATCAGCAATTCCATCATTCGGCGCGAGGCGGTGATCGAGGAGGATGTGGAACTGGATAACTGCATCATCATGGATTACGTGCGCGTCGGACGAGGGGCCAAGCTGCGCAACGTCATCGTCGATCGACACAACATCATCGAGAACGGCGATCGTATCGGCTTCGACCGCGAGATCGACAGCCAGCGCTTCCACGTCAGCCAGGGCGGCGTCACCGTGATTCCGATGGGACGTGTCAGCTATTTTGCGCGTAACACGCGCGGCACGGGACGCGGCGGATACGCCGAATAGCCGAACTCAAACGGCCCGCACGCGGGGATCGATCGCGACATAGAGCAGGTCCGTCAGCGTGTTGACCGCAAGATAGGTCAAGGCGATCAGCAGAACCGCACCCTGCACCAGCGGGTAGTCGCGAGTCTGAATCGCCTCGACCAACAGACTCCCCAAACCGGGCCAGGAGAAGACGGTCTCGGTGATGACCGCCCCGCCCAGCAGGGCGCCGAACTGCAAACCGATCAGGGTCAGGATCGGCAGCCAGGCGTTGCGCAGCGCGTGACGCCACAGAACAGCCAAAGGCCCCAGGCCCTTGGCGCGGGCCGTTCGCACATAATCCTCTCCCAGCACCTCAAGCACACTGCTGCGCACCATTCGCGCCAGCACGGCCGCGAGGCCCGTCCCCAAGGTCACCGCCGGAAGGACCAGGCTGAGCGCCCCCTCCCGTCCGCTGACCGGCGTCCAACCCAGCCACAGCGAAAAGACCAGAATCAGAAGCGGACCGAGCCAGAAATTCGGTATCGCCGCACCCAACATGGAAAAGGTCATGGCCGCGCGATCAACGCCCCGCCCTCGATAGTGCGCGGCGAGCACGCCGAGCGGAATGGCAAGCACGATCGCCAGGGACAGCGAGGCGACGGCCAACTCCAGGGTCGGACCGACCCGCTCGCTCAACAGATCCAACACGGGACGCTGGGCATGCAGCGACATCCCCAAATCGAGCCGCGCCAAACGCCCCAGATACTCCAGATATTGCACCGCCAGCGGCCGATCGAGCCCCAAGGCATGGCGCAAAGCCTCCTGATCGGCCGGCCGCGCCCCCTCACCCAGCATCACCTCGACCGGATCGCCCGGCACCAGATGGATCAGCAGAAAAACCAGGGTACAGACACCGAGCAGCATCGAGAGGGACAGGCCGATACGTGGCAACAACGAAAACACCACGCCTCCCAGCGCCTGCTTCGGCCCACCCGCCGGCATCCGACGCCTCATCCCAGGATCTCGACCGGCGTGCCCCGAGGCGCCTGATCGAACAACGCGATCAGATCAGGATCGCGCATGCGAATGCAGCCATGAGACCGCGGCTCGCCCATGGGCTCCCAATACGGGGTGCCATGGATGTAGATGAAGCGCCTCAAGGTATCCACAGGACCGCCGCGATTGCGACCGGACTCACAGCCCGTCAACCAAAGAATACGGGTCAGAATCCAATCCCTCCCCGGATACTCCGCCGCCAAGGCATCATCGAAAATCTCGCCGGTCGGCCGTCGACCGCGAAATACGGTTCCAACCGGACATCCATCGCCGATCCCCAACCGCACCCGATGCAAACCGCGCGGCGTACAGCCGCTGCCACTCTGCTCACCAACCCCATTGAGGCCAGTCGAAACCAGATAGCGCCCCAGCAGACGCGACCCATCCAGCAGCATCAACGTCTGAGCAGCGACATCCACCACGATTTTTTTCGACACGATGACCCTCTCGAATTCCAAGACACCTCCAACACCAACCCCATGGTCAGGCCAGGCTGAATCGAGAACGACGATGCCATAGATCCACCCATCGGCCAAACACCGCCTCCAAGCCACATCCACCCGAGCTCGCCCATCCGCCCAGCGCACGCAAATCAACCATTGACAGGAAGAGAATCGATCACTAAAATTGTGCGTCTTTACGGGGCGTAGCGCAGCCTGGTAGCGCACCTGAATGGGGTTCAGGTGGTCGGAGGTTCAAATCCTCTCGCCCCGACCAATAAAAACAAGCGGTTAGCTGAGAAATTGGCTAACCGCTTTTTCCTTGCCCAGTCCAAAATCAATTTGTAGTCGCGTCTGTAGTCGCGCTCGACTTTGGTATCCTCAGAACCGATCGGGCTATACGGAAGCGCGTCTCTCAAGCCAGCGTTTCGATTAGGATCGAACCCCACACCGGTGAGTAGGCAGGTTCGATTCTGCGCTCACCCCTCTATCCGAAGTTCGACCCCTGGTCTTCGGAAGCAACATCCACAGTTTGATCATCGAATGTTCATAGCAGCGCCACTGGGTGCCTTGGCCCAGGAGCCGCCGCTCATCTCATTGGCGCGAGCGACTTCTGCACGCGGGGAGCGGAAAGTCGAGCAACTGGGGCGTGTGACAATTCACGACCCGGAGCCGACACTGAAGATCGGCCGCTGACTGCCCGCAATCCGATCCGAAGCTGCCGCTCGCAACAGCGTTGGCTCATCCAGTCGTTCCACGATTTACCCGTCAGAGCGTCTCCTGCTAAGAAGCTGTCTGGAAAAAATGGATCCTGTAAAATCAAGCGCTTGTTTTTCGATAGTCTCGTTCTCGATTGATCTGCCATGGTTTATCCAAGCGACTTGACGCATGATGAATGGACTCTGATCCAGCACCACTTCGAGCCGTCTGACCGACGCGGGCGCCCGTGCTCACACCCCCGTAAACTGATCGTCGATGCGATCCTGTAAGTTGTCAAATCGGGCTGTCAGTGGCGTCTGCTTCCCAACGATTTCCCTTCCTGGAAAACGGTTTACGACCACTTCAGCCGCTGGAGCAGACGCGGTGTCTGGGAGGCTGCACTCGACGCATTCAACCCTCGGCATCATCGACTCACAAAGCGTCAAGACCCAGTACGCCAGTGAGGAGCGTGGCATTGATGGGGGCAAGAAAGTCAAAGGGCGCAAGCGCCACATTGTGGTCGATATTGCCGGCAATCTCTTACACGTTTCGGTGCATGCCGCGAACCGCAGCGATACCGTTGCGGCGTGCCCGGTACTCGAACGTGCCGCAGAGAAGCATCCCACCATCAAAGCGTTCTCCGGCGATGCGGGCTACCGCGGCACAGCGGTGAAGTACGTTTATGAAACCCTCGGGCTTGAGCTGCACATTTCCGAGAAACTAAACAACCACCGGCTAAAGCCGGGAGTTAATGTCAAATCTGGTGTATGGCCTCCATCAGGCGGCGATCCGATCTGACTGATCGTTCAGTTGTTCTCCATCGCGGAACGGGACGTTATTGACGACCAGTTCCAGTTTTCCAAATCCCTTGATGCGTCTCCAGTTCTTCTGCGCCGACTGGAGCAGCTTG